>DUQG01000068.1 GCA_012837935.1 Bacteroidales bacterium
ATGTGTTCAACAGCGTAGGTCAGCAAGTAGCTGCAGAAGCTATCAGCGGTACACTTACTACAGTAAGCACAGCACTTCCGGCAGGAGTTTATATGGTGAAAGTAAATAACCTAACAACAAAAGTGGTAGTGAGATAATAGACAAAAGACGAAAAGAGCAAGGAACAAAGACGTTTCACGTTCAATGTTTCACGTTTCGAGTTCCTTGTTCCTTATTCTTTATTCTTTGTTCTTTGTTCTTTGTTCTTTGTTCTTTGTTCTTTTTAATTTCTAACTTCAAACTTCAAAATATTATGACAAAAAGAAAATATATCAATCCAACAGTGGAAGAAATTCGTTTAGATAATGAAATCTCTCTACAGTTAGCCTCTACGCCAACTGCACCTACAGATCCAAATTTCAACTTAAGTATGGGTGAAGAAGAAAACTACTCATATGAAAATTGGTAGGTTTGTAAAATGTGAATAGTTGTTGAAGGTAGAGACGGGGTGGATAGTTGCCCCGTCTCTACTGTTTTTATAACATTACCCAAGGATTGGCTTAGAGCCAGTCTTTGGGTAATATACAAATTTATTTTTCAGTTAATGGTTAAAACCCCGCAATTCTATTGCGGTTACTTTCAGTTTCTATAAATTTTTCTATAATTGTAGAAAGAACAAAAGAGTAATTTAAGTATTCATATAGTTTTAACAAAGCTAGTTTTTAGATAAAAATAGTTGAATACTTGAATGAGAAACATATAATAAAAAGCCTTCATGGTTGCAGTATCGTTAGCGAATTTCATTCGCAATAAAACCTATGGATTTCCAATCCATAGTGTTTCAGTTTCAGTGGGGTGCAACGGCTTCTATCCGTTGATTTCTTAGTGTTCGGCTTGTGTCTAACATACAATATTAATACGTAAAGATGTGTAGCACTGAACCCTCAAATTTTAAGATAATTTTATTTTTAATTACAAAACACAACTTTTTTGTTTTATTATTTGTTTATTATGTATATATTTGTAAGTACAAATGCAAGAAAGAGTTCTTGCTTCAAATTTATATTGCTTAGTTTCATCCGAAGATATATTTAACTTTTTAATAATGAAAAGCCATGAAAACCATTAAAACAGTGTTCACTCTGTTAATCTTTTTTACATTTACAGCGTGTATAAACAATGACTATGACATTGGTAACGTGAATACGGAAATAATGCTTGACGACTACAGTTTGGTAGCACCCATAGGAAAGGTAGATGTCAACATAGAAGAGTTGCTTGAAAAATTCAAGGTTGAACATCTTTATATTGAAGATAATACCTTGTATTTAGGTTATCAAAATACTTTTTCCATAGATGCTATGGATTTTGTATCAATTGAAGCGGATGCCATACAAGCTCAGTATCAATTTCCTCCCGGTACCGGCACACAATTCGAGACAACAGAAAAGTTCAGACTTAATGCTTATTCCGATGCTTCAAATACCCAAATTGACAGTATCAGGTTGAAAAATTCTACTTTAAAACTACATGTTAATTCGACTTTATCTTCACAGGCAGAACTGACTTTATCCTTTCCAAACAGCAATTTGCAGACTACACCGGCACCGGCTAAGTTTACTATCAATCCCGGTTCCAATGATTTAAGTTTGATAATCAACGATAAATCAATTATAGCTATTCAGACTGATGCACAAGGTTGCTATTTTGAAATGCTTCTCGCTCTAAAAACGACAACGCCAATATTACTAACACCGACTGACGTTTCATTAAATATCTCTTTTGAAAACATTGATTACGATGTTATTTGGGGACTTTTCCCTGAGATTTCAGAATTCGAAGCAACAGGAGATTTTGAGTTAGATTTTTTCAAAGAAGTTTTGCCTGAAGGTAGCGTAATTTATCTTACAGATCCTTCCATTAAATGTAGTATAAATAATTACAACGGTATAGGTTTGTCCTTAAACCTTGATTATATCAAGGCTCGGAAGAGAGACGGAAGTGAGGCTGCATTAGATTTTAATGGAAGTCCCTCAACCACTATTTCTGTAAATCCCGCTGTAACTCCTTATCAATCGGTTTGTAGTACGGTAACATTCGACAGAAATTATGGAAAACTAAATGAGATTTTAAACACTAATCTTGAAAATATAGCTTTTAGCTTTACAGCCGGTACAAAAACGGACAACACTACTAATCAGTTTCTTTTAAAAGACAAGAACCTTAATATCGATTTAGATGTGAAAGTGCCGTTGTCGTTTGACAAAGGTAGTATTTTGTTAGCCAAGGATACTTTGAAAATGGATATAGCTTCGTTGCCTAGTGAGGTGAAACTGGAGGATTTGCTATTACGCCTCAATTATGCGAACAGGCTTCCCGTAAAGGCAAAACTAGGCGTGGAGTTTTTGGATAGTAACAAAAATACTATTTCTACCATTAAACCTAAGTCGTATGTGCTAAATAGTGCTACTGTTGACAACAGCGGTCTTGCTACAAGCGAAACAGAAGGTTTAATTAATGTGAAGTTCAATAATGCTGAACTTTCATCTATCCCGAAAATTAAGTACCTTACACTAAAAACAGAAGTAACAGGTGCGACCTCTGATTCTCGTATTTCTTTTAGCGCAAAAGATTATATACGTTTTAAAGTAGATATTTTTGTTAAAGGTGATTTTATCTTAAATAAGAAGTAAATGCTATGAAAAACAAAAAGACAATTTTCGCAATAATACTGTTGCTTTCAGTGATGGCAACGGTAAAATCACAGGTTTCATCTATTTATTTCCTGAAAAATGTGTATTATCGGCATGAACTGAATCCGGCTTTTCAACCCAAAGCAAATATATTTGTTGATTTACCGCTTTTTCCTACATTGCAACTGGCAGGCGGCAATAACTCCGTAACACTTTCTGACATTATCTATCCGAAAGAAGTGGATGGTAAGACGCAAACTATTACCTTTATGCACCCGCAAGGAGATAAGGATAAGTTTTACCAATGTTTGCGTCCTCAGACCAATATGTTTGTAGAGCCAAGAATTGATCTGCTTTCATTTGGATTCAGGGTACGGAATGACTATTATACTTTTGGAGTAACCCAAAAGACAAATGCGACTTTTTCGTTGCCTAAGGATTTGTTTAAACTAGCCTTGTATGGTGCACCGGATACGCTTAACACGAATATTTTTAATCTCTCGGCACTTGGTGTTTCAGGTTCTTCGTACACAGAATTTGCGTTTGGGTATTCCAAAAAAATAAACGACAAACTAACAGTGGGCGGTAAGGCAAAATATTTATTGGGATTGGCTAATGTAACGAGTCATATCAATAATCTTCAGCTACACGCTAATCGGGATAGCTGGGAACTTTTTGTTGATGGAAGTGTGAATGTAGGGATGGGTTTTATGGATTATAAAATTGATCAAAACACAAAAGAACTTATTGAAATGAATCCTAATACTCAAAATTTGCTAAAATTTGCGGGTGCAGGGTTTGCTGTTGATTTAGGTGCTACTTATAAAGTTATGGAGGGACTTGAGGTTTCTGCATCTTTATTGGATTTGGGAATGATGCGCTGGAGTAAAAATGCTCTGAATCTTACGGTTAATTCAAGCGTAAAATTTGAAGGTATTTCGTATAATCCGAGTGAGGAGAACCAAGACTTTTTTGAAGAGTATGGAAAAAGCATTGCAGATAGTCTGAAATACACGACAACGCAAAATCCCTATTCTTCCGGATTGCAATCAAAAATTCTTTTAGGTGCAGAGTATTACGTTTACAAGGATGTTATCAGCATTGGAGTACTTTCTAAAATGCCTTTGAATCTTAAAAAAGCAAATAGTGAACTTTCGTTGTTTGCTAACTTTTTCCCCGCTTCCGCATTTAATGCATCGTTAAGTTACTCCTTAATTCATGGTAAGTTTAGCACTATTGGAATAGGTTTAGGAGGTAGATTAGGTCCATTTAATCTTTTCCTTGCAGGAGATTATATTCCGTTTGCCTTTGCACCTAATTATATTCCTCGAAAAAATAAAGCTGTTAACTTGAATATGGGACTTGCAATAGCTATTCGTTAGATTGTTCAATTATTTAGAAAATAAAAAGCCAACTAAATCATTACGAGATAGTTGGCTTTGTTTTTATTAGTTTTTGTTTTCTCTTAAATTCCAAACGAAACACCCATTTTCTTTCCTTGTTTTACCATAATATGGTCGGGTGTAACCAAGCGAAGTTTGTCTGCAACTTCAGAAAGAGGAACGTCTGTAATCATGTCAATTCCTTTTACGGATACCATTCTACCGAATTTACCCTTGTTAATAAGTTGAGCAGCATGTGCGCCAAGCAGTGTTCCCAAGTTTCTATCATACGGTGATGGTGAGCCACCTCGCTGAATGTAGCCAAGTACAGTTTCGCGTGCTTCAAATCCGGTAAGTTCTTCTATTTTACGAGCAAAATAGGTAGCAGGATGGTGTCTGTCTGTACCTCCTTCTACTTCTATTCCTTCAGCCACAGCCACGATGGAGTAGGCACGACCTGTTTTTTTGCGTTTTTCAATAACTTTCTTTATTACATTCAAATCGTAGCCTAATTCGGGAAGAAGAATAATATCAGCACCGCCTGCCATTCCGGCGTATAGCGTAATCCATCCGGCGCGATGTCCCATCAACTCGATAACCATTACACGCTGATGAGAGCTAGCCGTAGAGTGCAGCCTGTCAATTGCTTCTGTGGCAATATCCACAGCAGAATTGAAACCGAAAGTTACGTCTGTTCCATATACATCGTTGTCAATGGTTTTAGGAATGCCTATTACGTTTAAACCTAACTCAGAAAGCTGGTAGGTGGTTCTTTGTGTACCATTTCCACCAATGCAGACAAGGCAATCAAGTCCAAGCTCGTGATAGCTTTTTTTGATTATCTCTTGATCTTTTTTATCGGGAGATTTTAGCATTTTTCTAAATGCTTTTTCCCTTGCTGTTCCTAATATAGTGCCACCTAATGTAAGTAGTCCGGACAGCGAACTGTCTTGCAGAGTAGAAATATCTTTGTGTAACAAACCGGAAAATCCATTGTGGATACCGATAACTTCCATATCATAGCTGTTTATAGCTGCTTTGCCTACACCACGGATAGTGGCATTAATTCCTGGGCAGTCGCCACCCGATGATAGTATTCCAATTCTCATTATAAATGTTTTTTTTATTGTGATTATTATATGCAAAGTAAAGAAAAAAAATGGAAGTAGGGGAGTATTGCGGATGATATTTTTGGAAAAAAGTAATAAAATTCTATTTGAAAATAAAAGAAGCGCCTTAAGTTAAAACTTAAAGCGCTTCTTATTGGCTGGCTTACTATAATCTAATAGGTTTATCTGATTCTTACATCATTCCACCCATTCCGCCACCCA
Source organism: Bacteroidales bacterium (assembly GCA_012837935.1). Classification (GTDB taxonomy): domain Bacteria; phylum Bacteroidota; class Bacteroidia; order Bacteroidales; family Paludibacteraceae; genus UPXZ01. The sequence continues at coordinate 5,386 of DUQG01000068.1, forward strand.
TAGGCATTTGTGGCATTACAAGATTTTCTTCTTTCTTCTCTACAACCACACATTCTGTAGTTAAGAACATTCCTGCGATGGAAGCTGCGTTTTCAAGAGCTACACGAGCAACTTTTGCAGGATCAACTACACCGGTATCAAACAAATTTTCATACTTATCGATGCGAGCGTTGTAACCAAAGTCTTCTTTTCCTTCACGAACACGCTGAACAATCACAGCACCTTCTTTACCGGCATTCGCTACAATCTGACGAAGTGGTTCTTCAATAGCACGTTTCACGATTTCAATTCCGGTACGTTCGTCATCGGTTTCAGCGGTAAGCTTTTCCAATTTGTCGATAGAGCGGATGTAAGCAACACCACCACCCGGAACGATACCTTCTTCAAGAGCTGCACGAGTTGCGTGTAGAGCATCATCCACACGGTCTTTCATCTCTTTCATCTCAACTTCTGAAGCTGCACCTACATAAAGTACTGCTACACCACCGGCTAATTTAGCCAAGCGTTCTTGAAGTTTTTCTTTGTCGTAATCTGAAGTTGTGGTTGCAATTTGTGACTTTATTTGTCCAATGCGAGTTTGAATAGCCTCTTTTTCACCTGCACCATTTACGATTGTGGTATTGTCTTTATCAACTGTTACTTTTTCAGCCGTACCAAGCATTTCAAGCGTTGCATTTTCAAGCTTAATGCCTTTTTCTTCTGAAATAACCGTACCGCCTGTCAAAATAGCAATGTCTTCCAACATCTCTTTTCTGCGGTCACCAAAGCCCGGAGCTTTAACGGCACAGATTTTCAATGAACCACGTAAGCGGTTTACTACCAGTGTGGTTAGAGCTTCACTATCAACATCTTCAGCGATGATTAGGATAGGACGACCGTTTTGTACGGCAGGCTCAAGGATTGGAAGTAATTCTTTCAGGTTAGAGATTTTTTTATCGTAGATTAGAATTTGTGGTTTCTCAAATTCTACTTCCATTTTTTCGGTATTGGTAACAAAATAAGGCGAAATATATCCGCGGTCAAATTGCATACCTTCCACGATATCAATAGTAGTTTCCGTGCCTTTTGCTTCTTCAATGGTGATTACACCGTCTTTAGAAACTTTGCGCATAGCATCAGCAATTAATTTACCAATGCGTTTGTCGTTGTTGGCAGAAACTGTTGCAACTTGTTCGATTTTGTCGTAGTCGTCGCCTACTGTGCGAGCCTGTGAAGCAATGCTACTAACTACGCTTTCTACAGCTTTATCAATTCCACGTTTCAAATCCATCGGATTTGCGCCGGCAGTAACGTTCTTAAGTCCTACATTTACAATAGCTTGAGCAAGTACAGTTGCGGTTGTAGTTCCATCACCAGCATCATCGCCGGTTTTTGACGCTACTTCTTTTACAAGCTGTGCACCCATGTTTTGGTATGCATCATCTAACTCAATCTCTTTGGCTACAGTTACACCGTCTTTTGTGATGTATGGAGCACCGAATTTTTTCTCTAAAATTACGTTACGACCTTTTGGTCCAAGTGTTACTTTTACTGCATTTGCAAGCTCGTCAACACCTTTTTTCAGTTGGTCACGAGCATCTATGTTAAATAAAATTTCTTTTGCCATTATGTAATGATTTTATAGTTTTTGTTAATTAAAATATCTTTGTGATTAATCGTTTTAAATAATTGCCAAAATGTCAGATTGGCGCATAATTAAGTATTTTTCGCCTTCCCATTCAAGTTCTGTTCCGGCATATTTTCCGTAAAGTACGTTGTCCCCTTTTTTAACCACCATTTCTTCGTCTTTGGTGCCGGTACCAACTGCCAACACTTCGCCTTGTAGCGGTTTTTCTTTTGCACTATCCGGAATGATGATTCCACTTACTGTTTTCTCTTCTGCCGGTGCCGGTTTTACAAGCACGCGGTCTGCTAATGGTCTAATGTTCATAGTAAATATTTTTTATTTGTTATTTTTAATTCTTGTAGTCATAGTTGAGCAAATTTTATGCCAAGGCATTTTCTTTGAAAAAATGGCACAAAACAGGACAAAAAAGTATCTGTCATTATAAGTGACTGACAACTTGTCATTTTAAGAAGTAATGGACGCTAGGTAAAGAAGTTTGTAAAGGTCAAAAATACGTAGTGAAGGGAATTTGCTGTAAAGATTTATCTTTAAAACAGGCCTGATTATTGCGAAAACAAAAGCCAAAAAAGGAATAAGATTTTTTTCCTTTATGAGAGTAAATGTATGAAGCAGTTTGGATTGATTGGTAAGAAATGGATAGTTTTCGCTTTGGTATAGTTGATATAAATTTCTGACACTAACCTCTGTTTTGGTAAGAAAAGTTTTATTATCGTCTAAGCCGTTGTGAAGTAGCGGGTTGTCTATGTGGTGCATATCGCAACCAAGTTCGGCAATTTGATGTCCAAAAAGTGTATCTTCGTGTCCGTAAGTTTTCAAGCTTTCGTCAAATCTGATTTTCTGAAAAATAGTTTTTGAAATCAAAAAATTAAACGTGGAAAAATGAGAGTATTTGCCGTCTTTTGCACGCTCGAACGCTGTCATTGCTTCTCGTTTTCTTCCATATTTCAGGCGAAGACTTAGCTTTGAATTTTTGATTTTTTTATCGTAAGATGTGCCGCCTACAACTACTGAATTTTCATTGCAAAACGATAAGTATTTTTCAATATAATGTGGCATAAAAACTTCTGCATCACAGTCGATAAAAAGCAGATGGTCATATTTTGCGCTGTCGGCGAGTTTGTTGCGGATTGCGGCACGTCCGATATTGTGCGGCAAAATGGTGTGTGTACAGTATTTCAGTCTTTCAATCGTTTTGTTTTCGTTCAAAAATTGCGTCGAACCGTCTTCCATAACCAAAATTTCAAAATCGACAAATGTGTCGGATGCTTGCTTATGCAAATCCGTAACAAGTTTTGTGATATTGTAATTGTATGTTGGAATTAAAATTGAAAGCATTGGAGACTTTTGTTTTAATCATTTTCTTTTTGAGCCATACAAAGATATGATTTTCTTTTAATTGAATATCAAAGTCTTGATAATAAGTTGAAAAATATTTCCTGAAAATCAATAAATCTTAAACAACATTCAGAATAACTGTTTTCTCAATTAAAAATTGTAATTTTGTAAAATTATTGATTGAAACTGACAACTGAATGAGATTTGACGAACTGCCCTTGTGCGATGCCGTTTTGGACGGTCTGGATGCGATGAACTTTACGGAAATGACACCTGTCCAAGAGCATGCTATTCCGGTAATTTTAGAAAAAAAGGATTTGATAGCCTGTGCGCAGACAGGAACAGGGAAAACAGCCGCTTTTTTACTTCCACTTATAAATAATCTTTACACAGAACCACGTGCTGAAAATGCCGTAAATGCCATTATTATGTCGCCGACACGCGAATTGGCTCAGCAGATAGACCAACAAATGGAAGGGTTTTCTTACTTCCTTCCGATTTCTTCGGTGCCTGTTTATGGTGGCGGTGAAGCGACAGATTGGGATATTCAGCGTAGAGGTTTGCAAAAAGGTGCTGATGTGGTTATCGCTACGCCGGGACGTTTGATTTCGCACTTGAATTTGTCTGAAATTGACCTTTCGCATGTAAAATATTTTATTTTGGATGAGGCGGACAGAATGCTCGATATGGGATTTTTTGATGATATAATGACGATTGTCAATCGACTTCCCAAAGAGCGACAAACGATTATGTTTTCGGCTACCATGCCACCCAAAATCAGAGAGTTAGCTAAAACAATTCTCAAAAATCCCGAAGAGGTAAAGATAGCTATTTCACGACCGCCGGAAACGATTATGCAGACTGCTTATATCTGTGAGGATGGTCAGAAAAATGCTATTATCCTACATCTTTTTAAAGAAAAAACACCTAATAAAGTGATTCTCTTTTGTGGCTCGAAAATAAAAGTGAAAGAGCTGACACGAACATTGCGAAAAATGGGGCTTTCCGTTGGGGAAATGCACTCTGACCTTGATCAGAAGGGACGCGATGAAATTATGCACGAGTTCAAAAATAACCGTGTGAAAATGCTGATTGCCACGGATATTGTTTCTCGTGGAATTGATATTGATGATATTACGCTGGTAATCAACTACGATGTGCCTTACGAAGTAGAAGATTATGTGCATAGGATTGGGCGAACGGCTCGTGCAGGCGATGAGGGTATGTCTATCACGTTGGTTGGGCGCGAAGAACAATATCGTTTTAAGCAAATTGAGGATTTTTTGGAAAAAGAAATCTATAAAATACCGCTACCACCCGAATTGGGCGAAGCACCTGAGTACAATCCGCAAGCCAATAGAAGACGGACACGCTCGAGGAAACCTTTCGGCCGTTCGAGAGGAGGAAACAGAAACAAGAGAAGAAGTCGGTAGTGTGTAGTGTGTTGATGCCTAAATAACGTTGACCGTTTTTGGTTAATAAATCAACTTGTTTTATTTTAGTAGTCGGAAGTCCAAAACAGTGATATTTGTAATTGTAGATTAAATTTTATAGTAATAAGAAAATTCGGTGTAAATACTTCATCTGATTAACTACTAACTTTTTATTTAAAATTACTACATACTAAAAACTAATAAACTAACTAACAGCCAACAGCCAACTAAAAAACATGTTTATAGCTTCACAACTTAAAAAACAAAATATTGTAGAATATCTGCTTTATATGTGGCAGATAGAAGATTTGATACGTGCATTTTTCTTGAATATTGATGTGATAAATGAAAAAATAATTGAGCCGTATCAAATTTCTGCCGAAGAAAAAAAGCAACTGTATGATTGGTATGTTAGCCTAATTGATATGATGCGTAGCGAAAATGTGCAGCAAAGCGGACATATTCAGCTCAATAAAAACATCATTATCTTACTGAATGATTTTCATCAAGATATGATGAAATCGGGTGAAGAGCCAACTTATAACAGCAAGTTTTACAGTGTTTTACCATCATTGGCTGCTTTACGCCAAAAACAAAACGAAGCGAACATTTCCGATATCGAGTTGTGTTTTAACTTTCTGTACGGGATAATGACACTCCGTTTGCAAAAAAAAGAAATCTCTCAAGAAACGCAACAAGCACAAGAGGAAATAAGTCAGTTTTTGAGTTTGCTCAATACGCATTATTTCCGTTACCTGAGCGGTGAGTTGCAGTTTGATTAGTTTACTGGGCTGTAAGAAGTTCCATTTTTATTCGTCCCACTTTCATACGAGCTTCTATCAACATAGGTAGCCGCTGATTGTCTGTTGATATCCAGATTGTAGCGGGATAATCTTGATTAAAAACCTTCCCTTTGCCTACTTGCGGTTTAAATGCGTGGCAGTTTGCTAACTTACCATTGACTTTGATTTGTTCCACGCCATCATAGACCACTTTGGACATAATTACTTTATCCGAGGTAAAAAACGGAATGGTAAAATTGTCGCCTTTTTGTAGTTTTGACACATCTAAAGAGCGAACATAGTAAATCATCGACACAAAATCGTGTGTGTTTTCAGGAATACGTATTTTCTTGTTTTGATAAGTTGCAAGCTTGTTTTGCTGATCAAAATAGACCGTATCGGAACTTCTGTATTTGTTTTCTCTGACAGATTGACGATACATAAGCGGTGCTTTTGAGTTTACGTCAATAAAAGTTTCGTATTTGTTTTCTACCCGATAAAACCACTCAATAATTCCCGTAGTAGCACCATTGAGAGTAGCCAAGTAGCTGTTTCTGTTATCAATCTTTACGAAAGAAGGGTGCACGGACAGCGTAGCTTCGCCTCCTTTTACACTTCCTGTAAGTGCGGAACTAAAAGCAATTTTATACGTAAGTTTTTCACCCCTTTTGATATCCCATGTTTGTGCGTTTGTTGCTGTATGTGAACCGAATATAAGAGCTAATATACAAATAAATAGTATTTTAAATGTTTTTTTCATACGATTATTTTTATTTTTTTACATTTCGGTGTATGGAACCTTTGATGATTAAAATAATCATTTCCAAGGGTGTTTAATGATTATTTTAATCATGTCGGTTTCATAATTCTTTGTTAATAGTTCGCATATATTAAATCAAAAACCGTTCCAAAGCTGAAAAGAAGTAAGCCAAAGGTTGAAACATGCTACTGTTACATATCTTTCGCTTTCCACTCTCCACTCTGTTTACGGTTTTCCTCCCATTCCACCGGTTCCGCTGCCTGTTCCCATCATAGTTCCGGTATTGTCGCCACTACTTTTTAGATCGTCGTTTTTGATGGTTCGTTTGGCGCGTTTGATTTGCTCTTTCATTTCGCCAAAGGTGTAGGTTACACTTAGACGAAGATTAGGGGCAAGGCGTTTAAGCTCGGTATCAGCCCTAAATGTTTCCGTATCGGTGTAGAAACTAAACTGCATATACTTCTGTAAAAACATGCTTGCATTGAGCGAAACGGTAAGTTTTTTCTCTAAGAAACTTTTATTTGCACTTAGTCCGTAGAAGAAGAGATGACTACCGCCACCTTGAAGACTTACATCCATTTTGAAAAGTCCGGTAAAGAGATTTACTCTAAAATCTTTGGGTAATGTAATGCCACTGCCCAAACTTCCACCGTAGTTAAAGCCTTTGTTTTCATTGTTTCCATCCGACAAAAAACTATAAGATGTGCTACCATTAAAATAGGTGTTGATCGCCGGAGTAATTTGCCAACGGAAATAGGTGGAAACACCCGTGTTGCGATTTTTACCGATATTATTATAGGTTGTAACGGTGGTATCATTCTTTAAATAAACAAACTGTTCGATGGAATTGTTTGTAAATGAGTGAAATGCACTGGTGCTAAAGTTAAATTTTTGACTGAAAAGTCCGTAATTCAAGCTAAATGAGTTGTTAACTTCCGTGTTCAACCCCGGATTTCCTATCTGCACGTTAGTAGGCGATGAGTAATTCTTAAATGGATTTAAATGATGGATACTTGGTCGTCTAAGTCGCTGAGTATAGCTAAGTTGGATATTTGAAAAGTTTGTTAGTTTGTAATTAAAGTTGAACGAAGGAACCAAATTATTAAACGGTTCCGGCTTAAAGTTTAATTCCGGTTGATTTTCGTAAGAGACTTTTGAGCCTGTGTTTTCAAATCGTCCACCCACTTTAAAACTGTATTTCATCTGACGGAATGTGTAAGCCGCATAGATTCCCAATACATCCTGATGGTGTATAAATCGGTCGTCTATCATGCCCGGAATCGGCTCAGGCGTTGTAGAGTCGGATGCAAATTGCTCGTAATGATTATTACTTATATTGTTTCGAAGAATATATTTTGCACCCACTTCCACGATATGTTTTTTATTAAACGGCTCAATATAATCTATCTGAAATGTATGTTCATCACTGGTTGAATTGTTCCAAATATGCTGTTTGTTTATCGGATAATAAATGGCTTCTGTAATATCAGTCGTTCTATCCGAACTGCCGGGTGATGAACTCAGCTTATATGAAAGGGTAAAAAGCTTGTCTTTTTTGCTAAAAGAGCGCTGATAGTCAACATTCGCCTCAAAGCCGTTCCATGTGAATTTTGAATTTCGTGCTTGAATATAGGATTGCATCAGATTGCCGTAAGCATCATGCATTTTTGATTTTATATCACCGCTATTTCTATTATTGCCCATCCATCCGCTACCGGAAATGCTTAGCAAATTAAGCGTGTCAATTTCGTAGTTTATATTGAGGTTTCCATTGCCGTAAAGTCCTTTGTCTATCAATTCAGTATGTTGGCTAAGTTTGGATTTATTCATTTTGTTGAATAGATTATAATCCAGTTCTACACCAGGATTTATAAATTGTCCGCCGTTAAAGTTGCTTGTAATTCCCCATTTCCCGATTTTTGTAGAGAAATAAAGTCCACCGTTCAAAGCGCCGTACATATCTATACCTGCGTTTACAGAGCCGTTGTATCCGGCTACGGTTTTTTCCATCACAATATTAATTATTCCGTCCACGCCTTCGGACTCATATTTTGCACCCGGCTCGGTGATTATTTCGATATTTTTAACCGTGTTGGCTGGCATCGTTTTCAAAACCTGCGAAGGATTATTAGCAAAAATATTGGTCGGCTTACCGTTCATGTAGATTTTGAAGTTGGATTTGCCTTTCAGTTTAATGTTATCTTCGGCATCTACGGTCAGCAAAGGCACTTTGCGCATCATTTCAAGCACGTTGTTGCTTTTGGATTCCGGGTCTGCCGAAGTGTCATAAACTATTTTGTCCAGTTCCACTTTTACGAGCGGTTTTGTAGCTATTACGGTTACTTCTGAAAGCATTTCCGTATCTGCAATAATTGAGATATTTCCCAAATCAATAATCGATTTTGAATAATCTGTAAGCGGGATAAATTTTGTTTTCATTCCTACTGCATCAATCAGCAAAAACTGATTTTCTGCTTCACCGATGGTGATTTCAAATTTCCCCTTATCGTCTGCCGCTATTCGTTTGAGTGGGGTAGGAGAAATTATATTGATGGCTGAAACAGTAGCATAAGGAACCGTTTCACCGGAAATACTATCGGTAACAACGCCTGTAAACTTGACAATTTGTGTCGGCGGTTGTTGAGATTGTATATTATTGGCAAAAACAGTTGTAATTGCCAATAATAGAGTTAATAACGCTTTTTGCATTTTATATTATCTTAAAAAAACACTTGAAGTATCGTCTTTTTTTACGGTTGAATTTTCTGTGCGTAAGCTGGTGTTGAAATTAACGCTTGAATTTTCTTGCGCAACAATATTTACATTATTGTATTTTCCATTGTGAATGTTTATAGTGCTATTTGTAATGTTGATGTCTAATTCTTCAACCGGTACAAAAATAGAAACACTGAAATCGGTGTTTGCCGACATTAAACTTAATTTTTCAATTTCAGTTTTTTCTCCGTTAATCGAAATGTGTCCGCCAGCGGATGTTATTTGCAGACTATCCGTTTTTATATCGGAAATATAAAGATTTTTATTCCCTTTCAAGCAGCAGATGCTGCTAATGCCTTTACCGTAAATTTTCACAGGTTTATCTGATGTTAGATAAAGCGTATCATTCGCTAAACGATAATATTTGTCCAGTGCAGAACTATCATTTTCTATTTGAAAACTCAGTTTATAGGTGCTGCTATCTTGAATAAAGGTCGTTTTTTCGCTGTTCTCTAATACTATATGTGTGAAGGCATCAACTGAAACTGATGTGTATTCAATTGTACTAACTTTTGCCTTGTGCTTTGCATCAATAAATGCAATCGCAAATAGAGCCAAAATGGCTGCACAGGTAATAAGAAGGATTATATTACTTTTTTTCATGGGTGTTTTCTTTTATTAATTTTAATAAATCGGATAAATCATTTTCTGTTAATTTAAGCAGTTTTACTTTCTGGTAAAATTCCGGTAAGTCTTCTGCAAAAAACTCTTTTCGCTCGTAGGCGTGAATAAGTTCCACAGCATCGTCAGCCACAAAGTAGCCGATTCCACGTTTGTTGATGGCAATACCTTCATTTTCCAAAATGGCGTAGGTGCGTAGCAATGTATTACGATTCACTTCGTACATTTCCGCCAAATCTCGCACCGAAGGAATTCGTTCACCGGGTGGCAACTTTCCTTCCAAAATCTGTCGGCAAATATTATCGGCAATCTGCTGAAATATTCCTTTGCTTGCTTTGAAGTTTATGTTCATAATTCTTTCTCCTTAAGTTTAAAGTAACCAAAAATGGATAATCCTACGATACCGACAATAAAAATTATGTAGAAATATACATCATCAATTGCATATACGACATCTGTATTTGCAAATTTTTCTACTTTAGATTCCAATATTTTTATTAGTATCATTAAAACTGCTGAAAACAGTATAGATAACGTTAATACTGTTTTTAAAAGTCCATGCTTATTGAAAAACAAGCGAATATTGAATAAAGCGATATACGCAAATGCCGTAGATAGTACTATTGATGCGAGAGGAGTATAATTACCTTCAAAAAGAGCTTTGTAGCTAAAAGGTACAATTTGCTGATAGTGATCCATTGGATTTGTCAGCGTAAGAATAGCTGCATAACGAGCCAAATTAGTTGCACTCCAGTAGATTACGAGTATTCCAATAGTTCCGATTACTACTCGAAACAGAAATTCAGTTAAGTATTTTTCAAATGTTGATACCGGAACAGCTAAATAATTTCGAGTATCCACTTTTTGATTAAAAGGCTTAAATCCGGAACCGATAAAAACTCCTAATACCACTATGTAGAATGTGAAATAAATCGCATAGTTGCTTATTGGGTATTCCATCATGCTTTTCCCTCTCGGCATACTTGAAAATTGTAGTAAAAACATGACTACAAATAATACTGCAACAGATATCAGCATGGATTTAGCGTTGATAAGCAGCAGGTTTTTGCTGTAGTTTGTGAAACGCTTTAAGTTAAAAAACTGATTTTTATTCATGACTTTAGTTTTTATTGGTTCGTGATGTAATTAAATAGTAGCTCCAAATCCATCGGTGTGTCCGTAAAGCTGTCGGCTTGGCGAATTACGCGATAACCCATCGGACTTGGTTCGGAATAGAGAATATCGTTTTCGTCTTCCAAACTTGGAAGGGTTTCAAAGCTTATTGTTTCGGTGATTTCGTTGACCGATTTGTCGTAAGCGATTTTGCCGTTGTCCATTATTATCACTTTGTCTATCACCGAGTCGATATCTTTTACTTGGTGAGTGGAAATGATAACCAGCTGCTCGTCGGTAATGGAACTGACCAAAATTTTACGGAATTGGCTTTTGGATGGAATATCCAGCCCGTTGGTAGGCTCATCGAGTAGGAGCAGGCGGCTGTTGCTTGCCAGTGCAAAGGCAATTAAGAATTTTTTTCGCTGTCCGTGTGAAAGCTTGTTAAGCTGATTTTTCGGTTGCAAATCAAATTCCTGCAAGATATTATCCAGCTTTTCACGGTCGAAACGCGGAAAAAGTGGACTATAAGCAGAAGTGTAAACCTCAATACTCACGTTTGGAAATGAAAACTCTTCCGGCACCATATAGGCATCTGCCAGATAATCAGGTTTTCTATCCATCGGTGTGTAGCCGTTTACGGAAATTTCGCCCGCTTTCGGTGCAATAAATCCGTTAATTAAGTGTAACAGCGTGGATTTTCCGGCGCCGTTTTTCCCAAAAGTCCCACAATGGAACCTTGCTCGCACGTCAGACTTAGATTGTCAAAGAGTGCTTTGTTCTTTTGATAACTGAACGTTAAATTTTTAATTTCTATCATAGCATAATGGCATAAGTGGTTAGTGTACTATGTAACTATGCCACAAAGATACGGACATTTTTTTATTCTCCAAATTATTTTGCAAATATTTTCAAATTATTTTGTGAAAAAAATAGCAGTTAATTTTTGGTTAACTGCTAAGCCATTGGTAAAGAGTGAGATATTGGTCTTAGGTTGATGATTTAAGCTAAAAAATTCTCATCATCTTCAATTTCATCTATATTGGTAAAAACTAATTTTTCATCCTTACATACCAAGATTTTTCCGGGATATGTTTTTATCCAACTGTGATTATGTGTAGCCAAAATAACGGTTGTTCCTGCCTTGCGGATAGAGTAGAGCAGTTCCAGAATGTCTTTTCCGGTTTCAGGGTCGAGGTTTCCGGTAGGTTCGTCGGCAAGGATGATTTCCGGTGAATTAAGCAGTGCACGTGCAATCACGATCCGTTGCTGTTCGCCGCCTGAAAGTTGGTGAGGCATTTTGTAGCCTTTGGTTTCCATGCCTACTTGCTTCAGCACATGATTAATCTGCTCTTCGATGGCGTTTTTATCTTTCCAGCCGGTTGCTTTTAGCACAAATTCCAAGTTGGCATTTACGCTTCGGTCAATCAAAAGTTGGAAATCTTGAAAAACGATACCTATTTTGCGTCTTAGATTAGGGATGTCTTTTCTTTTTATTTTAAGCAAATCATAATCAAGTACGTTTGCTTCGCCTTCGTACACGGGAATTTCACCGTAGATAGATTTCAAAAATGTACTTTTCCCGCTTCCTACTTTACCGAGTAAGAAAATAAACTCGCCGGGATTAATTTCCAATTCCACATCTTTTAGAACAATGTGTTCTTGTTGGCAAAGTTCTACACCGCTATATTTTATTAATGTTTTATTCATTTTTTTGTTGATTTGTTAAGTAGTTCTCAAATTTCATAAAAAGTGGTAATATGAGATGATTTAGTTCACCCTATAAGTTTAAAAACAATAAAAATTTTTGATTTTTATATTTGCGAGCTTATAATTATAAATAACGCGCTATAAGTCCTTATGTTTGTAATTTGATATAACAGGCACTTTAAAAGTGCATAAGTTCAAGATATTTTATATTTTAGCATTTTACTATTAACCCATATAAAACACAAGAACTTATGTAAGCACAAAGAAAAGAATTAAATTTCGAAGGACAAAATATTTTTGTCGGTTTAGATGTAATAAGGTTAAATTTACTCCTTATGCTTTTTCTACTAAGTACCCTATTATAAATGAGGTTTATATATTTTTAAAAACCTTATTTTTTAAAAAATAACCTTACTAGAATATTCGCAATTCATAGCATCCAACCTTATTAACCTTATTTTCAAATATAGACTTTTTCTTTTATACCCGGAGATTGGCTTCAAGCCAGTCTCTGGGTTGGCTAACTATTTTACTTTTTCATTCACCCACAACTTTTCAGATTGAACCAAACTTTTCCCTTTATTTTTATAAACTCCTTTCAATTGTGTATTTTTGCATTTTATTAAAAATCAACAAAACATGCAGTTTGACAGTTTAATTTTTGATATGGACGGTACGCTTTGGGACAATGTAAATTCCTACGTAAAAGTGTGGAACATTGGTTTGGAGCAGATTGGACACAGTCGACGTGTAATCCGTGAAGAATTACTTGGATTAATGGGAAAGGACATTGAAGTGATGCTAAAACATCTTGTACCGGAAAGTCCGAAAGAAAAACGAATAGAGTTGATGCACGCTGTTTTTGATGCGTATGATGCAATGGGCGATAACTTAGATGCGCTAATCTTTCCGAATGTTTTAGAAGGAATGAAAAAACTTTCGAAGAAATACAAGCTACTTTTACTAAGTAATTGTGAAGAAGGCGGATTGGTAAAGTTTATGCGATTTGTCGGCATCAAACATCTTATTACGGACTATCAAGAGCATGGGCAAAACTTTCTACCTAAAAACGAAAATCTACAACTTTTGATAAAGCGTAACAATCTAAAATCAACCATCTACATAGGCGATACAGACAGCGACAGCCGCGAAACCCGCACAGCCGGACTTCCTTTTGCTTTCGCTGCTTATGGATTTGGACATACGGAAGATTATGATTTGAAATTTGATAGTTTTGAAGAGTTGACAGACTATTTTATGAATTTGGATAAATACAGAATAGAAGAGACTGTATCAAAGTGAATAAATTAAAAGTTAGAACTTATAAATTGAAAGTAAAATTTTCTTTAATAAAATAAACATTGGTTTGAATAGGGTACTAACGCTTTCAGCGGCATTGACCGTGTTTATTTTTACAAAGCAAAATGCTCCGCCAACAGTTGGATCAGTTTGCTAACAGTCTTTACAATTTGTAATTTTTCAACTTTGTTCTTTTACTTTTGATACAGCCTTCTCTATTAAATTCAAGGTTGTCAGTTAAACTATATGCTTGCTAATTTCGGTAATAATCTCTCAACCAATTCAGAATTATATTCTTTTAAATTCAGATTAATATTGTCGTAGATACACCAAGTAGGTATCAGCCAGAAATTTGTCTTCATACCCTCTTGAAAATCCTTACTTTTCTTAAGCGTTGATACCAACTATCAGGAACTTGCACCAGCACCAATGCCGCACTAATGATTACCATTCCCACGACTGTAGGCACATCGGGACTTTCGCCTTTTACAAGAATCCAACTAAGAATACTTCCCGTAACAGGAACAAGGAATTTCCAGATATTTAATTCCGAAACTTTGACATCGGGGCGGTTAATAAGACCGTACCAGAGAGAAAATCCTGCCGACGAGATAAATGCCAACCAAAATAAAGCACCGTAAAATTCCACCGGAAAGTGGAAGCTGTTTTGATCTTCAGAGATAAATGATGTGATTAAAAGCATAATTCCACCCAAAATATGGGCAAAAGAAGTCAGTGCATAAGGTGAGATATTACTATTTTTTTTCTGAGCCACCAGAATATTGGTATAAGCACCTATAATCATACTAAGTAGCAGTAAAGCTACTCCGGTATAAAATTCGGGATTATCTGTGGAAGTGCTGCCTTTGGCAAGGCTGATAAAAGCAATACCGGATAGACCAAGAATAATGGCAATCAACTTGCGTAGCGTAAGCTTGTCGTTTATACAGGCTAAATATGCCATAATAGCTACCACAAGTGGTCCTCCACCCATAATAATGGATGAAGTGGCACCCGGAACTTTGTCAATTCCCAAGAAAAATAATCCGTATTGCACAAAAGTTTGCAGCAATGCGAAGATTAGCATAAATTTCCAATGCTTTTTTATTTCTTGCAGAAAGTTTACATTTCGGAAAAGCATAACAGGCACCAGCATCAATCCGGCAAGTGTAAATCGAACTCCCGAAAGAAAAATAGGTTCTGCATACTGCAATCCAATTTTAGCTCCGGCAAAAGCGGAACCCCAAAGTAAACAGGCAAAAATGGCTCTAAATCGCATTCTTTTATAAACTTAAAAAACATAAGAAAGACGAGTTGCTAATAAAACTCGCCTTTCCGAACTTAAATTTAAAAAATGAAAACTACTATCCGCATCTTGAGTATCCACAATTTCTACAAGTTAAGCATCCTTCTTGGTAAACCAGCGTTTTTTGTCCACATCCAGGGCAAGCTTGTTCGGATGCTTGTGTGCCGTCCGGTATGTATTTCTTAAGCGCTCTTTCCACACCGACTTTCCATGTGTTGATGGATTCGCTGTCGAGTTGTAGACCGGAAACTAGTTTGATTACTTGGTCAATAGGCATTCCGTAGCGCAATACTCCTGAAATTAATTTTGCATAGTTCCAGAATTCTTTGTCAAATTTGTAAGAAAGTCCTTCTACTGTGGTTTTGAAGCCACGCTTGTTTACAAATTGGAAGTCATAGCGACTTTGACCGTCTTCGCCTTTTACCTTGATGATTTTTCCGTTTGTTACGCTTTTTGGTAGCATAATACCGTCATCGTCATCAGCAATTCCGGTAAAGATTTCGTACGGTTTCCCGTCTTTTAATCCTACGAATGCAATCCATTTGTCTCTGTTGTTTTGGAAACGAACAATATCGCACACCAATTCTTTTGGACGAACAAGCGGCTCCTCTTTGATGTCGTAGCAAACACGAATTTCTTTTTCGTCTTTCTCTTCATCGTCTTCTTTCTTTTCCTCTTTTTCTTCTTGAATAGCTACAAGCACACCCGCACGTGAACCGTCACGATAAACGGTAGCACCTTTACAGCCACATTTCCAAGCCTCTTCGTAAAGCTGACCTACCAATTCTTCCGAAACATCGTTTGGCAAGTTGATTGTTACACTAATTGAGTGATCCACCCATTTTTGCACACGTCCTTGCATATGTACTTTTTTCAGCCAATCCACATCGTTTGAAGTGGCTTTGTAGTAAGGTGATTTGGCAACCAGTTCATCAACTTCTTCTTTGGTGTAACGCTTGGTAGTGGAAATGCCGTTTGCCTCCATCCAAGTAACAAATTTGTGGTGGAAAACGATATATTCTTCCCAAGAGTCGCCGTTCTCATCAACAAAGTCAATTTGCACGTTTTTATCGCTTGGGTTAACTTTTCTACGGCGAGTATAAACCGGCATAAATACAGGCTCAATTCCCGATGTGGTTTGCGTCATAATACTGGTTGTGCCTGTAGGAGCGATGGTTAAACAAGCTATATTTCTACGACCGTGTTTTACCATATCAGCGTAAAGTTGCGGGTCAGCTTCTTTCAAACGTAGAATATAAGGATTGTTTTCTTCACGCTTTGCATCGTACACATGAAACGCACCACGCTCTTTTGCCATATTTACTGATGAGCGGTAAGCTGCCAAAGCAACAGCTTTGTGAACTTTTTCTGAAAAATCGGTAGCTTCATCTGTACCGTAGCGAAATCCAAGAGCAGCAAGCATATCGCCTTCTCCTGTCGTTCCTACACCTGTACGACGACCTTGTGAGGTTTTGGTTTTAATTTTTCCCCAAAGTTGGGACTCTGTGTTTTTAATATCGTCGCTTTCCGGATCAGATTCAATTTTTTTTAGAATTTTATCGATTTTCTCCATTTCTAAATCGATAATATCATCCATAATGCGTTGTGCTAGTTGTACGTGTTTATCAAACAGCTCAAAATCAAACTCAGCATCCGGTTTGAATGGATTTTTTACATAGGAATATAAGTTGATTGCCAATAAACGACAGCTATCATACGGACAAAGCGGAATTTCGCCGCAAGGATTTGTTGATACGGTTCTGTAGCCTAAGTCGGCATAGCAGTCAGGTACAGACTCGCGCAAGATTGTATCCCAGAACAATACGCCCGGCTCGGCTGAACGCCATGCATTATGAATAATTTTTTTCCACAAGTTTTCTGCATCAATCTCTTTTTTATACGTAGGATTTTTGCTGTGAATGGGGTATTGTTGAATGTAAGGGCGTTTTTCAAGCGCCGCCTTCATAAATTCATCGTCAATTTTCACCGACACATTGGCACCGGTAACTTTTCCGGCTTCCAACTTTGCGTCAATAAAAGCTTCTGAATCAGGGTGTTTGATGGCAACGCTCAGCATCAGTGCGCCACGACGACCGTCTTGAGCCACTTCTCGTGTTGAGTTAGAGTAGCGTTCCATAAAGGGAACAATTCCGGTAGAGGTCAAAGCCGAGTTTTTTACGGGCGAACCTTTCGGGCGAATATGTGACAAGTCGTGTCCAACACCACCACGTCTTTTCATCAGTTGGACTTGTTCTTCGTCAATTTTAATAATCGCACCATACGAGTCGGAATCACCATCAAAACCAATTACGAAACAGTTGGACAATGAAGCCACTTGGTGGTTATTTCCAATTCCGGTCATCGGGCTGCCTTGCGGAACAATGTACTTAAAATCCCTAAATAGCTCAAACAGTTCCTCTTTCGATAAAGGATTAGGGTACTTGGCTTCAATGCGAGCCACTTCAGAGGCAAGTCTCCAGTGCATATCGTCCGGAGTTTTTTCAAAGATATTTCCAAAGGAATCTTTCAACGCATACTTAGTAGCCCAAACTTTCGCCGCTAAATCATCACCCTTGAAATACTCTAAGGTTGCCTTTTCTACTTCTTCATGTGTGTAAATTTTCTTTTCCACAGTGTTTTTGATTGTATGTTAATAGGTTATCAAATATTTTTAATTGCTATTTTCGGACTACAATGTTAGTAAATATTTGTGGAATAATTGCTATAAAAATGAAATAAAATGATGTGAAATTTAAAAAAGTTTTCCAAAAGTAAAATTAAGTGCCTGATTATTAGGTTAAAAGCTTGTTGATAAGTTTAAAAAGTTTTCCAAAAAATATTTTTAGATTGAAATATTGTTTAAATATTTAGCCGTTCCTTAAAAATTCAAATTATGTTGGAGAATACATTTTTTTCGCTGTAAAAACCATCGGAAAATAAAATTCAAGAAATTCTCTTTGAGTATTTCCATCATTTTCTTCAAGTTCCAAGCCGTTGCTGCTAAGTAAGCGTTAATTTGTATGCCTTTCTCGCCGCCGCAAAAGTATTGAAAATAAACATCTCGAATCCAATATTCAGGAATGCGCTCATCACCAAAATTGTACAGATGTTTCAAAAGCAAGCAACCATCAAACGGATTGGCACGCTCGGAGCACCCCGCTGAAAATAAAGCGGAGCAAATTCTTCTTCAAAATAAGACCAATCGATTTTGTCTGCAAGCAGAACTAATTCGTGGCTCATGTCAATAAAATCTTTCAGCATCGGACGAAACAAATCGCGCTGTCCTTTTTCCGGTAATTTTCCCAACATAATTTGCAGTGTTTTAGTATATAAGGATACAAAATCCTGCAATTATATACAACCACTTATGAGGTTATTTTGTTGAATATCAGATAAATAATGTCGTTTTAAGAAGCGACTAACTATCATTTTTTGACTCAACAAATCGGCTTGTAGTTAGTTACCATGCTTACAAAAAATATAGATTCTCAGAAGTCCAAACAAACAAATCGCATATGCTACAAAAAAAACTTGTATCTTTGTAGCGAATACTAAAAAAACACAATAAAATGAAAAAATCACATTACCTAAAACAAAGCTTATCTTTAATTTTTTGTGTCTTACTGTCTGCATCACTTATGGGACAATCTACTGCATTCCCAAGTGTAGATTTACTTCCACAAGACACCAAGTACAAGGTTGTTAGTGCAACAGCTTCGGCAAGTCAGTCGGGTGAAGGCATTGAGTTTAGCTATGACGATGACACTTCTACTATTTATCACTCTCCTTGGAATGGTTCAGGTTTTCCAATTACCCTAACTTATAACTTTGCTCCATCCGATATGGACTATATTGCTTATACTTCACGATTGGACGGACATTCCAATGGATGTTTTAAAGAGATAACCGTATCTGTAAAAACTCAAGGCGAAACTACTTATCGTCAGATAGTGTCAACGGACTTAAAGGGTGCACAAGGAAAAAGCAAAATCGAATTTCCGGCATTACAAAAAAATGTAATTTCAGTACAAATAAAAGTTTATTCCGGAGTATCTGACCAGAGCGATAAGATGTTTGCAAGTTGTGCCGAGATGGAGTTTTTTAAGTCCAATCAAGATTCCAATCAAGATTTTAGTGTGTTTACTGATAGGACTTGTTCGGCATTAAAGAGTGGTGTTACACAGGCAAATATTTCGGCTATGTCCAACGAGTATTATCGTACATTGGCACAAATGCTTTTTAACCAAAGCTATTCTTTGGAGTTTCGTGTGGACGAATTTAAAGCTTGGCCAAATCCGAATGATTTTGCAAGACAAAACCGTGTAATGCCTTACAGCAAATGCGATAATCCAACCGGAATTTATATGTATGAAGGAGATAAAATTGCCGTTTTTGCAGAAAATATAGGTAATGTGCCGGTAACCCTATGCTTAAGAAACTACAATGAACCCGAAGGAGGAGGCTACGACGCAACTAGTTACTATAGTATATCTAATGGTGCAAATATTATTAGTGCAAACAGAGAAGGATTATTTTATGTAGAGTATTTTACTCCGAATCATTTAACAGCATCAAAAGTGAAATTGCACTTTGCTTTTGCAAATGTAGCGGGTTATTTTAATAATCAAATACACACGAAAGCAGATTGGTCCCGTATTCTTCAAGCTAACAAATATAAGTATATGGATGTACTGGGAGAGTTTGCACATCTTACTTTCCCAACTGTAAACTTCAAAATTGTAGCTGCTTATACAGGTTACGAACTAAGCAAACTGTACGATGAGATGGTTTATATGGGGCGTGACTTTATGGGATATTACAAATATCCGAATAGAAATCCGTACAATCGAGCACATCTTATTGTAGTATATCATAATTATATGTATGCTACACACTACCGCACATGCTATGAAAGCGGTACAATGAACTCATTGGCAAAAGTGGAAAACGTAAGAAAGTCGCCTTGGGGACCGGCTCACGAAATAGGGCATACCAATCAGCATGTCCCGCTATTTATGTGGACAGGAACCACAGAGGTTACTAATAATGTGCAGTCGCTTTTGATACAGACAAATTGGGGAAACACTTCTCGCTTAATAGAAGAAAATCGCTACCAAGAAGCATATGATAATCTGATGGTTCCAAAAATTCCACATGCCGAAGCTGATATCTGGCAAAAGCTTGTTCCGCTGTGGCAAATTCAACTCTTTTTTAACGATGTGCTGGGACAAAAAGATTTTTATGCTAAGATATATGAAGCAGCACGTACACAAGAACCGGGGAACGGACCCGGTCAACACCAGATGAATTTTACGAAAATATTGGTTGATGCGGCAAAATTAGATTTGACGGAATTTTTGGAAGCTTGGGGTTTTTTAAGAACAATAAATAAAGAGATAGAGGATTATACGCCTGCACAATTTACCATAACTAGTACTCAGTTAAATGCTCTAAAACAGTACATAAAAGGTAAAAACTACACGGTACCTAATTACAAAATACAGTATATTACTGATGTAAATAAATATATCTATAAAGAAAAATTGGCAGTTGTAGAGGGTACTTTCTCACGTTCAGGAAATAATATTAGACTTTCGGGCTGGGAAAATGTGGTTGCTTACGAAATTTATCAGGGCGATGAACTAGTGTATGTGGCACGTGGAGATGTGAATAGCTTTGTAATTCCTAGTGGATACGATGCTACTACTTGTAAAATATATGCCATACAATATGACGGTGCAAAAGTTGTTCTTGGCGGATCACCTTTTTTCACGGATTTTGGTACGTATGGCAGGAGTGATAATGCACGTAAACTAAATGCTATTGAGTTTAGTTGTGATGATGTGGTATGTGCCAATTTGGATATAAATCAAGAAACTGTTCAAAAAGTTTCGCCGATTTATTTTGATAAAACAAAACAAATTATCGAAATAGCACCGGGTAGTAAGCTGACAGTGAGTTTTGATTGGACAGGGTATTGGATGCACAATATTATCTATGTGGATTGGAACAAGGATAAAATTTTTGCAACGGATGGTTCGGCAGAGCGAATCGGTTATAACGGTCTGAATGAAGGCAGTGAAATGACCAAGCCAATTAATTACACTATTCCTACAAATCAGCAGGAAGGCGAATATAGAATGCGTATTATGGTAGATTGGTTAGATGATAATGGTCAAAGCTCGCCAAATGCATCTAAAAGTAGTTTGAATATAGATGGCGGTGCGATAGTTGATGTTATTCTACGTGTTAAGAATAAAATTACTAACGGACTGGAAGGAGCTGAGCAAGTAGCATTCTTTGCTTATGCAAACAATAAGCGTATTACTGTAAGCAGTGAAGCACAAACGGGTGTGATTTATGTGTTCAACAGTGTTGGTCAGCAAGTAGCTGTACAAGCTGTTAGCGGTACACTTACTACTATATCTATCGTACTTCCTGCGGGAGTCTATCTGGTAAAACTAAACAACCTGACCACAAAAGTTGTGGTAAAATAGGGACAGTGGATTTTTCAACCCACTGAAACTTCGGGATAGCGGGTTTCCTAGCCCGTTACCTTTAGGTTAACAATAAAAACTAATTGAACAGATAGGCAGAACAATCGTTCCTGTCTGTTCTTTTTTTAGTACCACCTTCCAACCTCCTAAAGACCGACTTTATGTCGACTTTGGGTAAGTCATTTGGATACTATGAAGTTAAGAATGCTTTGTGTATGCTAAGTTTATATTAGGTGGTGATGAAAATATATTTTTTGTAGCTATTTTTCCCGTAGGGAATAGATGTTTGTTGTAGTCGCGCCCGAGTCAATCAATTTTTAAGTGCTATTGATTTCATCATATTATTTGCTTCCATTCACTAACTTATTTGGAGTGCGACTAATAATTATTCTGTCAATCCTTCCCAAAAACTGACATTTTTACATTATATAATAGAAGCGCTATAAAACCTGACAAAGTGATGTTTTATCATTTATATATTTTAAATATTGCTATATAGCAGCGTTAAAGCCCGTTAAGTACGATTTTAACATTGTTAAAATAGACCAAATATCCGACGATTTCAGGATTTAAGGCATAGCATTTGCTATTTTTGTATCGGATTTTTATTTACATAACAATTTTAAGCTATTATAATAACATGAATATGAAACTAAGTAGAACAAAATCAATTATCTTACTGGTACTTTTAGTTGTCGGTGTTAGTGCCGGAACTGCATGGACGACCAGTAAAATTCAAAGCAAAAACAGTGGAGTAGAGTATATTGAATCTAACGGAAGCAATCGAGATATAAAAGCTCGATTTGCCAACGCTCAAAGAGCATTTGATACGGACTTTACCGTTGCTGCCGATTTGACGGTTCACGCCGTGGTGCACGTTACAACCAAAGTACCCCGTCAACAGCGTCAAAGTGATTTTTTTAGCGACCCGTTTTTTGAATTTTTCTTTGGACCGCAGCAAAGAGGACAACGTCAACAAGAACAGGGTGAAGCTGTTCCCAGAGGTGCCGGCTCGGGAGTTATTATCAGTAAAGACGGCTACATCGTAACTAACAATCACGTGATTGATGGTGCGACTATCATTGACGTAACGCTAAACAACAAGAAAACCTATTCAGCTAAATTAGTGGGTACAGATCCTTCAACGGATATTGCTTTGCTAAAAGTGGATGCAAAAGATTTGCATTATATCACTTTTGGAAATTCGGATGATGTAAAAGTAGGAGAGTGGGTGCTGGCAGTAGGTAATCCGTTTAACTTGACCTCTACGGTTACTGCCGGAATTGTAAGTGCGAAAGCTCGTAACCTTGGAATTATCGGTACAGACCGTTACGGAAGACGCACAGAGAAACTTTCTATTGAGTCCTTTATTCAAACGGATGCGGCAATTAACCCGGGAAATAGTGGTGGTGCATTAGTGAACACGAATGGTGAGCTAATCGGTATTAATACGGCTATTGCTTCACAAACGGGTTCTTATGCAGGTTATGGTTTCGCTGTTCCGTCCAGCATTGTGCAGAAAGTAGTTACAGACCTTCGTGAGCATGGTGTAGTGCAGCGTGCTTTGCTCGGTGTAAGCATTGGCGATATTACCAACGAAATAGCGAAAGAGAAAAATCTAAAAACGCTTAACGGAGCACTAGTTGATGATGTTGTAGAAGGAGGTGCTGCCGAAAAAGCCGGCGTGAAAAAAGGCGATGTTATCAACGAAATCAACGGCGTAAAAGTAAGCTCAACAGCAGAATTGCAAGAGCAAGTAAGTCGATATCGTCCGGGTGATAAAATTACAATCGGTGTGGTAAGAGATAATAAGCAATTGAAGCTAACTGCCAACTTGAAAAATGCAGAAGGAACAACCGACGTAGTAAGAAATACAGAATTTACAACAGACCTCGGTGTGAAACTAAAACCTATCAGTAGTACAGTGAAAGAGGCTTTAGGAATTGAAAACGGACTTGAAGTGAGTTCAGTTGGGCCCGGTAAGTTTAACGATGCAGGAATTACACAAGGTTATATTATCTTGAAAATCAACAATAAAACTATGGCATCTACTAAAGATTTTGAGAATGTATATGAAAGTGTATCCAAATCAAAAGGCTCGCTCAATATAGCCGGAGTGTATCCGATGTCAGGTAAAATTGCTTACTACAAAATAGATTTGAGTAAATAATAAAATGCTATAAATCTATGCAAAATAGACCAACTGTTAAAGTCGGTCTATTTTGCTTTAATGACTATCGTATTCATCAATACTATTGTGTTTAAACCGAGGGATTAGCTCTAAACCAGTCCCTCGGTTGCGATAATAAAGTTAGAGTTAGCTGCTACTTTATTACAGATAGGCTTGAAGCCAGTCTTTGGGTGTTTTTCTAAAAAAACATTAAAATTAAAACAAAAACGTTATAGTTAACGTTGTGTAATTGTGTGCTGTTAGAAAATAATTTTTTAATGGCATGCAATTCTTTAACCTTAATTATTTGAATTTGAACAAAAAAAGCCCTACCTTTGTAGGCTAAAATTTTTCCATCCAATATGAGACAATTAAAGATTACGAAATCGATTACCAATCGCGAGAGTGCATCACTCGACAAGTATTTACAAGAAATAGGTCGTGAAGACTTGATTACGGTAGAAGAAGAAGTTGAGCTGGCACAACGCATACGGAATGGAGACCGTCTTGCTTTGGAAAAACTTACCCGTGCTAACTTGCGTTTTGTGGTTTCAGTAGCAAAACAGTATCAAAATCAAGGATTAAGCCTTCCGGACTTGATTAACGAAGGCAATTTAGGACTGATTAAAGCCGCTGAGAAATTTGACGAGACACGTGGATTTAAGTTTATTTCCTACGCCGTATGGTGGATTCGCCAATCCATTTTGCAAGCTTTGGCTGAGCAATCGCGTATTGTGCGTTTGCCTCTAAACCAAGTTGGATCGTTGAACAAAATCAACAAAGCTTTATCAAAGTTTGAGCAAGAAAACGAACGTCGTCCTTCGGCAGAAGAGCTGGCTGAGAAACTGGACATTCCAGTAGATAAAATTACCGATACAATGAAAGTTTCCGGCAGACACGTATCTGTGGATGCGCCTTTTGTGGAAGGTGAAGACAATAGTTTGCTTGACGTAATGATAAACGATGATTCACCCAATGCAGACAGAGGTCTGATAGATGAATCTCTTTCTAAAGAAATAGACCGTGCATTATCTACGCTAAGTGAGCGGGAGTACGAAATTGTGAAAAAATTCTTTGGAATCGGAGTTCCAGAAATGACCTTGGAAGAAATTGGTGATGAGTTTGGTTTGACACGTGAACGCGTAAGACAGATTAAAGAGAAAGCAATCAGAAGATTGAGATCCAGTTCAAAAAGCAGACTGCTTAAAGGCTATCTAGGCTAATTACATGTTAAAAAATTATACTAAGCGACTCTTTTAGAAAAGAGTTGCTTTTTTATTTTTAAAAATATAGATATTGAAAAGTTTTGATTAAATTTGAAATTTAAAACCACATCCTAATCTTTTCAACGCCCCAAGGACTGGCTCTAAGCCTGTCTTTGGGTAAATATTCATTAAACAAATATTTATCATGATTGAAAAACTATTTAAGCTAAAAGAAAACGGCACCAATGTCAGAACAGAAATGATGGCAGGTGTGATTACGTTTCTTACAATGTCTTATATCCTGGCTGTAAACCCACAGATTTTGGGTGCAACAGGTATGGATAAGCAAGCTCTTTTCACCACGACGGCTCTGGCTGCCATTGCAGGAACTTTATTTATGGCTATTTTCGCAAATGTGCCTATTGCGCAAGCACCGGGCATGGGACTTAACAACTTTTTTGCTTTTACCGTGGTGCTTGCAATGGGTTATTCTTGGCAATTTGCATTGACTGCCGTAATTATCGAAGGATTTATTTTTCTACTTCTTACGCTTTTCAACATTCGAGAATTAATAATCAATAATATCCCCAAAGGGCTTAAAGAAGCTATTCCAATTGGTATTGGCTTGTTTATCACCTTAATTGGGTTGAAGAGTGCAGGGATTGTGGTACCTAATGAATCTACATTGGTTGAGTTGGGTAGTATGTCCAATCCAAGTGCTTGGATTGCTTTTTTAGGATTGGTTGTAATTGCAGTTTTATTGACGTTGAAAGTGCACGGTGCTATTCTTATCGGTATTCTAACCTCAACAGTTTTCGCTATTATTCTTGGTGAAGTTCATCTACCGGAAGGCAATTTGGTTTCACTTCCGCCTTCTATTGCACCGATTTTTGTAAAATTTGAATGGACGCATGTCTTTACTTTCGATATGCTTATTGTAGTGTTTACTTTCCTTATTGTGAATCTTTTTGATTCAATGGGAACTTTAATCGGGGTAATTTCAAAAATAGGAAAATCGGATAAAGACGGTAATTTCCCTCAAATTCAGAAAGCGCTTTTTGCAGATGCATTGGGTACTATTGCAGGTGCTTTGTTGGGAACAAGTCCGAATACTTCTTTTGTAGAGAGTGCTTCGGGTGTGGCTGCAGGCGGTCGTACAGGACTAACCAGCGTAAGTACGGCACTGATGTTTTTCTTGGCACTATTTTTTGCACCTATTTTCTTAATGGTACCTGCGGCTGCTACGGCGCCTGCGCTGATTATTATCGGTTTGTTTATGATGAGTTCGGTCGGAAATATTAATTTTTCAGAAATCAGCGAAGGACTTCCGGCATTTATTACCATTATTTTTATGCCGTTTACTTACAGTATTGCACAAGGTGTAATCTTCGGTATGCTAAGCTTTACCATTATTAAGCTTCTATCCGGCAAAGCCAAAGATGTGAGTATTACTATGTATGTTTTGGCGCTGTTCTTCCTTGTTAAAATCGTATTGGATGCTTCCAATGTGTTTGGATAAAACCGAAATCGATTAGGTGCCAATCTATTAAGGAACACAGATAACACGGATTGTATGGATGAACGCGGATTATGTTTGAATACAGATTTGACTTCGTCGATTTTCAATTCACATATTACGCACAATGCGGTTACAAAAACCGCATTGTGCTTTTATAGCTCTAAGTCAGTCTTTTGGCAAGGTAAACCATGCTGTTTTTGTTCTTTATTCCTTGTTCTTTGTTCCTTTCATTTCAACTCAAATGTTATCGGTAGCGTCAAACGAACTTTCACTGGGATTCCACCCTGTTTGCCGGGAATCCACTTAGGCATAGTTTTTACTACTCGAATAGCTTCTTTGTTTAAGCTTTCATGCACACCGCGTATAACTTCGATTTCTGCAATCGAGCCATCCTTTTCAACCACAAATCGTAAAGTTACTCTGCCTGAAATTTGATTTTCTTGTGCAATGACAGGATAAACAATATTTTGACTTAGCCATTTATACATCTCGGCATTGCCACCGGGGAAGCCGGGCTGTTGTTCTACTATTTCAAAGACTTTTTCAGGTTCTTCTACTTGTGCTACAATTGTTTTGTGAACTTTCAGATCTTCAGGATTAATACCCAATCCATCAGTACGCCCTTTTTCATTATCAATAATAGAGATGACTGCTAATGGGTCTTTTAGTAATTCGTCTTGTCCTTTTACTTGATTTTCTTCAGTTACTAATTCGTCTTTAGTGATTTCCGGTACGGTGAATTTTATTGATTTAACAAGTTCTTCCGGTGGAATATATACCACATGCTCTTTTACAATTTCTTCCGGCTCATCCGGTGTTTGTAAATCCACATCTATCAGTCTGACTTTTTCCGTGTTTTGCATCCTTGTTGCTTCACGTGCTCGATTGTACTTTGAAATACCCATAGATACAGCCATAAGCAGAAGTGTAAATGTCATCACTGCAATAAATGCTAATGTGTGTCGCTTGGCGGACTGTTGACGAAGCACATAGGCACCGTAGCTTTTATTCCGCCCTTCAAAAATGAGATCAATCCATTTTTGGGATGTAAGGTCGATGTTCTTTGCCATTTTTCTAAGATTTTTTACTAATTAATACTAAGTTTCAGAAAAACATAAGTTGGTGCACTCAATCATGTTCAATGCAAAACTAAGGCAAAAGAAAAGCGAATGCAATAGTTTTGCATCCGCTCGGGAAAAGTTAACGCCTAAATAGGTTTATTATGTTGATAATTAGTTTGTTGGTAAAATTTTATTAACGCTAGGAAACGGTCGATTAGCCATGATTTTATGCTTCATCATTCCAATCTTCAGGAATTTTTACCTCATTTTCAAGCATTTTTTTCTTCAATTTTGATTTCCTTACTCGAATACTCTCTACGGAAGTGTTCAAAAGTGTTGCCATTTGTTGATTGTCTGCACCTGTGGCAATAAATGCCATCATCATTTTTTCACTTTCGTTGAAGAGCTTACTTTCTTCGATAGAGATTCCGGTTAAATCGGCAAATAGCTTATCATCGAGAAATTGAGTATCTGTGATTTTTGTGGTTTGGATAAAGGATTTGTATTCAGTTTCTATTTTTTTCAAAAGATTTTCATTTTTGGAAATAGTCGGGTTGCTTTGCAGGTCGAGCAAGAAGTTTTTGATATTTAAATTTCGTTGTGAAATTTGGCGATAAATAGGAATTACAAACTGCTTTTCAATTAATTTTCTTTCTGCCAACTCTTTATCCAGAAGCAGTTGTTTCTCATGCTCAATGGCTAGTTGTTTTTCTTGTTCCAGAATTTTCTTTTCAGAAAAAAGTAGTTTTTCCCGTTCACGCTGCATTTTCATCCTGTTTCTAAAAACTAAGAAACCTAAAATCAGCACCAGCACAACAATTAAAACCGATAGTTTTAAGAAAAGATTGCTGCTCTTCAGTTTTATAGCTCGATTTTCTGCGGCTGCTACATCGTGCTTTCGTTCTAATTCCAAAATTTGAGTATTTAATTGCTGATAGATAGCGCGATTTTGCAAGCGATAGACTTCTTTGTAGGCTTCCGAGCTTTTTTTCCAGTCGCTTTTCATGGCAGCAATTTCAGCCACATTCAGGTAATAATGGAAATTAAGATAGAAAGTTGTATCTACAATACTTTCAACAGCCATCTCCCCATAATGCAATGCGCTGTCTAATTGTCCCAATGCTTTGTAACTATCAGAAATTCGGTAATAATCCGCCAAAAGTGCAGCTGTATCGTTTTTGAGTTTATCCTGCGCCATCAGTTCGTAATCAATCTTTAAGGCGTTCCTATAATTTTTTTTGCTGTTGTAGAAAGCAGCTTCTGCATTTTTTATATCTCGGATTTGTTCGCTACTAAGTGCTGAAAATGATTGTAAATCTTCTAAAAGTGTACGTGCCGTGATGAAATCCATTGCTTTCATTCGGTTCCAGTAGAAATCCCGATAGGTTTTGAAAAGCACCGAGCTGTCGTTTAGCTGTTCGGCAAGCTTCAAAGCTTCTTTGAAATAGCTGTGCGCTGTAACCGTATTGTTGTTCTGATTGTGGATTTGACCCAAATAGAAATTAGCAATTTGCTTGGCACGAATATCCAACACTTGCTTTTCAGCATCCAAATCCAATGCTTGTTTAATGGGTAAGTAAGCCCGACCGTCAATGGCACCGTTGTGATTTCGCACAATTCCCTGATAAATAAGTGCACGAATGTAATTCTGTGGAAGAAGTTCCGGATTACGCGCAAATTCATTTACTGCGTAATTAATGGAACTGTCGGATGTTAATGTTTCCCCGAAATTGTGTGCAGAAATATTAATCAGAAGACTTATGTAGGCTTGTTTGTAAGATGTGGTGTTTTCTACACGAAGCTGCTTGGCACGGTTGTGAACATATCGGGGGTATTTATAAACCATGCTGTCTAAATCAGCCAGAGATTTGTACGGCACGGCATTGCTGTTTTTATTACATGCAAATAGTGTCAGCAGAAGCAATAAAATTCCCCAAAATCCAATTATTTTCCTTTTAGCCATAATTGCAGTACTTAATTGAGTGCTAAATTAATGGAAAGTTCAGAGAATAGAAAGAGAATAGCCGATTATTTACCAAAACCATTGACTATAAGCCACTATACATAGGCAGGTAATCAGAAAAATATAAACCGGAATTTTGAAAATAGATTTGTTGGAAGGCGTATCTGTAAATAATGTAGGTTTAAGCTTTTTTAAAACCCAATAAATCAACCATGCAACCAGCAATCCTACAATTGTACCACCCAAAATATCGCCGGGGTAGTGGACGCCAAGATATATTCTTGAATAAGAGTTTATAATAGCCCAAGCGAAAATCCCGGTAGAATAAATCCTATTTCTGAAAAACAGAGATGATAGAAGCGCTATAGCAAAAGAGTTGGCTGCATGAGAAGAAACAAAGCCGTATAAACCGCTTTTCATACCTCTTACGAGCACCACTAACCCTTCCAATTCCGGCTCATGGCTGGGTCTAAGTCTGCCAACTGCATTTTTTAATATTCCGGAAGCTATTTGGTCAGCTAGAACTACACTTAATATCAAAGCAAGAACTAACCACAAACCTTTTTTCCCCCATTGTTTAATGATTACATAAATCATAGACAGATAGAGCGGAACCCAAGGCAAACGTCCACTGTAGGTGTACATTATCCCGTCCCAAAATTCGGAATAATCATTATTCAGTGCTAAAAGCCACTGTTTGTCTATGCTGTCAAGAAATTCTATCATTTGATTATTAAGTGATGGTTTGTTTAATAATAATTGTAGAGATACACAATCTGTATATCTCTACAACCTATAAAATATTTCTGAAAATGAGCTTTTATTTATTGCTGTTCTTTTTCTTTATTTCTTTGAGCTAAATTCAATTCCCACTTCCAAGCAGTACGAAGAGTTTCTTCGGTGGTTTCCTGTGCTTTCCAGCCAAGTTCTTCATTTGCAAACGTTGGGTCAGCCCAAACTTGCTCAATATCACCTTCACGACGTCCAACAATACGATGTGGAACTTTCACGCCATTTACTTTTTCAAAGGTATTTACAAGTTCTAATACAGATAAACCTCTACCTGTCCCCAAATTGAAGATTTCTACATGCTTCTTAGTTTTCTTGTCAAGCATACGTTTTACAGCAATTACATGCGCTTTAGCCAAATCCACTACGTTGATATAGTCGCGGATACAAGTTCCGTCAGGTGTGTTGTAGTCATCGCCGAACACTTGAAGTTGTTTGCGAATACCCATAGCAGTTTGAGTGATAAAAGGAACCAAGTTGTTGGGTACACCGCTTGGCAATTCGCCGATTTCAGCACTTGGGTGAGCACCAATTGGGTTGAAATAGCGTAAGATTATTGCATTATAGAACTCATCCGAATAGGCTGTGTCGTTGATAATTTCTTCGCCAATTTGTTTGGTGTTTCCGTAAGGTGAAAGAGCCGGAATAATAGGTGCTTTCTCTGTTACGGGAAGTTCTTCCGGTTGTCCATATACAGTACAAGAAGATGAAAAAACAATGTTAGGAACTTTGTGAATCGGCATCAATTGCAATAAATTCATCAAAGAAACCAAGTTGTTTCTATAATACAAAAGCGGTTTTTCTACCGATTCGCCTACAGCTTTACTTGCAGCAAAATGAATAATACCCTCAATTCCCGGGTATTTTTCAAACATTCTGTCCATGTTCACATAGTCGATGCAGTCGATATTTTCAAATGCAGGACGAATTCCGGTAATTCTTTCAATTCCATCCAGCACATCGATGTTTGAATTGGATAGATTATCTACTACCACTACTTCAAATCCGGCTTCTTGAAGTTCAACTACGGTATGTGAGCCGATATATCCGGTTCCACCGGTTACTAATATTTTAGCCATAATATTTTGTTTTTTATTATTTGTAAAGTTTTTCAGGATAAACGCCCGCATCAATCAGTTTTTGAATTTTGGCAACTACACTCGGACGGTCGTCTGCATAGGTTACACCAAACCAAGAAGAAGTAGTGTCAAGCACTTTACAAGAAGCTTGTCCGCTCACCATCAAGTTATTAACAACCAATGGAATGAAAAATTCTGATTTCAGCTCATTGCCGTGCTCTTTCAGGAAGTTTTTGAATTCAGCTTCCGAATAATCAAAATATTCCGGTGTAAAGCCCCAGAAATTCATGGATACAGGTGTATTTTCTTTAAGTTCTACATCTTTTCCATCTTCATCGGTAAATACGATTTTACCATCTTTGCGGATTATGGAAGTACGCTCAACCACATTTGTCAAATTACCTTCCGCATCTACTTCACATACGCCACGAGCTACTGTGCCGCTGTCGGACAATGTGTTGCCCACGTGATACCCAAGCATTGAGTATTGATTTTTCTTGCCTATCACACCACGCAGAAACTCTGCCATTACTTCAAAAGATTCTTTTCCGTAAAAATCATCGGCATTGATAACCGCAAAAGGCTCATTAATAACGCCTTTACCCATCAATACGGCATGATTTGTTCCCCAAGGTTTGCTACGCTCTGGATTTACAGTAAAGCCTTCCGGTATGTCAGCAATATCTTGAAATACAACTTCGGTAGGAATAATATCTTCGTATTTTTTCAATACAATGTTGCAAAAATCTTCAACAAAAGATTCGCGGATAACAAAAACTACTTTTCCAAATCCGGCTCTCACGGCATCATACACCGAGTAATCCATAATTGTTTCCCCGTTTGGACCTAGTCCGTCAAGTTGTTTTAGTCCACCGTAACGGCTACCCATTCCGGCAGCAAGAATAAATAATGTTGGTTTCATGTGTTTATTGTTTTATGATTAATTTTATGAGTTCTTTTTGAATGGTTTGGGGTAAATTCTTTGCAAATCAAATATATATGCATAAGACATAAAAAAACCGATTTATCTACAAAATTAATCTTTTTTTCTGAATTTATAAGTAAAACTTTAATAAAACATTGATAAAATATTAAAGTCTTTCCGGTTTTTACTGAAAATTAGTTAATCTTTGCAGTAATCTTGTCATATTTCTGTATTTTTGTGAAAATTTTTTCAGAACATGTTACTACAAAATATATCGAACAGAATAAAATTCATATTTAAGCATTACTGCTGATGCACTAATTTGTTAACGATTTTAACTAAAATAATAATTGTTCTTTGAAATTTTGATTTTGCTTGAATTGTATCTCTTCATTAGGATTAAGTAGTTCTTTTAATGGGATTTTGTC
>DUQG01000019.1 GCA_012837935.1 Bacteroidales bacterium
ATTCATTGTATTAATATCAATCTTCTTTAAAACACCGTTTAACGCTCTTGTTTGCCTTTTATCCAAATATAACATGCTATCCCCCTTAAAATAATGACATTTTTAATTGATTTTTGTATGTCCATGCCATACTAAAAATTAGTTCCTGTGGCACTACTGTTTCAATTACAGGATTGACTTGTTTTAATGTAAAATCTCTGCCTTTTTTGAATTCGTCTTGTGGTAATTCAATATGTATTATATCAGAAAATAAATCATTTAACTTTTCCAAGTCAATATTTGTTTTTAGCCTTTCATTTTTACCTATTTTTATATAGCCCAATAATCTATATTTTTTTTGAAATTGTGTAAAATCTTTTATTGTCATCTTCTTTAGTATTCTATCCTCTAAGAATCGGTAACCTAGCTTATCAAGCCAGTCAGTATAAACCTTCTTGAAATGTGAATTATCTGTATAGTATCCTTTGAAACTTGTGTCAATAGAAAGTAGCACCTGTAATTGCTCATCAGTCCATTTTTCAATATCTATATTATAAAGCCAACATATAAGCATTGTTGTTGAAAAAGGATATTTCTGATAGTATTTTAAATTAAATACGTTATTAAGATTAATTGCGTTTGCATTAGGATAATATGTAAGATGATTTCCGAATGTCCTGCCTTTGCAACTGTCAAGGTCAACCCCTATAAATCCTTTTCTTATGCCATCTGCAAAATATATACTCTTGAAGTTATAAAATGATTTAATTTCCATATCGAATAGTTGCCTTAGTATGCTACAACCCATTAGGCTATCAATGTCATTAGTAAGCATTAGTTTATCTTTTTTGGGATTGATATTTTTATACCAATCTGGCAATCTTTCCCTTATCTTTATATTCATAATTTTCGGTTATTAGTGGTCTTTTTTTTATATGTCTCCCACCTGAAACCTTCCCCCCTAGTTTGGTTTATAATTTTCGATATAATCCTTATATCTTTTTTCCCATTCTGGATTCATGTATAAATACCCATTTTCCCATTTGTTGATATAAGAAACTGAACAACCCACATGTTTTGCAACTTCTTTAAGCGTTAGTTTTTTTCTCATCCGAAGAAATTTCCAATCTAATCTATCTCTCACTTTTTTGATACCTCCAAGTTATAATTTTTGAATGTTAGCTTAATAAAAAAAGTAGGGGTATTATCCCCTACTGAATAATGGCTATGTGACATTTTGTTACTGACATCGAAATCCCGATCCTATTGATAAACCGTTATTAAAACTCCCTCTTGCAAAGGAGAAGGAACCTATACTATTCAGCGATTTTTGTGAACTTCCCACCTGTGCAGTTGAATGACATTACTGCTCGTCTTCATCAATTTCTTCATCAATTTCTTCATCAATTTCTTCATCAGTTTTGGTAAACTTTACGCCCGCTGTTGGATGTAGGAATTTCAAAGTATTTTCACAAACTACAAAACCTTTTTTGCTATCGCCACTCTTGGCAAGGTCATGATACTGCATCTTTCTCAATTCTGCCAAACCAAGGTAATCAAGGTTTACAAGTGCCATTGTGTCCTCCGGCATAGAATCTAATGTATAGACGAAAGCAGAACCGTATGTCAAATTAATCTTTTTGACAGGATTTCCGAATTCATTGTCGATTACGATATATCTTTGCTTGTCTTCGAAAAAGGTATTTATGGCATCTGTCATGTTATAATCACATAAAAGCATTAGATTTTGACTTGATGTTCCTGCTTTTCTCATTTTCTTAGCCATTTCTTGCAATATTGCAAGAGTAACTTCTGTATCAGTCATAGCATTGTCGCCAGTTATGAAATTGAGTAATCCTTTCATCTGACGTGGTTTTGTAGTTGTTTCATATTGATATACACCATTTATGAGATAATGCTCTAAATCTCTTTTTGCTTCAATAAGTCTATTTACAATTTCATGAGAAAAAACATCTCTGATATTTTCTAGTGATACTGCATCGGCAGTCCCACTTACTGCAACTGCTTTTGAGAATATTTGACAAATATTCTTGTCTCCTGTGCTTCTGTCGGATTTCAAGAAAGCATCAATTTCGGCTCCTTCAAAGGCAGGTGTGTTAGTTTCGTTGAGATTTTCATATTTCCAGTTAACTATTACGCTTGACGCAGGAGTGCTTCTTTTTTGCAGCATCAAAGATGCAAAGGGGTAGTTAATGTTATCAACGAGAATTAATTCCTTGTCTAACTGAATTATTTCATTTTTTAAATCGGCTGTCTTAATCATTATAAATCACTCTCCATTAAAATTATTTAAAAATATTAGACAACTTGTGTCCAATCATACTGCCTACATCTTTGTTTTTCTTTGCCTCGGCATAAGCATCAGTTTGTTTGTGATTGTCAGGTTTGTAATTGGTATCTAACTTATTTTCCTTAAATTTATCGCCTAGGATGCCTTTAAACACTTCAATTTGTTCTTCTAATGTAGAAGTATCACTTGCATTGAAAAAGTCCTTAAACTCGCCTAAATTTTGCTTGTCTAGTATTAATTCTTTTTCTAACTCCCAAAGTTCTTGTTTTTTCTTGCTAATTGATTCAGTATCAATTTCTTCTAATTGTTTCTTGTAATTATTTTTTTCTTTAATGACTTCATCGAATTTTGATTTCGGTATCCATTGCCCTGAATTCACAATGTCAATTTTCTTGTTACCAAGTTTTTGTGATACCTGATTATAAAGTTCTTCTCCCAATATTTCTTTTAACATTTTTCATTTCTCCTTTTAGTTTTTTTGAGGTGTTACCCACCACCCGAAGGATTATAAAATTGTATATATTTTTTGAATTTATGGGTAATAAAAAAAAGCAGGACATCGAAACGATATCCCACTTTCCGCTATATCGGGGATATAGCAATATATATAATCCCGAAGGATTATTTTAAAAAAAAAATGCCACGTATAAATTCCCGTAGCCCATCGGTTTATACATTTTAAGGAGGTGGAAGGAATTGAACCTTCTACAAAACCGAAAAAACTTACCATTATTATGACTAAAAAAATTCAACCATCAAATTGAAGGCGGGAGACTTCAATAAGCTCCAATGTATACACTTTTGCAAATGTATATATTGCAACTTATTATCTATTGTTTTTCAAATTATATATCTATCCTCCACTATTAATAGTTGAAATTGTTGTGTTTTTAGTGTGATTTTTGACGTAATTATTTTATATCTTCTCCTCACCCTTAGTAGTTGAAAATCACCTGTTTCTACAGCATATTTTCCACGATATATCAATTTCTTTTTCTTTCTGCATCGCATTTTTTACAATATGGGAAAAATCCATCTTTAAATTGTTTGTTTGGACTAAAATATTCCTCCGTAGCAGGAAGGTATTCTTTGCATTTTCATACCCCTCATATAGTAATAAAGGCATGAGCACATACCGTTTTTCGTGTGTTTTTTTCCTTAAAATTACTTTTAAACTATTCTCCCTCACTCTTAGTAGCTAAATTTTTAACGATTAGGACTGTTTTTTCTAAAGATTTTATTTTACCTATATCCTTCCATATTTAATAGTTGAAATTTAGGTGTTTTCGTGTGTTTTTTCTAAAGATTTTATTTTACCTATATCCTTCCATATTTAATAGTTGAAATTTAGGTGTTTTTAGGGTGTTTTTTGCAATAATATCAATTTCTCATTCTTTCTGCATTACATTTTTTACAATATGGGAAAAATCCATCTTTAAATTGTTTGTTTGGACTAAAATATTCCTCCGTAGCAGGAAGGTATTCATATCTATCTTCCATATTTAATAGTTGAAATTATGGTGTTTTGTTATGTTTTTTCTTGCACTTTTTCATTTTTATACCCCTCCATAATATTTATACCGTTTTTTGAAAAAAAAATTGACTAGTTTTTTCGAAAATTATTTTTACCTATATCCTTCCATATTTAATAGTTG
>DUQG01000027.1 GCA_012837935.1 Bacteroidales bacterium
AAATTAATATTTTCGACAACTAGTTAATTATTGATATTTATTTAAAGTAACAATCTGAATATCAGATAGGATTATAAAATAGATATAGATTACTTAAAGTCTTAAAAGTTTAATGGGACACTAATGTGAAATATATATACAAAAATGAAGAAAATAAGTGATAGGATAAAGTTCGCATTTAATTTTGTGCGTTATGATATTTGGAGGATTACAGGCAGTGAGCTTTCCAAAACACGACGTCTTTTTTATAATATTATAAAAACAGTATTTTTGGCTGTTCGTGGATTTGATAAAAATCAACTTAACATTCGTGCTGCAGCTCTTACTTACTCTATCTCATTTGCTATTGTTCCTCTTATAGCTCTTATTTTGGCTGTTGCCAAGGGATTTGGAATAGAAAATACCATAGAAACTGCTTTGCAAGATAGTTTTGAAGCGCAAGCATCGCTTATTCCGGTGGTTATGAACTTTGTGAAAAGGTATCTGGATACCATGAGCGGTGGTGTCTTTTTAGGTGTTGGCTTGGCTATTCTTATTTTCTCTGTTTATAATCTTTTTGCACAAATAGAAACGGCGCTGAATGATATTTGGCAGGTACAAAAATCTCGTTCTATACTTAAGCAGTTTACCATGTATTTTTCTGGATTGCTTATTTTCCCGATTTTGCTGGCTGTAAGTAGTGGACTTGCTATTTATGTAAATAACATTCTCAAATCTACTTTTCTATTTGAGGTGTTTACGCCACTAATGAAAATTATGGTTTCTATCCTACCCTACCTGACCAGTGGTTTGCTTTTTACACTTATATATCTTGTTGTACCTAATACAAAAGTTCGATTTGTAAATGCGCTAATTGCGGGTATAATAACAGGCGTTATATTCCAACTATTCCAAGCTTTGTATGTGAGTGGACAGATAAATCTTACACGCTATAATGCTATTTATGGTGGTTTTGCTGCTATTCCTCTCTTGCTACTTTGGTTAAATATTTCGTGTCTGATTTTTTTGATTGGTGCGGAAATTTCTTATGCTTCACAAAATCTTAGAAACTTTGATTATCAGGTAGATATGGAACACATAAGCAATCGTTACAAGCGAAACCTTACGCTGTTTGTAGCTTATATTATTGTGAAGCGGTTTCAGGCAAACGAGCCGGCACTAACTGAAGAACAAATAGTAAGTCAATACAGATTGCCGATTCGTCTGTTAAATCAAATACTAACCGACCTTTCTGAAGCGAAAATCATTGCAATTACTAAAACGGATAAGGATGTAAATGCCTATCTGCCTGCTATGGACATTAATCAGATTACGCTGAAAACATTGGATTCAATGCTGGACACGAATGGTTCAGAAATGTTTTTAGAGACTGACAGCAAGGAAATGGAAGATTTCTGGCAAAAAATGATTGATATTCAGGCTAAAACGGATCTTGTAAAAGAGAAAATTTTGTTAAAGGATTTGTAAGTCATTACTACTTTCATGGTTTTATACGCCATAAACCTTATGTTCAATTCCTTTGTTTATGCGATTATTAATTACTACCTTTGCAGTCGTTTTTGAGAAAAGTTCTCAATAAACTTAATAATCTTATATACAGCACTTTAATTGTATGGAATGGCTTAACACGCTGCTTTTTACGGATGGAATTGCCCATACCATCCTTATTTATTCATTCGTCATTTTCACAGGACTTATTTTAGGCAAAATTAGATTCTTTGGTGTTTCTCTTGGTGCCACGTTTGTTCTATTTATGGGTATTCTAATAGGTCATTTTGGTTTTACAGTAAATCATCAGACTGCCGATTTTATTAAAGATTTCGGTTTAATTTTATTTATCTTTTCCATCGGGTTACAAGTTGGTCCTGCATTTTTCTCTTCTTTCAAAAAAGGCGGTATCACGCTTAACCTTTTAGCTGCTGCTATTGTGTTGCTTGGTGTGCTGGTTACTGTGGCATTCTATTTTATTTTCGATGGAAAAATGAGTATGCCAATGCTTGTGGGCGTGATGTCCGGTGCTGTTACAAATACTCCGGGACTTGGTGCTGCTCAAGAAGCATTGCGTCAAGCTTACGATGCCGGACAGATTTCCGAAATTCCTCAGATTGCATTGGGATATGCAGTAGCGTATCCACTTGCTGTGGTGGGAATTATCACTTCCATTATCTTGGTTCGTGTGTTTTTCAAAATCAACTTGGATAAAGAAAGTTGTGAGCTAGAAAAAGAAGATGACAATTCCGGCGAAAAACCTGCAATTTTTAGTATAAAATTGACAAATAAGGCATTGCACAAAAAATCGTTACATCAAATAAAAGAGATGGTAGGACGTAGTTTTGTGGTTTCGCGAATGAAAAGAGACGATAATTATGCTATTCCACAGACCGATACTTTGCTGCAAGAAGAGGATATGTTGCTTGTTGTGGCATCAGAAATTGATGTAGAAGCTATTGTGGCGTTTTTGGGTGAGAAAGTAGAGATAGATTGGAAACCTTCTGACAAACAGCTTGTATCTCGCCGTATTGTTATTACAAGAAGTGAAATTAACGGAAAAACACTTGGTTCGCTAAGATTGCGCACGAATTACGGTGTAAACGTTACTCGTGTTAATCGTTCAGGAATTGACTTGCTGGGTGATACTAATCTTGCGCTTCAAGTGGGTGACCGTGTAATGGTAGTGGGTGAATTAGACGCTATAAAAAAGGTGGAAGATTTGCTTGGAAACGCACTTAAAAAACTTAACGAACCACCTATTATTACCATTTTCCTTGGAATTTTCGCAGGTATTTTGTTTGGAAGCATTCCACTTTATTTCCCCGGAATGCCGATGCCGGTTAAACTTGGTTTGGCTGGCGGTCCATTAATTATTGCTATTTTGATTGGTCGCTTCGGTTATAAAATGAAATTAATCACTTACACAACACTGAGTGCAAACTTAATGATACGTGAAATAGGTATTACGCTTTTCCTTGCGAGCGTGGGATTGGCTTCAGGCGGACAATTTGTTGAAACTGTATTTACAAGCGAAGGACTTGCTTGGATTGGAATAGGAATAGCTATTACAATGATTCCACTGTTGATTGTTGGGTTTATTGGACGCAAGTTTGCTAAACTGAACTACTTCACATTGATGGGATTAATGGCAGGAAGTACTACTGACCCACCCGCTCTCGCCTATTCAAACTCGGTGGCACCAAATGATCAACCTGCGGTAGCTTATTCTACAGTTTATCCGCTTACGATGTTTTTACGTGTTATTGCAGCGCAATTATTGATTTTGATATTTGTGTAGCATAGCTACAATAAAAAATTATAAAAAATAACCTATGAAGCATTCTCTCAAAGATTGGATTATTGCTACAAGACCATGGTCTTTTCCGGCATCCACTATGCCTGCAATGGTAGCTATTTCGTATGCATTTTATGTAAATAAAATAGTGCCAATGGATGTAAACTGGTGGCTTGGTGTTCTGGCACTTTTTGGTGCAGCTATATTTCAGGCATCGGGAAATTTGATAAGCGATTTCTATGATTTCCAACGCGGTGTTGACCGAAAAGAGTCGTTTGGTTCGAGTCGTATGTTAGTCGACGGGATTTTTAAGCCGAATACAATTCTCAATTTCGGATTGGTTTTGTTGGCAGTAGGAATAGTTTTAGGACTGTTTTTGGCATTCAAATCGTCGTATCATTTGTTTTGGATTGGTGGTATCGGAGTCCTGAGCACATTATTTTATTATAAGCTGAAATATATGGCTTTGGGTGATTTGACGATTAAGGTTGTTTACGGCTTTTTAATTGCGTTTGGGACATACTTGGTAATAACAAACAAACTTGAATGGCGAATATTGTTTATCGCATCATCCATAGGTTTTTTGATTGTCAATATTCTGCATGCCAATAATTTAAGAGATATTCGAGATGACAGTAAAGCTGATATAAAAACCCAAGCAATGATTTTAGGGGTAAAAAACTCTATTTTGTACTATACTTTGCTTGGTTTTGGTGCATATTTAGTAATTATTTTAGCGGTAATTCTAAAAATTTTGCATCCGGTCAGTTTGATTGTACTGCTTTCGTTGCCTGTTTTACTGAAAAACATCAAAGAAATCCGTAAGGCAGCAATTGATAAACCTGAGCTGATTAAAGATTTGGATGCTAAGTCGGCACAGTTGGTGTTGATTTTCAGCTTATTGCTGACTATCTCGAATTTTATAGCCGGATTG
Source organism: Bacteroidales bacterium (assembly GCA_012837935.1). Taxonomy (GTDB): domain Bacteria; phylum Bacteroidota; class Bacteroidia; order Bacteroidales; family Paludibacteraceae; genus UPXZ01. The sequence goes on from DUQG01000027.1 coordinate 4,221, forward strand.
GTTGTTAGCATATAGAAAACTTTGCCGGATGGTTTTATTACACTGATGTTGAATGAATAAAAAACTTACTATACCGATTCTTGTAGCTGCCACGTTGTGGTTTTTGATGTTTTCAATCTGGACAAAACATTGGTTTAATTTCTGGATTGGAATTTCGATTTCTGCTTTAATTTTGATGGTGTTAGCCATTGTTTTGGAAAGAGATATTCTCAAACAATTTCAATGGAATTGGCAATCAATCGGACTTGGTTTGTTGGCGGCGGTTGTTCTTTGGGTAGTTTTTTACTTCGGAGAGTTTTTTTCTAGTTTGCTGTTCGGCTTTGCAAGAGAGCAAGTTGACGGCATCTATGCGATGAAAGAGAATCAAAACAAACTTTGGATTGCTCTCGGTTTGTTTTTTATCATGGGTCCGGCAGAGGAGATATTCTGGCGGGGATATGTGCAGCAAAAATTTATCGATAAATACGGCGAATGGAAAGGGCTTATCTTTGCAACGCTGATATATGCTTTGGTGCATATTTGGAGTTTTAACTTTATGCTGGTTATGTCGGCTTTGGTGTGTGGCGTTTTCTGGGGGGTGATGTACAGGTACAATAAAAACTTAGTGCCACTGATAATTTCTCATGCTGTTTGGGATGTGATGGTGTTTATTTTATTGCCGATAATGTGATTAAAGCAAAGACAATAGACAAAAGATAAACTATGCATAAAAAATTATAAATCCCGAAATTCGTTTGAATTTCGGGATTTATTTTAATCATAGTGTTGGATTTATTTCTTTTTAGTAAACATACCTATAACATCATCCAATGCACTTCCGTCTTTGTCTTTATCCAGAAATCCGGTAACCACATCAAGAAGACCACCACCTTTTTTCTTAGCACCACCGCCAAGCACTCCTTCTAACAAACCACCTAAAGCTCCGGCACTTAAATTTTTTGAGGATTTTTCTTTTCCAAGATAAGCCATCACTATAGGCGCAAGCATTTTAATAATTGATCCCATTTTGTCAGAGCTAATGCCTGCTTTTTTTGCAAGTCCATTTTGCACATCATCTACTTGATTGCCAAAGATATGACCTAAAATTCCACCACCATCTTTCATTAGTGCATCCATGTTGCCACCACCAAGCAATCCACTTAAGTTGTCGAGCAAACTACCATCATGTTTTGTTTCCAAAGCTTTGTTTAAGCTTTCAGCACCTTCGGGAGTTTGAACATTTTTACTCATTCCACTAAGTATAGCCGGAATTGCAGTATTCACAGCTGTGGAAGCTTGTTTTTCGTTTAAGCCAAACTGTCCTGCTACGTTTTTCACTATGGATTGTCCTATTGGACTTCCCATTAAATCAGATAAGTTCATGTTTTATTTTATTTAAAAGTTTTGAAAATCTTTCTTGCAAATATTATGCAATTTATTTGAAGTCGCTATTATTTTTTCACATTTTGTGAAATTGAGCAACTAATTGTATTTTTGCAAACAATAATTCAATAATGCATGGCAGGCATCTATATACATATTCCCTTTTGCAAAAGCAAATGTTCTTATTGTGATTTCTATTCAAAAACGGATTTCTCGCAACGAAAAGAGTTGATTGATTGTCTGATAAAGGAAATTCATTTACAAAAAAATTATATTGACGAAAATGTAGAAACAATTTACTTTGGTGGTGGAACACCTTCTGTGTTAAGTTCAGATGAATTAGAACGTATTTTATCAGCTTTAGAAGCTAATTTTTTGATTGAAGAGGATGCTGAAATTACGCTTGAAGCCAATCCCGATGACTTAACAGCAGAGTACTTAAATGCGTTAAAACTCATTAAAATAAATCGTTTAAGTATAGGTGTGCAAAGTTTTGACAATAAGCAACTTAAAGCTATTAATCGCAGACATTCATCAGAAGCAGCTTTAACCGCAGTAGAAGTCTCCAAAAACAATGGATTTAATAATATAAGCATCGATTTAATTTTTGGGCTTCCCGAACAAGATTTAGCATCTTGGAAGGAACAAGTTAATAAGGCTATGTATTTAGATATTCAGCATTTATCGGCTTATGGGCTGATGTACGAGGAAGGTACACCACTTTGGCGAAAAATGAAAAAAGGTGAGGTCGTACCTGTGGATGATGAAACTTCGATTGCGATGTATCATTATTTGGTGAAAACCTGTGTAGAAAATGGTTTTGAACATTATGAAATCTCAAATTTTGCCAAACCCGATTTCCGTTCTAGGCACAATTCTGCCTATTGGCAGGAAAAAACTTACCTTGGCATTGGACCTTCTGCACACTCATACAATGGAATTTCTCGTCAATGGAATATCTTGTCCATATCGCAGTATTGTCGCAAAATAAATCAAGGTGAAACTTTTTACGAAAAAGAAATTTTAAGCCTGCAAGATAAATACAACGACTTTGTAATGGTTTCTTTGCGAACGATGGATGGCATAAATTTTGAAATTTTACAAAAGAGATTTGGAGAGAAAATGTACAACCATTGCCTCAAATCAGCAGAAGCATTTATTAATAATGGGAAATTGGCAATTGATAAAAACTTTTTACGCCTTACAATTGATGGTGTAATGACTTCGGATCAGATAATTGTAGAGTTAATGTATGTTTCATAGACATTTAGATTAATAGATGTTTAGACTTAAAAACAAAAGTTGAATAAAGAATAAATAGAATTATTAATAATTCAAAAATAGACCTATTGCTAACTGAAATAATCGTATTTTTGTAGATTAATATAAAAATGAAGAATATGGCTTTTACAGAAGAGAAAAAGAAGAAATTCAAGAAAATATTCTGGCGAATTTTTGGAATAGGATTTTTAGCTACTGTTCTAATTTTCTTTTTTATCAGTATAGGGTGGATTGGGTATTTCCCTGAAATTAAAGAACTTCAAAATCCAATCAATAAATCTGCAACCGAAATTTACTCGGCTGATATGCAGTTGCTTGGTAGATTCTACAAAGGCAGAGACAACCGCGTGCCGATTAATTATAGTGAGATTGACAAAGACGTAGTTGAAGCTTTGATTGCTACGGAAGATGCTCGTTTTTACAAGCATTCCGGTATTGACCTGAAAGCCTTGATAAGAGCTACATTTGGTGTTCTCACAGGTTCTCGTGCCGGAGGTGGAAGTACCATTACACAGCAGCTTGCCAAGCAACTTTACTCGCCAAGCGCCGGAAATATTATTGAAAGAGCCTTCCAAAAGCCGATAGAATGGGTTATTGCCGTAAAGCTGGAACGAATGTACTCTAAAGAAGAAATCATCGCCATGTATCTCAATCAGTTTGACTTTTTGAACAATGCAGTTGGAATTAAGTCTGCGGCTCATGTTTATTTTAACACCACAGCAGACAGCCTCAAGATTCAGGAAGCTGCCACGCTGATAGGAATGTGTAAAAATCCTTCCTACTTTAATCCACTTCGTCATAATGAGCGTACACGCGAACGTCGAAACGTGGTGCTAGATCAGATGCGTAAGGCTAAATATATTACTAAAGAGGAAAGAGACTCATTACAAGCATTGCCATTGGTGCTTGATTATAAGCGTGTGGATCACAAAGAAGGTTTGGCACCTTATTTCAGAGAATATTTACGAAAAGTGCTTACTGCTAAAAAACCAAGTCGAGGCGATTATGCCGATTGGCAAAAACAAGCCTACGAAGATGATAAATGGGCTTGGGAAAACGATCCGCTTTACGGTTTCTTTGAAAAAAATAGAAAACCGGACGGTTCTAAGTACGATATCTACTTAGATGGATTGAAAATTTATACGACCATTGATGCGCGTATGCAGCAGTATGCTGAAGAGGCTGTAAGTGAACATATGCAATCACTTCAAAAGCATTTCTTTAGACAAAATAAAGGTCGCAAATATGCACCATTTTCCATCCAATTAACCGGTGCTGAAATAGAAAATATCTTAAACGCTTCTATCAAACAGACCGAACGCTACCGAAAATTAAGAAAAGAGGGTGCAAACAAGGAAGAAATCGACAAATCGTTCAACACAAAAACAGAGATGCAAGTTTTTACTTACGATAGAGGTTGGGTAGATACTGTGATGACACCGCTGGATTCAATAAAATATCACAAGCATTTTCTGCGCTGTGGATTTATGTCAATGGATCCGATAAATGGTCACGTAAAAGCTTACGTGGGTGGTCCAAATTATACTGCATTCCAGTATGATATGGCTACGCTCGGTCGTCGTCAGGTTGGTTCTACTATTAAACCATTTCTATACACTTTGGCAATGGAAGAAGGTATGTCGCCTTGTGATTTAATGCTGAACGATGAGATTACTATTATGACTTCATCAGGTCCGTGGACACCCAGAAATGCTTCGAGAAGGAGAAAAGGTGAAATGGTTAGCTTGAAATGGGCATTAACCAATTCGAGTAACTGGGTTTCAGCTCGATTGATGACCTTATATACACCTGAGGCGTTGGTAAAATTGATACATTCATTCGGTGTAAAAAATAAAATAGATCCGGTAGTTTCTCTGGCATTAGGTCCGGCAGAAATTTCCGTAGCTGAAATGGTAGGTGCTTATGTGGCATTTCCATCCAAAGGAATTCGTGTAGAGCCGCTTTACGTAACTCACATTGAGGATGCTAATGGAAATATCATTGGAAACTTCACACCTAAAATGCATGAGATATTTAGCGCTACAACAGCTTACAAGATGATAGATATGTTGCGAAGCGTGGTTGACGAAGGAACGGGTTCTCGCGTTCGCAGAATTTATGGATTAAATATGCCGATGGGCGGAAAAACCGGAACAACAAATAACAACTCTGACGGTTGGTTTATGGGCTTTACCCCAAAACTTGTTTCAGGTGTTTGGGTAGGCGGTGAAGAACGCTCTATCCGTTTTGATGGGATGACACACGGACAAGGTGCTGCGATGGCATTGCCTATTTGGTCGCTTTATATGAAAAAAGTTTTAGCTAACAAAGAATTAGGCTATAAGGTTACAGATGATTTTGATGTGCCTGTTGAGTGGAGTTCCAATAACGGCTGTGGTGGTGATGTGTACATAGTTGGTGAAGAGGCACCGGAATCGACTGCGACAACAACAACAGAATAATGGGAGTTTCGAGTTCCACGTTCCATATTTCGAGTTTCAAGTTTTGAAATAGATAATTATATAAAACATCTTATGTGATATAAAAAGCTAACATGCCTATTCTTATGTGTCTATAAATAAAAACATTAAGATTATTAAGAAATTAAGACGCATTAAGGCACTCTTAATAAAAACCTTAACTAAATCTTAATTCCTTAATGGTAAAATACTAGTGATGCATTAATTTTTCAAATTTCCTTATATAGTGCTGATTTTCATTCGGTTATAGCCGTTCTTTGATTTTACGACTTGATTTGAAAATAGATAATTTTGCAGTTATTTAATAAAATAGCGTCAAATAATTCGGATTCTAAATACATTACCGTTTGACAAAATCCCATTAAAAGAACTACTTAA
>DUQG01000057.1 GCA_012837935.1 Bacteroidales bacterium
ACAAAACACCATTAAAAGAACTGCTAAATCCTGACGAAGAGATTCAATTCAAGCAAAATCAAAATTTCAAAGAACAATTATTATTTTAGTTAAAATCATTAACAAATTAGTGCATCAGCAGTAATCTCAATTAAAAGATTTCTTTTTAAGAAATCATCTTGAAATTACAAAACTCAAATAAAATACCTGATTAAAATAAAATAGAACAAATTTTCCATCTATTTCTGTTTTAAAGTAAAAGTCAAGACTGTTTTTTAGTAAAAATCCATTTTCTTTCGTATTTTTGTAGATGTTTTAAAAACTTTGAATTTCGATGTGATTTAGGAACCCCAATAATAGATAAAATTGAGTTACTAATGCCATTATCTCTAAATTACATCTATTTTATGAAAACACAGATATGCGCTCAAACCCCTTATTAATCAATTCTCAAGAAAATGTTCTGGAAATCCTTGTGAAACCGGAAACCATTATCTATTCCATCGCGGATGATAATGGACAAGTTTTGCTGCGCCAAGAGGTAAATATCCTATCCGGAAAATCGGCAGACATTGCCGTTTATGAGCATTTTTTCAATCAGCCTGAACTTCAAATTACGAGTGAAAACACTACGATTATTTTTTCAAATAGTCAATACCAACTTGTTCCCAGCGAGCTATTTAGAGAGCAAAATATGAAATTGATATTTGAAGTGGAACACGGCGCTTTGGAAGATGAATATCTTAAATATTTGGTTTTACCCAAATGGTCGACGCATCTGGTTTTTGCTGTTCCAAGTAAAATGATGGATTTCTTTAAAAGTAAATTTCCCGAAGCAGAAATAGAGCATCATGTTGGCAATTTGCTCAAAAGAAAGATTGACAAAAACACCAATGCAGTTTGGACTTACCTAAGAAATGATGCGATGGATTTGTTCGTAGTAAAAGACAATCAGTTGCACTTATTGAGTTCTTTTGAGGTAAAAACCAAGGAAGATATCTGCTACTTTATACTCAATGCCTATGAGCAACTTCAACTTGACACAGAAAAATACACGCTGAATGTTTTGTCGGAAGATATTGTAAATAAGGATGTTGTAGAACTCTTAGAATCCTACATTAGCTGTGTGAATCATTAATTTATGCGAATAATTTCAGGAAAATTCAAAGCTCGTAGAATAGCCGTACCGAATAATATTACTGCACGCCCCACGACTGATTTCGCAAAAGAGGGTTTGTTTAATCTGCTGAACAATCAAATTGATTTTGAAGGGATTGATGTATTGGATTTGTTTGCCGGAACAGGAAGCATTAGTCTGGAATTTATCTCTCGTGATGCTCGAAGCGTAATTGCTGTTGAGGAAAACAACCGCCACTGTTCGTTTATCCGCAAAGTCTGTGAAGAACTGAAAATTAACAACCTTTCTCTAATTCGTGGTGATGTATTTAAGTTTATAGCCAATACAAAAGTAAAATTCGACCTGATTTTTGCCGACCCACCTTACGACTTGGATGGAATGAACGATATTCCGGATTTGATTTTTAAGTATGACTTGCTAAAAGAAGACGGCTTGCTCGTTTTCGAGCATTCTGCTAAAACTAACTTTGAAAATCATCCACATTTTGTTTCACATCGTAAATACGGCAATGTAAATTTTTCATTTTTTGAATAAAAAAGAAGCACAAATCTGTGCTTCCTTAATAAATTTCCGTACTACTTTTATCGCAGCAATCTTTCAAATTCCTTTGGTATTTCCGTTTCAAAGTGCATGAGTTCGCCTGTGATAGGATGATAAAACTCCAATACACGTGCATGAAGTGCCAACCTGCCAATACTGGTTTGAGCACCATATTTTCTGTCACCTACTATCGGATGTCCGATGTCTTCCATATGAACACGGATTTGATTTTTTCTTCCGGTTTCCAATTCCAGTTCCATTAGCGAATACTCATCCGTTGCTTTCAGTAGTTTGTAATGTGTAATCGCCTTTTTACCGCCATTATCTCGTGAACTTGAAATAGCTTTCAACTTAATCTCATCCTCAGTAAGCCAAGATACAATTTGATCACTTTCTTTCTCTACCCTACCCTCTACCACAGCCACATAGGTACGCTTTGTTACTATTTCGTGCCAGTTATTTCTCAACATGTGTTGTAAATCTCTGTTTTTTGAAAAAATCAATAAGCCGGAAGTATCTTTATCCAATCGATGAACAGTATAAATTTTATTGGCAGGCGAAGATTTCTTCACGTAATTTTTAAGAATAGAAAATGCCGTAATATCCTTATTAGTCCCTACGGTAACAGTCAACAATCCTTCTTTTTTCTCTACAACAATAAAATCCGAATCCTCATACACTATTTTTAGTAGCGGATGATTAAGTTCTATGTTACCACGAGTTGTATTAATTACCACCAAATCATTTGATTTCAACGGAAAGTCAAACTGCGTTGTAATTTTGTCATTAACTGAAACTTGACGGTGCGAAAGTAGCGATTTAACCTTATTTCTACTCATTCCACCCATCTTAGCAAGAAGAAAATCCATCAGTTCTATCTCTTCGCTGACTCTAAGTTTGGTTAATTTTGGTGCGGCTGTATAAAAGTTATTTCTACGCATTTTTTATGTATTATTTGATGATATCGTCTCGACTTTTAAAACATAGAGAACAATAGTTAAATATATGAGTATTTTTTATTGTTTTCCGAGAACATAGTAAAAAAATCGAAGATTTTTTTCGCTATTGTTTCCGAAACCACAAGAATATGCACGCTTTTTTCTATGTTTACTACTGTTTTGAAAAATCAAAATGACTTCGATATGAGTTTTTACAAAATTTAATATGTCAACACTTTTCTGGTTATATTTTCAACCGATGCTTTATTCGGGTCGCAATTTACCACGGTAAAATGATATACGGCTTGTCTTCTTTCACGCACTACGAGCAAACGGCATTCTTCACGTAAATCTAACATAACATTTTTCAGTGCATCAGCAACCACATGATGTTGCTCAACCGTATCGGTATATGCATTATAAAACTCTTTGTACGTAATATCAATTGTAGCACCATAAAGATGCGCCGACTGTGAGCTGGCATTTCTATTTCGTGACGATAAATCGGACTGCATCTCATTGGTACGAAGTGCCGAAGTTACCAAAAATCGGTAATAACCTAAATTTTTCTCTTTCAGTTTCTCGTAAAAGCGAAAGCCGATTTCATTTAGTAAATCCACCATTTCGGGTGTTGCATAAGGATATGAGTGCGTCAACTCTTTGATATGATAGTATCGGTTATTTTTCAAACGAACCAATTTATGCGCTTGAACCATATTAGCACTATCAGCAATAAACGAGTCGTTGCTTATATAAATTCTTTCTAAGCCATTTATCCGAGCATGAACATTTTGCACATCGTTATTATCTCTAAGTGTTCGCTTCGACTCAATGGGTGCAGTAGCGTACAGTGAGCGGTCGCAATCAAGGATTTCCGGCAATTGCCTTCCATAAGATAGTGAAGTGCTTTTTTCTTTTGAAAATATTAAAATGAAAAATGCCGACGATAAAATAAGTATTCCAAAAAAACTTGTAAATTTATAATGCTTAAATACTAGTGATGCATTAATTTTTCAAATTTCCTTATATAGTGCTGATTTTCATTCGGTTATAGGCGTTCTTTGATTTTACGACTTGATTTGAAAATAGATAATTTTGCAGTTATTTAATAAAATAGCGTCAAATAATTCGGATTCTAAATACATTACCGTTTGACAAAATCCCATTAAAAGAACTACTTAA
>DUQG01000051.1 GCA_012837935.1 Bacteroidales bacterium
TCAAAACGGTAAAAGCCCCCCTCACCGGTTTCCAACACTTTCAGGTATGGTGCGGACGCATTGCCCTTGTCGTTTTGTTGCTCTGCAGCGTATATTTCGTGTCCAAAATCCCGTTGTGATCCCCTTTTCCCCCCCTTATGACCACAACCTGTGGAAAACCCTGATTCCCGTACCCCTCAAATCTTACACAGCAATCGATTCATTAAATAATTTTACATAGGATTGATGAGGGAACAGCAAGGGATTATTGATCAGCATTAACAATTGATTGAGTTGAAAAATGAAAGATAATAAATTGTTGCCTTTTACGGCAAATTGTTCTTGGAGGCTTATCTCTTTTAGGCGATCAATCTCTTTCAAGTCATTTCCTTTACTATCATCTTCTAGTTGATGAAAATTCAGATTTAAGAAAGCATTATACAAATTCTTCACTGTATCATTAAATTTTATATTTAATTTGCTTCCATCCTTAACAGCACATAATTCAATATCAAATCCTCTGCCTTCAGCCTTTTGACCCGGTTTTTGTTGCGACAAATAACAAAGAATTTTAATTGGACGGGTGGATTTTTGAGTTGACACCGATTTATTAATGGCAATACCGGTTGCTAATCGTGCTATTGAATTATTGGAAGTTTTTAATTGATCTATGGTTTTAACCCAATCAGTTAAGTTTTTATCATCCAATGTAAAGCTTTTACACTGAACTACTACGGCAATTGCTTCTATGGGAATAAAACAAATCTCTCCATAGTTAAAAATATAAGGAGTGTACTGTTCGTCAAAAATTACTAAATCAACTTCGGCTGAAGTGTTTCCATTGGAATCCATAATGAATACGCCTTGCTTTATGGAGAATTTGTGCGGAATGATTTGTTTAAAAAGCGACATCCAGATTGTTTCTCGGTATGTGCCGGTAGTTAATTGGTGATTTGGGGTTTCAAGTAAGAGTTGACTTACAATTGAACGTTCCAATTCCTTATAATTGTTTTTTATACTTGAAATAATGCGTTCCATTTTCATAGTTGTTTTTTGTTTTTTTTATTAAAGTTGAAAATACCGCTTTTATAATATATCTCATATATTTGGTTTTCAATTAATTTCGTCGAATTATTACTTTCGAATGTTTTAATTCCGGCCACGTTAACTTTTTCTTCTTTACCTTCTATGATGATTGACATTTTCGCATGCGGTTTTTTCTTCTCAAGGAGCTTTGCTTTGATCGGACTACCCGAATAACATTCTTCTTTAGTATAGGAAGGAAGAGATACTGTATAATCATTTATATTATCGACAATTTTTACGAGCCCTAAGGGCATACCATCAATATAGGATACAGAAATAGGGAAGTTTGTTTCTTTTTCGTTGGCATTGAGTTTCTTAAATGTTTTAGGGAAAAGATATTTAACAATTACATTATTAAAAATATCAGGTTCCATATTTTTTTTGAGCAAGTAAATAATCGAAGTAGCAAGAATTCCTTTATTACTACCAAGTAAAAGTAAGGCTTCATTGTCATTTAAACTAAATGGAGGATATTTAATAGAAAATATTTTTTCAACAGCATTAATGATTTCCCGAGTGTAATAGTTTAAAATATTGAATAATTCTTTCAGATTTTGCCTAGATTCATCCTTAAAAAGGTTAGCCAAAAAATTTCCCTTATTTAAACCTTGCCAATCCAAAGAAGAGGTTTTAATTTTTAGCTCAAATGATACCGCCTTTTGATCGTCATGCTCAACGTACTCCTGCAGATTGAGTGTCCAATCATCAATTCCCTGTGTCAGTGTTTTTCTTTTCAGTTCGCCTACGGCTATTTGAGAAATGTCAAAATAGGAAGAATCCGTTATGACTAAATTGCTTGACGACTGTTTTAACATTCCGTCGCAAATACCAAGGAAAGAATTTTCGACAGGTTGGAAAGCATCATTGATTGTTTTTTTCTTCAATTCATCCTCACTTAGTTTAGAAATCCTTTTAACAAAAGCATCAAATTTTTCTTTACCTTCTTCTGTACATGACAGCCAATAAAAGAAAAGAGCATTTTTAATAGCACCTTTGAGAGACGATCCTGGAATGTAAGGAGAGTCATTTATTTTGATAATTGTTTTTAAATTAATCAGCTTGCTCTTTGCACCATTATAATTGACAGCATACTCTTTGGTGATATTTTTTAATTGTTGTTCGTCTTCTATGATAGATTTTATGAAATCTAATGAGTTATCTTTTATTTTAGAATAGTCGCATAAAGCTATATCTTTATATTTTCCCGATAAGTGGTTGTCGTTAGCTAATAAATTTAGAAATTTTTCGGGGTCTATATAATGGACTTTTTTGTTATCCACAAAATAGTCTGATAATGGCGACAATTCGTTCCCATCGTTAATGGCTAATGGCGACAAAACTTTCAAATTTAATTTGTAAGTTGTATTTATATTCATTTCTTACTGATTTACAGACTGTACATTTGCGGTATATTCATTGAAATGCATTTACCATATCTTATTTGTTCAGTACCCAATTCTTCGTTTTTTCCAACTACGTTGTGTGAAAATACCGATCCTTCGTTTATCATTCTTACTTTTTTAAATGGGCCTTTTTCTGAATTCCTGCCGCCTCTGATGGATGTGTCTAATGCCGAAAAATTGCTCAATTCTTCCTTGTTCTCCGGAATTACTTTACTTAACGTCATTTGAAATTCATCGATATCAGGAGATGTGAAATAAGAGGGTATATGTTCAGCATCTCTTACGCCATCAATAAAACCATAACCGGAACTTCTTTCGCCCCCTACGCCATTATATGCAAGCAATTGGGTTGCCAATTCGAAATTTGCATGTTGGGATTCATCCTTGATGTTATATAAAAAATAAAAATGAACTTTTAATCCAAAATGGGAAAGATCGTTGATTTGAAGCGATGTTACAACAAATGGATGACCTGCATTTTTGTTTGAGAGATGTATATTTACGTTGGGAGTCGATATTTTATTATAAAAAGCGATATTAATTTCTTCTTTAGGAGAAAAGTTACCTTGTGGCAGGGCATAGTCGTTTATTTCTTTGTATTCTTTAGGATCTATTCCAATCGAATTTTTCAATTTCCAATTTTCAGGGTTAATTTTCAAGGTAGTGTTCGTTATAAACTTTATTTTTTTGATTCCTTTTATTTTATCATAATTGTTCTGGTCAATGATGGAAGTAGCCGTAACCGGTTTGGGTATAAAAAATAAATACTTATTTAGATCGTTCGAGGGTAATGCTGTTTTCTCGATGCAATAAAATGCCGAAGAAATTAAAATATTGCCATTATTGAAAGCTTTAATAAAGCTTTCAATTTTGGGTTGAGGTTTTATTTGTGATAAATTGCTAACTAAAGCGCCAAAAAGTACATCAGAATGCAGATACTCATCGGTATCGGCTAAGGCTGTATCACTGTCCACAGAAATATTGCCAAAATGAAAGCGGCTGTTGGGTTTAAGATTTAATATTTTAATTTTCATGTTTACAGCAATTAAATGTGTATGCAATTTCATTATCCTCTTTTATGTAAATTGTTTCACCTTCCGGTATTAATTTTTTATATGTGATTTGGAGATTTGTTAATTCAACCTTGCCATTTCCTCTACTGCCGCCCCCTCCCAAATAATCATCAGTAAGCAGTTGAAGAGCCAAGTCAAGAAGTTGTAAATGTTGCTGGGCTTCATCTATGTCATAAACATCGAGATACATATCCAGTGAAAAAACTGTTCCGGGGAGCACTCTTTCTATTGGGCGCGGATTCGCTACTCCGGTAAGCCGGTGAATAGAGTTTTCCATTTTTTCTTCTGTGAATTTTTCATTTCTGTCTTTTTCTTTTTTTAGGAAAGCATCTCTCACTTTTAATAAAGCTTCGCCCTTGCGGTTGCTTCTTTTTTCGGCTGTTTGTTCTGTTTGTTCTGTTTGTTCTGTTTGTTCTGTTTGATCTGTTTGATCAGTATCTTCATGTATTTTGATTTCGCCCGCGCCATAGCCGAAAAGTGGTGCAATATATTTATATATCGGTTGTATTCCTTCTTTTTCTAAAGCGTCATTTGTTGACTTCGAAATTTCAACGTCTTTTTTTACAGAATTGCTGCCGGCTGCTCGAGCAAGGAGCGATCTGAGTTTCCCCTTTAACGAACTACCAGGGATATAGGGTTCACCATGATGTGTTTTTATAACCGGATTATCTAAAGCTCCAATTTCGATACCCGCCTTATTGCCCCCTATGGCAAGCCCTGTTTGCACAATAATTTCTCCTGAAATTATTATTTTTCCTAATAATTTTGTTTGGTCCATATTTTCATATTTATTGATTTATTTTTCCGCATAATATTTATGGTAAGCCAGTGTGGATTCCACGAGCTTTTGCATGTGTTTATAATCGTTCTCATCCTCCATTTTATCTATAAGTTCAATGAGTTGTTTCATGAATAATTTCGTATTATTGTTATTGATTCTTCCTGCAAAGTACATGAGTTTGGGTTTAAGGAGTTTCATTTCATCATTAGATTTGCAACTTTTGAAAGTTTCAAAAATATTTCTCATTTGAGTTTTTGTAATACTTTTTTTTAGATATTCTTCAACGTACTTTTCTAATTCTTTTAAGTAGAATTCATTGTATTTTTTTGTGTCATCTGTTCTTTTAAAGACGAGATCAACATTTTTGATTAATACGTTTTTGGAGATTTTACTATTATTATCTCCTTTATTTCCTTTCTGACTTCTGTCATTTTCTTTTTTACTCATATGCTAATTTTGATTTGGTTAATAATTCTGTTATTCGGGCTATTGAAGGATAAATGGCGAGATTTACATCAGCTTTGTCTTGGTTTAAAAGTCTGTTCTTCATTGCTTCGTAGTAGGGATCAAAAAGTAAATCTGCAATATAATCTAATGTTTCGTCATTTTTGCTGATATAATATCGCAACTTATATATTTTGTCGAAATTCACCCCATCGTTGTTATTTAAGGCGTTAAACCCTCTGGCACTTTTGGTTATTTTGTTGAGATAAGCTCTGTTGATATCATTCTGTTGCATGTATTCTGCAAGTTCTGCACTTGTATTCAGCAGCACTGCATAATCTTCCCATGTAAACACTAAATCAAAAAAAACAATTTTATTCTTTCCGTTTTTCTTGGCTTTAGATAGAGCGTCTTCTGCCATTTCTGCGAACAATTTTACAGGACAGGTTGGATCAATCATAACTATCCCGGCAGATAATGTTATATCTTTTTCCTTTTCCGGAAATTCATCTCTCCACCTGTTTTGTTCTTTATGGAATTCTTCTTGGATCCTTTTTATGAAGGGTAAAACAGCATCCCATGCCCCAATTATAAAGCAATCGTCGCCACCGGAAAATACCGGATAAATATTTGCTTTGAACACGTCTTTGTCTTCATTCGATTTACTCCATTCAAATGTTTCTTCATTAAAGATAGTGTATATGCTTTCTTTAAAAAATTTATTAAATGCTTCAGATAATTTCCTACCTTTTTCTTCATTTTTAATGTTCCCAAACAGTTGTCCCAGATTGTCCACATCCAGCTTGGCGACTCCTATTTTGTTTGTTCCTGTACGCCGTGCTGCAAAATCTCCAAAAGCGTCAAAATCAATCAGATTATTATCTTTTAAAATAAAATTGTCCGGATAGTCATATTGATAAGTTAGACGATATTTTTCATAGCTTTCTTTTTCTTTATAATCTTTCCAAAACGGCAACTTGTTTGTGATTATCTTTTCAAAATCCGTTGCATCTGAAACTTGCTTTTTCCCAAAAAGCGAAATAAAAAAATAATTGTGTTTCACCATTTCATTTGTGATAGCCTTATATATGTCCGAATCGTTATTTGCACCGGTTTCTTTTGATGACAAATAATTTTTAGCAAAATCTAAATATTCCATATCTTCATCGTCTGGGGAATAAGGGATAAAAGCAGTAGGATAGGAGATGAAAATTTGCAATTTGTCTTTAATGGATTGATCGCGCAGATTTATCCATGTTTCCCCAAAATCTTTTGCTTCTACAAAAGAAAAAATAATATAGAAATTTTCATATTTTAAAGCTTCGTGAAAATCAACTCTTATCTTATCTATTATTTTATTGGCAACAGAATCATTTTCAGCATCAAACCAAATATAAAAACTTCCGCCACCCTCATAAAATTTAATGCCTTTTGCATCAGCTGATTCCAGTTTTTCCAAAACCTTTTTACATGCTATAGAGCCTATTTTTTCTATAAGAAAAGATTTTGCTTTCAGCGATTTTGCTGCTCCTTTATTTTGGACATCAAAAATAAATTTTTGTATCCCGCTAATATCTCCTTTTAAAAGATATTTATGCTTCATTTTTTTGTTTTCCATTTATCTTTCATTTAATTTTTTCATTTCTTCCACCATACCGAAACCCTATGTTGTTTTTGCTTCTTTGAAGCGTATCGACTTTGGACTGGTGTAAATCACTGCCGACAGTTCATATTGGCAATTAAAAGGTAATTGATTACCAAAAGGGTGCTTGGTGATGGTTAAAAACATTTTGAATCTTATTGAGTGTTTTTTGGATGAAAAAAGTTGACGGTTGTTTTTCGCCAAATATATTCAAATACATTAAAATAGACAAGATAAAACACATAAAAATTAATTTTCAACCCTTTTTTTTAATAAAATAAAAAAAAATACTCATCAAACTTTCTTTCTTTTTTCGTCGTATTTGCATCAACGAAAATCTTACAGATCCTACACTTTACTACTCCCCGTATTTTTCCTGAACCCCTTTCCCCATCTACTTTTGCTACACATACTACAGATCCTATACCATTCGCTTTGAATCATAAAGCTTTTTGCTCTCTTTTCCTGATTCATTCATACGGTACAACGTCGGAAAATAAGACAATCCTAAATTTATTTCGACTCTCAATTCCTACTGGTACGATTAAAAGTCTCGACAGTTATACGACAGACCCTATCAAGATCAGTCATTTCAATTCCTATTGGTACGATTAAAAGACAGATGCAGTTATGCAGATATATAAGTATAAATTAATTTCAATTCCTACTGGTACGATTAAAAGATACGATTCCTGTATTTTAACCTCTATACATACTACATTTCAATTCCTACTGGTACGATTAAAAGATCAAGGCTGCAATGGAGGCTGTTATTCGTTCACGTGATTTCAATTCCTACTGGTACGATTAAAAGA
>DUQG01000006.1 GCA_012837935.1 Bacteroidales bacterium
TATAACAAATATGGTTGCAGGCTTACTTGCATATAGCTTTTTACCCAAAAAGCCTTCGATAAATGTTGAAAAAGTTGATTCTAATCAGCTTCAATTATTTTAAAAGTTATATCGAACTCACGTTAATTTTATAAAAAGCCAATATTTCTGAAACGAAATGATTGGCTTTTATTTTTCATTTTATGTACATCAACAATTCTTTATACAAATGCTTATTACTGTGTGAAAAAGAAGTAGGGACGTTCTCAAACAATCTATTTGACATAATATAAATTATAAGAAAAATGTGGATATTTTTATTACCTTTGCAAAGTTAAATGTTTTCTACATTTTATATTATTGGGCAGTTTTAAGGAAAGATGCACTTAAATTATTGATTTTAAGCGCATCGTAGTTATGTATAATTTTTTAATTTAATTTTTGATTGTATATTAACCCGTCAATATTTTCAATATTTATAATTAAAAATTGTTTCGGGATTTTTATGCTAATCGCAGAACCTTTAGAAATTGTAGTATTTATCAATCTTCCTGTAAAATCAAAAACTCTAATTTTACAGTTTTCTGAAAGATTGCTAATTTGAACAAAATCACCTTGTCGGAAAACTTTGGGATTATTTACTGAAACATCATTGACATCAGAAAAAGGATTTTTTGCTACAACTTTTACTATAAAATCATACACCATACCTTCATTTACAGGCAAATCTGCAGAAAATCGATTTTGTTTCCAAGCATTGTCATAAATAACTCTAATTCTAAAACTACTATTAATTTTTGCTTGGGATGGTACTCTAAATTGCGCCGTAATATCCATCACGTCCATATTTCCGCCAGTTCCATTCGTTGGAGGTGTATTTCCAATTATACGAGGCGCAATCTCTTCGAATATTTTATCATCATCATAATCAGCAAAGATATAAGCTGCAGTATATCTTAAATCCTGTAAAACAGTTTCTTCGGTATATTCACCCAGTGAAAAAGCTTCTAATCTAAGTGAAAAATCTTTGTATTTTTGAACATATAAAGTGTCCGGATACTCGAAATAATAGCTATCCGGTCTTTTATCGGTTTCATAATTAATAGAATTAAGAACACCTGTAGAACTTATCTTTTTTACAAAAGTATCTTTCCATCTTTCGTCGTCTTGAGCAAAACCTTGATTACTTGTCCATTCCGGGATTGTATGTGGCTTATTTTCATTTCGTTGATAGACTTTTACATAATCTACATACATTTCGAATGGTAAAGTATTATCACCAATCGGTCCTGTCCAAGAGCCGCCAGCTGCTTGATTTAAAATAAGATAAAATTTCTGGTCAAATGGCCATTGTCCTTCTTTATCTGTTACAATTCGCGGATATGTTAGTGTTTCAGTGCCGTTTACAAAGAAAACAATTCTGTCCGGATACCATTCAACGCCATACACATTGTAATCATCTACATTAAATGGTGTTGTTGCAGTAGGGTTTGGATTTCTTATCCTAAGGTTATTAATAAAATTCGTGTGAAGAGTTTGATGAACTATATTTTCATAATTAACTCTCTCCATAATATCAATTTCACCGGACTTGGGCCACCAGCCGTATTTACCCTCTTCTGGCATCATCCAAATTGCGGGCCAAGCACCTTGTCCGGCTTTAAATTTTGCTCGTACATCCACTTTCCCGTAAAGAAAAGAGAATTTGCCTCTCGATTCTATTGCACCTGTTATATACTTAGCTGTATCAGAAGCCATATCCGGATTTTTAATGGCTCTTACAATAAGGTTACCATCTTTAACTTTCACTGTTTCAGGATGTTTCTTTACATACATACACCAGTTAATATGGCTTTTTCGCTCCGAATAACTCCATATTGTTTCATCCGGCATTCCATCCGTCTGATTAAAGTCATCTTCGAAAATTAATTTCCAATAATCTTCTGCTTTTATCTGCATTGAAATACTTCCAAGCAAAATCAACGTAAAAATAAGTGTGATTCTTTTCATTAGTATAATTATATGTTTAAATTAGGTAAATACTTTTTATTAGACTCCCCTACTCTATTTTATTCTAAATTTTTATTGCAAATTTCTTTAATCTCGAATCAAGCATATGATGAGGAATAATTTTTTTTATTATATCAGCTACAGCATTCAATTGTCCCTCTCGAATAAAGTTTTGCTGAATGACCAATGAAATTTCTCGTACAGGCTCAGGATTAACTAATTTTCTCAGGTTTTTCTTTTGTTCATCCGATAAAGGATCAATATGAAGTTCAGGAATAACCGTGTAGCCGCCATTTTCATCCACAATTTTCACTAAGGTTTCTATACTTCCGGCTTCATATATAGATGGATGTTTGGTTTTGGCATCGCAGAAATTAAACACCTGATTTCTAAGGCAATGTCCTTCTTCTAACACCCAAAGTTGATCTACAGGAAGTTTATTAGATACAAGTTCCATTTCTTTGTAAAGTGGTTCGTTTGAAGAAACATAAGCTACAAACTTTTCATAATAGAGCGGAATTTCTAAAATATTTGGATTTTGAAGCGGTGTAGAAAGTATCGCCATATCCAACTCACCCAATAAAAGTTGCTTTTCAATAGACTCCGTACGCATTTCTATTATTTTAAAAGAAAGCTCCAAGTATTTCTCTTTTATTTCTGAAAAAAACTTGGGTAACAGATAAGGCGCCACCGTTGGGATAATACCAATATTGATATTACCACTAATATCGCCTTTTTCAGCAGACACAATTTCATGGATTTTGTTTACTTGTGAAAGTGAAGCTTGAGCTTGGTCTATAATCTTTTTGCCTATTTCAGTCAGTTCGATTGGATGCCTGGTACGGTCAAAAATTTTCACATCTAACTCATCTTCAAGCTTTTGTATCATCATGCTTAGCGTGGGTTGAGTTACACCACACATTTCTGCCGCATTTACAAAATGCTTGGTTTTGCTTAATGCTACAATGTATTCTAACTGCTGTAAGGTCATTTTGTTCTATTTTATATATTTCGTGCAAATATATAGATTTTATTTATAAAATTACGAATTTTTCTTAATAATATATTCGATAGAGAAAACAAAAGTACACATAAAAGAAAAACCACCTACGAAACTTAATCGTAAGTGGTTTTGTTTTTTGTCGGGGTGGCGGGATTCGAACTCGCGACCCCCTGCTCCCAAAGCAGGTGCGCTAACCGGACTGCGCTACACCCCGTATACTTTTCTTGAAAAGCGACTGCAAAGATAACGCTAATTTTATTAACAGCAAAATAATTTTGTCGAAAAACAAAAACAATTTCCATAAAACCCATTTATTACTTGATTCTCAGAAAAATACACATTTTTTATTTGTGATTTTTTATTTACATAAAAAAGAAGTAATTTTGTACACTTTTTAATTAAAGAAATTTTTCACTAATTAAGCTATGATTGTAAAACCAAATGACCGCGTAGTTATTATTGGAGGTGGATTCGCCGGTATGAGACTTGTAAAAGCGTTGAAAAACAGTCCCGTACGAGTTACACTTATTGACAAACAAAATTTCCACTCATTCCAACCTTTACTTTATCAAGTAGCTAGTGCACGTATTGAGCCGGCTAGCATTTCATTTCCATTCCGCAAAGCTTTTCATGGATATAAAAACTTCGACTTTCGCTTAGCTGAAGTAGAAGGCGTAGATACAGAGCAAAAGATAGTCTTAACTTCCAACGGTAATGTGCGCTATGACCATCTGGTGATAGCAACCGGTTGTACAACTAACTTTTTTGGAAATGAAGACTTAAAAAAGCACGCACTTCCAATGAAAGAGATGTCGGAAGCAATAGATATTAGAAATCGGATTTTGCTTGATTTTGAGGAATTTGCTACTGCTACGGAAGAAGAGAGAGAAAAGTTGCTGAACATAGTTATAGTTGGTGCAGGCGCCACAGGTGTTGAGCTTGCCGGTGCTTTTGCTGAACTTAAAAACGACATTTTATCGAAAGATTATCCGAAAGTTGATTTTTCAGGCTTAGATATTATACTTTTGGAAGGTGCGCCAAGTCCATTAAATAATATGAGTGAAAACGCTAAAAGATATTCACGTAAAAGCTTGGAAAACTTAGGTGTAAGAGTTAAAACTGGTGTGATACTTAAGTCATATGATGGGCATCACGCTACCCTAAGCTCGGGCGAAGTAATTCCTTGTAAAAACTTAATATGGTCTGCGGGTGTGTCCGGAAATATAATTGATGGTGTTTGCTCAAAAGAAAGCATTATCAGAAATAGATATGTGGTAGATAGATACAACAGAGTAGAAGGTACAGAAAATATTTATGCACTCGGTGATGTGGCTTATATGGTAACACCCAAATATCCAAATGCCCATCCACAAGTAGCCAACGTAGCCATCAATCAAGCTATGAATTTAGGAAAAAATATGCTTAGAGCTTTAAAAGAGAAAAAACTCAAACCCTACGAATACAAGGACTTAGGCATGATGGCTACCATTGGTAACAATAAAGCGGTGGTAGATTTGAAATTCTTTAAATTTCAAGGCTTTCTAGCGTGGGTTACTTGGATGTTTTTGCATTTAATGCTGATATTAAGTGCACGTAACAAAGCCATTATTTTCTTAAACTGGGCATGGAGCTATGCCACCAAAGACACCTCTTTAAGATTAATTTTCAAGCCATCTAAACGAGAAAAAGAAGAAGAAAATATATAATATGAAAAAGCGTTGAAACTAAATTTCAACGCTTTTTTACATTAAAGAACTACTTTAATCACTTAATGATTTGTTCCAGATTTGAAGTAGTTTTGGCTATTTCTTCTGCTGAAAGTTCATAATTTCTCAAATCTCCATCAAAGTACGAATCATAAGCAGTCATATCTACAAGTCCGTGTCCGGATAAATTGAAAAGGATAGTTTTTTGCACACCTTCTTCTTTGGCTTTTTTAGCCTCACGAATAGCAGATGCAATAGCATGAGAAGATTCAGGCGCAGGCACAATTCCTTCAGTACGGGCAAATAAAACTCCTGCCTCAAATGACTCTAACTGAGGAATATCCATCGCTTCCATCAAGTCATCTTTAAGTAGCTGACTAACAATAGAACCTGCACCGTGGTAACGAAGTCCTCCCGCATGAATATTGGCAGGCGCAAATGCGTGACCAAGCGTAAACATTGGGATAAGTGGCGTGTAACCTGCCTCATCACCAAGGTCGTATTGGAATACACCACGAGTCAGCTTAGGACAAGATGCCGGTTCTGCAGCAATAAAGCGAGTATTCTTGCCATCCAATATTTTATGACGCATAAAAGGGAACGAAATTCCGGCAAAGTTACTTCCACCACCGAAACAACCGATAATAATATCCGGATATTCACCTGCCATTTCCATCTGCTTTTCAGCTTCCAGACCAATAACACTTTGATGCAAAGCAACGTGATTTAACACACTACCAAGTGTATATTTACAGTTCGGTGTTTGCATGGCTAACTCAATAGCTTCAGAAATTGCAGTTCCCAAGCTTCCTTGATAGGTTGGATTGTCGGTGATAATTTTACGACCGGCTTTAGTGGACATACTTGGCGATGCAATCACTTCAGCGCCCCAAGTTTGCATCAACGAGCGACGATAAGGCTTTTGACGATAGCTCACTTTTACCATATATACAGCCAATTCCAATCCGAATGTTTTTGCGGCAAAAGCCAATGCTGTACCCCACTGCCCTGCACCGGTTTCAGTTGTTATATTGGTAAGCCCTTCTTGTTTACAATAATAAGCTTGCGCCAAAGCTGTGTTGAGCTTATGGGAACCAACCGGGCTTACACTTTCATTTTTAAAGTAAATATGAGCCGGCGTATCAAGTGCTTTTTCCAGTTCGTATGCTCTTACAAGCGGCGTAGAGCGATAAATCTTATATTTTTCACGAACCTCTTCCGGAATATCAATCCAAGTGTCAGTCATATTAACTTCTTGCTTACTAACTTCTTCTGCAAAAATTGGGTATAAATCTTCTGCTTTAATAGGCTCTTTAGTTGCCGGATTAAGCATTGGTAACGGCTTATTTTTCATATCAGCCATCAGATTGTACCATTGAGTCGGAATTTGCGACTCCGGAAGAAAAAATCTTTTTGTTTTCATTTTCTTTGGAATTTAAAGGGTTTATTATCTTTTCTAATTTTTCTATAAATAAAAACAGCCTGCTGTACTATTTCGGACAACAGGCTGCTATTAATAATATCATTCAAGTATAATTCATTACTACACAACGAGGCTAGCTTTCCATTGTCCACAATGCAAACCTTGCCAACGCCAAGTGATATTTGAATTAAATTTGTTCATTTTTTAATTATTGGATATGCAAAAGTATACTTAATTTTTTAATCTGCAAATATTTTTGATGTTTTTTTTGAAAAAAATAAAAAAATATGCGCATGATTGAGTCAATTTATTAGCAATATGTTTTGATTTTCAGATATTTAAAACCAAAAAGAAAAAAGTAAATATTTTTTTGATAAGATTCATAAAAAACAAAGCAATATTACTGTCAAAAACAAAAAGGAGAGTATTCGGAACTGAATACTCTCTTTTTGAGCCTCTTGTCGGATTCGAACCAACGACCCCGAGATTACAAATCACGTGCTCTGGCCAACTGAGCTAAAGAGGCAAAGTGGGTAAGCTGCCCACATCGCACCGCTACAACCCCCTACCCTTGCTGCGGTCAAGCCCTGGGGGAGTTCAGAGGGAGCTGGTCGTGTAGGACTTACCCGATTGCAAAAGTACTACATTTCATTGGAATGGCAAAATTATATTGATTTTTATCTCAAAATAAAATCATGAAACACTCTTTAGCTCGACAAAACCGTTTGATAATAAAGATTTTTGATTAACTTTGATTTTTAATTTTTTTCTTGAATAATTCTTTTTTATGACGCAAGCTACACTCCAATTTATCGAAGATCACCTAAATGATGATGTTTTTAGCCTATCATTATTAGCACCAAAATTCCCAGAAGTGAATATGCAACTTGCCATTCGACAAATACAAGGAAAACAGAAGACCAAAGATAAAATTCCTTGTTTTTATGCCTGCAAAACACTACTCTATTCTGCCAAATTATCATTGGAACAGTCTTCGTCTGAAATAACCGCCAAACATAAATCAATACGCTGCGAAGGGAACATAATGATTGACCTTACAGGCGGCTTCGGCGTGGATAGTTTTTTCTTTTCATATCGTTTTGAAAAACTGATATATGTAGAACATCAGAAAAAGCTATGCGACCTTGCTGAACACAATTTCAAAGCTTTGGGAAGAGAAAATATTGAGGTAATAAACGATATAGCAGAGAATTTTCTTGAAAATTCCATAAAAGTGGATTGGATTTATCTGGATCCTGCAAGACGCAGCAAAACCGGAAAGAAAGTAATGCTTCTCTCCGATTGTGAACCAAATGTAGCAGAACTGCACGACTTGCTTCTTTCAAAAGCTGAAAACATAATGATTAAACTTTCTCCAATGATTGATATTGCTCATTTACAGCGAGAGTTACCCGGTATTTATGAAATTCAGATTATTGCCGTTGAAAATGAGTGTAAGGAAGTGGTGGCAATACTAAAAAGACAAACAGAATCAACAATTTTTATCCGTACTACCAATTATACAAATTCAGGAAAAGTTGAACAGTTTGATTTTGAACAGAACGAAGAACAAATAGCACAAGTAAACTACACAAAACAGGCTCAGAACTATCTCTACGAACCAAATGCAGCTATCATGAAAAGCGGTGCATTTAAACTGGTTTCTAATAGATACAAACTTGATAAATTGCACATTAATAGTCACTTATATACTTCAAATGAGCTAATTAGGAACTTTCCCGGAAAGACTTTTACTGTTGAAAAAGAGTATGACTTTTCAAAAGAATCGCTCAAAGCACTTCAAAAAGAGATTCAAAAAGTTAATCTTGCTATACGAAATTTCCCCATGTCGGTAAATGATTTAAGAAAAAAACTGAAACTCCAAGAAGGTGGCGAAAAACAGCTATTTGCCACAACTCTAAGCGACAACAAAAAGGTTTTGCTATTATGCTCAAGAATAAAGAGCTGATTATCAACGACAATCAGCTCTTTGTTCTTATCTAAATCGTTTATCTACCACTTCGAAGAGAAAACTCTCGGATTAACTGTAACAGACAGGAAAGCCCAATCTTGCCACACCTTATGGTCACCACCTTTCACAAAGTCCATAGTAGGCGTGCCAAAGAATGTAGCATAACCAAAGCTTAGCTTTACATTTTTCATTATATCATAATCCAATAGAAAATCAATCTCCGACCCCAAATTTGAAGTCAAATCACTACCGGAATCATATACATCAGCGGCAGTTGATAAGTGAAAATAAGTCAAACCTAAATTCAATTTAAAAATTGGTCTATAGTTCACGCCAATAAATTTACTCCAAACTCCCAAATTCATTCCCGCTCTGTATGGACTTGCTATTACCATATCCATGACACCAAAGCGTGCATGATAACCGCCATACAAAGTATTAAAGGCATTATATGTGTCTTTTCCATTTATTACACCATGGTCTTCCCCACTCAGATAATCAGTTCCTGCATTAAGACTGAACTTACTGCTTACATTATAATCACCCCTCAATGTCAACATATAGGCAGATATTTTTTCATCGAAAAATCTTCTTTTTCCCATTTGATAAAAAACGTTTCCTTGAAGGCTAAACTCAGATATAGGTTTATAAATCAGATTTGTACCTACTGTCTGCATATTTGCCAACTTACTTTCACCTGTCGCCACATTCCCCTCTTCCAAACCTACATTAATAAACATAAAAGAAGGTGTAAAGCCAGCAATCATCTTATTCTGATAGTAAAGAGTTTGCATAGTTTTGTAAGGTACGCCAAACGCTCCATAATAAGTTCCACCGCTTGCTCTTTCTTCATCTTGATTGTAAGCAAACATCAAATCTAACTGATGGTCAGTGGTTTGATACCCAAACTTTAAAGCATCATGTGAGCGTGCTGCTTGATGCCAATCTAAGCCGGATAGAAATCGCCCATCATCGTAATTTAAGACTTGACGCCCAAATTTCACAAATAAACCTTCGTCAGTTTTAAATTGTGCCCAAGCTTCAAAAATAGCTACGTTGTTATTTTTAACGTTTGTGATGGGATATTCGCCCCACACACTTACATTCTGCAAGCTCAAAGCTGCAGACAAATTATCGCTTCGTTGGTATTGCAACGATAAGCGTGAACGCTGATTTACAAATGTGGCTGACTTTTCATCTTTAAACAAAGGTGTTTTAAAGCCATTACGATACTCTGCACGTGGACGAATGTTAATATCAACGTCAAATTGATTTTGTTTTTCCTCTTGCGACTGTGCTTGTGCAAAAAAACTTGCAAATATGCACAAAATCAAAAAAAGATAATCTTTGTCTCATATTTTATTTCCTTTAAATTTCTGTTTTTACAAAGTTAGCTAAAATACGTGTGATTACTAAATTTCCAATATGAAAAGAACCCAGCGACTGGCTTTAAAGCCAGTCGCTGGATTTTGTTTTAGGGAAAATCATATTTTATTCGCATATTCGCTCAATTTCCCCTTTCTCTATTCGTTGCTCTACCATTGCATCAAGAACAGCTACAGCGGTTAAATTTACAATGCTTCGCACGGAACTTTCTACGTCCAAAATATGAACAGGCTTATTCAGTCCCATCTGAATAGGTCCAATTACTTCGCCAAGTCCCATTTCAAGCATCATTTTTTGAACCATATTGGCTGAGTTCAGATTTGGGAAAATCAAGGTGTTTACATTTTTCCCTTTTAGCTTATTAAAGGGGAACTTCCTGTCTCTCAACTCTTTATTTAGTGCGAAAGTTACTTGCATTTCACCATCCACTACCATATTTGGATATTTTTGATGCAGTGTTTTAATAACTTCTTGCATGCTTTCTGCACTTCCACCTTTTTCCGAACCGAAGTTAGAATAAGACAATAACGCCATAACCGGATCATGCGCAAAGAATTGAACCGCATCATAGGTTAATTTTGCTACATCTGTTATAGTTTCTGTTGTGGGATTTCTATTAAATAATGTATCGGCTAGGAAGAATGTACCGCGTTTGGTATTCATAATGTGCATAGCACCAATGGTATCCAAGCCTTTACGTGTACCGATAACGGTTTTTGCTGCTTTTACCGCATCCTCGTATTTTGTCATTACACCTGTAATCAGTGCGTCCGCTTCGCCCGTTTCTACCATCATCATTCCGAAGTAATTGCGTTCATACATCCATTCGTAAGCACTTTCAAAAGTAACACCATCTCTACAGCGTTTTTCAGACAGATATTTTGCGTATTTTAAACGACGTGCCTCTTCACGGTCGTGGCGAAGATTCACTATTTCAATTCCGGTCAAATCTATACTGTGTTCGGCAGCAATATTAGCGATTTTTTCTTCATTACCCAATAAAATAGGATAACAAATTCCTTCTGCCAAAGCCGTTTCAGCCGCACGAAGCATATTGATGTGGTTTGATTCTGAGAATACCACACGTTTCGGATGCTGACGAGCTTTATCGTAAATCCTGCGCAACATTTTGTGGTCTAAGCCCATAATATGATGTAAACGATGATCGTAAGCTTCCCAATCGGTAATTTCTTTCTGAGCCACGCCCGACGCAATTGCAGCTTTTGCTACAGCTGGCGCCACGGTCATAAGCAGTCGTGGGTCTAAAGGTTTAGGAATAATATATTCCCTACCGAAACTGATTTTCTTAATTTCATATGCAGCATTAACTACCTCAGGAACAGGCTTTTTCGTCAATTCAGCGATAGCACGAACGGCTGCCACTTTCATCTCTTCATTTATAGCAGTTGCTCGCACATCCAATGCACCACGAAAAATATAAGGAAATCCAATCACGTTATTGATTTGATTTGGATGATCCGAACGACCTGTAGCAAAAATAATATCCGGACGAGATTCCATTGCATCATCATAAGAAATTTCAGGATTTGGGTTGGCTAGTGCAAAAACAATCGGGTTTTCATTCATGCTACGCACCATATCCTGTGACAGCACATTAGCTACCGATAGGCCCACAAATACATCTGCACCTTTTACGGCTTCTTCCAAGGTTGTAATGTCTCGCGAAGTTGCGAATGGCTTCTTTCTATCATTCAAGTCATTTCTCTTCGTACCTATAACACCCTTACTGTCAAGCATTACTATGTTTTCAAGTTTTGCACCCAATGCCATGTACAAACGTGTACAAGAATTGGCTGCGGCACCTGCTCCATTGATAACAATTTTCGCTTCATCAATATTTTTATCCACAATCTCCAATGAATTTATCAATCCGGCTGCCGATATAATCGCTGTACCGTGTTGGTCATCGTGCATGATAGGAATATCGAGTTCGGCTTTCAGTCTGTCTTCAATTTCAAAGCATTCAGGCGCTTTGATATCTTCCAAATTTATCCCGCCAAAAGTAGGCGAAATAGCTTTTACTACTTCAATAAATTTATCGGGGTCTTTTTCATTTACCTCAATATCAAAGACATCTATTCCTGCAAATATCTTAAACAGCAAGCCTTTACCTTCCATTACGGGTTTTGATGCCTGAGCACCTATATCGCCTAAACCAAGCACTGCCGTACCATTAGAAATAACGGCAACTAAGTTACCTTTCGCGGTATAATCATAAGCTTTGCCCTCGTCTTTCTCAATTTCCAGACACGGCTCTGCCACGCCGGGCGAATAAGCTAAGGATAAATCTCGTTGTGAACTATATGGTTTGGTGGGTATTACTTCTATTTTTCCCGGTTTGCCTTGCGCATGATATTGCAAAGCATCTTCTTTGGTAAGTTTTGACATATTATAAATACTGTTTTACGTTGAAATCAAGTTTTTGTTTTAAAAAACGCCGCAAAATTACAATATTTATTTCATTTTGTAAGCTAAAGTTACTCTATATGATTATAAATTCTATAAATTAAATACTCTTGTATTAGTGCATTATTTTGTAAATCAGCTCTTTAAATAAATCTACTTCGGCTGTGCCAGTATCATCTATTCCTTTGCTTCGAGCATCTGTTTCGCGAATATAGCTGATAATATTCATGGTTTTCCACGCACCAAAAGTTTGAGCTGCCAAGACATAATTTCTTACTGCAAAAGGCGCTACCTTCAATTCAGCAGCTACAGCATATTCGTTTTTATCGGGTAAATAATGATACAACATCAAATTGCTGAAAAAGGAAAATAACACGCTTAGAACCATTTGGATGGGGTTAGCTTTCTTGTTTTCGCCAAAATAGTTGATTATGCGATTGGCTTTCAGCACATCACGCTTAATCAGCGCATCCTGCAGCTCAAACACATTGAAATCCTTGCTGATTCCGATGTTTTTTTCGATAAGTTCGGGGGTAATCTGATTGGAATTTGCAGGTTTGGTTATCAGTAACTTATCCAACTCATTGGCTATTTTTGAAAGGTCTGTTCCCAAAAACTCTGTCAGCATAATTTCGGCTTTCGGACTTATCTGAACTTTTTTTTGTCCCAAATAATCTTGAATCCAAGGTCCTACCTGATTTTCGTAGAGCGCTTTTGATTCAAAGTAAACATAATCTTTGCTAATCGTCTGAAAAACTTTTTTCCGTCCGTCTGGTTTACCGTATTTATAGCAAAAACAAAGAATCGTCGATTTCAGCGGGTTTTCCAAATAGAAAGATAGATTGTCCCAATCTTTTATTTGCTGCGCCTCTTTCACCACAATCACCTGATACTCAGACATCATCGGATAGCGTTTGGCGGCATTTATCACAGTATCGATATTTACATCTTTCCCGTAAAGCACCGACAGATTAAAGTCTTTCTCACTATCATCCAAAATATTTTCCTCTATAAAATCCGAAATTTTATCAATGTAGTATGGTTCGTTTCCTGTCAAAAAGTAAACGGGACTATACGCTTTTCTGCGTAAATCCGACATAATTTGCTCGTAGGATGATCCACTTTGTTTTGCCATTTTTTATAGACAGTTAGACGTTTAGACATTAGACTAATAGACTGATAGTCCCGACAGACATTACTTTTCTACTCAAAGCGTAAGTGCCTGATTGTTCGACTATTATTCAATAAAGATGAAAGTGATTTTACACCTATTCTCAGATGTTCTTCTACAAAATTTGCAGTAACTTTTTTGTCGCTTTCATCGGTTTTTACACCATCCGGTTCCAGCGGCATATCAGAAACCAAGAGTAAAGCTCCAGTAGGAATTCCGTTGTAAAATCCGGCTGAAAATAGCGTAGCTGTTTCCATATCAATCCCCATTGCACGTGTAGCACGAAGGTATTTCTTAAACTTTTCATCGTGTTCCCACACACGGCGATTCGTAGTGTAAACCGTTCCTGTCCAGTAATCTTTCCCGAAGTCACGTATATTTGAAGAAACTGAACGCTGTAAACTAAAGGCTGGAAGTGCCGGAATTTCGGGCGGGAAATAGTCGTTGGATGTACCTTCGCCACGAATAGCAGCTATTGGTAAAATATAATCACCAATCTTATTTTTGCTACGCAAACCACCGCATTTTCCAAGGAAAAGTACCGCTTTGGGTTTAATAGCCGAAAGAATATCCATAATAATAGCTGCATTCGGACTTCCCATACCAAAATTGATAATGGTAATGCCCTCTGCCGATGCATTTATCATATTTCCATCACGTCCAAGCACAGGCACATCAAACCATTCTGCAAATATTTCTACATAATTATTGAAGTTCGTTAGCAGAATATAATCTGTAAAGTCCTCTAAAGGTCTTTTTGTATAGCGTGGAAGCCAGTTCCTAACAATATTTTCTTTTGTAATCATATTATTCTATAGTATAAAATTAATTTTTAGATTATTCTTTTTCAGAAATTCCTTTTTGCAATGTATCTTTGTAGCTAATTAGCTATTAATCGAAATTAACCACAAAAATACAAAAAAATGTTGCAACTCAACCTACCTGCCTCGCAATTTAGAATTAAACAGGTCGAAAATGCCTATTTTATCTTTGACAGGTTTCGGAAAAAATATGTAAAGTTGACGCCGGAAGAGTGGGTTCGACAGCATTTTTTGGTCTATCTGATTGAACACAAAGGCTTTCCGGAAGCTTTGTTGGCTGTAGAGCAGCAACTCAATGTAAATGATATGAAAAAACGCTGCGATGCTGTTTTTTATGATTTGCAAGCCAAACCACAAATTATTATCGAGCTGAAAGCACCCAATATTCCTATTTCACAAGCCGTTTTCGATCAAGTGGCGGTTTACAATTCAAAACTAAACGTTGAGTACTTTATGGTAAACAATGGATTGAAACACTACTGCTGCCGTGTAAATACCGAAACAGCTGTTTATGATTTTTTTAAAGAGATACCTACCTACGAAGAAATGTTTCGATAAACAGTTTTAGCTATTTTCAATTTCAAAATATTATACTGAATTTCAAACAGTTAAAGGTAAAAAATATTTGCGAATATATAACTTCTCAACAAACAACCATAACATTCGCACTATTTTACTAACTAAATAGATTCAATAGGACGATGTTTAATTACGAGTCATCTGAATATTAAACAGTCTATCGCTTACGTTTTTGTGGAAATCCATTAAGTCTAAACTGTCTTTTTTCGGGATAGGATATTTAGAAGGGGATTTTATAAAGTCTTGTGTAGGAATTAGATAATACTGTCGCAGGTCGTTCAAATAGCCTTTATAAACATAAAATGGTAAATATGAGACAGTTGAAATGTTTTTTACTTTCGGATTAATCTCTATTTTAGCCAAAATTCCACCATTTCTATGCCGTTCTCGCTGATTGGAAACAAAATTCCCTAAGGAATAAAATATCGGTACGAATTTTCCACTATCTGCATTTAAATCTACTTCTTGTACCACATGTGGATGTGAGCCAATAATTAAATCTATACCATTGGAAATAAGAAAGTTTGCCCATTTATGCTGAATTTTATCCGATTTTAGTTGATATTCCCACCCCCAATGCATCAACGCAATCAACAAATCAGCTTTTTGCTCTTTGGCTACACTTATATCTTTGATTATCTGAGTACTATCTAATCTATTTACTATATTAGGACGTCTTGCCGATAGTCCATTAGTCCCATAAGTATAATTAAGCAGAGCTATTTTTACGCCTTTTATATCAAAAAACAGCGGATATTCATTGTCGCGATGCTCATTATTAATATAAGCGCCTATGGAATACATTTCTTGTTCTTTGATTATCTGTATAGTTCGTTCCAAGCCCTTACCCCCTCTGTCAAGTATGTGATTATTAGCTATTTGCATTACATCAAAACCACAATCTTTAAGAGCAAAAAGAAATTCGTCGGGTGCAGAAAACTCCGGATAGCCGGAATAAGGCCACCCAAGTGGGGTTTCAAGATTACAAAATGCTAAATCAGCAGATTGAACGAAGGGTTTTATATATTGAAAAACAGGTGTGTAGTCAAAAGAATTGGTTTCTGCGACATACGATGCATACAACTGCGGCATATGGTGCATAGCATCCCCAGCAAAAATTAGCATGATGGGCCCTGGTGGGTCATCTTCTAATTTTCGAGAATTTTTCTTACTGTCTGAAATACAGGATGTTAAAAATAATATCAGTAGAAAACCAATTGCCTTCCCTCTACCTAAAAACAAGGCATAGAATTTATCAATGATTTTCATAATATATTGAGTTAAGAAATTGAATTCTTTCAAAAACTCTAAATTCAGCCTGCTATTCCTGCATTTAAGAAAATAAAAGACTAAATTTCTAAGGCACCCACAATCTCACTAACCGACTTGAATCCGTTATCATCCAGATATTTATCAATTCCCTCCACGATTTTAACCGATACAGCCGGGTCGATAAAGTTAGCTGTTCCCACTTGAATAGCTGACGCACCAACCAACAAAAACTCAATGGCATCAGTTGCGTTCATAATGCCTCCTAAACCCACTACCGGGATTTTTACGGCATTTGCCACCTGCCACACCATACAAAGTGCAATCGGCTTAATAGCAGGACCGGAAAGCCCGCCTGTAACCGTAGAAAGCAGTGGTTTGCGTGTTTTCGCATCCACAGCCATGCCAAGCAGCGTGTTGATAAGTGAAACGCTATCAGCACCTTCAGTCTCAACCGCTCGTGCTATTTCAGCTATATCAGTTACATTGGGTGAAAGTTTGACCATCAGTTCTTTTTTATAAACTTTCCGCACCTCTTTAACCACTTGTGAAGCCATCGGACAACTCACTCCAAACGCCATACCTCCTTCTTTTACATTCGGACAGGAAATATTGAGTTCGATACCCGGAATTTTGTCCAATTCATTGATAATTTCAGCCGTTTCAACGTAGTCTTCGAGGGTAGAACCGGACACATTTACAAAAACATTTGTATCGAAGTCTTTTATCTCAGGATAAATATGTTTAACAAAGTAATCAACACCCTTATTCTGCAGTCCAACAGCGTTTAACATGCCTGAAGACGTTTCTGCCATACGGGGATATGGGTTGCCCTGACGCTCACGAATAGTGGTTCCTTTTACAACAATACCCCCCATTCGTCCTAAATCCATAAAGTCCAAATACTCTGTACCAAAGCCAAAAGTACCCGATGCTGTCATTACCGGATTTTTCAATTGTATCGTTCCTAATTTCGTAGTTAAATCTGCCATTTTAGTTTTGTTACATTAAATATTGGACCTTCCGTGCAAACACATAAATTACCTTCGGTGGTATCCGTTACACAACACAAACATGCACCGATGCCACAACCCATCAAGTTTTCTAAAGAAACTTCGCAAAAAATGCCTTTTTCTTGCGCATAGCGAGCCACAGCCTTCATCATAGGTGTTGGTCCACAAGTGAAAATATAATCGAAACTGAGCGATTTTAGACAGGAATGCTGCGTAATATAACCCTGTTCACCATGTGTTCCATCTTCTGTAGTAGTAAAAACCTTGCCATACTTACTAAATTCCTCTAATTGCAATAAATCCACTTCCGAACGAGCACCAATTAAAAAGTTAGGCTTATAACCGTGCCGATGCAACCATTCACCATACATAAGCATAGGCGCAACGCCTACACCACCGCCAATTAAAGCTATTTGTGCTTTTTTATCTTCAGGAACCGTAAAAGAGTTTCCAAGCGGAAAGATAAGGTTTAGTTTTTCACCGACTTTTAATTCAGCCAAGCAACGCGTTCCCGCACCGACAACCTGTATCAACAACCAAAGCTGATTTCGCTCTGTATCAACAAAATTTATGGAAATAGGACGCCTTAAAAACGTCTCAGGTGAGCCATCCACACGAATTTGTGCAAACTGTCCGGGTAGAATAGGTGGTAGCGTTTCTGAATGCGTCAGCTTCAAAAGAACGTATTGATAATTCAAACGCTGATTTTCGACTATATCAAGGTCTAAAATGAATTTCTTCATCGAATAGAATTATTAGTTATTTATGCAAAAATACAAAAATCAACCCATATTCTACTATTCTTGAGTCAGATATTTACGATTCTGCACAATAAATGCGTATAAAAGAGAATAGAAAAGGAAAAATGGAAACAGCACAAAAATTTTAGCAGAATAAATCCGTCTATAAATTTTTATGACAAAAAAGTAAAATTCAATTTACTTCCCGACAAATTCTTGGAATGTATTGTCATCGTAATAAACAATGATTTTTTTAACTGACTTAGAACTTGATGATGTTATAGAAACAATATTTTCCGTTTTTACCTGATTTACCTCTACTTTTTCTTGCTTTACACTATTCACAGTCTCTTCCTTTTGCTCAGTTTTAGCAACCAAAATAGCTGATTTACTGTCAGTTGTATCAATCTCATCAAATAAGTTAAGCGGTTTTCCTTGCGATATTCCGGAAAGCATTGGTCCGTTACCCAAAATAAGCCAATCTGAACTGATATTCGGGTAGCGCAGTAAAATTCTTTTCAAGACATCAAGACTTGGATTGTTCCTTCCATTTAAGATATGAGATAGTGTAGGACTCTTTATTCCAATTTCAGAAGCAAACTGAGTTGCGTTTAGTTGCAACTTATCCATGATTTTTTCGATACGTTCCTTTTCTGTTTCCATGATTTTAATTAGAAATGTAAATGTATGGTTTTGTTAAGTCTCTACAAAGATATGTAAATTATTTTATATTTAGAAATATTTTACAAATATAAATCCACATGAGTTTTATAACATTTGTAATATAAAAAGAAAACAAATCCTATTTATAGAATAAATAGGATTTTATAACAATATATCAAATAAATATAGCTAAATAATTAAAGTTTTATTTAATCTAAATGTTTACTTTCATTTTAATCTATAAATGTTTGATTTATAGTGATATGGTTGTACAAAAACTGTGATTAAAGCGTCTTAAAGGCATTTATTTTACATAAATAAATTATTATTAAATTAA
>DUQG01000052.1 GCA_012837935.1 Bacteroidales bacterium
ATTTTATTAAATAACTGCAAAATTATCTATTTTCAAATCAAGTCGTAAAATCAAAGAACGCCTGTAGCTGAGTGAAAATCAGCACTATATAAAGAAATTTAAAAAATTAATGCATCACTAGTAATGCTCAATCTCAAAATCATCAAGATTTTCATCGAAAATAATTATCTTCTCTTTTAATCTGTTTAATTCATTAACTACTCGATATTTATATTCGCTTAATGTCCTAAATTCATGTACTTCATTAGCTATAACAGCACTTTCTAAATCTACTTTTTCACTCTCTTCATCTCTATAAAATAACATTATTTGTTTGTCCATGTCATGATACAAAAAGCCAATAGGAAAAAAGTGTTCATTTCCACATGATGGACAAATAGCAAAAAACATAGAGCTGTCTAACACACGACTCTTTTGCTCAGGGTCTAATGTAACATTTACTGATTGCCAAATAGTAAAAGGAATAGGTTCCGAGCAATTAAAACATTTGAATTGAACTTCTGTATATAAGGACATTCTTTTAATAAAAAATTCTTATTTAAACATTATACTCGCACTTGATGCACCTACCACAAATTTCGGATTTTGTACCGTAAATAGCGGTGTTGCGGGTGAAGCTTTTCCATCGTGGATTACTACGTTCCACTCACCTTCCGGCAATTCAACACTTACATTTTTGCGGTTACCGTTGTAAATTACCAAAATATCTTTCCAACTGTCGCCGTTAGCATTGTCTGAAAGGGTAAATGCAACCACATTCGGCACACCTAACTCAACAAATTTCAGGTGTTTTTTCATCATATCCAAACTTGTCATACGGAAAGCAGGATGTGACTTTCTCAATGCAATCAAGCCTTGATAATAGGTGAAAATATCATTGTAAACGGTTTTATTGTCCCAATTAATTTGGTTGATGCTGTCCGGTGAAATGTAGGTATTGTTTACACCTTTTTTATCGCGATATACTTCTTCCCCTGCAAAGATAAACGGAACACCTTGTGCCGTAAACACCACGGTTTGAGCTAGTTTATTGAACTTCTGAATTTCAGCTTCGGTAGCTCCTGCCGGTTTGCGACTGCGAAGTTTATCCACCAAACACATATCGTCGTGGCAAGATGCGTAGTTGATAATCTGCGTTGGCGATGTAGCGTAAGGTTTGTCGGTATGAACAAGGTTTTCATTGGTTACGCCCGGAAATTCGGTAGCTGCTGCCACAGCAAATTTCACGGCGTTTTCCAAACTGTCGCGTCCTGCCACAAATCCGGGGTATTCGTTCGTCCAATTTCCTTTTAGCACATCACGAATATCATCACTAAATACAGCAATACCGTTCAGTTGGCTTACATTTTTCTTCACTGCACGATTTTCTTCACCAAGTGGCGAAGCACCTGCTGACCAACCTTCACCGTAGATAATAATGCGCGGATCGACTTTATCCAATGCCGCACGAATTGCATTCATTGTTTCGATATCGTGAATTCCCATCAAATCGAAGCGGAAACCATCGATATGGTATTCCGTAGCCCAATAAACCACGCTTTCCACGATAAATTTACGCATCATTTCACGGTCAGACGCTGTTTCGTTTCCGCATCCGGAAGCATTTGACCATGTTCTGTCTTCGTTAAAACGGTAGAAGTAACCCGGCACCAACAAGTTCAAATGGCTGTTTTCGCCCACATAGGTATGATTGTAAACCACGTCCATAATCACACCAATTCCTTCGCTGTGAAGTGATTGAACCATTTGTTTAAATTCTTTGATACGAGAAATCGGGTTGGCAGGGTCAGTTGAGTAGCTGCCTTCGGGAACGTTGTAGTTTTGCGGGTCGTAACCCCAGTTGTAGTTGTTTTCGTGTAGCGTACTCTCATCTATAGAAGCATAATCATACGATGGAAGCAAGTGAACGTGCGTTATTCCCAACTCTTTTAGGTGGTCAATTCCGGTTGCTTGTCCAGCTTTGTTTTTTGTTCCTTTTTCGGTAAATTGCAAATATTTACCTTTGTTTTTGATGCCGGAAGTAGGCGAAATTGAGAAGTCGCGCATATGCACTTCGTAAATTATGGCATCCGTTACATTTTCAGGAAGTACGTGTTTATCGTTTTCCCAACCTTCGGGATTGGTTTCGGTAAAGTCGATAATGGCAGCACGTTTTCCGTTAATTCCGGTCGCTTTTACCCACATTCCCGGGGTTTCTTCAAGCCATTGGTCTTCTATTTTTACCTGAAAAGTATAAAATTTTCCTTTCAAATCACCTTTTACTTTGGCTGTCCATGTTCCGCTTTTCGAGCGTTTCATATCGAGCATTTCGTAGGCTGAACCTTCCGAACCACTGTCGAATAATAGAAGTTTTACTTCTTGTACAGCAGGTGACCACACGCGGAATTTCGAACTTTCGGGCGAGTAGGTCAATTCTAAATCATCGCCGTTGTACACGGGAAAATCTGCAAAACTGGCGTACTTTTTCGCACCGCTATTGCAACTCACTAAAAATCCCAATGCTAAAATCATAAATAATAGTTTTCTCATGATAAGTATTTGTTTTTTGTTTTAAAGTTTCAAAAATAATTCAAAATTGGTGAATTTCCTAATTTCCACTCACACCGTGTCTTTTCAGCAACGCATCAATCATTGGTTCTTGACCGCGGAAACGCTTGTAAAGCACCATTGGATGCTCGCTACCACCTTTTTCAAGGATATTGATGCGGAAACTGTCGGCTGTTTTTTTGTCGAAGATTCCGTTCTTTTGGAACACGGAATAAGCATCCGCATCAAGCACTTCAGACCATTTATAGCTGTAATATCCTGCCGCATAACCGCCTGAGAAAATGTGGCTGAATGTTGGGCTCATCGCCGTATTATCCACCACAGGTAATATTTGCGTAGATGCCATCGCCTCTTTTTCAAAAGCAATAGGGTCGCCTTCAAACGGTTGTTCAAGCGTGTGCCAAGCCATGTCCAAAAATCCGAAACTCAACTGACGCAAAGTAGCATAAGCAGTATTGAAATTGTCAGCCTCTTTGATTTTTTGGATAAGTTCGGCAGGCATTTTTTCGCCTGTTTCATAATGCACGGCAAATTGGTCTAAGAATTCTTTTTCAACGCCCCAATTTTCCATAATTTGTGATGGAAGTTCCACAAAATCACGGTAAACGTTTGTACCCGAAAGGCTTGAGTAGGTCGTATTTGCCAACATTCCATGCAGTGCGTGACCAAATTCGTGGAGCATCGTAGTTACTTCGTCAAAAGTCAACAAAGCAGGTTTCGTGGCAGTCGGACGTGTAAAGTTCATCACGTTGGTAATGTGCGGACGGCTGTTTTTCTTGCCCTCTTTCCATTGGTCTTTTGTGCTGCTCATCCATGCACCGGCACGTTTTCCATCCCGCGGATGATAATCGGTGTAAAGCACAGCTACGAATTTTCCTTTATTATCAGTCACATCGTAAGCTTTCACTTCCGGATGGTAAACTTGAATGTTCGGATTTTCTTTGAAATTCAAACCGTAAAGTTTATTGGACAACCAAAAAATGCCTTGTTTCACTCGTTCAAGTTCAAAATAAGGTTTTGTCATCTCATCGTTCAGGTCAAATTTTTCCGATTTTAATTTTTCGGAATAATAAGCCCAATCCCACGGTTGCACTTTGAAGTAAGCCCCGTGTTTATCGGCAAAAGCCTGCACTTCGGCATACTCTTTTTCGGCAGTCGGTTTGTATGCATTCAGCAGGTTATTCAGCAAATCATATACATTTTCTGAATTTTCAGCCATTCTTTTGGTCAATACATGTTCAGCGTAGTTTTTCCTTCCCAAAAGTTTTGCAATTTCAAGTCGCAAGTTGGCAATTTTCTTGATATTCTCACGGTTGTCAAACTCGCCACCCACCATACATTTACTTGAATTTGCCATATAAAGTTCACGCCGCAAATCGCGGTTATCGGCATATTTCATTACGGGAATGGTGCTTGTGGCTTTCAGGTTTATCAACCAACCTTCTTTTCCTGCTTTTTTCGCATTGTCCGCCAACATATCCAACACATCATTCGGCAAGCCTTTCAGCATTTCTTTGTTGGTAATCAGCAGTTCGTACTTGTTGGTCTCTTTCAACACGTTTTGTCCGTAAGTCAATGTCAGCAAGCTCAATTCTTTGGAAAGTTCGCGGTATTTTGCTTTGTCGGCATCGGAAAGATTGGCACCGTTGTCCGCAAATCCGTCATAAGTTTGCTTAAGCAAAGTTTGTTGTTCGGGAGTTAATTTCAATTTATCTCTCTGCTCGTAAACAGCTTTAATGCGAGCAAAAAGTTTCTCGTTCAAGCGGATAGAATTGCTGTGTTCGCTCAACTTCGGAGAGAGTTCACGCGCTATATCTTGCAGTTCGTCGCTGGTTTCGGCACCCATCAAAGCATAAAAAGGCGCAGAAACTTTTGATAGTAATCGACCAGATTTGTCAAGCGCTTCAATCGTATTTTCGAAAGTCGCAGGTTTAGGATTATTAATTATTGCATCAATCTCAGCTTTATGCACCTTCATCGCTTCTTCAAAAGCCGGTGCAAAATGTTCTGTTTTAATTTCATTAAACGGCACGGTTTCGTGCGGGGTTTTGTACGGTTTCAATAAAGGATTGCCATGTAACACACTCGCAGTCATTGTAATTGCGGTCATAATTAAAAGTATTTTCTTTCGTAACATAATTTATTCTGTTAAAGTTAAATTCGCATTTTTTGAAAAACTCTCAAAGATAGTTACAAAAAATTATTCTTACAATAAATTTTAGTTATAACGATATAAATCAAGGCTTAATTTAACAATTTGTTAAGTATTTATAAAGAGTTTTTTACAGTTTGAATTAGTCGAATTATTTAAGTATTATTGCAGATTAAATTGAATTTTCACACTAACTATTCACTCATTAAATTTAATATGAAAAAACTTGAAATCCCTTTTATCCCTTCGCTTAATAATGTAAATATTGAAAATGCCGGAAATATCCTTGACGAATTAGGCAAAAACTCAGCCATCGAAATTTTAAATTGGTCCCAGCAATACAATTATAAACCAATCACCTCTTTCAGAATTGGACGTTCGGATGATGCTGTTTTTATCAAATACATTGTTAGTGGAACAAGCCTGAAAGCCGTTTACACAGAAGACCAATCGCCTGTGCACGAAGATAGTTGCGTGGAGTTTTTCTGCATGCCGGAAGGTGCCGCAAAATACACCAATTTCGAGTTTAACTGCATCGGGACCTGCTCTGCAAGCAGCCGAAAAGGCAGAAGTGAAGATGTAGTTCCTTTCCCAAAAGAAGAGATGGCAACCATTGAGCGACATCCTTCAATTGGGAAAAAACCTTTTAAAGAAATGGAAGGTATGTTTACGTGGGATTTGACAGTAAAAATTCCTTTCAAACTAATGGGATTAGACCCGAAAAATTTACCCGAAAAAATTCGCGGCAA
This sequence comes from Bacteroidales bacterium, assembly GCA_012837935.1. Taxonomy (GTDB): domain Bacteria; phylum Bacteroidota; class Bacteroidia; order Bacteroidales; family Paludibacteraceae; genus UPXZ01. The sequence continues at coordinate 5,449 of DUQG01000052.1, forward strand.
CTTCTACAAATGTGCTGATGATACAGTTTCTATGCACTTTGTAAGTTGGGCACCTATTAACACAGAAAACCCCGATTTTCACAGACCGGAGTTTTTCGGAGAGTTGGTTTTTGTTTAGACATTAGACGGTTAAACATAAAAATAGTAGATGGAATACGGTAGATGGTAGATAGAAGGTGTTTGGATAATCGAATAACATCCGAACGACCCAACAATTTAAACAAACATCTGACATCCAGCACCTAGCAATTATTTTCCGCATGAAAAAAATCCTTTCAAGCACATTATTATTATCGGCTGTTCCATTGGCAGCGATGGCGCAGGCTGAAAAACCAAACGTTATTTTTGTTTTGGTGGACGACTTGGGTTACACCGACATTGAGCCGTACGGACAAGAAAAAATACAAACACCGAACCTTAGCCAAATGGCAGAAAACGGAATGCAATTTATGCAGTTTTATTCCGGCAGTACGGTTAGTGCGCCTTCACGAGCAAGCTTGATGACGGGAATGCACACGGGACACACCAAAATCAGGGGAAATAAAGAAATCCAACCTGAAGGGCAAGAACCTGTCGGCGATATGCTGACTTTGGGCGACCTTTTCCAAACAGCGGGATACGCCACCGGAATTTTCGGAAAATGGGGATTGGGTTATCCGGGTTCGGGTTCAGAACCGACCAAAAAAGGTTTTGACGAGTTTTACGGCTACAACTGTCAGCGTCAAGCACACCGTTTCTTTCCGCAATGGTTGTGGGAAAATGACAGCAAAATCATGCTTAACGGAGAAGGCTATTCGCAAGATTTAATCCATCAAAAAGCACTTAGTTTCATTCAGCGAAATGCCGACAAACCGTTTTTTGCATACGTAACTTACACACTTCCGCACGCGGCACTCGAACAGCCGAAGGACACCATTTGGGCAATGTATCGGGATAAATTTCCTGAAACACCCTACGATGGCAAGCGCGGCTACACACCTGTTGACAAACCACGAGCTGAGTTTGCGGCGATGGTTACTCGTTTGGATGTGTATATCGGTGAATTGCGGGCTGAATTGGAGCGATTGGGAATAGCAGAAAACACCTTGCTGATTTTCACAAGCGACAACGGACCGCATATTGAAGGCGGTGCTGACCCTGCGTTTTTTGCCAATGAACTGACACCGCGCGGCACAAAACGGGCGCTTTACGAAGGCGGAATCCTTGTGCCGACCTTGATGGAGTGGAAAGGCACCATCAAAGCCGATGAAAAATCGGAATTAGCGGCAGCGTTTTGGGATTTTATGCCGACCTTTGCACAACTGACCGGACAGGAAAAATCGTGGAAACAGCCGACTGACGGCATTTCCATTTTACCGACAATAACCGGAAAAGGAAAACAGAAAAAACACGATTATCTCTATTGGGAATTCCACGAAGAAGGCGGACGACAAGCAATCCGTCAGGGCGATTGGAAACTTATAATCCAAAAGATAAACACGGGAAATCCAACTTACGAACTTTACAATCTAAAATCCGACCCGTTTGAAAAGACGGATTTGGCAGCAAAATATCCGAAAAGAGTGAAGAAAATGACGAAGAAAATCAGTAAAGTCAGAACGCAGTCGGATTTGTTTAATTTCGGGATTAAGTAGGTTTTTTAGACGGTTAGACAACAGACGGTTAGACTTATAGACTTTTCTAAAAGCTCTAATTTCTGATTGGATATTTTCCCGTAGGGAAAAAATATCAATAAAAAATCACTTAAAGCAAAACCTTTTCCCGTAGGGAATTAACATAAAAGGTCATTGTATTCTTTAGCTAAAACTTGATTTTTTAACATTAAGGCATTAAGTTGAATTAAGGTTTTCATTAAGCACGGCTTAATGTATCTAAACTTCTTAATCAACCTTAATGTTTTTCCTTGTTTTTAAGAGATTTTTTGTGTCTATTAAAACATTCGATATTCAGATAACAATATTATTGTAGAAAAATAGCAGAAAGTTTATCCCCTACGGGGAATATTTTTCTATCTATCTACATTCTATTGATATTTATCGCCTACGGCGAAACAAAATATCAACTAAAGTGACATCTTATATTAACGTGAGTTCGATATAACTTTTAAAATAATTGAAGCTGATTAGAATCAACTTTTTCAACATTTATCGAAGGCTTTTTGGGTAAAAAGCTATATGCAAGTAAGCCTGCAACCATATTTGTTATA
>DUQG01000028.1 GCA_012837935.1 Bacteroidales bacterium
AAAAACAATAAGCGACCAAAGATATAACGACTATATCAAAGATGTTTGTCGTATGGCTCAAATAAACGAAAAGATAGAGGGCAAAGTTGCAACCGTTACCGATTTAGGTATACGTAAAGAAGTGGGTATTTATCCGAAATGGCAACTTATAACTTCACACGTTGGAAGGCGTTCATTTGCAACTAACTTTTACGGCAAATTACCAACTTCTTTTATTAAAGATATTACAGGACACGGCACAGAAGCAATGCTATTAAAGTACATTGGCAAAACTTCAAAAGACACAGCCGTTGAAGCATACGATTTAATGTTGAACTTAAAATAATAGTACTATGAAAACGATGAGCAAAATTAAAGAAAAAGACTTTAAAAACATTTGTTGTTTTGTGAGTGAGTTTAATAAAAAAGCAGAGCAAAACGGAGAAGTTAATTTAACACCAAGAGAAACAGATAGCGAATACATTGAGATAAATGGAGATGTAAATGTATATTCTCAACATTTGGCAGTCTTATTTTTCTCAATTGAACCCATACGGGCACAAAACAGCATTACTCTTGAGAGATATGAAATAAACCCAAAGGACTTATTAGCTATTTACACAGAGGGTTACAAAGAGGGAGTTAAGCAATTCAGTGATGAGTACAGACTGACAATGAAAGATTTGACTACTATTGATACAGAAAATCATGTAGAAGCCTTAAAAGCAAGTTACTTTCATAATGGCGGATGGATGAGCTTAAACGGATGGGTATCTGCGAAAAGTACTGTTTTCTCTTCTTTTACACTTGAACGATTAAAAGAGTTTGGCAAAGAAAGCGGACTATTAAGCGAAGCGGACAAATACATAAAGCTGAACCCAACCATTTTTAAAGATTTCCACGCAACAAACGATAAGTATTCAGAGCAACCCGAACCACAAGCACAAGCACACACACAAATAAAACAAGGTCGACCAAAAACAATAATACATGATGCAAGCTATTATTTATACAATAAAGAACTACTTCAATTTTTAATTGATAATTATAGTAATGTAAAAGCTCACATTTTTAATCAATTAATAAAAGCACTTATTGATTTAGGGCAACTAAAACCCGCAAGCAATAAAGAATATAAAGAAGCCTTTGGAAATGCTTTAAATATAAAGCAATCACAAACTAATTTTGATAACGCAATAAAGAATGACGCAACCACTATTTTTGAACCTATAAAAACTAAGATAACAACCTATTTAGAACAACAAAGAGTTGTTTAAAGTTGTTTTGACTTTTCTCTAATTTTACACAAGCATTGCACTGATACATAAGCAGTTGCAATGCTTTATATTTGTTCTATACATTAAAAAATATAATAGTATGGATCAAATGATTTTTTCACAGATTAACTCACAATCACTAATTGAGCAGATTGTTGAACAGGTAACCGCAAAAGTATTAGAAGCAGTACAAGAAAACAACGAGAAAAATGTACAACCTGATATTTTTGATGAGTACATACCAAAAACAGAAGTAAGAGGGAAACTTGCAAGTAATAGTACCCTTTGGAAATGGGAGAATGAAGGTAAATTAAAACTCTATGCTATTGGTGGAAAACGTTTTTATAAGCGTGCCGATATTGAAGCACTCTTTACAGAAGTAAATAAAAAAGGAGGTGTAAGATGAAAAAGGATTTCAATCAAACACCCCCGAATAACCTAAGTGGCAATGGTTGTAACAAAGATAGCAAATTAACTGAATACCAACAAGTTTACAGAGCTTTTTATTCAGATAAGCCAAAAAATGCCCTTCAGGTTTCTATTGAAACTGGTATAAGGCGGGCAAACATTACCCGGTACATTGGTCGAATGAAGCGCACCGATAGAATAGCAGTTGTTTACATTGGAATGTGTCCGATTACTAAGCACGGAGAAGTGCAATTTCTCACTACAAAATTTGATGAGATATTAAATAAGAAAGGAGTGAGAAGATGAGTACAAAAAAAGCCAAACACATATTTAATACGGTTGTATTCAACGACCTTTTGCCAAACGAAGATATCATGCAGTCCATCGGACTTCATTGGACTGGTGTCGCAAATGGAGGGAGAACCTACTACAACATTGAAAAAAAAGATATGCCTGATGATGAGATTGAGAAATCAACTCTTTCTATAGATAAGGTAAGTGGTGTATTCATTGTTGAGAATGAGTACCCTGATTTCAACGTAGGCGACGTTTACAGCCCCTTTGATTTACTTGTGAAGTTACGTTTCAAAGGTGACGAAAAGAGCGCAGAAACCTATCTAATAACGCAAGGATATGATGATGTTCTAAAGTATATCGCAGAGTTGATTTTTGACGGGAAGGGAAAATTTGATGCTTACAAGGCAAGTGAACTTTTGAAGTCAATGGACTATATTAGAGTGTCCGAGATTGGACGTGATGAAATTCTCATTTATAGAATAGTCAATGGAGTAATGAAATCAGTAAATATCAAAAGCGATACGGTTTCTATATTCATGGCTATGATAAAAGGACACCCAAAAGAATCGGTATTAGCAAATGAACTTCATAAGGCAAGAGCAAGCGTTAATAATGTATGGCTAATGTTTGAAGGTAAGCCATATGATTTGCAGATGGATGCTAAAGACACAGTTTACATACCGTTCGCAAATGGAGTAGCTAAAATCACCAAGGGAAGCCTTAAAATTGAATTGATTAGGTATGAGAACTTAAAATTATTCATGCCGACCGAATCAATGAAGCATACTCTTAAGCTTTTTGATGTAAGGAATAGAGTAATAGGAAATTTTGAAAAGTTTTTCAGATGTGCAATCGTCGGGCATGATAGAGAAGAACTCACAGAAAAAGAAGCCAAAGATGTATTAGCTTTTTACAGTGTCATTGGCTATCTACTTTCAAACTTCAAAGATTTAGCACTTAACAAGGCTATTATTTTTAGTGATGCTGGTGCTGATGACGTAAATAGAAACGGTCGCAGAGGGAAAACCCTTATCATACAAGCATTGCGGATGTTTACACCAACGATAATGAAAGGTGGTAGTGAGTTTGACCCAAATTATAGACACGTCCATGCAGGTACTGAATCAATTCATAAACTATACTTCATAGATGACGCTCCAAGAAACTTTAATTATCATGCTTTATACACCAGCATTTCGGGCGGTATAAGCGCAGAGAGAAAAGGAACTAAGGCAGTTGAAATACCTTATTCACATAGTCCAAAATTCGTGATAACAACTAATTGGGTAGTGCCACGAAATAATGATGAAGCATCAACT
>DUQG01000024.1 GCA_012837935.1 Bacteroidales bacterium
AATGGCTGGTTCACAAGTCGAGTTTAAAATAACACCACCTCCTGGCGAAGAAGTAGAGACAGTAACAATGACTGTTGAAGGTGAAAACTCTTATCCATTAGTATCAAATGACAAGTTTACTATAAATGTTCCTGCTGTTGACTTTACACTTTCGGTAACGTTTAAATATATCCCATATTATATAACCTACTCAATTAACGGTGGACTATTCACAATCACAGAAGAAGTTCATTATGGGAAATCCGTAGCAAAAACCTTTATAAACAGTGAAACAGGAAATCTTGCTTGGTCTCTTGATGGAGAAGAATTACCTTTCCCATATACATATAACCATACAGAAAACAAAATATTTACCACAACAGTAGATCCACTTGCTCAAAGTACTATCACAGCAACAATAGGCGGTGATGTAGGCAATCAATTTGCTACAATTACCAGAATAAATGTTCCTTCGGGAATAAAAGTGGTTATTATTCCTACGCATTATAACGGATACCCAATAAAAGTAATTGGTGATGGTAGTGAAGAGATCACTTGGCAAGGCATACATTATATATTCCTGCCAGATACGGTTATAGAAATTGCAGATATGGCATTTAATATGCAAAATATTAAACAAATAAAATTATCCAATTATCTAACCACTATAGGAAATTATGCTTTTTCGGACTGTGATAACTTAAAGACTGTTACAATACCAAATACTGTTACAGAAATCGGAGCTGAAGCTTTTGCACATACATATTCTTTAACGGACGTTATATTCCAAGATGGTAGTCAATTACAAACGATAGGAGAAAGGGCATTTGCTGGTAGTAAAATTACAAAATTTAAACTAGCAAACAATGTTGATATAGTTGGCAAAGACATATTTTATAGCTGTGACAGCTTAATAGAGTTTGAAATTGAACCAAATAGCACAAAATATTCTCTAGATAATGGGGTATTGTATTCAGCTGATGAAAAAACTTTAATAGCCTATCCTGTTGGAAAAAAAGATGTTTCATATGCTGTAAAAGCTGGTACCGAGATAATAGGGACGCAAGCTTTTACATTTAATGGGCATTTAGTCGAGATATATATCCCTGCATCTGTTACAACAATTGACGATTTTACATTTTTTAATACTTACTCTTTAGAAAATGTATTTTTTGTAGACAGCCCTAGCTTAACTAGTATTGGAATAAATGCTTTTGCATACACCAATTTAACATCTTTTAGCATTCTTAATACTATAACAACTATTGGTGATTCAGCATTTAGATCTCTTCGTTCTAATCTATTATCATATATGGTTATTCCAAGTAGTGTTGAAACTTTAGGAAACAATGTTTTTAGTAAAGATTCTAATAGAATTACAATCTATGTTGAATTAGAAAGTCAACCTGCAGAAGGTTGGGATGCAAACTGGGCTAATAGAACTGCAGATGTTCATTACTTGCCAAACTGGGAATATAACGGAGAAACGGGTATACCTCACTACAAGACTGTAAATGTTGCCTTACCTGATACTATAACTTTGGTAGATAACAATTTAGATAATACTCAATTAATAGCTGGTAAAGATGTCGAGTTTAATATAGCTATTCCTACTGGAAAGAGAATAAAGACATTAACAGTTAACGGTAATGGCA
>DUQG01000049.1 GCA_012837935.1 Bacteroidales bacterium
GCTTTTGCTTACACTTCTTTTGTGGCAGCCACAGCATATAACCATAATTTAGAGAAATTGGATACTATAAAAGACGCATTAGCCAAAAACAGAGCGTCTGGGGTTACGTATATGCTTAATAAATGGATAGGCTCTGACAATGCAACTTTGCAGATAGCAGCAATGAGGATTATTTCGGATGAAGAGTTAAGACGTTCACTCAATCAACAGTACATTGAACAAACGATTAAAGAGCAACCTTTATTCAACATTGACGTTAAGGAAAAGTCGGAAACTAAAAACGACAAATAATGTGGAAAGATTCTTATTATGATACCGATTAGCAAATTAAAACTAAACCCGACGAATCCGAGAACGATTAAAAAAGACCAACTTGAAAAGTTAAAGCGTTCCATTAAATCGTTTCCAGAGATGATGGAAAAGCGTCCAATGGTTTGTGTTACTGACAAGGATGGCAAAATATATCCATTGGGTGGCAACATGAGACTTCGGGCAATTAAGGAGATGGGGTTTAAAGAAATTCCTGAAACATGGGTTGCTCTTGCTGACGAGTGGACAGAGGAACAGCGTATGGAGTTTGTCATAAAAGACAATTCAAATTTAGGGAGCTGGGATTTCGATGCGTTGGTTGAGAGGTGGAACATTGACGACTTGGAAGAATGGGGCGTTGATTTGGAGTGGGATGAGGTTGAAGAATTGGAAGCTGAAGAAGATGACTTTGATGTTGAGCTTCCAGAAGAGCCTAAGACTGTACTGGGGGATTTATATGAAATAGGAGAACATCGTTTGCTATGCGGAGATAGCACAGATTCTGAACAAGTGGCAAAGTTGATGAATGGTGAGAAGGCGGAAATAAGTTTTACAAGTCCACCTTATAATGCAGGAAAAACACCAACTGAAGTAAAAATGGGTAAAAATTCAAAATATGCAAATGATAATGATAATAAGACAGAAACAGAGTATCTTAATTTATTAGTTGATTTTACAAACAACACTCTTTTATTTTCAGAATATAGTTTTGTAAACATTCAAAGTTTATCAGGCAATAAAACTGCTTTAATAGATTTTCTATATAACATGAAGTCTTTTTATGCAGATACATTAATATGGCAAAAACAAAACGCTCAACCTGCAATGGCTGAAAATGTCTTAAATAGTCAATTTGAATATATCCATGTATTTAGTCATAAAGCAAACAGACACATCGGAACTAAAAAATTTAGAGGTACTTTGAGTAATGTTTTAGACATAAGCAAACAAAATAAAAATGCAGTAAAAGAACATAATGCAACATTTCCAGTTGATTTTGCGGCTCACTTTGTTTCGAATTTTTGCGAATTATCGGTATTAGATTTATTTTTAGGCTCAGGAACTACAATGGTTGCTGCTCACCAACTTAAACGCAAATGCTACGGAATGGAGTTAGACCCTAAGTATTGTGACGTAATAATAAACAGAATGATTAAACTAGACCCCGACCTAAGAATAAAAAGAAACGGAGTTGATGTAACAAATGAATATATTGTCCAGTAAATTAAAATAGTATGCAAGTAACCACAGCCACAAAGAAAATAATAAATAAAACTTATCAACTTTGGTATGATAAGAAAAACTTTATTTTTCAAGGTGGACAGGGTGCAGGAAAAACCTATGCAATTCTTGCGATGCTCA
>DUQG01000080.1 GCA_012837935.1 Bacteroidales bacterium
ACAAAACACCATTAAAAGAACTGCTAAATCCTGACGAAGAGATTCAATTCAAGCAAAATCAAAATTTCAAAGAACAATTATTATTTTAGTTAAAATCATTAACAAATTAGTGCATCAGCAGTAATTTACAATCGTAAATTAGAACGGGTATCCTATTGCTAGATTAATTGCATAATCATCTTTCGTTGGATTGGTACGCCAGCGCTGCGTATGCGGAAGTGCCGGATTATGCAGTTTCATTCCCAAATCTACTCGCAAAATAAAAAATGAGAAATCAGCTCTCAAACCTACACCATACGCCACACCCATTTGCCCGATGAAATCGGAAATTTTGAATACGCCACCCGGCTGAGATTCATAATCTCGGATTGTCCAAACATTTCCCATATCTAAAAACATAGCACCTTCCAACTTCCAAAAAAGCTTGGAACGATATTCCATATTAAGGTCAATTTTTATATCGCCCATTTGTGTGTTGTAATCAATATAGCTTCCACTACTTTTATACGTGCCAGGTCCAAGTTGGTAAGATGTCCAACCACGCACGCTATTGGCACCGCCTGAGAAATATCTTTTTTCAAAAGGAATTAAGTAATTATTCCCATAAGGCACTCCCACACCTAATCCTAAATGATACACAATTTTATTATTTCTATCAAAAATCTGATAATGCGACAGGCTAAAATCTGCTTTCACGTATTGAGCGTAGCGTATTCCAAAAATTTTATAAGCACCTTCCTCAGCTTTTTTTGTATGAAATAAATTATTTAACCCATAAAGCAAATTACCAGCCGTTTCGATTCCATAGGCATAAGTAGTGTAATTTCTTAGCGGTTGCGTGGGACGATAACCACTGTACGAGCCTTTATAGCCAGTGCTCATTATCAAGTGGTTTTGAAAATTATAGACAAAATAAGGACTCGTGCTCAGGTAATCTCGATATTCCGGCGAGATATTCGGATAGTATATATAGCTTATATTCAACACATTATAATTATGCTTAATATGTTGTCGCTCGCTCCAATTGTATCGATACCCTATGCTCGTTATGATTCCAGTATATTCACTTGGACGTTTGCGAAAGCTGTAACTTCCGTTAATTTCCGTGTTAGCACGCACTCTACGTTTTAAATCTCTGGAAGCAAAAGGCAACAAAAAAGTAGGAAATTTTAAAGACGCATCACTTCCAAGCTCATAAGCATGTTGGTTTCTACCTTGATACTCATAAGCCGCTCTTCCCCTAAGCGAGAACGACTCGGAACCTTTGAAAATATTTCGGTGACTGTAATTAATATTTCCCCCCAATCCCCAATACCCGGCAGAATAAGTACCTTCTACATCAGTGGACATGGACTGTAGCTTGCTGGGTGTGAGTACGATAATGGCATCAAGCTCATCCTCGGAAACTTCTCTGAAACTAATGTCCATATATCGAACGGCACTCAGCGAGTTGATAGAACTGTATGTGCGTTCAACCGCACGGTCGCTATATCTTCTATCTGGAATAATGTGCGTGCTTTGAATTAAGACGGATGGACGAATATTTCGCTTGTTTTCGTAGGTAAATTTATAGTTTTCAATCTCAAAAGTATCAAGAACAATTTCTTCTGTTAAGTTTTCCAGCGTCTTATCCGTTTGGCTGTAAAAATGAATATTCCGGATTCTATATCTCTGAAAAGCTTTATCAAAATTGACCGTGTCGTTTATTTGTGGCTCATTTCTAACTTCCAACACCAAATCAGCTTGATGAGAATTTAACGTACTATCGGCAAAGTATTCCAAATAATCTTTTGTAAAATTAAAATAACCCTCGTTTCTGAAACGCATTGTGATACGTTGTCGTTCTTCATCAAGCACATCGCTATTGAACAGATTACCGGATTTTATTAATCCTCTGACACTATCCGATGCTATTTCATATAATTCCGGATGCTCAATATTGACCGCATATTCCCTGATTTTGTAGGGTGTATTTGCAATCACTTTATATTTAATTTCGGCTATCTTTTCTTTGGGTGTTTTTACCTCGCTACTTACTACAGCATTCATATATCCGCGATTATAAAACAGCTTGCTGATTTGTCTTTCTGTTATTTGAGTCAGATGCGGGTCATATATAACGGGTTCCTCACCCATTTTTTTCAACTGGCGATTTATCCATTTGGTGGTATCTTTGCCGGACAAATTGTACACCCCGAGTTTGGTTTTTAAGAAACTTAAACCAAGCATTTTTGAGTTTGGAAGTTGGCGAACATAGGATTTTATTTCATCTTTTGGGATGTCTTTTGTGTCGGCAGTTACTTGAACTTTATTTAGCAAATATTCATTTTCGGGCACATACTTCGTGGTGTTACACGCCGAAGCCAGCAACACAAGCAGTAATACAAATAAATATTTTGTTTTTTTCATTGCTAAAAAATATACATTTCCTAAAATTCTTTTGCAAATATACGTTTTATTCTCGTTTTCTTTGTTAGTTTTGTGGTACAATTATTTCTAACTAAGCAACAACCGTATGTTATCTAAAACGAAAATAAAGTGGATTAATTCTCTCGAACGCAAAAAAAATCGAGATGCAGAAAGGGTTTTTGTGGCAGAAGGACTGAAAATCGTTTCTGATTTGTTGCCGTTTATGAAATGCCGTTTGCTGGTTGTAACTGAAAATATCAAGACAAATAAAATAGTACAATATGCCGATGAAATCGTAGAAATCGGGCAAGCAGATTATAAAAAAATAAGTTCTCAAAAGTCGCCTCAGGGTGTGCTGGCTGTTTTTGAAAAACCTCGTTTTAAGGTAGAATTAGACGAAATCACAGATAAGCTGATTTTAGCATTGGATGATATTCAAGATCCGGGAAATTTGGGAACTATTATCCGCCTTGCTGATTGGTTTGACATTAGTGATGTTTTTTGCTCTCACCACACCGCGGATGTTTTTAACCCAAAAACCATTCAATCTACGATGGGTGCTATTGCTCGGGTGCATGTGCATTATGTTGATTTGGCTGAGTTCCTTGAAAAAATGAAAACAAAAATGCCGATTTATGGTACATTTATGGATGGAAAAAACATCTACACCGAAAAACTAAGCAAAAACGGCATTATAGTAATGGGAAATGAAGGAAACGGCATTTCTCCTGAAATTGAAAAAATTATTAGCGACAAAATCACAATACCGAACTTTGCTACTGATGAAGTTAGTTCTGAGTCACTGAACGTAAGTGTTGCTACTGCAATTGTGGTGGCGGAATTTAGAAGAAAGTTTTTGTAAAACAACCAAAAATAGAATTATGCGTAAAAAAAGAAAATCCGGTCTAATTGTGTTTTTGCTGCTGATTGCGGTAGCAATGTTTGCTTATTTTACCAATCCTACCGAAAATATGCACCGTAAAGCTGCCAGTGAGAAAATTAATATAGCGGTAGCGAAAACACTTGATAAATATGGTCTAAGCGATAGTGCGCTTGGTGCTTTGGGTACAGAAATGACCAAACCATTTATTGCAGTTTTAGTAGAACAGCACGTGAGTTCAAAGAATTATTATCTCTTTTCCACTACGCAAGTGAATCTGGATGGTAAAAGTCAAATTATCGGTGTGGGTGTGTTCAATAAAGTTTTTATATCCAATAAAGTGGACGAAATTTTAGAGCGTGAAATCGACAACTACATCAACAAAAAAATACAAAGCATTAAAATTCCGGGAATTAATTTGGATGAACTTCTGAAAGATTTAGAAATCGAAGGCTTATCACTCTAAGTATAGATAATCATAGTGAACGAGCGGTTTCTGATTTTTCTTTCCGATCATCTGAGCCGCTTTTTCGCTACCGAATTGTGCCTTTCCCACTCCCAGAAATTCACCGTTTTCATCGAGTATTTTTACTAAATCATCTTTCTCCCATTTCCCATTTATTCTTATCACACCTATTGGCAGAAGACTTACAGCTCTTTCGCCACAAAGTGCCTTTACTGCATTTTCATTGATGATTAGCTCACCTTTTGCAAAACCGTCGCTGTGAGCAATCCATTTTTTCACACTTGACACATTCGATTTTTCCCCGATGAAATGAGTAGAAATCGTATCTTTTTCGCTATCAAGTAAGTTTATTAAGATATTCTCTTTTTTGCCGTTGGCAATGTAAACGTCGACACCTTCTTCGGCTATTTTCTGAGCAATGGAAGTTTTCGTTTGCATACCGCCTCTGCCAAAACTCGATTTAGATGTTTGGATAAATAGAGAAAGTTCGTCCTCTTTTCTGATTTCCCGAATAACCGTTGAATTTTTATCGGCGGGATTTCCGTTATAAACACCGTCAATATTACTTAAAATAATAAGCGCTTCCATATACATCATCGAGGCAATCATTCCGGAAAGCTCATCATTATCCGTAAACATCAGTTCCGAAATGGACACCGCATCATTTTCATTCACGATTGGAATTACGCCGTTTTCAAGCATCACACGCATACAGTTACGTTGATTAAGGTAGTGATTTCGTCCGTCAAAGTTCGTTTTTGTGGTTAAAACCTGTCCTACCACAATGCCGTGTTCTCTGAAAAGCTCCCAATAATGATTAATCAGTTTTGCCTGTCCCACGGTGGAAAAAAGTTGCCGCTGCTCTACCACATCAAGTTTTTTCGATGGTTTCAGCACACTCCGCCCCGAAGCCACCGCACCCGATGAAATCAGAATAATCTCTACTCCTTTTTTATGCAAAAAAGCAATTTGATCAGCAAGTGCAGACATACGCGTAATATCCAACGTGCCATCTGCACGAGTGATTACATTACTACCTACTTTTACCGCTATCTTTTTATGACGTAACTTCATTTTCTTAAGGAATTTCATTGTACACAATGCTCAAAACTGTCGTTCCTACCGCATTTAATGTGCTTTTATCAATATTCTCCATCGTGTCGTTTACGGTGTGCCAATAAAAACCGAATCCGGTATCCGAGTTTTTTTCCTGTTGAATAATATCAATGGAAGGGATTCCACCAATTTGATTCACATAAAGATGGTCATCGGTAATTGCTCCGCCCGTTTGGTTGATAAAATAATTGCTAAAGCCTAATTCAGCCGCTTTTTGCCAAACTTTATCCACTAAATATTTAGCGTACATATCTGATATTTGCTCGCGATAAAATTTCGCACCTTTTGCACCTACCATATCCAGCAGAATTCCGTATTTCGCCCGATAACCTGCTTTATGTTTATTTGCCGACCAATATTGACTTCCAAGACACCACGAATCGCTTGTTTCCTGAGTTACCATATCATTCGGCGCACCATAATCTTCCGCATCAAAAAAGATAATATCTACACCTACTGTCGGTTTTTGGATATTGAAAATCCGTGCCATTTCCAGCAAAACACCCACGCCACTTCCGCCGTCATTTGCACCTAAAACAGGTTTCTTATAATTTTCCGGATTGCTGTCGTGATCTGCCCAAGGTCGCGTATCCCAATGTGCAAAAAGTAAAATACGAGTTTCTGCTTCGGGATTATACGAACCAATAATATTTTTCGCTTTCAGCATAGTACCATCAAAAGCTCTCACATCGGCTTTTTGTACCATCACTTCCGCACCGAAATTTTTAAGCTGTTGTTCTAAATAATCAGCACAAGCCGTATGCTGCGGTGTGTTTGGCACTCGCGGACCAAAATCAACTTGCTTCTGAATAAAAAAGTAGGCACTATCTGCTGAAAAAGCAGGATGCGATACCAAAGTCGTTTCGGTTGACTTGTCGGAATTTTCATTATTGCTCGACTTAGTTGTTTTAGTACAAGATGAAGCTAAAATCGTCAGCATTGAAATTGCTATAATAAATTGACGTAACATATTCTTCTAATTATTGATTTGGAAAGCAAAGATACTACTTTTCCATAAAAAATACCCGAATATTACTATCCGGGTATTTTCAAATAATCTGTTTCTATCTTAGAAAGTCCATTTCGCTCCCAAGGTCGGACATACTTTCAATCCGGCTACCGTGCCAAAATTGGTTGAAACTTCTATCTCAGAACCAAGAGAAAAGTTTTTTGTAAAATTATACCAGAGTTGTGGCTCAGAGATAAAAACAAACTTCGTATCTTTTGGAACTGCTAACACCTCGCCACGACCGTTTGTAAAATTGGTATTATCTTCTCTCCAAAAATCAGCAAAACCACCAAAAGTTAATTTATTTTGGAAGAAATTCAGTGTCCATACACCGGTAAGTTGGAAGGATGCCTGATTTTTCCCTGCAATATATTTATAAAGAACTTTAAAATTTAAAAGTTTTGTAAAGTCTTCGCTGTGCCATCCGTAATCCAATCCTGCCAAGTAAGAATTATTAATTGGGAAAGCCGGACTTCCTGCATTCTTTCCACCCACCAAAAATCCACCATTGTACTCTATTTGTGCACTCAAAGGCGTTTTACCCAACGTGAAACAACGAGCTATCTCCATATAAGCCAGCGATGGGTGTTTTTCCTTACCCATATTGTAATCAAAATCCACAAACATAAATGTATTGCCCCAGTCATCGAGCCTGAACATCTCAAAAGTGGTAGTTACATAATTTCGGTCTTTACCAAAATCGTAGTGTACTTGTAGGTTTTGTGCCGAAAGTGATACACAAAACAAAATAGCTGAAAATAGTAATGCTTTTCTCATTTCTTCATTATTTTTAATTAATAAATGCAAAGGTATTTTTAAATTTTATTTTTAACAATACTTTCATTGTTATTTTTGCACTCCTGTCATTTTTAAAGCCACACTCACTATCAAATAATAGGAATAGCATTTTATCAGCTTTTTCACATAAAACTCTTTTATTTATGACATAAAGTCAATTTTCTGCGCATTTTAACATTTTTTATAACCAAAAAGCTCGAAAATATGTTTTATAACCTAATTTTTTTTTTGTTAAAGAGCTCTATTTGTCGTTACTTTGTACATACTAAAAAGCAACACAATCTTTTTTATACCTTAAGAGATAACTAATGCCTATAAAAGGAACTGATTTAAGAGAGTCAGTTCCTTTTATTATTATGTTTATTTTCTCATTCAGAAATAACTTACACAAAAACTATCGTAATTTCAGAACAAGGTAATATTCAAAGGTAATATTCATAAATGAAAAGAGGATGCTCTATATTGAAACATCCTCTTTCTATTTGTTACAGCGATGCAACAATGCCTCTTAAATTTCAAAATCCGCACCGCAGTTATTACAATGATATTTTTGTTTTACATTGCCAAAAGCGGATGATGAAAACAAACTAATAATCATAATTCCCACTACTTTCAACATGTTTTTCTTAGGTTGTTGAGTTACATCTGCCGAATTGCAAGATGTACAATGTACGCTACGGTCGTTGGCATTAATAACTTTCAAAGCTCGCTCGGCATCCGCTTCATTTACCAATATCTGAATACCACTACCCATAGCACCATTCATATTGGGATAAAGCGAAGTGTAATTCTCATTGGAAATAATGCTGTCTATACCTTCGTTTGCTAAGTTTCCTTGAATTAGTTTGGCTTCAACGGAATTATTGCAAGATGTAAGAATAACTGTTTTCATGATTTTAAGGGTTTTTATTCACTACAAATTTAAGGATTTTGAATAAATAAAACAATAGTTTCAGTTAAAAAAACCAGCGGCTGGCTTAGAGCCAGCCGCTGGGTAAGAATAATAAGCTATTTCTTCAAATCCACCTTTGATGGTTTTACCATATTTTTCGGATCTAAAATTGTATCTAACTCTTCTTTCGTCAATAGTTTTTTATCCAATACTAGTTGATAAACACTTCCGCCTGTTTCAAGTGCTTCTTTCGCTACTTCTGTGCTGTTGGCATAACCGATATAAGGTTTCAGCGCCGTTACAATTCCGATAGAATGTTCCACAGTTCGGCGACAATGTTCTTCATTAGCTGTAATGCCATCTACACACTCTACTCGCAGCGTATCGCAAGCACGTACAAGCCATTGACAAGATTCAATCACACTTTGTACCAATACAGGTTCCATTACGTTTAACTCAAGTTGAGCTGCTTCTGATGCCAATGTTACCGTTAGGTCGTTTCCGGCAATTTTAAAGCACACTTGATTAACCACTTCGGGAATTACAGGGTTTACTTTCCCCGGCATAATGGAAGACCCCGGTTGTTTGGGTGGCAAATTTATTTCCGACAATCCGGCTCGTGGTCCTGATGCCATCAAACGAAGGTCGTTACAGATTTTAGAAAGACGAATAGCAAGCATTTTTAATGAACCCGAATAGGCAACCATCGCCGAAGTATCGTGCGTAGCAGCAATCAGATTGTTCGCCAGAGTAATATCCCAGCCTGTAATTTCTTTGATGTGGCGAGTGCAAATTTCAGCGTACCCCGGCTCGGCAGTAATACCTGTTCCGATAGCCGTAGCACCCATATTGATAACCAAATATTCTTCTGCTACATGGTTAAGGCGCTCCAACTCGCTACGCATAGCATCTGCAAAAGCACCGAACGACTGACCCAATGTCATAGGTACAGCATCCTGCAACTGCGTACGACCCATTTTTATAATATCTTCAAACTCTTTTTCTTTCTTTTCAAAAGAAGCAATAAGCTTTTCAAGAGAAGTTTTCACCATCTCGTGAAGCATATAAAGTCCCAAATGCATGGCTGTTGGATAAGCGTCATTGGTAGATTGTGCCATGTTGATATGGTCGTTCGGATGGCAAAATTTGTAATCGCCACGCTCTTTCCCCATAATTTCCAAAGCACGATTGGCAATCACTTCGTTGGCATTCATATTTACACTTGTGCCTGCACCGCCTTGTACCAAGTCAATTGGAAAATGTTCGTGATGCTTTCCGTCCATCAACTCACGACAAGCTTTAACAACAGCATTTTTTATCTCGTCAGAAACAAGTCCAAGCTCATGGTTGGCAAGAATAGCACCCATTTTCACTATTCCAAGAGCTTTGATAAGCGTAGGATAATCAGATAGCAACTGCCTGCTGATGTCAAAATTTTCAATGCAGCGCAATGTTTGTATTCCAAAAAGTGCTTCTACTGGAACTTCTTTATCGCCGAGTAAATCGTGTTCCATACGAACTTTTCCGCTTGTTTCAAATTTATAAGGTCTCATAATGATTGTGTTTTTATAGTTTTATTTCCATTGAAGTTAATTAGATTCTCAATTAAAGCTTAATCTTCCCATCCTTCATCTCAATAGTTCGGTCGCAGAGATTAGCCAATTCTACATCGTGTGTTACAATGACTTCGGTCAAGCTGAATTTATCCCGTAGTTCAAATAGCAGCTTATGCAATTCCACTTTGTTTTGAGAGTCAAGGCTTCCCGAAGGCTCGTCGGCAAGGATAAGGGATGGATTATTAATCAGTGCACGAGCTACTGCCACACGCTGTTTTTCCCCACCGGAAAGTTCGGACGGTTTATGTTCCATTCTATCGGAAAGTTGTAAAAAGTCGAGTAATTCTTTCGCTCTTGCTGTTGCTTTCCGAATATCTGTTTTTCCGATTAAAGCGGGAATAATCACATTTTCGAGTGCGGTAAATTCCGGCAAAAGCTGATGAAACTGGAAAATAAACCCAATGTGTTTATTTCGGAAAACGGAAAGTCTATCGGCACTCAACTTACTCACATTGACCCCATTTATCACAACATTTCCCTCGTTAGGTTTGTCAAGCGTACCAATAATTTGTAGTAAAGTGGTCTTCCCTGCACCACTCGGTCCCACGATGGATACAATTTCCCCCTTTTCAACGGATAATTCCACGCCTTTTAAGACTTCAAGGTCACCAAAAGATTTACGAATATTTTGTGCTTTAATCATATAAGTTTATTTTTAATATTTTTATGTTGAAAACAAAAAAGTAAGCTCAAATAGATATAATCATAATTTCACTTACTCAGCTACTTTCAACAAAATCATTCAAATTTACAAAATAAATATTTTCTAAAAAAGAAATCGTTAAGTTTTATTACTGAACAGTAGCGTTTCCGGCTAATTCCCTAATTACTACTGACGAAAGATACAAACCAAACAAAGCCGGCATATAAGAAATCGTTCCTGTCGTTGATTTTTTGTATTTCTCATCGGTTTCAATCACACTTTTCTTATCACTAGCCTCAGTTGAATAGACTACCTGAACACCACTTTTTACCCCCTGTTTCGCCAATCGTTGTCGCACAGAACGTGCCAGCGAACAGTAGTTGGTTTTGGAAATATCATCTATTTTTACTTTTGTAGGGTCAACCTTGGCTCCGGCACCCATAGCAGAAACCACTTTTATCCCCATTTCAACGCAAGATTTCAGCAAAAAGACCTTAGGCGAAAGCGTATCAATACAATCCACCACATAGTCAAAATTCCCTTTGCTCAGGATTTCAACTGTATTACTTTCATCCATCCAATCGGCAATAAGCGTTAAATTTACCTTAGGATTAATATCTTTCAATCGAGCTGCAAGTACTTCGACTTTTGGTTGGTTAACGGTAGAATTTAGAGCAATTATCTGTCGGTTGATATTCGTAATGGAAACCGTGTCGCTGTCAATCAGCGTAAGATTACCCACTCCGGCACGACAAATCATCTCTGCCGCCATGCCACCCACTCCACCTAAACCCACGATGAGAACGGATGATTTGGTCAATCTAGCCACTCCTTCCTTGCCAATTAGTAATTCAGTGCGTTGTTTCCAGTCAGACATTTTTTAGTGTTTGATGTTGGGTGTTTGATGCTTGATGTTTTCCCGAAACCGTTTTGCTCTTAGGGATTTCGCTACGCTCAAGATGTTGGATGTATCATCTGTCATCACACTCAACTTGTTTTTTTATTTTGTCGCAAAGTTAATCCTTTCATAACAATAAAAATAAAAGCATGTCGAAATATTTACTAATTTTGCAAAAGGTATGCAGGCAATTCTATCAAAATACTCTGACAAAGACTTTGGCACGATTGTTTTCAAACGAAGTAATCGAGCCAGACGAATGAATATCAAAGTTTTTGCGGAACGCTTGGAAATTATTTTACCGTATGGTTTTTCTGAAATGGATGGAATGCAATTTCTCAACAGCATCAGAGAAAAGTTGCGGAAGCAGCAAACGAAAGTTTCTCAAAAATCTAATTCCATTCTTATAACAGAAGAAAAGCCGCTTCAAACACTGACTTTTGTTGTACATGTGAAAAAAGTGGAACGGAAAGATGTTTTTTCATCGTTGAAATCGGGTGTTTTGACCATTGAGTATCCTGATTTTTTAGAAGAAAAAGACTCCAAAACACAGCTATATTTTTGGAACAGTATCAACTACTTTCTCCGAAAAGAAGCTAAACGGATTTTGCCTTATAGAACATATGAATTGGCAAAAAAATACGGTTTCATTTTCTCAGATGTAAAAATTCAATCATCAAAAACACGCTGGGGAAGTTGCAATCAGAAAAAAATTATTAATTTTTCTTTTTATTTGCTACTTTTACCGCAACATTTGATAGATTATGTAATTCTTCATGAACTTTGCCATACCAAAGAGATGAATCACAGTCCAAAGTTTTGGGAATGGATGGATAAAGTAACCGATGGAAAGGCAGAAAATATGAGAAATGAGTTGAAAAAGTATGCAATACCGCAATAGCTGGAAGTTGGAAGAAGGAAGAAAGAAGCGGGAAGATAGTAGGTTAAAGACTGATAGACTTTTTCAGACCGTCAGACAAAATAATAATTAATCAATAATATAGCTCAAAACTCCCCCTGCGGGGTTGAGGCTAACATATCAATGAACTGGCAAAAACTTCTTACACCGATACGACTTGGTCAAGAAAATTTTCATGACCGAGCGAGAGATAATCGTAATCAGTTTCAACGGGATTATGACCGATTAATATTTTCGGCTCCATTTCGCCGTTTGCAGAACAAAACACAAGTTTTCCCGCTACCGGGCAGCGTGTTTGTTCACAATCGGCTTACACACAGTTTAGAAGTGGCAAGCGTAGGTCGTTCGCTGGGGATGAATGTGGCTGAAGCTCATCGAAACGAAAACATCAAATACCTCGATGAAATCGGTGCAATTGTATCGGCTGCATGCTTGGCTCATGACCTTGGAAATCCACCTTTCGGACATTCCGGCGAGGCAGCAATTGCTACCTACTTTTCAGAAGGTGAAGGAATTTTTCTCAAAGGTAAACTTACAGAAAATCAATGGACTGACTTTATCCGATTTGACGGAAATGCCAATGCTTTCAGACTGCTTACACATCAGTTTAACGGCAGACGACCGGGTGGTTTTGTGCTCACTTACAGCACATTGGCTTCTATTGTAAAATATCCATATGCATCTATTGATGCAGATGAGCGTAAACAAAAATTTGGGTTCTTTACATCGGAAGAGGAAAATTATAAGCGGATAGCCGATGAAATGGGAATTCCTCGACAAAAAAACAACCCAAATCGATACGTTCGCCATCCTTTAGTTTATTTAGTAGAGGCAGCAGATGATATTTGCTATCAAGTGATGGATATAGAGGATGCGCATAAGTTGAAAATTCTAACCACGAACGAAACGAAAGAGCTTTATTTTCGATTTTTCACAGAAGAGAGACTACGAAAAATAAAGGAAGTCTTAGCGACAGTAAGCGATGTTAACGAGCAAATTGCCTATCTTCGTTCGTCGGTTATCGGACAGTTGGTAAGCGAGTGTAGTCAAGTGTTTTTAGAGAATGAAGCAACAATTATGAGTGGCGACTTTGAAGATTCATTAATAAAAAATATTCCTGCTCATAGTGCAGAAGCCTATAAACTTTGTGCCGACCTCTCAAAGAAAAAAATCTATCGTTCACAAGAGGTTCTTGATATAGAATTGGCGGGTTATAAGATTATACGCACACTTATAGAACACTTTGTTGAGGCAGTATTGCATCCCGAGAAAATCTATTCCAAACAACTGTTAAACCGTATTCCGGAACAATATGATATATACAACCCGACTACTTACGGAAAAGTACAAGCCATATTGGATTATATTTCCGGAATGACAGATGTTTATGCGTTGGATTTGTACAAAAAAATTACAGGAATAAGTGTGGCGAATGTGTAGAAAACAGGTTTTGATTATATCTGCTTTCGTGCCGCATCCAAGCGTAACAAAATAAACAGCATCAGCGTAAAACTCCAGAGCGACGAACCTCCGTAACTCAGGAACGGCAGCGGGATACCAATTACAGGCATCAAACCGATTACCATCCCGACATTAACCATCAGGTGGAAAAAGAAAATACTTGCCACGCTATACGCATAAACTCGATTAAAAACATAGCGTTGCCTTTCAGCTATGCGAATTATCCGCAAAAGCAAAAATAGATAGACCAAAATAAGTGCCGTAGAACCTAAAAAACCCCATTCCTCGCCTACCGTGCAAAAAATAAAATCGGTGTCTTGCTCCGGAACGTATTTCAGTTTGGTTTGCGTGCCGTTTAGATAGCCTTTACCAAACAACCCTCCCGAACCGATGGCAATTTTGGATTGGTTTACATTATAGCCTGCACCTCGAGGGTCTTGCTCCATATTCAGCAACACTTTAATACGACTTTGTTGGTGCGGTTGTAGCACTCGGTCAAAAAGGTAATCGGCTGAAAATGTAAAGACAATAGCTCCCAATGAAATCAACATAAGCAGCAAATACTTTTTGAAACGCTTAATACGAGCAATAATAAACCAGTAGATACAGGATAAAAATACAGCTAAAATAGCTACGTAATCATAGTTGATAGGCAACCAAATATTCAACACGTAAGAAATCAAAGCAACACCCAATACGCCCAATAGCAAGACCAAAGCCTCTTTGCGATGCGAATTAAAAAAGAATGCATAAACAAACTGGATAAGAAGCACCAAACCCATAGCGAGAACCATCCCGAGAGTGCCACTGTCAGCTTGAATAGGCACTTCGCTAAACCCGATAGCAAGCACAAACAGCGCTACAGCAAGCACTCCCAAAAGAAGCACTAACCCGCTCATTCCTTCCCTATAAAACATCAACAAGAACGAAGCAAACACCAAAGCACTTCCTGTCTCTTTCTGTAATACAATCAGCATGAAAGGAATACCAATGATTATGCCTAAAGGAATCATATCTTTCCATCCTCTCAACTTGTAATTGTAGGCACTCATAAATTTGGCAAGAGCAAGTGCAGTCGCTGTTTTAGCGAGTTCGGCTGGTTGAAAACTTACCGGACCAAAAACCAACCACGAACGTGAACCTTTTACATCTGTTGCCAGAAAAATGGTAGCTATAAGCAGAAGTATGACGAAGCCATAAAAGAAGTAAGCAAAGTAATTGTAAATTCGTGAATCGAGTAAAAGAATAATTCCTCCCAATCCTATCGCAGTAAGAACCCATACGAATTGCTTTCCGGTACGATTGCCGAAATCGAAAATGCTCGACTGGTCGAAATCGTAGCTTGCACCGTATATATTCAACCACCCAAAAACAACCAGAAATAGGTAAATCCCTATTACAGTCCAGTCTAAAGCATATTTTATGTTAGTATCTCTTCGCATTTGGATTAATTACTCTTCGTGAATACTCTTCCACCATTTCGGGGCGAGTCATTTTCTTTGTTAAATAAAGTTCCATCATCAAACTGGAAATCGGTGCAGCCCAAGTAGCACCAAACCCGGCATTTTCCACCATTACCGCAACTACAATTTGGGGATTTTCTCTAGGCGCATAACCGATAAAAAATGCATGGTCTTTCCCTTTGTTATTCTCCACTGTTCCTGTTTTTCCGCATACGACTACTCCTGGAACTTTGTAGTGACGTCCCGTACCAAACTCACTCACTCGCCACATTCCCTCATCTACAATATCGAAATACTCCTTGTCAATCGGCAGCACATGCTTGTGAGTAAGCATACTGTCGGCTTTATTAAGATGCGGAGTAATGTAGTAACCTTTGTTGGCTATCACCGCCGTAGCATTCGCCAGTTGCAACTGTGTAACGTTTACTTCTCCCTGCCCAATGGCAAGCGAACGAACAGTCAATGCACGCCATCCGGTTTCGCCGTACCATCTGTTAAAATAATCAATTGAAGGGATATTTCCGCTGCTCTGCTGATAAATATCGGAATCTTCAAACTTATGCCCAAAACCAAATTTCATAATTAAATTACGCCAAGCATTGTAATTTTTCTTGAAATTGGCATTTTTATGTCCATATCCTTCTTTTTCTATCGTAGAACGGAACGTATGCCAGAAATATGGATTACAACTCTGCTCAATGGCATTCAGAAGCGTAATAGACGACCCGTGCGAGTGCGAACAACGAATAGGCGAAGAACCTTTACCATTGCAATAAAAACGGGTATCAAGATTAATTCCTCCCAGCTCTAAACCAACTAAAGCTTGAAAGGTTTTAAATGTAGAACCGGGTGAATAGGTAGCCTGTGTAGCACGGTTGTAAAGCGGTTTCAGCGGGTCATTGAGCAGCATATTATAGTTCTTGGAACGTTCACGTCCTACCAAAAGTGCCGGATTAAACGTAGGATTGGATACCATTGCCAAGATTTCTCCCGTTTTAGGTTCAATAGCAACAATGCTGCCCACTTTACCACTTAGCAGTTTCTCACCCAATAATTGAAGCTGAATATCAATCGTAGTTTTCAGATTTGTTCCGGCTTTAGGTGCAATGTCTTTTGCGCCATCTTCATAACGCCCCTTAATTCTTCCTTTTGCATCACGCAGCAGAATTTCCACCCCTTTTTCCCCACGCAAATCCTTCTCATAAGTATATTCCAGTCCATCTCGTCCGGCATAGTCGCCCGGATCATAGTAATCATCATTTTCAATCATCTTAGGCGTAACTTCCCCAATGCTACCCAGCACATGTCCTCCGGCAGAATAACGATACTCCCGCAACGTACGTGTTTGAATGTAAAATCCGTTGTATTTGTACATGGATTGTTGCACGGCAGCCACATCTTGAATCTCAAGCTGAGTCATAAAAATCTGAGGCGTAAGCGAGGAATAGGAAGGATTTTTATCTCGATTTCTTACCTCTTTCATCCTTTTTTCAAAAAACTCACGTGTAATTTTCAAATCTTCACAAAAGGATAGAGTGTCAAAATTCTGAATTTCCCGATAGATAAAAGTAATGTCGTAAGCAGGCTTGTTGTACACCAACAGCGAATCATTTCGGTCGTAAATCAGTCCACGTGGCGGGAATATGGTTTTATTCAAAAAAGCATTGCTCGCAGCTCCTTTTTTATATTTATCCTCCACAATCTGCAACGAGAAAAGTCGAAGAATATATATAACAGCGATAGCTATCATGATGATAGCTACCACGGAACTTCTTTTTTGAAATTTGTCATTTATCATTTTTATTTCCTAAAAAAAGACATTACGCCCAAAATTAGTAAAATGGTAACAAGTGAACTGATCAAAATTTTTGGTGTCAAGAGCAGTATGTTTACAAACGAGAATGACTCAACCAAAAACAACACCGTATGATGAATCAATACAAGAATAACTACATATTTTACATAGCCTGTTACGCCAAAAGTCCTAAATGAAGGTGTTACGTTTGTCATCTCTTCAGCAGAAACGAATAAATTGAAAACTGGACGACGTAGAAATGCGGCAAAAACTGTGGCAAAAGCATGCATTCCCATCGTATTGTTAAACATATCAATAATAAGTCCAATAAAAAATGCAAGCAACAAAACTCCACCACGTGGGGTGTGAATAGGCAAAGAAAGAATAAACAAAATATAGAGCATCGGACTTACATAGCCCAAAAACTGAATATTGTCCAGCACAAAAATCTGTACCAACACTACCAGTATAAAGCGTAATATATTTTGTAAAACTAATTGCTGCATTTTAATTATTTAGGGTTTGCTGAAAAAGTTTTAGGCATGTCAGATACAAGACGCCAAAGCGTAGATGTATAAACATACTTCAAGCTGAAGGCGGCGAAGTAGATGGCGTGCGTAAAACTAACGAAATTTAGACTTTATTTTTCATTTTGATTGTTATAAAAACTGCAAAGCTTTTTAATACTTTCACCTAAAACCTTTGCACTTATCTGCTTGTAAGAAATAGCTAACTTTATTATTATCAATTAAATGAGAGTTTTTCAGCAGACCCTATTTATATAATTCGTATTCCATTGATGTTTAACACCTTCGGTAAAACCTGAATAACCGAACGTCCAAACGAATAAACATCCAAACATGAAACACGAAACTACTTCTTCTCTTCTTGCAAACCCGAATTTTCCAAGGCAGTCTGTTCTTCGTAATTCTTGTAATTTATCACTCTCACGTGGGTCAATGTTCGGAAATCCACCGCCAATTTTACTTGAATATTGTAGTATGGGTCACTTTCTTTGATATTAAAATCATTGACTGTTCCTACCATTATCCCTTCGGGAAATGCTTTGAAACCGCCTGTTATAAGCGTATCACCCAAACTAAACCTCACGTGCCGAGCAATGTCGTTCAGTTTGGCATAGCGGTAATCTTTCCCATCCCAAACCAGCGGACCGTAGTAATTGTTTTTCTTAAACTTCGTAACAATAGTTGATTTTGGGTGAAGAATGGGAATAACTTTAGCAAAGTTTTGCGATACCGACTCTACAATTCCTACAATTCCATTTTCACCAATCACGCCCATATCGGGTTTAATGCTGTCTTTTGAACCTTTATTGAGCGTAATGTAATTTTGCACTTGGTTCGTAGTAATTCGAATTACTTTGGCAGAAATGTAGCTGTACTCCCTTTCCGGTGAGATACGTGCATTTTTCCAACCGGCCAAACTTGACGAATCGGTTAACGAATAGAGTTGATTTTCCAGTTCGGTAATGCGATTGGAGAGCAATGTGTTCTCCTCAGCTAAGTTTTTATTTGACTCACGAAGTTTGAAAAACTCAACTACCTGATTACTTGCTTCAAACATTTTGCCCGACACTGCATTCGTAGAAGATAGCAAAACACTGCGCTGATAGCCTTTATTTCGAGCTATCAACACAATGGCAATGATTTCCAAAAATATAAACAGGAAAACCACGCTGTAACGAACAAGGAAATTTATCAGGTTTTTCATTCACAAAAGGAAGACGGTCATGTTATTTTTACAACACGACCATCTTTCATACAAAATTGTTCTTTTATACCAAATAGCTAAACATCTGAACGCCCGGACAAAAACAACATCCAACATCCGACATCATCTATCTCAACAAGAACGGATATTTATCTACATTTTTTAGTGCAATACCGGTACCACGAGCTACTGCATGCTGTGGGTCTTCCGCCACGTGAAATTTAATATTTAGCTTGTCGGTCAATCGTTTGTCCAATCCACGAAGCTTTGCACCACCTCCGGCCAGATAAATACCTTGTTTCACAATATCGGCATATAACTCCGGCGGTGTTTGCTCCAACGCACTTAGCACCGCTGCTTCAATTTTTGAAACTGATTTCTCCAAGCAGTGAGCAATTTCTTGGTAAGAAACAGGCACCTCCATTGGCAATGCAGTCATACGGTTAGGTCCGTGTACCACATAATCTTCCGGTGCTTCTTCCAAGTCGGTAAGAGCAGCACCAACATTGATTTTTATTTGTTCTGCCGTGCGTTCGCCCACTTTGATGTTGTGCATACGTCCCATATACTCCATAATGTCAGAAGTAAGGTCGTCTCCGGCAATACGGATAGATTTATTGGATACGATGCCACCAAGAGAAATCACGGCAATTTCAGTTGTACCACCACCTATATCCACAATCATACAGCCCGATGGTGCTTCCACATCAATACCGATACCGATAGCAGCTGCCATTGGTTCGTATATCATGTAAATCTCTCGTCCTCCGGCGTGCTCAGCTGAGTCACGAACCGCACGAATCTCTACCTCTGTACTTCCTGATGGAATACAAACTACAATTTTCAATGTAGGCGAGAAAAGTTTATTTCGAGATGGAATCATTTTGATAAGCCCACGCATCATAAGCTCGCAAGCGTAAAAATCAGCAATCACACCATCGCGAAGCGGACGTACCGTGCGAATTCCTTCGTTCTCTTTTCCTTGCATCTGACGCGCTTTTTCGCCGATAGCAATCAGCTTATCGGTACGCTTATCCAGTGCCACAACCGACGGCTCATCCACCACAACTTTATCATTTTGAATAATTATCGTGTTAGCCGTACCAAGGTCCATGGCTATCTCTTGTGTAAATGAAAATAGTCCCATATTTTTATTTTAGGTTTACGATTTTAGATTTACGATTGTTCTCTAAAATCTTCTGTTTAATTATTTGTTTATATATTTTATGTATTTTATATTCTTGTCTAACTTGTCTAATAGTCTTTTACCTTCCGACTACCATCTCCCGTCTTCTATCTACCCTACAGATCAATGTTTAAAATGTCTGATTCCGGTAGTTACCATGCTCATGCCTTTCTCGTTGCACACAGCAATGCTCTCATCATCTTTTACCGAACCTCCTGGTTGAATTACAGCAGTAATACCCACATCTCCGGCGATTTTCACACAATCCGGGAATGGGAAAAATGCATCCGAAGCCATCACAGCACCCTCCAATTCAAAATCGAACGATTGAGCTTTTTCGATAGCGTGATTCAGTGCATCCACTCGTGATGTTTCTCCTACTCCACTTGCAATCAACTGTTTATTTTTTGCCAAAACAATAGCGTTTGACTTAGAATGTTTCACAATTTTATTCGCAAAAAGCATATCCTCCACTTCTTCTTCCGTAGGCTCTTTATCAGTTACGATTTTCAAGTCATCTTCCGTTTCAATGTAAGTATCGCGTTCTTGCACCAATACACCATTCAGCGCAGAACGGAATTGACGAGCCGGAACTTTGTTGTCTTCAAGCACCAAGATAATACGGTTTTTCTTTTGTGTAAGCACTTCCAACGCATCCAAATCATAATCCGGCGCAATAATTACTTCGAAAAACAGTTTGTTTATTTCTTCTGCTGTTTCTTTATCCACCACCGCATTGGTTATAAGCACACCGCCAAATGCTGAAACTGGGTCGCCTGCCAAAGCCGCCAACCATGCATCTTTCAGCACCGGACGAGAAGCCAATCCGCAAGCGTTGTTGTGCTTCAAGATAGCAAAAGTAATATCTTCAAAATCATTTATTAGATTTACTGCTGCATCAATATCGAGCAAGTTGTTATAAGAAATTTCTTTACCGTGAAGTTGCTCAAACATTTCATCGAACTTTCCAAAGAAAAAACCTTGTTGATGCGGATTTTCGCCGTAGCGAAGCGCCTTGGAATTATCGGCTGTAGAGCGGAATGCACTTGCATGGTCTCCATCAAAAAAGTTGAAAATAGCTGAATCATAGTGCGATGAAACAGCAAAAGCCTCTTTGGCAAACCAGCGACGCTCTTCAAGCGTGGTTTCGGCACCGTTTTGTTCAATTAATTCATAAAATGGTGCGTACTGTGCTTTGGATGCTAAAATTACCACATCTTTGTAGTTTTTGGCTGCTGCACGAATCAGCGAAATACCGCCTATATCTATTTTTTCAATCACATTGGCTTCATCTGCACCAACTGCCACTGTCTCTTCAAATGGATACAAATCCACGATAACTAAGTCAATCTGCGGTATTTCATATTTAATTAACTGCGCTTTGTCCTCTTCCAATTCTCTACGTGCCAGTATTCCGCCAAACACTTTCGGATGAAGTGTTTTTACTCTTCCACCCAAAATGGAAGGATAGGAAGTAAGGTCTTCTACCGCTTCGCAAGGATAACCCAGCGATTCAATAAATGATTTTGTTCCGCCTGTAGATAGAAAACTAACGCCTTCTTCGTGAAGTTTTTTCACAATTAAATCCAGTTTATCTTTGTGATATACAGAGATTAATGCTCGTTTGATTTGTCTTTTTTCCATTTTTATTAAAAATCTTTATTTCGGAGTGCAAAGTTACAAAAAATCATTGAGTTAAGCTCTATTTTCAATGGGATTTTAGTTTTCTTTGTGAATAAGTAAAATTCATACTGTCAGTGCAACGGGTTTATTGCATACCAATTATCACGAACCATCGTTGGTTTAGGGAGGTTTGTTGAAACTCTGTTATATTGTAATTAAGATGGAGGAGGTTTATGTTCTTTTCAGACATTCCGATTAATTTGGTTTTTATAAATGTAAAATTACTTCTCAGCAATTTCTGCACTTACCTTATTTTTTGCAAAAAACAAATGATAAATCTGTACTGTGCAGACAGCCAAGTTTGAAATTACAATTGGCCACGCTGAAAGCAAAAAGCCATACACTATGAAAAATGTACATGCTATTAAATTAATTGTTCGTACAACTGTCATTTTTTTCGGAATAAACGAAACGACCAGCAAAGCCATAGCAATATAACCGAATATATTTGTCAAAATATTATCCATAAAAATCTTTTTTATTAATGTTAAGCCGACAAATATAGAAATTTTTTATGAAATGTTTATTGGATTTGGTTCTAGACATTGAATTTCAAATAAAAATTTTAATTTAAACGTTAAACTCTTAATTCGTTTATTGTTAAAACTATGAAACTTCGTAACTTTGTAGGTTAAATAAATTTTTGCCGAAAATGAGAAAAGTTCTTTTCATACTTCTAATAGCAAGCATGGGATTACACACACAGAATCAGTCGGTTTTTAATGAAGAAATGGCTATAAAACTGGCTCAATTACCACTGAAAAGCATTAATCGGGAATTTCCGAACAAACCTGGACATGTCTACAATAATCCTACTGAGGTGAATCTTTCGCCAAGTCAGTTACACCCTGTATTTTACGGAAGTTTTGACTGGCACAGCAGTGTGCATGGACATTGGATGCTCTTGCGTGTGTTACGAACTTTTCCAGAAAGTAAAATCACAAGTGAAATCGTGCAAGTTTTGGATAATTCATTTCAGTTGGAGAAGATGAAAGTGGAAGCAGAATATTTCTCAAAATATGAAAATGCACGTATTTTCGAACGAACATACGGTTGGGCTTGGTTGTTGAAGTTGGACAATGAGTTGATGGAATGTAAGCATCCCAAAGTGCGCGAATGGCATAATAACTTACAACCACTGACCGAGGTAATTGTAGATTTATGGAAAACATATCTTCCCAAGCAAACCTATCCGGACAGAACAGGCGTACATCCAAATTCAGCTTTTGCACTAAATTTTGCTCTAGAATGGGCAAGAAATAAAAATGATAGGGAGTTTGAGAATGCCTTAATTAAAAAGGCATTGAAATTTTATGGAAACGAAGTAAACACACCGGCATATTTAGAACCAAACGGCGCCGATTTTTTCTCGCCCTCGTTGCAAATTGCTTCGTTGATGAGTAAAATTTATTCTGAAAAGGAATTTGCAAAATGGTATGATAAATTCCTTACAAAAAAGAGTTTTGCAAATCTTTGCAAAATACCGGTTGTAAGTGATTTGTCTGATTACCAAACTGTCCATTTAGTAGGATTATCTTTTTCAAGAGCTTGGTGCATGAAAGATATTGCGACAGCATTACCCAAAAACAATAAAAAAAGAAACATATTGAATAATACAGCTGATAAGCTGATTAACAATGCTTTACCTCTTTTGTTCGCAGGAAATTATGGTGGTGATCACTGGCTGGCAAGTTTTGCTTTGATGGCATTACAATCTCCAACTTCTCAAGATGAGGCGAACTACAAGATAGATAATAAATAAGAAAATATCCCCCCTACATTTAGAGAAAAGTGTAATAAGGATTTAACCAAAAGAATACGAAACTAAATTAACATCAAATTCCCCATTAGAAAAAAGGGATAGAAATATATGGATTTTAACTACGACATAATAGTGATAGGTGCCGGACACGCGGGCTGTGAGGCTGCGACAACGGCGGCTAATTTAGGGTCAAAAACCCTACTTATCACTATGGATATGAATAAAATTGCTCAGATGAGCTGCAATCCGGCTATTGGCGGAATTGCTAAAGGTCAGATTGTCAGAGAGATAGATGCATTAGGCGGACAAATGGGAATAGTAACGGACAGAACGGCTATTCAGTTTCGCATGCTCAACCGCTCGAAAGGTCCTGCTATGTGGTCGCCACGCTCACAAAGCGACCGTATGCAGTTTATTCATGAGTGGACAAAAATAGTTTCCAACACCGATAATCTATATATTTGGCAAGATACGGTTACGAAATTTATATTTAAGAATGGTGCTGTGGTAGGAATAAAAACTGCGCTCGGTGTGGAGATGCACGCCAAAGCCGTAATACTTACTGCCGGAACTTTTCTTACCGGATTAATGCACGTAGGAACAACACAGATAGCAGGCGGACGGGTTTCGGAACCTGCATCCTACGGAATTACCGAACAGCTTAAAGAAATGGGTTTCACTACCGACCGAATGAAAACTGGTACACCGATGCGAATTGATGAGCGAAGTATTGATTTTTCAAAATTAACCGAACAACCGGGCGATATAGATTTTCATAAATTTTCTTACCTGAAAGAAGTAAAAAGGGAGCTTCCGCAACGCAGTTGTTGGATTACCTTTACAAATGAAAAAACCCACGAAATTCTAAATCAAGGTTTGGAATTTTCACCGCTTTATAACGGTCAAATCCAAAGCATCGGACCAAGATACTGTCCAAGCATCGAAACAAAAATTGTAACATTTGCAGATAAAACTTCGCATCAGCTTTTCCTTGAACCGGAAGGCGTTCACTCTACCGAATGGTACATCAATGGCTTTTCATCTTCTCTCCCACTTCAAACTCAAATTGAAGCGGTGCATACTGTTCCCGGATTGGAAAATGTGCAACTATTTCGTCCCGGATATGCCATTGAGTACGACTTTTTTGACCCGACACAATTGACACATACGTTGGAAACGAAACGAATTAAAAACCTGTTTTTCGCAGGACAAGTAAATGGAACTACCGGCTACGAAGAAGCAGCCGGACAAGGAATGATTGCAGGAATTAATGCACATATCAACATCCACGGTGGAAAAGAATTTGTTCTTCACAGAAATGAAGCTTATATCGGTGTGCTGATTGATGACTTGGTAACAAAAGGTGTGGACGAACCGTACCGAATGTTTACTTCGCGTGCCGAATATCGCATTTTACTACGTCAGGATAATGCAGATGAACGACTGACTGAAAAAGGATATAATTTGGGTTTGGTAGATAAAAATCGATTTGAGCAATACAAAAACAAAAGAGAAGAAATGAACTCTTTGATGGATTTTCTAAAAAATAAATCCATCAAGCCAAACGATATAAATGCGTTTCTTGCTTCCAAAAATTCATCGGAATTATCACACGGTTGTAAACTTGCCGATTTAGTTTTGCGTCCGCAACTCGATATTTATAGTTTAGCAAAAGCAGTTCCTTCGTTAAAAAATAAGATTGAAAATATCTCTGAAATCAGAGAAGAAATTGTAGAAGCTGTGGAAATTATTTTGAAATACGCGGGATATATTGATAGAGAAAAAATGATTGCAGAAAAACTACATCGTTTGGAAAATATCCAAATCAAAGACAAATTGGATTATGAAAACATCCTTTCTCTTTCAACCGAAGCTCGTCAAAAACTAAAAAAGATAAATCCGGAAACAATCGGTCAAGCAAGTAGAATTCCGGGAATTTCCCCGAGTGATGTAAATATACTTCTGGTAATGATGGGAAGATAGATTTAGTTAGCAGTTTATAGTAAAATAGTTTTTGTTCCACGTGGAACAAAAGAGACATAAAACTTTGATTATCTGCAAAGTAAAAACAAAAGACTTAATGAAACCTAAACTAATCCTAACTTCTTAATGTTTTCCATTCTAAAAAAAATCAAAACTTGATTAAGATATTAAGAACACCAAATGATGTTTAGAAACATATTTGTTCCACGTGGAACATTTTTCAACAAAAGCACTTTTGTAAACCCTTGTAATAATGAAATTATCTTTAAAAGAACAGATTGCTTTACTTCCGGAAACACCGGGAGTATATCAATATTTCAATAAAAAAGATGAGATTATTTATGTGGGAAAAGCAAAAAACTTACGTAAAAGAGTTAGTTCTTATTTTACAAAAACACACGATACGCCAAAAATTAGGGTGCTTGTTAAAAACATTGCTTATCTTAGATATATAGTTGTAGAAACGCCGGAAGATGCACTTTTATTAGAAAATAATCTGATAAAAGAATATATGCCCCGATACAACGCAATGCTAAAAGATGGAAAGACCTATCCAAGTATTTGCATTACGAAAGAAGAATTTCCGCGAATATTTAAGACAAGAAATATAGATAAAAAGATTGGCGAGTATTATGGTCCCTACAGTTCGGTTTGGACAATTAATGCCATCTTAGATATTATTCACAGATTGTATAAAGTGAGAACCTGCTCGCTAGCACTAAACGAAGAAAAAATAGTTGAAAATAAATTCAAAGTTTGCTTAGAATATCACATCAAAAACTGTAAAGGACCTTGCGAAGGTTTGGAAAATAAGGAAGATTACAACCGAGACATCGATGAAATCAGACAGATAATTAAAGGGGATGCGAACGAAATCAGTAAGATGCTACTTGAGAGAATGAAGAATTTAGCATCTGAATATCGTTACGAAGAAGCCAATGAAGTCAAGCAAAAATACGAACTGATTGAAAATTATAAAGCAAAATCAATCGTTGCTAATTCAGTGGTAAATAATACGGATGTATTCGGATACGAAGAAGATGAAAATTCTGCTTACGTGAATATTTTGCGAGTTTCAAAAGGGGCAATAATTCAAGGATACACCATTGAATATCGAAAGCAATTGGACGAAACAAAGGAAGATATTTTAGCAACTGCAATAGTGGAATTGCGCAATAAATTAGAAAGTGATTCCAAAGAAATTGTACTCCCCTTCCCTATTGACTTTGAACTTTCGAATGTGAATTTCATAATTCCGCAGCGTGGTGATAGAAGAAAACTGCTCGATTTATCTACTCAAAATGTAAAGCAATACAAACTTGAAAAACTGAAAAGAGCGGAAAAACTGAATCCTGATCAAAGAGCGATTCGCATACTTTCAGAAATTCAGGAAAAGTTGCAGTTGGAAAAAATACCGATGACCATCGAGGCTTTTGATAACTCAAATATTTCGGGAACGAGTGCGGTGGCAGCTTGTGTTGTTTTCAAAAAAGGAAAACCGAGCAAAAAAGATTATCGAAAATATACTATCAAAACTGTTGAAGGTCCGGATGATTACGCATCAATGCAAGAAGTGGTGCGAAGAAGATACACCCGAATGATTGAAGAAGGTAATACCCTACCCGACCTGATTATTGCCGACGGTGGAATTGGTCAGATGGAAGTGATTCGGAAAGTGGTGGAAGATGAACTCAATTTAAAAGTTCCGATTGCCGGACTTGCCAAAGACGATAAGCATAAAACCCGCGAACTACTTTTCGGATTTCCGCCAAAATCAATCGGGATGAAACCGAACGAAATGCTTTTTAAATTGCTAGCCAATATTCAGGAAGAAGTCCATCGTTTTGCGATAAAATTTCATAGAGACAAGCGAAGTAAAAAACAGACTGCTTCCGAACTCGATAATATCAAAGGAATTGGCAAAGTAACCAAAAATAATCTGATTAAGCATTTTAAAAGCGTAAAACGAATTAGAACAGCAGAATTTGAAGACATAGAAAAAATTATCGGAACTCACAGAGCATCAATTATTTACAATCATTTTCACCCTGAGTTAAAGCCGCGAGAGTGAAATATTTCAAAGAAACAGACTAACTGACCGTGAAAAATGGCGATAAAAACAAGATAAATCAGATAAAAAGTAAAAATAAGTTAAAAACAGCACTATCTAAATTATCTATTATAGATAATCTAAAATAGATAAAACTACTACTTAAAAAAAGTAACCTAAAAAAAGTAATTTTTCATTTCTAATTATTTTAAAAAAATATGCTAACAATTCTAACGATACGAAATTTACATACCATAAAATTTACAGCGAAACAATTTGTTACGCACCTAAAAAATAACCCGGAAAAAGTTTACTGCTTTAACGGAAAAATGGGTGCAGGAAAAACTACATTTATAAAAGCCATTTGTGAAGAGATGGGCGTGCAGGAAACTGTAAACAGTCCCACTTTTTCCATTGTCAATGAATACGAAGCCAAAGATGGAAAAATTATCTATCATTTCGATTGCTATAGAATAAATTCAATACAAGAAGCCTTGAATATGGGTGCGGAAGAATATCTGTACAGCGGAAATTATTGCTTTATCGAATGGGCTGAAAATATTGCTTCTATCCTACCCAATGATGCTGTAATGGTAGAAATTGAAGAAGTAGAAAATGAAGTGCGGATGGTTACGATAGATGCCCCCTAAATTGGCTACCGCCGAACGTTGTTTCCTCAAGGGGGACTTTTTGACAGCAAAAAAATGTCCTAAAATGAAAAAATCAAAAAGAAAAAACAATATCATCAAAGACGCTCTTAAACAGGCAAGAAAAGAAAGCCGTGAAGCTGAAATAAAAACTCATGGCAAGCCGATTAATCACACAAAGGTACAAGTATCTAAAAAAGCCTATAAACGCGATAAAAAGGTTGATTTAGATAATATAGACATATAATTGCAGTATTAACCTTTTTAAAACTAAAATATGAAAAAAATAATCATAATATTTGTAGCAATTATTTTAAGTTTGAACTTAATGAATGCACAAAAACAAAGACTCTCAATTGGATATGGTGTTTACGGTCTTGAAGATTTATTTTTGACCCTATCTTTTTTATCTTCTAATATCTCAACCGGAACAGTAGAAGGTAATACAGACCCTTCATGTATCGTTGGACCATTAACAATTAGTTATCATCGTGTCCTTGAACTATATGAAAGATTCTCTTTTGGAGGATCATTAACTTACGACCATTATAAATACGCATCAAGGGAAAATAATAAAGATGTATTCGGATTTAACTCATTTACATTAGCACCGGAGGGAAAATTTAAATATCTAAATCCGGAAAATAAATTTAATATATATGCTTTAATTGGAATGGGATGCACAGTTTTATTCTTTAATAATTATAAAGATAAGCATACGGATACAATAGGACATTTGAATTTACAATTTACGCCACTTGGACTTGAATACGGTAGAAATGTGAAAGGATTTTTAGAATTGGGTGTTGGTTACAAAGGTATTATTAGCGGTGGAATTTCAGTAAGTTTATAAAAAATTGCCCTAATCTTTTCTGTAATAGATAAGATTAGGGATTTATATTTTCACACTGTCAATTATCTCAAAAAGTTCCTCTTTTGTAGTAGCTCTAAGCATAGCAATCCGCGTATCTCTAAAATGTGGAATGCCTTTAAAAGTTGGACTTGCAGCCAAATGTCGGCGAGAATGAAGAATTCCTCTACGTTCATCCAACCAATCAATGGAATTAAGCACGTGCTGCTTTAATATCTCTTTTTGTTCCTCAAAACTCAAAACATCCGTAGTAGTTCCGTTTTCTAAATATTGACGTACTTCAGCAAAAATCCATGGTCGCCCTATACTTCCACGACCTATCATTACCGCATCTACACCGTATTTATCAAAACATTCCTTAGCACGTTCACCTGTTGTAACATCACCATTTCCAATAATCGGAATTTTCATTCTTGGATTGTTTTTCACTTCCCCAATCAAAATCCAATCTGCCTCACCTTTATACATTTGAGAACGAGTACGTCCGTGAATACACAAGGCTTGAGCACCACAATCTTGAATTTGCTCTGCTAAATCAACAATTATCTTACTATTTTCATCCCATCCTAAGCGGGTTTTAACTGTTACAGGCTTATTAACTGCTTTGACAACCACAGTAATTATTTCCAACATTTTAGGAATATCACGCAACAATCCCGCACCTGCACCTTTGCTTGCTACACGTTTTACAGGACAACCAAAATTCAAATCAATAATATCCGGATTGGCTTCCTCAGCAATTTTGGCAGCTTCTGCCATTGCATCCGGCTCACGTCCGTAAATCTGAATAGCTATCGGACGTTCCTCATCGTGCAAGGTAAGTTTTTGTTCCGTACGTTTCACATTTCGTATCAATGCATCCGCAGAAACAAACTCAGTATAAACCATATCCGCACCGAATTTTTTGCATAAAAGTCGAAATGCAGGATCGGTAACATCTTCCATAGGTGCTAGAAAAAGTGGTTTGTCAGGAAATTTTATATTAGCGATTTTCATAAGTTCTAAATAAAAAAGATAATTCTAAGCAAAATAAACTGCGTAAAAGCAGAATATTTACAAAAATAGCCTAAAATAACGTGTTTATAAACAAATAAACTGTAAATTTGTTTGATTTTCAAAAATGTAAGTAAATTCAAATGAACAAAATAGAATTAAATAATAAGAAAGAATTCCCCCTTCAGGGGGTTAGGGGGCCTTTAAGTAGAAAAGACATAGAAATAATGGCGCCTGCAGGTAGTTGGGAAAGTTTGGCTGCAGCGATAAAAGCGGGTGCAAATTCGGTCTATTTTGGGATTGAAAACCTAAATATGCGAAGCAAATCGAGCAGTAATTTCACTACGGAAGATTTGCGGAAAATTGTAGCAATATGTCAAGAAAACAACGTAAATAGTTACCTGACCGTAAACACCATTATTTACGACGAAGATATTTCATTGATGCGTGAAATTATCGATACAGCAAAAGAAGTGAATGTTACCGCGATTATTGCATCAGATGTAGCAGCAATGATGTATGCATCAAGTATTGGTGTGGAAGTGCATCTTTCAGTACAAACAAACATAACTAATGTGGAATCGTTGAAATTTTATGCACAATTTGCCGATGTGGTAGTATTAGCACGTGAATTAAATTTGAAGCAAGTGGCTGCAATTCATAAAGCTATTGTAGATGAACAGATTAAAGGCAAAAATGGCGAGCTAATTCGTATTGAAATGTTTGCTCACGGTGCACTTTGTATGGCTGTTTCAGGTAAATGTTATTTGAGCCTTCACGAAAAAAATCTTTCAGCGAATCGTGGTGCTTGTAATCAAATCTGCCGTCGTGGATATATTGTAAAAGATAAAGACAGTGAAGTTGAGTTAGAGATTGATAATGAATATATTATGTCGCCAAAAGACTTGAAAACTATCGGTTTTTTGGATGAAATGATTGAAGCGGGTGTGCGAGTTTTCAAAATTGAAGGACGTGCCCGTGGACCTGAATATGTAAAAACTGTGGTAGAATGTTACAGCGAAGCAGTGGATGCAGTTCTGAATGATGAATTTACCGAAGAAAAAGTAGAACAGTGGAATAAGCGTCTTTCTAAGGTATTTAATCGCGGATTTTGGAATGGATATTACCTTGGACAACGACTCGGAGAATGGAGCAAAAACTACGGTTCGGAAGCTACACATCGTAAAGTTTATGTGGGAAAAGTAACTAATTATTACAATAAAATTGGTGTAGCAGAGATTTTACTTGAAGCTCAAAACTTGAAAGTTGGCGATGAAATTCTAATTACAGGAGAAACAACTGGTGCTTACGAAGATATTGTAGAAGAATTACGTTTTGAACTTAAACCTGTTCAGGAAGTAAAAAAAGGCGATTTATTCTCGTTAAAAACCGATGAACTTGTTAGACGAAATGATAAAGTTTATAAGATAGTGGAAGCGAGTAAGATAAAAAATAGACAGTAAGTTCAAATTTAGATAAGAGTTCTGAGTTTCGAGTATTGAGTAACAGACTGACTTTAAGCCATTCGGCGGTTTATTTCATCTATTATATTGTTTTGTATAATATTTTAACTAATCTCAATATCGGGTCGTAACCGTTCGATATTTTCAACAAAACTTACCGTTTCACGTGGAACGAAAACTCTATTTTTATTCATTCCGTAATAAATATTTATTCGATAAGGCGAGCTCTTGGGTTCGCCTTTTTCTATCTCTTCTATTATGATTTTCTGAATGGATTGGATAGGAATTTCCTTGCAGGTATAAAAACCGTATTTAATTTTTAAAGATTCATTTTCGAGAATATAATGATAGTTTGAAAAGAAATAAACAATCAATCCTTCCAAAATAAGATAAGCTAAAATTAACCAAAATGACTGTTTGGATATAATCAAAATTAGCACGGCAACTAAAATTGCCGTGCTAATAATTATAATTTCTGTTAGTTTATTTCCTTTATAATAGATTTTCATTTATCAAAAAGTTTCTCAATTCGTGGAATCAATCTTACCAATAACTCATCACTCGTTATGGCTCGATGATAATCTTCATCGGGTTCATAAATGTAATAGTCAGTTAAATTTTCTACAATATCACTCATCTTTCTTATACCCTTCATAATAGTAAGATTGCTCGATTCCTTTGAAAATAATTTCTCTGTTATGAATATCATCTGTTAGATTTTCAAAAAGCAATACTCTGATTTCTAAATCATTGACAAAACTTCTTTCCATAGCCTGCAAGTATAGATTTTTATCTACTTTTTGCCAATCAACCATTTTTTGCAATCTTGATTTCAACATCAAATCCAACCAAATCCGCATAGTTCTGCCATTGCCTTCCATAAACGGATGCGCAATATTCATTTCAACGTACTTCTCAATTATCTCTTCAAATGAATTTTCAGGCATCTGTTCTATTTTCACTAAAATCTCTTTCAAATACAAGGAATTAGCAAAACGAAATCCACCTTTTGAAATATTTTTTATACGAATTTCCCCTGCAAAATCATATAAGCCGGCGAATAAGTATTGATGAATTTGCTGTAAACCTTTGAAAGTACCAACTTCAAAAGTATCAATTGCACCACTTTCAAATAAGTGATAAGCTTTTTCTAAACTTAATTTATCAATGTTTCTCATTTGCTGAATTCGTATAAAATCGTGTTAATTGTCGCTACGACATTTCCAACATTCTTACGATTGGTCTAACAGCTTTTTTCTGTAGTTCATCATCAATCAGAATTTCAGGTGTTTCATCGCGCAAGCAGAGATAAAGTTTTTCCAACGTATTTTTACGCATAAATATACATTCATTACAAGCAGTGCACGAACCTTCTTCAACTTCCGGTGGAACAGGAATAAATGTTTTTTCAGGATTATTTTTTTCCATTTGATGAATAATTCCACTTTCAGTTACCACTAAAAATTTATTTTTATCTGATTTTGTAGAATAATCTAAAATTCCTTGTGTACTTCCTACATAATCAGCCATTTTAAGAATAGTCGATTTACATTCCGGGTGTGCAAGAATTTCCGCATCGGGATTTTCTTGTTTTAGTTTGCTAAGTTTTTCAACAGAAAATTGCTCGTGAACGTGACAAGCACCATCCCAGAGTAACATATTTCTACCCGTAACACTATTAATATAACCACCTAAATTTCGGTCGGGACCAAAAATAATTTTCTCATTTTCAGGAAGTTGGTCAACTATTTTCTTGGCGTTTGTAGATGTAACCACTATGTCTGTCAATGCTTTAACTGCAGCCGAAGTATTTACATAACTTACTACTGTATGGTCGGGATGCGCTTTTACAAACTTCTCGAACTCATCTGCAGGACAGCTGTCAGCCAACGAACATCCTGCATCTAAATCCGGAATCAACACTTTTTTATCCGGCGAAAGAATTTTAGCTGTTTCACCCATAAAGTGCACACCGCAAAGCACAATAATATCAGCATCGGTTTTAGCTGCTTTTTGAGCCAAAGCCAAACTATCCCCTACTACATCTGCAATATCTTGGATATCTGCGGTTTGATAAAAGTGAGCCATAATAATGGCATTTTTCTCTTTTCTCAAGCGATTAATTTCTGAAATATATTTTTGCTTGTCCATTTTTTTCGACTTTTCAAATTATAATAATATTAATATTTTATTTTTTTAAAACTTAAATAATGATGATAATAGCCTGTTGATAGCGTTGAAAAATAATTTACTTAAAATTTGCTTTTTTCGATATTAAAATTTTGAATATAGATTATAAACAATTAAAAAATGATAAAGTTCCTATTTTTAAGCCTTTTACAGATTTTATTAACATCCTGTTGAAATTTTATTCATTCATATTTTTTTCTAAAAAACTGCGAAAAATAGTTTGAAACCCGTGTTAAAAATTCAATGAAAGTTTCGGCTAAGTTTTTTGTTTTTCTAAAAATCATTCGGGTATTGAAAATAATTTCCGAAAATCCAAATGAACTTGTAATATTTCTTTCGGTAGTTATTACAAAGTTATTAACAATGTTTCAAAATCACTACAACAAAGACTTTGGCTTTACGAATAAACCATATTTATTAAGTTTAATCTCAACTTATAAGGTAGCAACCCGCTAACTACACAAATAGCTTTGTACTGCAATCCCGGAATTACCCTTGATTTCATTTTTTTACGCTCAATTTGTTTTACAATCGCTTTGGCAATTGATTCGGCCGACATACCGTTTTGTTCATCAATTTCCATTTTATCAACCGCTGTTTTCATTCGCTTATAGTAAGCTGAATTTTCATTTTGTGATGCATCGGTATATTTTCTTGAACTTGTAAAATCCGTTTTCGTATCACCCGGAAGTATGGTACAACACTGAATACCAAATGGTTTCACTTCCATAGTCAAAGCATCCATCATTAGCAAAAGTGCTGATTTTGCTGCACTGTAAAATGCCTGATACGGAACAGGAATTACCGCAGCAACCGATGATACGGCAATTACTTTGCCAAATCCTTGCTTGCGAAATATCGGCAGGCAGGCTTGAATTACTTTTACAGAACCGAAAAAATTAGTTTCAAGTTGATACTTTACTTCGTCGGAAGCAGTATCTTCGATGGAGCCGGCTATTCCATTACCTGCATTACTGATTACGGCATATAATTTTCCATTTTCCTGAA
Source organism: Bacteroidales bacterium (assembly GCA_012837935.1). GTDB lineage: Bacteria > Bacteroidota > Bacteroidia > Bacteroidales > Paludibacteraceae > UPXZ01. The sequence continues at coordinate 33,933 of DUQG01000080.1, forward strand.
TGATTTTATCCACGGCATTTTTCACGGTCGTTTCATCGTTTACATCCATTTTAATAGGAATAATTTCTCCGCCGTTCGAAGATTTTTGAGCTTGTCCCCCACCCCTTCGCGAGCCGGAATATACCTGATAACCTTTGTTCATCAGCATTTCAGCTGTTGCCAATCCGATGCCGGAACTTCCGCCTGTAAGTAATATAGCTTTCATTTGTGATTTGGTTAATTAGTAAATTAATTGATAAAAGCTTTCAATTACAAAAATACTCATTTTTAATCGAATATGTTTATTTTTTTAAAAACTAAGACTATATGTATAAGGAAAATCGAAGGAAAATTAAGCTTATTTAGCTATCTAACAGATGATTTTGATAAAAATATGTAAAAGTTGAATTAAATAAGATTGTATTTGTTATTTAATTAATATCTTTACAGTTATTAAAAAATTTCAAAATATTAATCTCAATTTATTGAATTTATGAAAAAAATACTATTGATTTTTGCAGCTTTTACTTTTAGTCTAAGTTCTTTATTAGCTTCCCAAGGGGATATTAAAATTACTGCTGCTACGGTAATTCAAGACAATAATTTTTCCGGAAGAGGAAATGATAACGAAGAAATTCTGAGACTGGAATTGACTACCAAAGGAAATACTTCTGTTGCATTTGAAAAATTGGTAATGAATCTGAATGGAACTACCGATATTAATGAGGTTGAAGAGGTTAAAATTTACTCAAGTGGAAATTTTTCTAAATTCGATCCACGTAAACCACTTGCAGCCGGTGCAACACTTTTAGGTACAGCAACTCCACAAGAAGGCGAAATAACTATTTCACTGGACGGAGATATTGTGCCGGGTATCAATCATATTTGGATAACTTACAAAGTAAAAGAGACAGCTAAAGAGGGAAATCAACTGGATGCAGAAGTAATTTCTATTGCTACGAGTGCTGAAAATTATATATTTGAAAATGGAAATCCCGATGGAAGTCGTGAGATTTTACTAAGAAGAACATTGGTATATGCGCCAGGTGATTATGGGTCGAAAAACTATCGCATTCCGGCTCTAACAACTGCTGCTGACGGTTCGCTTGTAATTTTAACAGATAAGAGAAAATACAATGTGGTTGACTTACCTGAAGATATTGATGTGGTGGCGAACCGAAGTACAGACGGCGGAAAAACTTGGTCGGAACCTGTTTTAGTAGCGCAAGGTCAAGGACATGGCAAAGGTTACGGTGATGTGGCAGTGATTACCTCAAATACCGGAATATTAGTAGCACTTTACGTGGGTGGAAATGGAATATGGAAATCTAATCCGGAGCATATGAGTCGCACTTATATGTCAAGAAGTGCTGATCACGGCGTAACTTGGACTCCTCCGAAAGACATCACACCATTTATTTACGGTCCGGAATGTACAGATCTTGTTCGTGCAAAGTGGCCCGGTTTGTTCTTCGGTTCCGGTCATGGTTTATGTACTCGTGATGGTAGATTGATGGCAGTAGTAGCGGTACGTGAGCCGGGAATGAACGGATTGCAAAATTATGCAGTTTATTCCGACGATGATGGCGAAACGTGGCAAGTTTCGGAAAGAGCTATTATTGGCGGCGATGAAGCGAAGGTTGTGGAGTTAAATAATGGCGATATTCTGATGAGTAGTCGTATATTTGGCAACAGACTTTGGGCAAAATCTTCCGATGGCGGTATAACTTGGGGACCAAGAAACAGTTGGAAAGAGATCTGGGGAAATGCTTGTGATGCTGATATTATTCGCTATACATCTACAAAAGACGGTTATGAAAAAGATAGGATTTTACACACTTTACCCAACCACAGCACCCGTAGAAATGTAACTATGTGGATAAGCTATGATGAAGGAACAACTTGGCCTGTGAAGAAAACCATTGCTTCAAATGAATCTGCTTATTCATCTCTTACTATTTTACCTGATGGAACAATTGGTGTTTACATCGAAGAAAACGAAACAGAGCCATACAAAATGTATTTTTTGAACTTCTCATTGGATTGGCTGACAGATGGTGCAGATAGCTATATTCCTTTGGGAAAAGAAACGAAAGTGGTAGGACAACCTGAAATTTCATTGGCTTCAGGAAGGTATGCACCACCTCAAACAATTACATTATCAACAGCTACAAAAGAAGCATCTATTTACTATACGTTGGATGGTTCAACACCCAATAAAAACGCTACTTTATATACAGAGCCGATAGTTCTGAAAGAATCAGCTGCTTTGAAAGTGATTGCAATTAAAGAAGGAATGGCAAACAGTGTTGTATCTGCAGCAGATTACACGATTGGTTATCTTATTCCTGTACAAAATAGAGGTGTTGTGTCGGATAGATTTTTAACAAAAATAAAAACTAAAAAAGCTGTAAAGAATATTAATTATACTAGCTCTGCTCCACCTGCTTCTCATTATATTTATCACAAAGAGGCTGCTGTTTCAGCTGCACGAGGTAAATCTTTTAACTTAAATATAACCGCAAGTCCCGACAAAAAAGATGGTATGCAGTGGTGTCAGGCTATTATTTTGGTTGACTGGAATCAAGATTTTGATTTTGCAGATGAAGGAGAACGAATTGCAATTATTGGAGATAGAGAAACAGATAATAGTGCAACAGTAATGAATGTATCGCAAAAAATAACTGTACCCCAAACAGCAAAATTAGGTAGAACTAGAATAAGAGTGATTTATACAGATGCTTGGCGTCCGGCGAATTATGCGGACTTAGGAGAAGATCCTGTAGATAAAGGACGTGTGCACGATTTTGATTTAATAGTAAAATAATCTCTCTCGGTTATTTGTTTATCAAAATAGCTTTTTCATAAAATAATTCATTTTTTAACAAACTACAAATTGCACAGAAATTGGTGTAATTTGTAGTTTTTTTAGATTTTGATAATAAATACATATCTGAAAATAATGATGAAAAAACACGTTTAATAAAAAATTCTTGTTAAATATGAGTTAATTTTAAAATAATTAACCATATTGCTTTGGAATTTTTATTTTTATTAGTATCTTTGCAAACATTAAAATTATCAGAGTATTAACAAGTTAAATTATTAAACTTATGAGAAAATTATTATTCTTTTTTGTGGCTTTTTCTTTAAGCCTAGGTTCAGTATTTGCTCAAAGTGGCAAGTATCTGGAGTTTGACGGATCAAGTAGGTATATGAAGATACCTCACCATTCCGACTTTAATGTTACTGCAAGTGAAAGCTTTACAATAAGCATGTGGGTGTATGTTCCCGATATTCCTAGTGGTGCGGATGGTCGTTATTTAGCAAAACGTTGTACCAATACTGCAATTAATAAATCCGGTTATGAGTTTATTGGTGCATATAGAACAGATCAGTTTTTTGGTACTAACTCTCCCGGCACAACCGGAACTCATGCGCTGTCTAAATGGTCATCAGGTCAAGCCGGAAAATGGACTCATATTGCATTCGTAGTGGATAAAACAACCGAAAATGCTTACCAATACGTTGATGGTGAGGAAGTGGCTACTAGTAGTGGCGCCAATGTTTCCAATTGGGTTGTTGATAATACTTTTGATGTCTATATTGGTTGTGGTCTGAGAGGTGATAATCAAGATTTGACCTATTTTAATAAATTTTATGCTGATGATATTCGTTTTTGGAAAAGAGCACTTTCAGCCAGTGAAATTGTAGCAGATCAAACAGCGACAGTAACTGCTGCTACAGATGGTTTAATCGCAGCTTATGATTTTGAAAATATCAGTGAAGACAATATCGTTGAAGATATTAAAGGAAATCACCCGGCTACACTTGTAGGATTCCCTACTAAGGGGAATATTGAAATTACCGGTTCTACCGTAGTTCAAGATAATAACTACTCCGGAAGAGGAAATGACAATGAAGAAATTCTGAGACTGGAATTGACTACCAAAGGAAATACTTCAGTTGCATTTGACAAATTGGTAATGAATATGAATGGAACTACCGATATTAATGAAATTGAAGAGGTTAAAATTTACACAACCAGAACTTCTTCTAAATTCGATCCACGTAAACCACTTACCGGCGTTGCAAAACTTTTGGCTACGGTAGCTCCTCAAGAAGGTGAAATGACAATTCCACTAGATGGAACTATTACACCGGGTATCAATAATATTTGGGTAACTTTCAAAGTAAAAGAGACAGCTAAAGAAGGAAATCAATTGGATGCAGAGGTAATTTCTATCTCAACAGAATTAGAAACTCATACATTTGAAAATGGGAATCCTGCCGGAAGTCGTGAAATTATGCTTAGAAGAACCTTGGTTTACGGTCCTGGTGATTACGGTTCTACAAACTATCGTATTCCGGCTATTACAACTGCTGATGATGGCGCACTTGTAATTTTGACAGACAAGAGAAAATATAATTCGGGTGACCTGCCACAAGACATTGATATAGTAGCCAATAGAAGTATTGATGGTGGAAAAACCTGGTCCGAGCCGATTTTAGTAGCTCAAGGCACCGGATATGGCAAAGGTTTCGGTGATGTGGCTGTTATTAAATCGAATACCGGAAAATTAGTTGCATTATACGTGGGAGGAAATGGATTATTTTATTCTGTTCCTACTAATTTGATTCGCACTTATATGTCAACAAGTGATGATAATGGACAAACTTGGACTTCTCCAAAAGATATTACATCACAGATTTACGGTCCTGAATGTTCAGACCCTGTTCGTTCACAGTGGCAAGGTTTATTCTTTGGTTCAGGTCATGCTTTGTGTACTCGCGACGGCAGACTAATGGCTGTAATAGCTGTTCGTGAACCGGGAATGAATGGATTGCAAAACTATGCTGTTTATTCAGACGATGATGGTGAAACATGGCATGTGTCAAATAGAGCAATTGTAGGCGGTGATGAGGCTAAAGTAGTAGAGCTGAATAATGGCGATATCTTAATGAGTAGTCGTACAAGTGGAAACAGACTTTGGGCAAAATCATCTGACGGCGGTGTAACTTGGGGTTCAAAAAACAACTGGCCGGAAATAACCGGAAATGCTTGTGACGCGGATATTATTCGCTATACATCTACTGTAGATGGTTATGATAAAGATAGGATTTTACATACTTTACCAAATCATAGTGCTCGTAGAAATGTAACGATGTGGATAAGCTACGATGAAGGAACGACTTGGCCTGTTAAGAAAACCATTGCTCGAAACACATCAGCCTATTCATCTGTTACTATTTTGCCTGATGGAACAATCGGTGTATATGTAGAGGAAGACGAAAATGCACCTGCATACAAAATGTATTTCTTAAACTTCTCACTGGATTGGCTGACGAATGGTGCGGATAGTTATACAGCAGCAGGTACAGAGGTTGTAGCACAGCCAGAAATTTCATTGGAATCAGGAAAATACGATCCACCTCAAACTATTACTTTGACAACTGCTACGGAAGGAGCTTCTATCTACTATACACTAGATGGTTCAACACCCAATAAAAACGCTACGTTATATACTGAGCCGATTGTATTGGAAGAATCAGCCACTTTGAAAGCGATTGCAATCAAAGAAGGAATGGCAAATAGTACTGTTGTATCAGCAACTTACACGATTGGTTATGTTATTCCGGGACAATATATGGCTGTTGGTCCGGATAGATATTTGACCAATGTAACTACAGAAGACGGTATAGCCAATATAGATTATGCAGCTTCAGCTGCACCTGCTTCTCACTACATTTATCACAAAGAGACCTCAGTTTCTGCTGTTCAAGGAAAAACATTTAAGCTTAATCTTACAGCTTTACCTGATCAAGCAGATGGTTTGCAATTCTGTCAAGCAATTATTTTGGTTGACTGGAATCAAGACTATGATTTTGCAGATGAAGGGGAGCGAATTGCAATTATCGGAAATAGAGCAACAAACAATAGTGCTACTGTGATGAATATATCACAAGCGATAACTATTCCCGCTACAGCAAAATTAGGTAAAACCAGAATAAGAGTGGTATATAGTGATGCTTGGCGTTCAACATCTTATAAAGATTTAGGAGAAGATCCTCTACACAAGGGACGTATGTATGATTTCAATTTAATAGTAGAAGATGGAACATCCGTAAATGATGTGTTAGCTTCTGAATTACGTGCATTCCCAAATCCGGTTAAAGATTTTGTAAATGTAGTATTGCCAAAGAGCGGTAATTACACGCTTACGCTAAATAATTTGGAAGGAAAAACCATTGAAACAAGAAATATTCGTATAAATCAAGAAGGCGAATATAGACTTGATTTAACTTCATTCTCAGCTTCTACAATGATATTGAATGTAAAACACGAAAGTGGTTTTGAAAAGTCAATAAAATTGATGAAACAAGGGAAATAATCTGATAGTTTTATAATTCAAAAAGGGGGACATAGCAATATGTTTCCCCTTTTTTATTTTTTAACTCTATTTGCGAAAATTTCGTACTAAAAGCAGATTCAACTATTTTTCTTTCTATAAAATATCACTACTTTTGAAACCTCTAAGAGATTACGGAGAAATATGATTAAAAAACTTTCCTACATACTATTTTCACTATCTATTATTTTAATATTTGTTGCTTGCAAATCAGACGAAACATAGAGCAAGAGGTTAGAAATCTTGTGTCGAATCTAACAAGCAGCTTAAAACGTCTGCAGTTGCTCGAAAAGAACCTGACGATTGCCGAAAAAAGTTTTGAAATCACACGTCAGCGCTTTTCCGATGGCGATATCGACAGTCAATCGCTCGCGCTGGAACGTAATCGTCTGAATAATGCCTACGTTTCGCACCTAAATGCCTATATCAATTATCAGATGCAGCTTGCCGATTTGATGCGACGGACTTTCTACGATTTTAAAAATAATAGGGAAGTGAGGTAGGAAAGAACAAGGAGAAAAGAACAAGGAGCAAAGACGATGTGAAAGATAAAATATGAGAGATGAGAAATGAAACCTGCCTACGGCAGGCAGGGATGGAAGACGCTAGATGGTTTATTGTGATTTTTTTCTTTATAATATGTATTCTTTGGTATAGGAAATTCCCCCTTTAGGGGACCAGGGGGCAGTTCAACAACTCAAAATAAATCTCAATCGCCTGCTCTATTTCATAGATTTCAATAAATTCATCGGCGGTATGTGAGCGGGATGATTTTCCGGGACCGATTTTTACGCTCGGAAACGACATAAGAGCTTGGTCGGAAAGGGTAGGGGAACCGAAAATTTCTCTACCTATTTTTTTTGCTTTCGCAACAATCGGGTGGTCAAGTGGAGTAGCGGATGAACTTAATCGGGTTGAACGTGGCTCAGCATCGCATGTTACGTGCTTTTTTATCTCTTCTAAAATTTCTTGATTGGAATAAAGTTCGTTGCTGCGAATATCCACTACAAATGTGCATTTATCAGGCACTACGTTATGTTGCGTTCCGGCATTGATTTGCGTTACTGACATTTTTACTTCGCCTAAAAAATCCGATTTTTTCTCAAAACGGTAATTCCTGAACCATTCAATATCTTGTAAAGCCTTGTAAATGGCATTTTCGCCTTCATTTCTTGCAGCGTGTCCGGCTTTCCCGTGAGCGGTGCAGTCCAGTACCATCAGCCCTTTTTCCGCCACGGCAAGTTGCATTTCTGTCGGTTCGCCCACCACGGCAAAATCAATTTTCGGTAGTTCTTTCAGCAATAATTCTATGCCGTTTTTTCCCGAAACTTCTTCTTCGGCTGTGGCTGCGAAAATTAAGTTGTAAGGTTGATTATTTTGTGAAAGCAAGAAAAATGTATGAAGCAGAGATACTACGGAAGCTCCGGCATCGTTACTGCCCAAACCATAAATTTTTCCATCGATTTCAGTCGGTGTAAACGGGTCTTTTGTCCATCCTGTAACGGGTTTTACCGTGTCAATATGAGAGTTTAAGAGTAGGGTAGGGCGGCTGCTGTCAAAACCATTTGCCACTGTCCACACGTTGTTTTGTAGCCTTGAAACTGTGTAACCTTTCTCTTCGATGTATTTCTTAATCAAATCAGCACAATGCTCTTCTTCCCTGCTATACGAAGGGATTTCAATCATCTTTTTCAGTAAGGAAACAGCGTCTAATGAGTGATTTGTGAACATCGAAGTTGGTTTATTTAAATTTAATACAGAGAAAATTTATTTATATATTTCGATAAGCTTTTTTAATAATTCTTCACCTCTCAAATTTATTGCTAATATTTTCCCATTTTTATCCAATAGAAAATTTGAAGGTATTGACGTTATCCCATATTTTTTAGCTACATCATTTTCCCATCCTTTTAAGTCAGAAACTTGAATCCAATTAAGGTTATCTTTTTTTATAGCATTGAGCCAATTTTCTTTTTTTGTATCCAATGAAACAGCAATAATTTCAAAACCCTTGCTTTTATAACTCTCATAAACCTTTTTTAAATTTAGATTTTCTGCTCTACAAGGTCCGCACCAACTTGCCCAAAAATCAACTAATAAGTATTTGCCTCTTAAAGATTCTATATTTACTATTTTACCGGTAGAATCTGGTTGAGAAAACGTCAATGGTTGAGTTGTTAACTTGTCAATTTCAAATAATTGATATTGTATTTCCTTTCCAATTGAATGTTGTCTTAAATTGGCTGAAAGGCTATTAAAGATATTTCTTGAATGTTCTTTATCAATGGATTGACTAACTATCGAGAGCTGATTTAAACTTTCAAAACAATTAGGATACTTTTGTATAAAAGCAAGTCTGACCGAAAGTTGCTCTTTTTTGAGTAATTCGTACTGACTTTTAAATCTTTGAGCCTTAATTGTATCCTTCTGTTCATTTGCCTTGGAAATGCTATCGACGATTTGATTGTTTTTTCTAATCAATGGATTCAATACAAAGCTTAGAGAATCAGATAATTTATTATCTATTGAGCCTGAAACCTTAGCTTCCCATATGGCGTCAGCATTACCAGAAAAAGTCAACTTGGAATTATTATCTAAAATAAATGGTTTCCAGCCTTTGCCATTTTTAATTAATATTGAATAATAATTTGTTTCATTTACACGACCATGTAAATAAAATTCTTCATTATGAACTACACAAGAATCAAGTAAAATAACTTTTGAATCACTTTTCATTCCATTACCTCGTTGAGTGAGGTATAATTGTTTGCCCTCTGCATTTAGCATTGTCCCTCTAATCTCATATCCATTAGATTCTTGACCTTTAGTAACAATAGCAAAAAAAATGAAAATTATAAATGTAAGTTGTTTCATATCAGTCTTTTTAGTATGGTTACTAACAACGAATTTTACAAAGAGTTTCAACTATTTATTTTGTTACAAAACTTTGTTAAAGCACTCTAAATCCGCAATTGCGGATTTCCTCTTTTTTCTTTGTTTTAGATTTATCTGTGTCTCTGTGTTGATAAATTACTAAAAATTACAGTTTTATCTTCGTTCCCGAATTTTCATCTTTTATCAAATCAGCTCTTGTGATTACCACTTCATCCACACCGGCTTTCAGTGCATCAAAGGAATTTTCAAGTTTGGGTATCATTCCGCCGGAAATAACTCCCTCAGCCACAAGTTTTCCAAACGATGCTTGGTTGATATGGTCGATTACACTTTCGTCGTCGTTTTCATTGGCTAAAACGCCCTTTTTTTCAAAGCAAAAAACCAACTTTACATCAAAGAATTTTGCCAATGCTTTTGCAGCTTCTGCCGCAATGGTATCGGCATTAGTGTTTAGCAAATTGCCTTTTTTGTCGTGTGTCAAAGGTGCAAGAACAGGCGTAATCCCCTTTTCAATCAAATCGGCAAGCATAGCACCGTTAACTTCCTTTACATCGCCCACGTAGCCGTAATCTACATCTTTCACGGGACGTTTTTCACTTCGCATATAATTCAGGTCGGCTCCTGTCAGTCCCAATGCATTCACATCCAAAGCCTGCAAGCCCGTAACGATATTTTTATTCACCAAACCGCCGTAAACCATTGTAACTACTTGTAACATATTGCGGTCGGTAATCCGGCGACCGTTTACCATTTGGGTTTCCATGCCCAGTTGCTCAGCCAATGCTGTAGCGGAACGTCCACCGCCGTGTACAAGCACTTTGTTGCCTTTTATTTCAGAAAAATCCGTCAGTAGTTGTTTCAGCGTTCGCGGGTCTTCAACAATTTTTCCGCCGACTTTTATAATTTTCAGTTGTCTTTTATTGCTCATTTTCGAAATCATTCTCAATCAGAAAAATCATACAAATCACCGTTTAGACTTTTAATATTGCACCAACGAATGTACATCCAATGCTTCATCCAGTCGAGTAATTCCTTCCAGTTCAAGAAGTTCAATCAAAAAGCTTACATAAATCGGGTTGTCGCCAAATTTGCGAAGCAATTGTAGCGATGCGTTGGCACTTCCTCCGGTAGCGAGCAGGTCGTCGTGAAGCAAAATCACATCATTCGGCTCGATGGCATCTTTGTGAATTTCCAATCCATCCACACCGTATTCCAGTTCATAATCCACTCGATAAGTATCGGCAGGAAGTTTGCCCGGCTTGCGAAGCAGGATAAATCCGGCGTTCAGTTTGTAAGCCAAAATACTGCCAATCACAAAACCGCGACTTTCCACACCTACTACCTTTGTAATTCCTTTATTTTTATAGTAATCATAAAGCGTATCAGCCATTATTTGAAGCACTTCTGCATCTTTCAAAGCCGTTGTAATATCCTTAAATTGAATACCGGGTTTCGGAAAATCGGGAATATTGCGGATATGTTTTTTGATTAAGTCTGAACATGCTTCCCAACTCATCGGTGTAGCGTGTGTGTCAAGATTTGATTTTGTCATTTTTTATAAATTAAATTTTAAATCTGTTTATTTGTAATAATACTTTGAACAATAAGACTATTTCCCCTTTTAGGGGTTAGGGGCTGTTTCCAACATCCTTTTAATTACTGTTTGTGCCGATATTTCACGATTGGCTGCTTCTTGAATAACAATGGATTGCGGACTTTCAATAACTTCATCCGTAACAATCATATTTCGGCGAACAGGTAAGCAGTGCATAAAATAGGCGTTGTTTGTTACTGCCATTTGTCTTTCTGAAACTGTCCACGAGCGGTCGGTAGAGAGAATTTTACCGTAATTCGGGTCTTGATAAGCCGCCCAGTTTTTAGCATAAATAAAGTCAGCCCCTTCAAAAGCCTTCATTTGGTCGTATTCCACACGTGCACTACGAGCAAATTTTTCGCTCAATTCATAGCCTTCGGGATGCGTGATAACGAAATCCACATCAGCTTCATTCATAAAATCCGCAAAAGAATTGGGTACGGCCTGTGGAAGTGCTTTCGGGTGCGGTGCCCAGGTCAAAACCACTTTCGGACGAGCGGTACGTTTATATTCTTCTATTGTAATTAAATCGGCAAATGCCTGCAACGGATGACTTGTAGCACTTTCCATGCTGAAAACAGGCTTGCCGGAATATTGGATAAACTGATTTAAGATAGTTTCCTGATAGTCAAATTCTTTGTCTTCAAACTGTGCAAAAGCTCGCACACCGATAATATCGCAATAACTGCCCATCACGGGGATAGCTTCCAGAATATGTTCTGATTTGTCGCCATCCATAATTACGCCACGCTCAGTTTCAAGTTTCCACGTACCTTGATTGATATCAAGTACCATTGTATTCATTCCTAGGTTCATTCCGGCTTTTTGAGTACTTAAGCGAGTACGCAAACTTGAATTAAAAAACACCATCAACAAGGTTTTATTTTCGCCCAAATGTTTGTAAGCATAGCGATTTTTCTTGATTTCAAGTGCTTCTTTTACGGCATTTTCTAAGTTGCCAAGGTCAAAGACATTAGTATAGGTTTTCATTTACGATTTACAATTTTAGATTTACGATTGAGAAAAGAAAATTTTCTCAAAGAATTTGAAAAGGCAAATTTACGAAAAATATATGAGAAAGGATTGAGTTAAAGGATTTAGATTTTTGTTTGTCAAACTTTGCTTAGAGCAAATTTTATCTTCTTTCCGCGATAATCATCAGTGCTTCTTCTCGCAGAAAATCGGGCAGTTGGATATTTCGAAGTTGCAAACTGCGAAGCCACGGTGCCACATCGCTTTCTTGCATGGAATAAAATACGTCAGAAATAGCATCTATCTGTTTTTTTGAATAATTTACAGGCGAAATTCCTGCCAATGCATCCAACTCTTCATCATCAAAATACTCAATTTTTGTATTGATTATTTGCAAGTTATCGCGCTCGCAAACTTCGTGGGCACCGCAACATTCGGCATCTTCATTGATAACAATATCAACTTTCTCGTCTTTGCCTTTCCGATTGATATAGGTGGCAAGAAAAACGGTAAGTCCTACAAAAACTAATATTAAAATTAATGCAAACACCCTAGGTAAAATTTAAGATTGACGATTGTAGATTTTAGATTGTGATATTATTGTAATTGCAAACTGTTTTACTTTTATATCGCAAAGTTAGAAAATAAACTTCAATATTGCGTTTTTTAATGTTGATTTCTTGTGTTTTACACAATAAAACAGGGTTTTTGGGGTTTTTTTAGTTACCCGTACAACTACAAAGAAACAAGTTTTCAGGGGTTTGGGAACACATTAATCATAAAATCTATTATTTTAATAGTGGCTAATAAGAGTTTTTCTCAATATAAATTGTTCAAGGACTTACCCATTTCCCCATTAAAAGGAATTGGGATTGCACTGCTTTTGCTTGTATTTATCGGTTGCTCGACCAATAAAAACACAAGTACAACGCGTCGATATCGGGCAATGCTGACAAAGTACAACATTGCTTTTAACGGAAATATGAGTTACAAGGAAGGTATGGACAACATCGCGAAAGCCAATAAAGACGACTATTCGCAGATTATCCACTTGTTTCCCATCAGCAATCATAACACCGCATCGAGTGCCGCGGGAAATATGGACCGTGTGATTGAGAAAAATCGCAAAGCCATCAAACTGCATTCCATCAAAAAGAAACCTGAGCGGGATTACCGCAAAATGCGTGACCCGAAATATCAGGCTTGGTACAATCAGACCGAGTTTAACCCCGAACTTCGCAAAGCGTGGATACAACTGGGAAAGGCGGAATTTCATAAAGGCGATTTTCTCGGTTCGGTGGGTACGTTTTCCTACATCACTCGCCACTACGCATCCGTTCCCGAAGTGGTTTCCGAAACGCAGATTTGGATGGCACGGGCGTACAGTGAACTTGACTGGCTCTACGAAGCGGAAGATGTGTTGAAAAAAATTAAAAAAGAGCACATTGCACCGCAAAATAACGGTTTGTACGCATCTGCCTGGGCTGATTTGCTGATAAAACAGAACGAATACAAACAGGCAATTCCTTACCTGAAAACAGCGATTGAAGTCGAAAAAAATAAAAAACAGCGAGCTCGTTTTAATTACGTGATGGCACAACTGCTGGAAAAAACGGGCGACAAAGAAGGTGCGATTGAGCATTATTCTCGTGTAATCAAGACATCGCCACCTTACGAGATGGATTTCAACGCGCGTATCAGTCGGGTGCAACTGCTTTCGAAAAATTCGGCAAGCGTGGAAAGAGAGCTGAAACGGATGGCTCGCAACCGCAATAACAAGGATTATTTAGACCAAATTTATACGGCATTGGGCAATATTTTTCTCAATGAAAAAGACAGTGCCAAAGCCATTGAATATTACAATCTTGCTATTGAAAAAAGTACCCGAAACGGTGTAGAAAAGGGCGTTTCGCTGGTAACGATGGGCGATTTGTACTACAAAAAACGTGAGTACGTAAAGGCGCATCCGTTTTACGACGAAGCTGCAAAAATTTATACCAACGAATACGATGATTTTGAGCGGATTAGCCACCGTTCAGAGATTTTGGCGGACTTGGTAAAAGAGTACGAAGTGGTTCATTTGCAGGATAGTTTGCAGGCTTTGGCGAATATGTCAGAAAAAGATAGACTACTGGCTATCAATCGGGTAATTGACAAGATAAAAGAAGACGAGAAAAAGGAAGCAGAAGAAAAACTGATTGCTCAAAATCGAATGGACGACGATTTTGCTATGCCGATGCAGCCGATTGGCGTGGGTGCGGGCGACTGGTATTTTTACAATCCGATGAACGTGAACAATGGAAAAAATGAATTCCGTCGTCGTTGGGGAAATCGGAAATTGGAAGACAACTGGCGACGTTCCAACAAATCGGCATCGCTGTTTACTGAAACCACGGAACTGCAAGATAGCACCCTGCAAGTTTCGGACAGCACGATGATTGCGGGAAATGATACGACCGCCATTTCTGACCCGAATATTCCGCAATTTACCCAAACTTCGGACAAGAAAAGTGTGGATTATTACCTGGCTCTAATTCCATTTACACAAGCTCAGAAAGAAAAATCGAACGAGCAAATTGCCACGGGATTGTATAATATGGGGTTTGTGTATAAAGATAAAATTGAAGATTATCCGCTGGCTTACAAGATTTTTGCAGAATTCCAAAAGCGCTTTCCGACGGACGAACGCATTTTAGAGACGCTCTATCATCGTTTCCTTTTGGCATCGAAAGAGAACAATCCGACGCTTGCCGACCAATTCCGCAGTGAGATTTTAGCAAATTACGCCGACAGCAAATACGCCGAAATGCTTGCTGACCCGAATTTTATCCGCAATCAGCAACGGATGTTTGAAGAGCAGGATTTTATTTACGGCGAAACTTACACGGCATTTACAAAGAGCGATTACAAAACCGTTTTTGCCAACACGGAAGAGATGAAACGGAAGTTTCCGCTTTCCAATCTGCTGCCACAATTTGAGTTCTTAAACACGCTCAGCATCGGGAAAACAGAAGGTTCGGAAAAATTTGAAGCGTCGCTGAATGCGTTGGTTGAAAACTATCCCGAAAGCAGTATCGGTGCGATGTCTAAGGATATTTTGGCATTGCTGAAACAGGGAAATATCGCTCAGCAAGGGAAAACTTTCGGCTCGCTTTTGACCAAACGAGAGCAGGAAAATCTGACACCCGAAGAGAAAGAAGCACAAAGTTTTTCTGAAACGAAATTTACACCGCATCGGATGATGTTAATTACGGATGCCGACGATGATGCGATTAATAAATTGCAGTACAATTTGGCGATTTTCAACTTTTCGCGGTTTATGATTAAGGATTTCGGGTTTCAGTTGACGCAGGTGGATGCTGAAAGACGAGCGCTTTCGGTAATGAATTTGGCATCGTACAACGAAGGTATCTGGTACCAAAATTCGCTTGCGACGGATGCGGAACTGGTTAAGCAAATGGAAGAAATGCATGTTGAGCAAGTGATAATTTCGGAAGATAATTTCGGAAAACTCCGCACTATTTTCACGCTGGATGATTATCTGGCATTTAACGAAGAAGTGCTAAGCAAGGACGTTCCAATGGCATTATTGACTGCTGATGAAACACCAATTGTAGCAGAGAAAAAACAGACTACGGTAGAGATTATTGATGGAACGAAGTTACCCCCTATCCGCGTGATGGAAGAGCAGAAATCAGAAACTGAACATAAAAAAGAAGAGACAGTTCAAAATGTAGAGCAATCGAAAGCGGTATCTCAAAATCGGAATATTTCTATCCCGACTGAAATGGGCTCACAAAAGCAAGCTACAACTCAACAGCAAACAGTTGCTCAAAACAAACCTGATGAACAAGTAAAACCTGCTCAACAGAAACAGACTGAAACGAAAAAAGCAAAAGAGATTGAAACCGTAAAACCGACAGAGAAAAAAGAAGTTGAGCAGCCGAAACAAGCGGAACAAAAAGCAACTGAAACGGAAAAACCAAAAGAAAAGGAAGCACAAAAACCTACTCAAAAACAGCAAGCGGAACAGCCAAAACAAAAGGAACAAAAATCAATTGACGTTCCAAAATCAGAAGACGGCGGTCAGAGAATAATTGCTGCAAATCCCCCAACAAGAGGCGAAGGGGATTTATATAAAAATCTCTACGCTTACGAAGCCAATGCACCGCATTTTGTAGCGTTTTACATTCCGCGAGGCGGGCGATTTGATTTTGAGCAAGTAAAGAAAGCACTCGACGATTACAACGCTGCCAATTACGCCACGATGAATTTAAAGGTTACGTTAGAGGAATTTGGACGGGAAAGTATTATCTTTGTTAGTAGATTTTCTGATGCAAATGTGGCAAAATCGTATTTCTTGCGTATGCTGAAAGAACCGACAATCAGGCAAGCCACTTCGGGAATGAATAAACGAAACCTGATAACCACACGCGACAACCTGAACACGATGCTGCATAATAATGCGTTGGATGTGTATTTTGAGTTTATGAGGGAATATTACCTGAAATAAATTTACGATTTTGGATATACGATTTTAGATTTAATTATAATGCAAATTACACAATCCCGATAGTCCATGGACACAAATTGTCTGAACTATAATTGTATATTTTTAAAATTGGACTATATTAACAGAAATCAATCGTAATTCTAAAATCGTATATCGTAAATTAATAAGTTATGAACCGAATACTTTGGGCTGACGATGAAATGGACCTTTTGCGTCCGTATGTGATTTTTCTGGAAGAGAAAGGTTACGATGTATCTACCGTTACCAACGGGAAAGATGCCATTGACCTTGTGCAGAAAGAGAGTTTTGATATTATTTTTCTGGATGAAAATATGCCGGGGCTGAGCGGACTGGAAACGCTTACGCAAATCAAAGCCATTGACCCGAATGTGCCGCTTGTGATGATTACCAAAAGCGAGGAAGAGGACATTATGAATATGGCTATCGGGAATAAAATTGCCGATTACTTGACTAAACCTGTCAATCCGAGCCAAATCTTGCTCACGCTGAAAAAAAACATCCACAAACGCGAAATCGTTACCGAACACACCACAAGTACTTATCAGCAGGAATTTCGAAATATCGGGATGCAGATTTCGGACAGCCTGACGTGGGAAGATTGGGTGGAAGTTTATAAAAAGCTGGTTTTTTGGGAACTGGAACTTGCCGAAGCGGACAATAATATGGACGAAATGCTGCGGATGCAAAAAGACGAGGCAAACAGCACGTTCAATAAATTTATCAAGAAAAATTATATGGATTGGATGGAAAACCCCGAAAACCGTCCGATGATAAGTCCCGAACTGATTAAAAACAAGGTATTCCCGCTGCTCGATAAGGGCGAGAAAGTTTTTCTGGTGGTGGTGGATAATTTCCGCTACGACCAATGGCTTGTTATCCGTGAACTGCTAAGCGAATTTTTCACTTTTACCGAAGAAGAAACTTATTGTAGTATTCTGCCAACCGCCACGCAATACGCTCGAAATGCGATTTTTTCGGGATTGATGCCTTTGCAAATTCAGCAGATGTTTCCCGAACTTTGGGTGGAAGAAGAGGACGAAGAAGGAAAAAACATTCACGAAGAAGCTTTGTTGCAGACGCAGTTTGACCGTTTCAGACGGAAGAATACCTTTTCATTCAATAAAATTTTTGAAAGCAGTTACTGCCAAAAAGTAATTGAGCAACTGCCACGCCTGGCAAACAACGACCTGAACGTGATAGTGCTAAACTTTATCGACATGCTTTCGCACGCACGCACCGACAGCAAAATGATGCGTGAACTTGCCAACGACGAGAAAGCCTACCGTTCACTGACGCTATCGTGGTTCCGCCATTCAGCAACATACGATTTATTCAAAGCCATTGCACAAATGGACTGCAAAGTAATTGTAACCACCGACCACGGCACTATTCAGGTAAATAATGCCGTAAAAGTCGTAGGTGATAAAAACGTGAACACCAATCTTCGTTACAAAGTGGGTAAAAATCTGAGTTACAACAAAAAAGAAGTCTTTGAAATCCTGCATCCGCAAAAAGCCGGACTGCCAAGTCCCAATATCAGTTCAGCCTATATTTTTGCAGGGAAAGATGACTTTTTTGCCTATCCGAATAACTACAACTACTACGTTAGCTACTACAAAAGCACATTTCAACACGGTGGTATTTCAATGGAAGAGATGATTATTCCGGTAGTAACGATGGAGGCTAAGTAAACGGAGTCTGAACGGGGATTTTAGTGTAGTTTTGAGGATAAGAAACACTTAATTGCCCTTCTTTTTCCTTCCCGAAAAACTCATCACAAATCCCACAACTAATAAACTACCGCCAACAATAAAGGCATAAATTCCTGCTCTATCGGCGTATGTGTCTTTCATAAATGCAACGATTTGCGGACCGATAATTCCGCCTACTCCCCATGCAGTAAGTAGTGCGCCGTACAATGACGACATTAGCTTACTGCCGTACATATCTCGCGTAAGTGATGGTAAAACACCGAAACCGCCACCGTAGCAAAGCAATACCACACAAACTAGTATGGAAAATACAATTGGTTCGCGCACGAAAACCAGCACGCCGAAAATCACAGCTTGTAAAGCTAACAAAATACGGAAAGTTTGAATACGTCCTATTTTATCGGAAATACTTCCCCAGAAAAATCGTCCTAGTCCATTGAAAATAGAACTTACGGCTATCAGCGTAGCACCTGCCGATGCCAGCGATGCGATGATATTTGCATCCGAGAAATCGGTTCCGACTGGCAATTTTGCTCGCAGCATATCTTGTAATAGGGGAGACTGAAACGATATAAAAATCATTCCTGCCACAATGTTAATCATAAAAATCAGCCAAATAGTGATAAATGATTGAGTTTTGATGTATTTGGCAAGAGGGATTTTTTCAGCTCTCTTTTCGGTTGATTTTTCGCTCGGAGGAAGTTGTAGAAAATAAGCTAAAATTGGAATTAGAACAAGCATCACAATTCCAACGTAATAGAAGGTTGTGCTAAGGCTTTCTCCCGAGATTTTCAAGAAAAACGGCGCAAGAAGTTTAGACATCAGCAATGCACCCAGTCCAAATCCCATTACTACCATGCCTGTTGCCAATCCTTGTTTTTCAGTAAACCATGCCGAAACGGTTGCAACAGGTGTTACGTAAGCCATACCCAACCCAATTCCACCAAAAACACCAAAGCCTAAGTAAAGCAATATAAGTGACTGGTTAGCCAATGCAAATCCGGAAATAAGATATCCCAGCGCATAAAGCACTCCGCCTAGCATAGCCAATTTTCTGGGACCGTACACAGGCATTTTACGTCCTGCCCAGAATGCTGTTACGCCTAGCATAAAAATAGCTAAACTAAATGCCCATGCGGTTTGAGTGTTACTCCACGAAGTTAATTCGGTAATCGGTGTTTGGAAAAAACTCCATGCGTAAACTGTTCCCAGAAACAATTGGATAAATGTACCAATTATAGCAATAAACCATTTTTTCATAGTTAATATATTTTTATTATTAGTCTGAAATATAATTCAAAGTTAGTTAGACCCTCTTTTCTCTTTAAAAAACAGTGTCCCAATAACCCCAAAAATCACCATCAATCCCCCTATGATATGAAAAGTGTATAGTCTCTCATTAAGTATTAGCACGCCGCTGAAAATAGTAATTATAGGACTCAGGTTGTTGAAAATAGCAACTTGCGATGCCGGAATAACCGCCAGTGCATAATTACTAAAAAAAGAAGTGAACATAAAAGAGAGAATACCCAGATAAAAAATCGACCAAAGAAAACTGCTTTCTTTGAACGGGTCATAAAATTGGCTTATCGTGCCTGCTTTTATATGTCCAAAAATGGCAATTAAATTAAAAACTACACAGGCTGTCAGGGTCATAAAGAAACTTATATCGAGTGTGTTATAATTTTTGTTGATTTTTCGAGCTAGAGTGTAGTAGGTTACTACTGAAATCATTGAGAGTAAAATCAGCACGTTTCCTTTCAAATTGTTGTTACCACCATCCAATCCTGTTTTCAGTAAGATATATACAATTCCGGAAACTGAAAGGAGAATGCTGATTATTTGTTTGATATTACTTTTTTCTTTCAAAAATATTGATGCAACGATAACGGTCAGTATAGGCATCATTGCTAATAAAATCCCGGCTTGGGAAGCTGTGGTGTGTTTTAGCCCTTCTGTCTGCAAAGTGAAAAACAGTATTGGGTAAGGAGTTGATAAAACCAATAACGGAAGAATCTGCTTAAAAGAGAATCTGGGAAATTTTACTTTCCCGAAAGTATATGCCACCAGCATTCCCAGTGTACCGACCGAAAATCTGTGTGCCAGCAAGTCGGATGTATTTGCTGAGCGCAATGCAATAATCACAAACATAACCGAAAGACCTGTAATCAGCGTACCGAGTGTAAGTCCGATATATGCTTTATGTTCTTTTTTCACCGTAAATATTAAAAATAGTTATGTAGCACCCACCGACTGGCTTTAAGCCAGTCGGTGGGTTTATCTCACAAATATACATTCTCAATTTCAAAAAACCAAAAACCGCTGAAAATCTTTTGACCTTCAGCGGTTTAATCGTAAATCTTCCCGATAGATATCGGGACTAAAAAATGACTTTAAACCTATGTGTTACTATATGAAGAAACTAACAAAAACTATGTGTCAAAATTAGGAACAATTACTGATTGTCATAATATTTTTCATTGGTGGTAAGTAATTCTTTCCCTTTAATGTCGTAGCGTTGAGCAGGATACAAAATGTACCTTTTTTATTGATGCTTATAAGTACTGCAACCAACCAAGGCTACATGCGATTTGTTGCGTTGAAGAATGAAAGACAAACTTTTAATAATTGCAAGCATTTAACAACGGGACGAACGGACTTGAAGCCGTTAGTACCTACCTAAATCAAATAATATTTTATATTTAGAAGCAAATGCGAATATACATATAAAAAATCTACTCGGGGCGCGACTATAATTGAGCGTATTACAAAGAAGGACAACCCATGCGGATTGTCCTTCTTTTGTGTTTTTTCTAAAAGCTGCCGACTACCTGTAATCTTTCAGTTGTTCCTGCAATCTTTTTCTCGCCAAGAAAATACGACTTTTCACCGTACCAATCGGCAAGTTCATTTCACGCGCAATTTCCTCATACTTATACCCTTGAATATGCATAGAGAAAGGTATGCGGTACTCGTCAGCAAAAGAATTAATGCTGTTACTAATCTCAGCTACAGAATAAGCACCGTCCGGTGTTTCAAATCCGGAGTTTTGAGGTAAATTTAAGAGGTGTGAATCTTCGGTGCGGTCAAATATCGTCTGACTTCTAACAACTTTACGATAGTTATTTATAAAAATATTCTTCATAACAGTCAACACCCAACCCTTGAAATTCACATTGTCTTTAAACTTATCTTGATTATCCAAAACCTTCAAGGTGGTTTCCTGCAACAAATCTTCGGCATCCTCTCGGTTTAGCGTCAAGGAAAATGCAAAATTTAGCATATTGCTTTGGAGTGCTAATAATTCTTTTTCAAATTGTAAGTCTTTCATTTTAGTTTTGTTGTGTGTGAATAGTAAGCTAAAACGAATCCTTTTGAAAAAATTTGCTTCTCTCGCTTGAGTAGCAGAATGAATCTCAGTTTTTAATACTGAATTAGTTGTTTTCTAAAAAGAACTCTTGGAAAATAGTGTGTCAATTTCAATGCAAAAATACAATTTTAATTCGCAATTTCACTATATTTGTAAAAAATTATTTATAACATCATCAAAGGTGCCATACACCGAAAGTTAAAAATAAAATAATCGTATGAAAAGGATTCTCATTCTTCTGTGTCTGATTATTACTGCTTTATTGACACACGCCAATATATATGGCAACAACCAAGCCAAAACAACCTTTTTTTCCATCGACCTGAAAAAGAACGTGGGAAGCACCACATGGCTTTATATCCAAAAAGGATTTGAAGAGGCGAAAACCCTGAATGCCAACACTATAATCATTGAGATGAATACGTACGGCGGCGAGGTTGGATTTGCAGATTCTATTCGGACAAAAATTCTAAACTCTGACATTCCTGTCATAGTTTTTATTGACAATAATGCCGCATCTGCCGGAGCGCTTATTTCAATTGCTTGCAAAAAAATCTATATGCGCAAGGGTGCCACTATTGGTGCTGCTTCCGTGGTTGACCAAACCGGACAAAAACTTCCCGACAAATACCAATCTTACATGCGTGCTACCATGCGTGCAACCGCAGAGGCTCACGGCAAAGACACCATTATCATGGGGAATGATACGATTTATAAATGGAAACGCGACCCGCTAATTGCTGAAGCGATGGTGGATGAACGAACCGTTGTAGAAAACGTTACCGATTCCGGCAAAGTGCTGACTTTCACTACCGAAGAAGCTATCAAACACAACTACTGCGACGGAATGGCAGAAAACATCAAAGAAGTCATCAAGAGTGAAATTGGTAATGCGGAGTATGAACTGGTAAAATTCAAACCAACCACTTGGGATGACATTAAAGGCTTTTTGCTAAGTCCAATTTTCCAAAGCATTTTGATTATGCTGATTATTGGCGGTATTTATTTTGAACTTCAAACACCGGGAATTGGATTTCCGCTTGTGGTGGCGATTACGGCAGCATTACTTTACTTCGCACCGCTCTATATCGACGGTCTGGCTGAGCATTGGGAAATTCTATTATTTATAATTGGTATTATATTGATTGTCTTGGAGATATTCGCCTTTCCCGGATTTGGTGTTGCGGGTATTAGTGGAATTGTACTGGTTGTGGCGGGATTGGTACTCAGTCTGATTGGCAATATAAAATTCAATTTCCAACCTGTAAGTGGCGACGATTTTACTCGCGCTACATTAACCGTTATCGGTGGAATGTTATTCGGATTTGGTGCAACTATTTACCTAAGTAATAAAATAGGCACCAAAGGCATTTTCAAACGTCTGGCACTTGATACCACGTTGGATAATAAAGAAGGTTACTTGGGTGTTCCGCTTGAAACTCAAAATGTAGTTGGAGAGTCAGGCATTGCTTCCACCGTTCTACGACCATCGGGCAAAGTTCGTATTGGCAATAAAGTTTATGATGCCGTTTCCATCAACGGTGCATTTATAGAAAAAGGAACTGAAATTAAAATTGTAAAATACGAAGCGGGACAAGTTTATGTGGAAAAGAAATAATCTCTCTTTCAGACCCGTAATCCAAATATATTTCCCATTGTCAAACAGTCTTTTTTATCTGTTTCTTTTTCGTTTTCCTTTTTTTGAATTGATAAAGAACATAGCAAGCAGAACGACAGTTTTCTTGCCTAAAAATAGTTTTCGTGGTACGTCTGATGTAAATAAACACACGGAAACTATATTAAAACTATTCACTCACTAACATGTCGCCAATTGCAGTCATCATAACCATTTCCGCTTATTTTATTGTTTTGTTCGGCGTTTCGTATATAGCAGGACGCAAGGCGGATAATGCCGGATTTTTTATTGGGAATCGAAGTTCAAAATGGTACATGGTAGCTTTCGCCATGATTGGTGCCACCATTTCGGGAGTTACATTTATGTCCGTGCCGGGCATGGTTGACCCGAAAGCATTTTCCTATATGCAAATGGTGCTCGGCTTTTTCGTGGGACAACTTATTATTTCATTTGTGCTAATTCCTGTTTTTTACAGGATGAAACTTTTTTCCATTTATGAATATCTGGATGAACGATTTGGCGTGAGTTCGTACAAAACAGGAGCTTGGTTGTTCTTTGTTTCCAAAGTTTTGGGAGCATCAGTTAGGCTGTTTTTAGTTTGCGTGTTCTTACAACTGATGGTTTTCGGACCGCTTAATATCCCTTTTATTTTCAACGTGATAGTAACTGTAGCTTTGGTTTGGCTTTATACGCGTCAAGGCGGAGTGAAAACACTGATTTGGACTGATTCGTTGAAAACGCTTGTCTTAATTCTTTCGGTTATCTTGACGATTTATTATATCTCTAAAAGTATGAGCATGGATTTTTCGGGAATGATTGGCGGAATTCGTGAGAGCGAACTTTCCCGCACTTTCTTTTTCGATAATCCGAAAGAGCCTACCTATTTTTGGAAACAGTTTTTGGCAGGAATTTTTACAATGATTGCCACAACAGGACTTGACCAAGATTTTATGCAGCGAAATTTAAGTTGTAAAAACCCGCGCGATTCGCAGAAAAACATTATCACAAGTGGATTGGTGCAATTGGTAATCAACTTACTGTTCCTGATGCTTGGTGTGCTGCTTTACCTTTTCATCGACAGCAAAGGCATTGCTCGTCCCGCAAAAAGCGACGAACTTTTCCCGATGGTAGCCACACAAGGATATCTGCCTATGATTGTGGGAGTTTTATTTATTATCGGACTGATTTCATCGGCTTACGCTGCTGCCGGTTCGGCACTGACAGCACTGACAACTTCGTTTACGGTCGATATTCTGGGCATTAAAGATAAAACAGAAGAAGAAATAAAATCCACCCGCAAAAAAGTTCATATCGGAATGGCGGTGATAATGGGTGTGGTGATTTTTGTCTTTAACACCTTGAATAACACAAGTGTAATCGATGCGGTTTATATTTTGGCAAGCTACACCTACGGACCTATTTTAGGGTTGTTTGCTTTCGGAATTTTGACAAAACGCGCTGTGCGAGATAAATTTATTCCGTATATTGCTGTTCTTGCACCGATATTTTGCTTTTTCTTGCAAAAACTGACAATCAGCTTATGGAGTTTCCATTTCGGATATGCCTTGATTATCGTTAATGCGTTGGTTACAATGCTGGGGATGTGGATATTTGCACCAAAAGATTAGTTGTAAATAGAACACTGATTACGCAGATAACACGAATGTCCACAAATTTTTAATAAAATATTTTGTGTTAATTTGCGACATTTGTGTAATTTGTGTTCAAAAAATCAATAGTAGAATGAAATTCAAACTAACCACATTTTTTATTATTTTCCAAATTGGTTACCTGTTTGGAATTGAACCCTTCCGCTTCGCTTTGCTGACTGATTTGCATATTACGCAAAACACAACAGCAGTGGAAGATTTGGAGAATTCTGTTCGGCAAATAAACAATACGCCGATCATTGAATTTGTACTGGTAACAGGCGATATAACGGAGTTTGGTGATAGTGTTTCGTTGGAAAAAGCGAAAGAAGTACTTGATAAATTGTCTGTTCCCTATTACATCACTTCGGGCAATCATGAAACGATATGGAACGATTCGGAACATACTGATTTTGCAAAGATTTTTGATGATAATAAGTTTGCTTTTCAGCACAAAGGCGTCTGGTTTTTCGGATTTAATACTGGACCGTTTTCGCGAAAGGCTGACGGACACGTTTCCCTGCAAGATATTAGGTGGCTGAAAAACAAATTGAAGAAAATTAACAAATCGACACCGATTATTCTTGCCACTCACTATCCGCTTCAACACGGCGATGTGGACAACTGGCAAGAACTGACCGATGCAGTGAAAACGCATAATATTCGGGCTGTTTTGGGTGGGCATTATCATCGCAATGCTATCTTTTCATACGACGGCATTCCGGGTTTGATAAATCGCTCAAATCTACGAGGCAAAGACAATGTGGGCGGTTATTCCATCTATTCCGTAACGGCGGATAGTTTGATTGTTTACGAACAAATCATTGGTGGGGAGCCACAACCTTGGGCAGAACTTTCCATGAAGGAGAGCTATTTTACTCAAAAAAAGTGTAGTAAGAAATTAACCATTTTCAACAGAAAGAAAACAGACAAAATAATCACAAAATAAATCTCAAAAATGACAACATCCAATAAAGGAAAAATAAATTGCTTTATTCCTTTTGCCGACAAAAAACAGGCGAAAAAAACCATTCAAGGATTGCGTGCAAGCAGTTTAGTAAATAAAATTTATTTGCTGGCAAGCGAAAACACAACAGAGCAAGTCGAAGGGTGTAAAGTACTAAAAATCAAAGCACTCAATGCAAGTAGCACCATAAAAACCATCAATCAACATGCCAATGCTGATTTTACATTGTTTTACAACAAATACACTACGCTGGAATTGGGTTATTTCGCATTGGAGCGGATGATACATATTGCTGACGACTGCGGAGCGGGAATGGTTTATGCCGACCATTATAAAATCGTTGGCGACACCAAAACCAATGCACCGGTTATTGATTATCAGCTTGGTAGCTTACGTGATGATTTTGATTTTGGTTCCGTGATGGTTTTCAAATCCGAAGCTTTTCGTAATGCAGCGAGCAGACTGAAAGCCGATTATGAGTTTGCCGGATGGTACGATTTGCGTTTGAAACTTTCGCAAAAACACCTGCCAATACACATCAACGAATATCTCTACACCGAAGTAGAACATGACACTCGAAAAAGTGGTGAGAAGATTTTTGATTATGTTGACCCGAAAAACCGTGCCGTTCAAATCGAGATGGAACAAGCTTGTACAGAGCATTTGAAGGAAATTGGCGGATATTTGAAACCGGAATTTAAGCAGATTGAATTCTCAGAAGGCGATTTCGAGTTTGAAGCTTCGGTAATTATTCCGGTACGTAATCGGATAAAAACCATAAAAGATGCCATTAAATCGGTTTTGATGCAGAAAACGGACTTCAAATTTAACCTGATAATTGTGGATAATCACTCAACCGACGGCACTACGGAAGCCATTCAAGAATTTGCTACCGATGAGCGATTAATTCACGTTATCCCTGAGCGACACGATTTGGGTATCGGTGGTTGCTGGAATGTAGGCGTACACCATCCGAAATGCGGGAAATTCGCTGTTCAGCTCGATAGTGACGATGTGTACAGCGATGAAAACACCTTGCAGACGATGGTTGATGCATTTTATGAACAAAACTGTGCGATGGTTGTCGGCACTTACATGATGACCAATTTTGATATGGAAATGATTCCGCCGGGTATTATTGACCACCGCGAATGGACACCCGAAAACGGCAGAAACAATGCTTTGCGTATCAATGGATTGGGTGCACCACGAGCATTTTACACACCTTTACTTCGTGAAATAAAAGTTCCTAACACAAGCTACGGCGAGGACTACGCACTTGGATTGCGTTTCTCTCGTGAATACCAAATTGGACGCGTGTATGACGTGGTTTATCACTGTCGCCGCTGGGAAGGTAATTCTGATGCATCGTTGGATATTGTGAAAATGAACGGAAACAACTTGTACAAAGACAGAATTCGTACTTGGGAATTGATGGCAAGAATGAAGATGTCTAAATAATAATTTATTAGGCTTTAAGGATAAAAATGACAAATACAGTTGAACAGTTATTGATTGAACAGTTAGCTATCTGGGAAACGGCTCGAAATAATTTCGAAGCTCTGAAACAGGTAAAAACCAAAGAGTTAAACGTGAACGGAGCCAAATTCTACGTTCAGTTTAATCCGGCTCGGATTGTTTCGTCAGGTGCAAAGGTTGATGCCAAAAGCATTCAAGAGCGAAAATGTTTTCTCTGTGCAGAAAATCGTCCGAGAGAACAGGTAGGTTTAAAAGTCCCCCTTGGGAAATTTAGGAGGCAAGAAAGGCTTTACAGCATTTTGGTTAATCCGTTTCCAATTTTTCCGAAGCATTTTACCATTCCGGATATGGTGCATAAACCGCAACTGATTTTGTCTCGTTTTGGTGATATGCTGGATTTGGCGGAATATATGAAAGATTATGTGATTTTCTACAACGGTCCGAAATGCGGTGCATCAGCACCCGACCACGTTCATTTTCAAGCCGGAAACAAAGGATTTCTGCCGATTGAAAAAGAATGGAAAAAGCATATTGAAGCGACCATAATTGATAACGACAACATCAAACTACATAAGGTAAATTACGGTTTTCCTTTATTCCTTTTTGAAACAAACGACAAAAAGAAAGGAATTGAGCTATTTAAAAAGATTTACAACGCACTTCCACTAAATGACAGCGAAACAGAGCCAATGATGAATATTCTAGTCTGGGTGGAAAGTCCCGAAACTCAAAAAAAGTCCACTTCCTTTCCCCTTTTGGGGAAAGTCCCGAAGGGGATAGGGGCTGGGGGATTTAGGGGGGCAATTATCCCACGAGCCAAACATCGTCCCGACTGCTATTTTGCCGAAGGCGAAAAAAATATTTTGCTTAGTCCGGCATCGGTCGATTTGGGCGGTGTGCTAATTACACCGTTAGAAAAAGATTTTGAAAAAATAACGGCTGAAGATGTAGCTGAAATTTTAGCCGAAGTTTGTTTTGATGAAAAAACTTTCAAAAAAGTAATTCAAAAAATCCAATGACGCAAGAACCAAAACTTACGGTCGGAATTATGTTTGAGCCGGAAATCAATTTTTCCCTGCTCGGCAAATACACATACGAAGGACAAACTGTTTTAGGCATACAACATGTTGCTTATGCAAACGGCAAAATAGCCTGGAACGGCAAGTTGTACGATGAATTGCTTTTCACACCGCAAGATGAAAAAACCGATGCTTTTGAACTGATAGACGTAACTATTGGCATTGAGTTTCACTGGGAACGAAAAGAAAATCAGCGATTTACAGGTGCTTTGAAAATCATCGTAGAAAATGAAAAACTGACCGCAATCAACGTGATTTCGGTGGAAGATTATCTGACAAGCGTAATTTCGTCGGAAATGAGTGCCACCGCATCACTCGAACTGCTTAAAGCTCACGCAGTTATTTCAAGAAGTTGGGTGTTAAGCCCAAAGATACCTGCCCCCCACCCCCCTAAAGGGGGAGTTAAGAGCGCGTATCCACCTTTGTACTCGCGATTAAAGGAATTGGCTCTTAAACACCGTCACAATCCTACAGATGCAGAGAGTTTTCTTTGGGAAAACTTAAAAGGGAAAAATCTGGATGGGTATAAATTTAGAAGACAACACATAATAGACGACTGCATTGTTGACTTTGTTTGTTTAAGTGAAAGATTAATTATTGAGGTTGATGGAAAATATCACGATGAACCTGATGTACAAGAATACGATAAACTTCGTACTCAACTACTGAATAGAAACGGCTACAAAGTTATTCGATTTACAAATGAAGAAGTGTTGTTTGAAATTGAAAAAGTTCTTAATAGCATAAAATCTGAATTGCACACCAATACTCCCCCTTCAGGGGGCGGAGGGGCTGGTCTTATCTGGTACGAACGAGATGCTCACACTAACTTCGACGTTTGTGCAGACGATCACTGCCAACGTTATCAGGGGATTACACGTGCATCTACCGAAATTGTAAAGCAAGCAATAGCCGAAACTTGCGGTCAGGTTTTGACTTACGAAGGAAAAATTTGTGATGCTCGTTTTTCTAAATGTTGCGGTGGTGTGTTTGAAGAATTTCAAAACTGCTGGAACAATATATACTATCCCTACTTGCGCAAAACAAGAGACTATAAATCAGACACTTCCATTCCGGATTTGACTATCGAAAGTGAAGCAGAAAAATGGATTAGAACTTTGCCGGAAGCTTTTTGCAACACGAAAGACAAGCAAATTCTTTCGCAAGTTTTGAATAATTACGATCAAGAAACCACCGACTTTTATCGCTGGAAAGTAGCCTACTCGCAAAAAGAACTTTCGGAACTAATCCTAAAACGTTCCGGTGTGGATTACGGTAAAATTATTGATTTACTGCCAATTGAGCGGGGAACTTCCGGACGATTAATCAAGCTGAAAATCATTGGAACAAAGAGAACACGCACTATTGGTAAAGAACTTGAAATCAGACGAACACTTTCCGAAAGCCATCTTTACAGTTCGGCTTTTGTGGTGGATAAGGAATTTTCTGTAGATAAAGAAATTCCTTCCAAATTTATCCTAACTGGTGCCGGATGGGGACACGGCGTGGGACTTTGCCAAATCGGTGCTTCTGTGATGGGTGAAATGGGATACGACTACAAAGAAATTTTGGAACATTATTATCCTGATAGTGAAGTGTCTAAACTGTATTGAAATAAAAGTGTATATAATGGCTATAAGTTACACAAATAGAAAAAAGGACAAGTTTTTTGCTAAAATGATTTTATCAAAAAAGGGTACTATTCGTTATTATCCCGTTAAAGATAATCCAGAATTAAATCAAAATGAAATTGCTGAAAAATTACCCGATAATTTTGAATTCTATGAACATCCATCCGATGGACAAGTTGTAATAAGAAAAAAGATTAACTTTATCTTTACGATAGATGATGTTGAGATTTTAGAAAAAACAATGAAAAATGTAGATGATGGACACGGTTTTATCGTTGATAGAGATAAAAATGGAGTAATTATTTATATCGGCAGAATGAGATTTGAAGACTTTCCGGAGTTTGGCGAAAATTTTTTTCTTGCACAATCGTACAATCCAAAATTAAGATTTGAAAAAGCTGACAACAAATATAAAGCACAGAGATTTTGTTTTTTATCAAGTCATTATGGATGGCTTACAATGGAAACTAACGAAAATCTACAATATTTAGCAAAAAAATACTGTCCGCACATCAACAAATTGAGTTTACTTGATTTTTGGATTGAAGGATAGAATTGTATGTAAAAAATATTAAGAAAAAGTGAATAATAGCAGCAAAAAACTTCCCCTTCAGGGGGCTGAGGGGCAGGTGCAGAACAATCGTATTCTTGCTCTTGATATTTTGCGTGGAATTACCATTGCCGGAATGATTTTGGTAAATAATCCGGGTTCATGGGAAAAGGTTTATGCACCGCTTAAACATGCAGAGTGGCACGGATTAACCCCAACAGATCTTGTGTTTCCATTTTTTATGTTTATTATGGGAATTTCTACCTTTATTTCTCTTTGGAAATACAATTTTGAAGCAAGCGGTTCAGCTATTCGCAAAATTACAAAGCGAACTGTTCTACTTTATTTGGTGGGATTGGGAATTGCTTGGTTTAGTCTTACAATGCGTAGATTCAACAGTGTAGAACTGGCAGAACTATCTTTCTTTCAACGCTTGGGACAAGCTATGTGGAATTTTGACAGAATACGAATTTTGGGTGTAATTCCAAGATTAGCAATTTGTTATGGCATAGTTTCAATTATTGCTTTAACACTGAAACATAAATATATTCCGTATCTGATTATCGGACTTTTAGCGGGTTATTTTGTGCTGTTACTGGTTGGAAATGGCTTTGCATACAACCATACAAACATTATATCCATCGTGGATTACAAAATTTTAGGCGAAGCGCATATGTACAACGATAACGGCATTGACCCGGAAGGAATTCTAAGCACCATTCCGGCAATTGCTCATGTGTTAATCGGCTTTTTGGTGGGAAAAGCCATGTTTGAACGGAAAGAAATTCATGCTAAAATTGAATGGTTGTTTATCGTAGGAACAGTTTTGACTTTCGCCGGATTTCTTTTCAGCTACGCTTGTCCGATTAACAAAAAAATCTGGTCGCCATCGTTTGTACTGGTTACTTGTGGTTTAGCATCAAGTTTCTTAGCTTTACTCACATGGATTATCGATGTAAAAGGGAAGAAAAAATGGTGTCATTTCTTTGAAGTTTTCGGTATTAATCCGCTGTTTATGTATGTGTTGGGTGCTTTTTTAGCAATCATTATCGGCAACATCATCATCTATCCCGGCGGTGAAAAAGCAAGTTTGAAAGGCTTTATTTACAACGACTTACTACAACCAATTTTCGGAAATTATCCCGGATCATTGGCTTATGCCTTACTTTTTGTAGGATTTAACTGGATTTTCGGGTATTATTTGTATAAGAAAAAAATATATATAAAATTGTAGAATATAGAGATGGAAAGATGGAATTTTTTGAAATATAAAAGATGAGAGACAAATAGTGAAATTCACATTACTTACTTTGCATTCCATATTTCATATTTTTAACTTTTCCCTTCTCACAACTTATTAAAAATCATGATATTAATCGCAGATAGTGGCTCTACCCAAACAGATTGGAGCGTGGTCAAAGATGGAAAACCGATAAAACAAATCCAGACCAAAGGCATTAATCCATACTTTCAAACGGAAGAAGAAATCAGCAACGAAATTAAGTCAAGTCTAATCTCACAGCTTGATACAAAGGACTTTGTGGCAGTTTACTTTTATGGTGCAGGATGTACATTTGACAAAATAGAAATAGTAAAACGAGCTATCGAAAAAAACATCCACGTGCGTAAAGACGTAGAAGTAAATAGCGATATGCTGGCAGCAGCACGCGGACTTTGTGGCTATGCACCGGGAATAGCTTGTATTATGGGAACAGGCTCAAATTCATGCTATTATGACGGAAGAAAAATCATTGAAAATGTATCGCCGCTCGGATTTATTCTTGGCGATGAAGGCAGCGGTGCCGTGTTAGGTAAATTATTGGTTAGCAGCCTTTTGAAAAATCAACTTACACCCGGATTAAAAGAAAAGTTTCTTGAACAGTTCAATCTAACAGTTGCTGATATTATCGACCGTGTATATAGGAAACCGTTTCCTAACCGCTTCTTAGCTACTTTTGCACCATTTATTTCTGAAAATTTGGACGACTCTACTATACATAGTTTGGTGGTTGACAGTTTCAAATCATTCTTAAAAAGAAATGTGATGCAATACAAAAATCACGACAAACTGCCTATTCACTTCGTGGGTTCTGTGGCTTTTCATTTTCAAGATTTACTAAAAGAAGCCATTGAAGAGATGAATATCAAACTCGGTAAAATCATTCAAAGTCCGATGGAAGGCTTGATTGAATACCACAGTAAAGCAGCAAACTGAAACAGTTAATGGCATCTTTTTGTATAATTAATATTTTTATGGAATTTATAAAAAATATGTACAAGAAATTTTCTAACAACCGACAAATTTTACTAACAAACTTTAAATCTATTTTTTGGGCTTTTAAGGTATTTGTTGTTTTCTTATTGTCAATTTCCGCCACCTACGCACAACAACTTCCCAATGTTTCGCCCGAAAGCGTAGGTATGAGTTCTACGCATTTAAAATACACGGATGAATTTATAGAAAAAGCTATTTCGGACAAGGAAATTCCCGGTGCGGTGCTCGCTGTAGTAAAAGACGGAAAAATGGCTTATCTAAAAGCTTACGGCAATAAGGAAGTCTATCCGAACACGGTGAAAATGGATGTAAATACCGTTTTTGACCTTGCATCGGTAACGAAATCAATAGCAACGGCAACTTCGGCAATGATACTGATTGAGCGGGGACAGTTGCGACTGCAGGATAAAGTCAGTCTGTTTATTCCGAATTTTCAGGGATGGAAAACCGCCGACGGCAAAACCATCGATATCCGTGTGGTGGACTTGCTTACACACACATCCGGACTTCCGGCTTATGCGTCGGTAGATATGCTCGAAAAGCAATTTGGTGCGCCCAACCCCGATGCATTAATCAACCACATTGCCACCTGCAAACGGGATTTCGAACCGCAGACCAATATGCAATACAGTTGCCTGAATTTCATCACATTGCAACGAATCATCGAAACTATTTCCAAACAAAGTTTACAGGAATTTGCCAAAAAGAATATTTTTGATGTGCTCGGAATGACACATACCGACTTTATGCCGAAAGGTGAAACTTTGGCGCGTGTAGCACCGACAGAACGACAAAAAGACGGTTCAGTCATTCGTGGTATCGTTCACGACCCGCTTGCTCGCGTGATGAACGGTGGAATTTCGGGAAATGCGGGACTTTTCTCGGATGCGAATGATTTGGCAGTTTTTGCGGCAGCACTTCAAAATGGCGGCGAATACAACGGAAAACGGATATTAAGTCCGCTTACCGTACAGACAATGCGCAGCGTTCCACGTCACGTAGCACAGTTTGGTCGTACGCTCGGTTGGGATGTTTTTTCGCCTTACGCATCCAATTCCGGCGACCTTTTAAGTCCCAACACCTACGGACATACGGGCTACACGGGCACTTCGATAGTGATTGACCCGGATAATCAGTTGAGTATAATTTTACTTACAAACAGGGTGCATCCCGATGACCACGGAAGCGTGGTAAGATTGCGTTCGCTGGTGGCAAATGCTGTAGCAGGCGCTGTTTTTGTTACTGATAATCAACAATCAAGTAAGCAAGTTTCAGAAACACCCAAAAGGAAATATTCCGACCACTACTACCGCCGCATGGAACTTTTTGCCAAAGAGACACACATCACACCCAACGACGTTGTGATGCTCGGCAACAGCATTACAGAGTGCGGAAATGATTGGAATTTGCTTTTGGGAACGACAAACGTGCGAAATCGTGGTATCAGTGGCGATATTGCCGAAGGATTGGTGAGCAGAATGGGTTCGATCGTGAGCGGAAGACCGCAAAAACTGTTTATCCTTATCGGCATCAATGATATTTCGAAAGGAATTCCGAACGATACAATTGTGGAAAACATAGAGAAAATTGTCAAAGAGTTCAAAGAAAAATCGCCGAAAACGAAAATTTATTTGCAGAGCATTATGCCTTTTGACCAATCGAAACGCGGACAAAACAAACGTTTGGAAAATAAGACTCAGACCGTGATTGATGCAAATAAACTGATAAAAGAGCTGGCAAAAAAACATCACGTTACTTTTATCGACTTATATCCGCATTTGGTTGAGAAAAACACCAATGTACTCAAAGACAGTTACACCTACGACGGTCTGCACCTTAATGAAAGTGGCTACAAAGTTTGGGTAAAGATTTTGAAAAAATATTTGTAAGCCTCTCCCTAAATCCCTCTCCTCAAGAGAGGGACTTACAGAGAAAATTGAATTTCCAATAGTAAAAAATGAAACATAAAATTTTAGCTGCGAAACAGATACAGCATAAAATGAACAAATATGGCAAACTTCGCTTGCCATATTTGTTTGTTATAGACTATGAAGTTAAGCAGGGATTTTTTGTTGAAAATCCACTTGAACAGGATGAAATCCTTTTTCGCACACCACTCGGTTCCAATAAAAAAGCAAAAAACGTTTCCAATACAGATAAATCCATTGAAGCATTTCCCGCAGATTTTGAAGAGTATAAAGCAGGTTTTGACCTTGTGATGGAAGGATTTGAGCAAGGAAAAAGCAAACTCTTAAACTACACCGCTAAAACCCCGATTAAATGCAATTTAAGTTTAGAAGAAATTTTCTGTCTTTCCGATTCGCTTTTTGAGTTGTATGTCCCGAATATGTTAGTCAGTTTTTCGCCCGAACGATTTGTGAAAATTGAGAATGCTATCATCGCCACCTACCCGATGAAAGGAACCATCAGCACGGACATTCCCGATGCACGAGAGATTATTCTTAACGACAAAAAAGAAAGCAATGAACATCGTAGCGTAGTTGAATTGCTCTCTGATGATTTGCAAAAAGTAGCTGAAAACGTGCAGGTTAAAAGGTACCGCTACATAGATGAAATTGCCACCACCAAAGGAAATATCCTGCAAGTCAGTTCTGAAATTACGGGGAATTTGGCGAATGATTATTTGTCGAGATTAGGCGATATAATATTTTCCATGCTGCCTGCAGGGTCAATTGCCGGACATCCCAAAGAAGCGAGTTTGGAACTAATTCGTCAAGCCGAAAAGGACAAAAGGGAATTTTATTCGGGTGTTTTCGGCTATTTTGACGGTGAAAATTTAGACACAGGCGTTTTAATTCGTTTTATTACACAAGAAAACAAGCAATATTATTTCCACAGCGGTGGCGGAATTACTGCCTTGAGCCGTGCTGAAAAAGAATACGAAGAGTTGATACAAAAGATTTATTTGCCATCATGAAATTTACGGAAGCCATCAAAATAAAAAACGGTAAAATCCACAACCTGCGCTACCACCAAAGTCGTGTTGATAGGACTGTTGATGCTTTTGGGTTGAAAAAAATTAATTTGTCGGAAGCACTTGCTGAAATTCCAAATGCAGCAAAAAAGGGATTGATTAAATGTCGGGTTTTATATGGTAAAAAGATTGAAAGCATTGAATTTACGCCTTACCAATTTCAACAAAGAAAAAGAGTGGCACTTGTCTCTGCCGGTGATTTGGACTACCAATTTAAGTACGCTGACAGGGAAAACTTGAATGCTTTTCATCAAAAAGACAAGTTCGATGATATTATTTTTATCAAAAACGGATTTGTAACCGATTCGCTAAGTGCCAACTTGGTTTTTGAGAATGAAAATGGACTTTTCACACCCAAAACCTACCTGCTTGCAGGAACAAAAAGAGCATTACTGCTCGAAAAAGGGATCATTCAAGAAGTAGATATTTCAAAAAATGACATCACTTTCTACCAAAAAATCAGATTTATCAATGCGATGATGGATTTGGAAGATGGTATTGCTATTGATGTTTCGGAAGTAGTTCTGTAACCAACCGCTTGACGCGGTTTGTTGCGTTGGAAACACGATACAAGCATTAACAGACTATAAATAAATAGCAACAGAATAAATTTATTCGCGCAATTCGCGTTATTCGTAGTTAAAAAAAATTGGTTATCCGGATTAGTCCCTAATAGATAAATTTTGCAGATTTTAACAGGGATTAACCACTTTAAGTCGGTTCATCCCGTTGTTCAATAAAGCAGAAACGCGACAAATGGACTTTAAGCCGTTGGTTGCTGTGCTAATAACGAAATTTTTCGTGTTCAGGAAGGCTTGCGGACAATTATTTAATATTATTCCGAATACTGTGGCTTTGGTAGCGAAATCATTTTCGTTACCAAATATTTAATTAAGGATTAACTTTCACTTTATCAGGTTTTTATCGCCAAGAACCTCGTAGCTGTTTTGGCTGTTCTTTTTCGTTGTTTCAAGCCAAACCAAGAACTGGCTCTAAGCCAGCTCTTGGTTAAACTTTAGAGCTGGCTCTTAGATTGATGAAAAAATATGTATCAATAAATTTCATCCGCCAATCGAACTATTTACCTCTTTTTCTCGTTCATTATTGAACAGACCAATAAGAAACAGGTTTTTATATGTCGTCAAAATCACTAACTGCCACCGGATGGTTAAATAAAAAACTAAGCGAAGCAAAGAATTTTTACATTTTTGCCTCGCTTTTGAGCCTTGTGAGTGCGGCAAGTTTTATCGTGTTTTGTTGGTATTTGGCGCAGTTTTCGGCTACTTGGCTCACTTCGGCAATTGTCAATCCCAATTATCTGTTGATTTCATTGGTGTTTTTGGTAAGCCGCTATGTATTTGCACATTACAGCTCAGTTCTTAATTATGATGCGGGCAGTCTAATTGTTTCCAAAATCAAAAAAGAGACCTACCCTTCCCTGCTCAATCACAACGAATTAGACAGTACCACAGCCACGCTTTACGTAACAAAAATCAGCGACGACCTGAAACCCTACTACGCCTTTTTTATTCCTTACGCCATCGCATCCGTTTTGGTCGGGATTTTGATTTTAGTGGTGGCTTTTTTTGTGGAAAAATGGGTCAGCGTAATCCTGTTTGTTGCACTTTTGGTTATTCCCATGCAGATGATTGTTATCGGCGTGGGTGCCGAATCGCTGCACAAAAAGCATATCAATCTTTTCCTGAAATACTCTGCCGTATTTTACAATCGCCTGCAGACCATTGCCGAAATTGTCAATCTTGATAACTTCAAACCGCAATATAAATTTCTGGAAACTAAGAGTAAAGCACTAAATAAAGCCACTACAAACGTGATGAGCGTGGCAATTCTTTCATCAGCCATTCTCGAACTTTTTGTAACGTTGAGCATTGCCGCCATCGCTATTTACTTCGGGATGAGCTTGCTTGGGATTATGCCCGGCGCAAGTTACAACGCAGGATACAACTTCCAAACGGCGCTTTTTCTGCTGACGCTTTCGCCTTACTTTTTCTTTTATTTGAGAAAATTTGTCAGTGCCTATCACGACAGAAATCGCGCTTTGGCGGCTGCAAAACTGCTTATTCCTATTTTGGAAACAGAAAAACCTACAGAGCACAAAGGATTGGATGCTGACATGAAATCACTCTCTATCAAGGATTTAAGTTTTGCCTACCCCAATTCGCCTGTCAAAGTACTGCACGACATTTCGCTCGATTTTCCTCAAAAAGGCTTGGTTTTGGTAAAGGGAATTTCAGGCTCGGGAAAATCTACGCTGCTGAAAATCTGCTCGGGAAGTCTGTTTGGCTTTGAAGGGAATCTGACTGTAAACAATCAACCGAACGATTGGACTACGCAGTGGCTGAAAGAAAACAGCTCATATATGAATCAATTTCCATTTATTTTCGATGGCAGTATTCGCTACAATGTTTATTTGAATGAAAATTCATCTGAAACGAAAGATTATCCATCGTTTTTGGATAAAATTCTTGCCAAAAAAACGGAAAGCTGGGAAACAGAATTGAGCCACAACGGCAAGCAACTTTCCGGTGGCGAAAGGCAATTGATTACTTTGGCGCGTTTGGTGCTTTATCCCAAACCAATAGCGATTTTGGACGAACCGACAGCCAATTTGGACAGCGAAACTATCGACATCATTATACCGGAAATCATAAAACTTGCCGAAAAATCTTTGGTTATTTTAGCATCGCACGAAAGTAAATTTGACGCTGTGGCTGATAAAATTATTGAACTTAATTGGGGCGAACAAATGCAGATTAGCAAACAATGACACGACAATTTACATATAAATACCTGATTTCCCCGTTTAAGAAAAAATGGGGGAAAGGACTGTTTTTGTTGTTGCTTTGGACCGTGGCATTTATTGCGCTGCCTGCTGTTTCAGGCTGGTTTTTGGCGATGTGCAGCTTGGTTTTCGTTACGGCAAATCACGCCTTTTCCTATCTTATTCCGTCTGCCATTATCCGACTGACAGCTATTTTCCGAACAGTTACCCGCTATTTTGAGCGACTGGAAAACCACAAAACCACGCTGGATGTGCAGCAGAGTTTGCAGTTGAAAATTTTCCGCTCGGTTGCCAAACTTCCCTATTTCAAAAAGCAAGGCAACAACAATTCGAAACTGCTGGATAACAGTACCCACGGCGTTGATGCGATACTCAATCATATTCTGCTTTGGTTGCTACCGCTTTCGTCGCTGATATTAGCCTTGGTAATTTACGCAGTTTTCGTGGCGTTTTTCTCGTCGGTTATTGCATTGGAATTTCTGATTTCGACAGCAGTTCTACTCTTTTTGGTTCCGCAGTTTTTCTTTCGGAAAAATTATATCCTATTCAACCAACTCAAATCGCAACGCGAAGAGAACAACCACGACTTAATCCAAAGTTTCAGGGGCAGAATTGAGATTTCAAAGTACAAACTGGAAGAAAAAGCCATTTTGCAGCACGAACACCGACTGACCGAAATTGA
Source organism: Bacteroidales bacterium (assembly GCA_012837935.1). Taxonomy (GTDB): domain Bacteria; phylum Bacteroidota; class Bacteroidia; order Bacteroidales; family Paludibacteraceae; genus UPXZ01. Next base: position 73,145 of record DUQG01000080.1, read on the forward strand.
CAAAACAGAAAAAAAACTGCAAATCAATTCCTTCTATCTGCAAATGGCAGCCGGGCTTGGATTTAGCTTTTTAGCTACTTTTATTATCTGGCAATCAAGTCGTTTCGGCATCAATGCACAGACCGCCATCGGTATTTTCTTTGGAATAATGGCACAGGCAGAATTGGCAGAGATACTTTTTTCGGGAAAATCGGAACGCTCGGCAGTCCGGCAACATATGACCGATATTCAAGAAGTTTTGGAACATAAGACAGAAACAGCCGACTTCCAAAAACCTGAAAGTTCGCTTAGCAGCCTTCAAATATCCAATTTAAGTGCAAAAATCCCCGAAACCAACATAGAAACCACTGCCGTTAATTTAGATATTAAGCAAGGCGATTGGATTGCGCTTTATGGCGAAACAGGAAAGGGGAAAACTACTTTTTTGAATAGTCTTTTTTATCCCGAATACCGAAAAAGCGGCACAATTACCTGGAATAACGAAACCAAAATTCCGCATTTATCGGCACCTGAATGTATTTATGTAACGCAAAAAGCTTATTTGCTTACAGGGACACTTCGAGAAAATTTCCAATCTTACGATGATGCAGAAATCGAAGAAGTGCTTGCCGATGTGGATTTAAGCGATTGGCGACAAAACCTTCCTCAGGGTTTAAATACCTGGATTGGGGAAAACGGGGAAACTTTGAGTGGCGGACAGCGAAAAAAACTGCTGCTCGCTCAAGCTTTATTGAAAAAACCGCAACTGCTCGTGGTGGACGAACCCACAGCCGGCATCAGCACCGAAAATGCCATCGACATTTTCCAACATATCCGCCGTAAATACCCGAAAATGACCATCCTGATGGCTACACACCTGACCGACTTTGAAAAACACGTATCGGAAGTTATTCGTTTGTAACAGGGACAAGGGTTTTCCCAAACCCTCGTAAAAACTGTCTGAACACAAATATTTCATTCGTACTGGGGTGCGTCGGCATCCTGCCGACGATTAGAAACCACAAAAAAATATGCAAAGCAGAAATTCCACTTTGCACATTTATATTTTTTCTCCCCTCCCAAAAAGAAAAATGGGATAAGCTTTCTTTAGAAATAACTTACACTTTCCCCTTGAATAGAAGTCAGCAACTTATTCGCCAAACTACTTGTACCGATACGGAACAGAGTGTTATTCAACCATTCTTCGCCTAACACTTCTTTCACAATAGAATAATGTTTTACTGCATCATCCGTACTTGAAATACCTCCGGCAGGTTTGTAGCCTACTTTTATTCCGGTTTTTTCGTGCCAATCTTTGATAGCGCTACACATAATATAGGTTGCTTCCGGTGTTGCAGCCGCAGGAATTTTTCCGGTAGAAGTTTTGATAAAATCAGCACCTGCCTGCATCGCAAGGAAAGATGCCTTACGTATGTTGGCTGCCGTTTTCAGTGCACCTGTTTCAAGAATTACTTTCAAATGTGCATCTTTACAAGCTGCCTTGATTTCGGTTAGTTCCTCGTAAACATCTTCCACTCTGCCTTCCAAAAACTTCCCAACAGAGATAACCACATCAATTTCAGTAGCACCATCCAACACGCACAAGCTTGTTTCAATCGTTTTTACTTCTAAGAAAGTTTGCGATGCAGGAAATCCTGCTGCCACCGATGCAATGCCAATTGGCTCTGTCAAAGTGTCTTTTACCGTGCTTACCATAGAAGGAAACACACAAACAGCCGCCACACTTGGCACTTCCGGAAAATGGTTATCAAAATCATTCACTTTTTCTACCATCGTTCGGATTTCTTCTTCAGTATCAGTCTCTTTTAGCGATGTTAAATCAATAAAACTGAAACATTTTTTCCACACTTCGGGGGTGTTATTTTCTTCAAAATTCTCACTTACAATCTTCTCAACTGCCTTTTTCACTTGTTCGTCTGTTATGCCGTCGCAGTTGTATGTTTTGAATAAATCTTCAAATCTTGTTGCCATTTTATTTTAATTTTTTAGTAATTATTTTTCTCTTTAAAACATAGAAAACAATAGTTTAATTTTTACTCTATTTTTTCTTTTTTGTTAGATTTCGAGAACATAGTAAAAAAATATCTTCGATATTTTTCTCTATGTTTCCGAAAACGCGAGAATAGGTACGAATAATCCTATGTTTACTACTGTTTTTAAAATCAAAATTGTCTCAATTTCTCATTCTCCAAATGCCTCGTACTATCTCTTTCGGTCTTTTTTCGTAAATTTTCTTCCAATGCCTCAGTCAAATCAACGCCCGTTTGATTAGCCAAACAGAGCAACACCCAAAGCACATCAGCCATTTCATCAGCCAAATTGACATTTTCATCCGATTTTTTAAAAGATTGATCGCCGTACTTTCGCGCCATAATCCGCGCAAGTTCCCCAACTTCCTCGGTCAAAATCGCCATATTGGTCAACTCACTAAAATAGCGGACACCATAAGTTTTAATCCACTCATCTACCAGTTTTTGCGCTTCACTTATTCTCATTTCTCTTTTCTGAAAAAATTAGCTTTCTTCATTCAAGCGAGCAATAATTGTCTCGTTTCCAGTGGTTGATTCGCCTACAGTAACAAAAATTTCCGCATCCATCGGCAAAAACAAATCAACACGCGAGCCAAACTTAATAAAACCAATTTGCTCATTTAAGTGGTAAGATTTACCGGCTTTGGCATAAGTTACAATTCTTCGAGCTATTGCACCTGCAATTTGTCGCATCAAAATTTGCGATTTACCCGGCGTTTCTATTACTATCGTAGAACGCTCGTTGTCAATACTTGCTTTAGGCGAGTAAGCCACACGGTAATTCCCGTTATGATGCTTAACCATCAGCACCTTTCCACCTATCGGAACCCAATTGGCATGCACATTGAAAACCGACATAAAAATCGAAATTTGAATACGTTTATCGCCAAAATACTCATGTTCTTCGGTAGGTTCCACCACGACGATAGTTCCGTCTGCCGGCGCTACCACAAGACTCGGATCGTCAATTTCCACTACGCGACTCGGATTCCTGAAAAAGAACATCACAAAGATAAAAAGCAGTGCCGAAACAATCACATTGGCAGCTAAAATGGACTTTGGATACTGCAAATAGACAATTACATTAATTACAAAAAGCAATAAGAGTGTGAATGCAATTATCCATTTACCCTCCTTATGTATCTTTACATACTTCATATTTTTCCGTTTTGTTACAGCAAACAAAGTTAATTATTTAAATCTAATACCACAAGCAGCCGCTATAAATTTTCGATTTTCTTAAAAATGATTACCTTTGTAACTTAATATTTTTATTTACTCAATCAAAGAAAATATTTCCATTATGGCACTCACTTCACTTAACGCAGTTTCCCCTGTTGATGGGCGTTACCACTCGAAAACCAAAGTTTATTCAAAGTATTTTTCTGAATTTGCATTAATCCACTACCGCACATTGGTGGAAGTAGAATATTTCATCGCACTCTGCGAACTTCCATTGCCACAGTTGGAAACCGTATCAGCTACTGTTTTCCCAAAATTACGTGAAATTTACACCAAATTCACAGAAAATGATGCTCAGAAAATCAAAGACATCGAGCGAGTTACCAATCACGATGTGAAAGCTGTTGAGTACTTTCTGAAAGAAAAATTTGACGCACTTGGACTAAGTGAGTACAAAGAGTTCATCCATTTTGGACTTACATCGCAAGACATTAACAACACCGCCGTGCCAATTTCCGTAAAAGATGCACTCGAACAGGTTTACATTCCTGAAATGGAACTTTTAATCAAAGAGTTGACCTACAAAGCCGACGAATGGCGTGATGTTTCTATGCTTGCCAAAACACACGGTCAACCTGCCTCGCCTACCCGATTGGGTAAGGAAATAATGGTTTTTGTGTATCGCCTGAACACGCAGCTTGAACAATTGAAAGCGGTGCCACATAGTGGAAAATTTGGTGGTGCTACAGGTAATTTCAATGCTCATAATGTAGCTTACCCTACCATCGATTGGAAAGCTTTTGGGAATCATTTTTTAAGAGAAAAATTGGGTCTGCGACGTGAAGCTTGGACTACTCAAATATCAAACTACGACAATCTGGCGGCTCTTTTTGATGCTATGCGTCGCATAAACACCATCTTGATTGATTTTAGCAGAGATATTTGGTCGTATGTTTCAATGGAATATTTCAAGCAAAAAATCAAAGCGGGCGAAGTAGGTTCATCCGCAATGCCGCATAAAGTAAATCCGATTGATTTTGAAAATGCGGAAGGAAACCTCGGCATGGCCAATGCAATTTTAGGATTTTTGAGCAATAAACTTCCTATTTCTCGCCTGCAACGTGACCTTACGGACAGCACGGTACTTAGAAATGTAGGAATGCCATTTGCTCACACCATGATTGCTACGCAAAGTCTGCATAAAGGAATCGGAAAACTTCTGCTGAACGAAATGGCGGTTTACAAAGAATTAGACAACAGTTGGGCTGTAGTGGCAGAAGGCATCCAAACTATTTTGAGACGCGAAAAATACCCCGAACCTTATGAAGCACTTAAAGCACTGACTCGTACCAACGAAGGCATCAACGAACGCACCATTCACGACTTTATCAAAACGCTAAACGTAAGCGAAAGTGTAAAAGACGAACTCAGACGAATTACACCGCGTAATTACACGGGAATATAATTCTATAAAAACTCGTTTTCTTGTCAACTAAAACACTGTTATATGTTTGACTTTCTGACTTTAATTAAACGATTTATACCACCGTATAAAAAGTATGTTTTCCTGAACTTGCTGGCAAACTTGCTGTCCACCTTGTTCAGTCTGTTTTCATTTGCTGCCTTAATTCCCATTTTGAACATTCTTTTTGGGGTTACAAAGTCAAACACCGTCTATCAGCCGTGGACGTGGGACGATGGCGTACAAAACATTTTGGATGCAGTAAAAAACAACCTGGCTTTTTGGCTTGAAAACACCATTTTGGAACAAGGTGCAAGCACTGCACTTATTTATATTGCGCTGTTTCTTATCGTAATGACTTTTTTGAAAACAGGAACATCTTACCTCGCTTCCTTTTTTGTGATTCCCATTCGTACAGGCGTATTGCGTGATTTGCGCAATCAAATGTACCGAAAAATCATCTCACTTCCCATCGGGTTTTTCTCTGACGAGCGCAAAGGTGACATTATGTCACGCATGACAAACGATGTGATAGAAGTCGAAGCATCGATTATCAGTTCGCTGGATATGGTGCTGAAAAACCCGATTATGATTGCTATCTATTTTGCAGCGATGCTTATTCTCAGTTGGAAGTTGACACTTTTTGTTTTCATCCTACTTCCCATAAGTGTTTGGCTGATAGGGATTATTGGACGCTCACTTCATCGTCAGTCTAAGCTCGGACAAGAACAGACCGGCGAAATGCTCTCGCAAATCGAAGAAACACTTGGTGGACTGCGCATAATAAAAGCGTTTAATGCAGAAAAGAAACTTGAAGACCGATTTACAGAACTGAATAATAAAATTCGCAAAACTTTCCACCGAATTTTCAGAAGATACAATCTGGCACATCCCGTTAGCGAACTCTTCGGAACTATCGTAATTGCCATTTTGCTTTGGTTTGGTGGTTATCTGATTTTAAGCGACAACAGCAGCATCGAAGCAGCCGAATTTATCTACTATTTGGTTGTTTTCTACCTGATTGTACCTCCCGCCAAAGAGCTTTCCCGTGCCTCATACAGCATCCAAAAAGGGATGGCATCCATGGATAGGATTGACAGAATTTTAGCAGAAGAAAACAATATCGACGACCCGAAAAACCCACTTTCAATTCCTGATAAAATTGAAAAAATTGAGTATAAAAACGTTAGTTTCAAATACGAAACAGATTGGGTGCTGCGAAATATCAATCTGACTATTCCTATCGGGCAAACTGTGGCATTGGTAGGTCAATCCGGTTCCGGGAAATCGACTTTGGTTGATTTGCTGCCTCGTTTTTACGACCCCGTGGAAGGTGAAATCTGCATAAACGACACCAACATTAAGGCATTTACTCGCCACGATTTACGGGCATTGATGGGAAATGTAAATCAGGAAGCGATACTATTCAACGATACATTCTTTAATAATATTGCTTTTGGTGTAGAAAATGCCACACAAGAAATGGTAGAGCAAGCTGCCAAAATCGCTAACGCACACGAATTTATCACAGCTACAGAAAATGGCTATCAATCTACCATTGGTGACCGTGGCAGCAAACTTTCAGGCGGTCAGCGTCAGCGATTAAGCATTGCACGTGCTGTTCTTAAAAACCCACCGATTTTAATTTTGGATGAAGCTACTTCGGCTTTGGATACCGAATCGGAATACATGGTACAGGAAGCGTTGGATAATCTGATGAAAAACCGCACTACAGTTGTCATTGCACACCGACTTTCTACCATCAAACGAGCCGACCTTATCTGTGTAATGCATGAAGGCGAAATTGTAGAACGTGGCAAACATGACGAACTGATTGCATTGAACGGCTATTATAAAAAATTGGTGGATATGCAGTCGTTCTAAATTAAAAATCTATAGATACAAAAAACGAGAAACCAATTGGTTTCTCGTTTTTTGTATTTTTCCTTGTTCACTTAAAATCTATAACGAATACCTAATGCTACGTAATCATAAGATCCACCCACTTCCGGAAGAAAGTAAAGTGCGGGACGATAGTCAAGTGACAATTGAAGTGGAATTGGGAAGTTATACGCAAGACCTATTTGACCGGCTATTGCCAAACCAAATCCCGACTCCCACGTTTCGACTTCATTTTTATACCAACGTGTACCTAACTGAGCCCCTAATCCGGCATACCAATCAAGTCCGCCATCAATATTCCACAACCACTGATAGATACCTGATGCGATAAAAGCATTGCGCTCGCCTAAACCATAAAGACCTAAGTCTGCTTCTAAACGAGTGTTTCCTGAGAAAGGATGCTGATAAGATAATTCTGCTCCATTTCCCAATCGAATACCAATTGCTCTATCGTTTGTTTGTGCCTCAGCTACCATTGTAGCTGTCATTAATAACGCAAATGCTAAAAATACTTTTCTCATTTTTGTTTGTTTTTTTAATTTTAATAATCTGTTTTATAAATATCTGTTATTGATTTCTAATTTGATGTTATTATTTATCGGAAGTACAGCAAACTGTGGCTACAACTCCCCACTTTATAAACTTTCTACTTAACACTCAGGCTCTATCCAGTCACCATTTCGTTTGATAAGTTCAATCAATCTATCCACCGCCTCCTCTTCCGGCACTCCTTTTTCTATACATTCTTGTTTTTTGTATAGCATAATGGTGCCTCTTCCACCACCTACATACCCATAATCAGCATCCGCCATTTCACCGGGACCGTTTACTATACACCCCATAATTCCTATTTTCAATCCGGTCAAATGCGAAGTTTTCGCTTTCACTCGTGCAATAACTGTTTGCAAGTCAAAATGTGTCCTTCCACATCCGGGACAAGAGATAAATTCCGTTTTACTTACTCTTACGCGCGAGGCTTGCAATATTCCGAAAGAAATGGATAAAATATCTTCGTCAGAAATTATGCCTTCATTTTGTAAAAGAATACCATCGGCTAATCCATCAACAAAAATTATACCTAAATCAGCCGCAGCTTTAATTTGCAGCGCTTCCAAATCATTTTCATTATACTTTCCAACGACAATTACAGGCGTATTTATTCCCTCTGCCATCAGTGTGTGAACAAAAGCACGGCACTCGCCAACAGGATTTTCACTACCATGTTCCAGCAACAAAATTAAATTTTGGTTTTCTTTGAAAATCTCTAACGTACTTTCTGATAATTCTTTGTAAGTTACTTTTAAGAAAGTTAGGTCATCATCTAATTTTTGAGGAAAATCATCCAATGTGTAAATATGGTACTTTTTACCTGTTCCATCTACGATATAACTTCCTTCCAATATATAATCGGGTTTTAGCGTATTGTGCTTACAAGGTTTTGAAATTACCACAGGCAAGCTATCGTCACCAATATTTTTAATCCGATACGTTTTTCGTCTTGTAAATGGTTTGACTTCAAGCTTTTTCGATGTTTTTGGTGCAATTTGGGTCTTGTTTTCAGCTCGTGCCGCTATATAATCTCGAAGCAATTTTGCTACAGGAATTTCCGCTTCAGGTGCTTCGCTCAATGAAACTCGAATTGTATCGCCAATTCCTTCTGCCAATAATCCACCAATCCCAATCGCCGATTTAATTCGTCCATCTTCACCATCACCCGCTTCGGTTACGCCTAAGTGAATCGGAAAATCAAATCCTTCTTTGTCCATCTGTTCCACAAGAAGTCGCACCGACTGTATCATCATCACGGTGTTAGACGCTTTCATTGAGATAACCACATTGTCAAAATCCTCCTCCCTGCAAATCCTTAGAAACTCCATACACGACTCCACCATCCCTTCAGCCGTATTTCCCCATTTTAGCAACATCCGTTCGCTTAGGGAACCGTGATTTACTCCAATTCTGATAGCTGTATTATGTTTTTTACACACATTTAGAAAATCCACAAAACGAGATTTTATTTTCAAAAACTCTTGCTGATATTCCTCATCCGAATACTCGTTAGGCTTTTGCGTTTTTATGCTGCTCACGTAGTTTCCGGGATTTATTCTCACTTTTTCCAAAAATTGAGCTGCATAATCCGCCACATTGGCATTAAAGTGTACATCCGCCACAAAAGGCACCACAGATCCTTCGCCATGCACTTTGTCACGAATCATTTTCAAACTATCCACCTCTTTTTGACCTTGCGTGGTTAGTCGCACTAAATCAGCACCTGCCTCAACTATACGAACAAACTGAGCCGCCGAGCCTTCTACGTCATTCGTGTTTGTATTTGCCATGGATTGAAGCCGAATCGGGGCACTGCCACCCATAGTCAAATCACCAATTCGAATTTCTTTTGTTAATCGACGAGAATAATTATAAACACTTGATTTACACATGTTTGAAAAGTTTTATTTTTTTATGTATATTTGAGAGCTAGGTATTATTTCATAAAAAAAACAAAAATGATTACCTTTGCACTCGAAATAAGAAGTTTACAGTTTTGTAAGCTTTTTTTACTTAAAAGAGCTTTGCAAAGTTAACAATTTACTTCTTTTTATCTAAAATTTTTTACAAATGAAAAAAGTTTTTGAACCACAAATCATCCATTCTCTTAAAAATTACAACAAAGAGAAGTTCTATGCCGATTTGATGGCGGGAATTATTGTCGGGATAGTGGCGCTTCCGCTTGCTATTGCCTTTGGTATCACTTCGGGGGTTACACCTGAAAAAGGTATCTACACCGCCATCATTGCCGGATTTATTATCTCATTTTTGGGTGGTAGCAAAGTGCAAATCGGTGGTCCTACCGGTGCATTTATTATTATAGTTTATGGCGTTGTGCAGCAGTACGGTATTACCGGACTTGCCATTGCTACGATAATCGCGGGGGTTATGCTTCTTGCCATGGGACTTTTGAAACTGGGTGCAGTTATTAAGTTTATTCCCTATCCGGTAGTAGTAGGTTTTACAAGCGGTATTGCAATGACTATTTTTGCTACGCAAATAAAAGACCTATTCGGATTAGAAATAGCCAAAGTTCCTGCCGACTTTCTTCACAAATGGGTAGCTTACGCTCAAAATATCGGCTCTATCAATTGGTGGGCGACACTTATTGGTGTTGCTTCTATTGTTGTTATTGCCATTACACCCAAATTTTCAAAAAAAATTCCGGGCTCGCTAATTGCTATTATCGTAATGACAGTGGTAGTTTACATTATGAAAAACAACTTTGGCATTCAGGGTATAGAGACCATCGGTGATAGGTTTACCATCAATGCCGCACTTCCGGAAATGACAACTTATAATATTGACTTTGAAGCGGTTCGAACGCTGTTACCCGTAGCGTTTTCTATTGCCATGCTTGGCGCTATTGAGTCTTTACTTTCTGCTACGGTAGCTGACGGGGTTATCGGCAGCAAGCACAATTCCAATACAGAGTTAATTGCTCAAGGTGTCGCCAATATCGTTACGCCGCTTTTTGGTGGTATTCCTGCTACAGGTGCCATTGCACGTACCATGACCAACATTAACAACGGTGGACGCACGCCGATTGCCGGAATTATTCACGCGGTTGTTTTACTGCTTATCCTACTGTTTTTGGGTGATTTAACCAAACATATTCCTATGGCTTGCCTAGCAGGTGTTTTGGTAATTGTAGCTTACAATATGAGTGAGTGGCGTACATTCCGTTCTTTGCTGAAAAACAATCGTTCAGATGCTGCGGTACTTGTTACCACTTTCTTACTGACCGTTATTTTCGACTTGACAATTGCTATCCAAATCGGATTGTTGCTGGCAGTTGTACTATTTATCAGACGTGTTTCTGCCGTTTCCACCGTATCTGTATTTAAGAGCGAGCTAGAAACCTCTATCGATGGTGATTTCGTTTCAGATACAGAAACCATTCAAATTCCGAAAGGTGTATCTGTTTATGAAATTGAAGGTCCTTTCTTCTTCGGTGTTGCCAATAAATTTGAAGAAACTATTAAGCAAGTAGGCGGCTCACCGAAAGTGCGAATTATTCGAATGCGCAAAGTGCCATTTATGGATACTACAGGCGCCAATAACCTTCGAAATCTTATTGTCATGTCGCACAAAGACGGTACGAAAATTATCCTATCCGGGGTGAATGATTCTGTAAGAGCCGTGCTTGACAAAACAAGCATTCCGGATTTAATTGGAAGAGAAAATATCTGTTCCAACATCCATGAAGCACTGAAGAAATCGGAGGAACTTATAGCAGAAATTGAATAAATTGATAGTTTATTTGAATAAAATTGCTTAAATAGTTTTTTTATTCAAATCAAAACCTTATTTTTGTAAAGATTTTTTTGAAAAAGAATGGAAAATCGTTACAAAAATCTAATCATGGAGTTTGAGGCAAACGTCAAAAAACTTATTGCAGAGCGAAATGCGCTTTTAGAGGAAAACAAAACCATAAAAGCAGAAGCCGCGCGTAAGCAAGAGGAACTAATGCAAGCTCACAAGGAAATTTTGGATTTGCGTAAAGAATGCACTCTTTTAGAGACTGCAAGCGGATTAGGCGGCTCCGCAGAAAGCCGCGAGTATTCCAAAAAGCACTTAAACAACTTAGTGCGGGAAATAGATAAATGTTTAGCACTTCTAAATGAATAGGCTGTTTTACAGCTATATAATGAATTTTTCACATAAGCAAAGTGAATGTAAAATTGCATTGTAGAAAAGCTTATATTTTGAAATAAAACATCTTACACGAATGAAGAATAGCGATGTGTTTACTATAAATATTCTGCTGAATGGCGTGAGAATGCCATTAAAAATTCGCCGTGAAGATGAAGAGATTTATCGAAATGCTGAAAAAATTGTAAATAAGTACTTGGAACAGTACAGAACGCAATTCAGTCAACGGAGCATGGAAGAAATCTTAACTTTGGTGGCATTTCAAGTGGCTGTAGTCTTGGCAAAACAAAATAAGAATCAGGACATCAACCCATTGGCTGAAAAAATTGAAGAACTTAACAAGGAGTTGAAAGAGCTTTTGGTGTAACCGGAAGGATTTTTCACTTTACCATTTATTATTTACCGCATTGGATTGTTTGACTTTTTCAGAAAGATCTGAAATAGACTGCAATTGAATGCGATTTTTATTTTTAAATACACCATAAAAACCAACTAAAATTATATGACAACTACATTAATAGTAGCAGTTATTGCCCTCGGCTTAGGATTTCTCGGCGCATACCTTATGCTCGGAGTTTTCAATAAAAAAGCTAAAAGGGAAATGGAGGCAGAAGCCGAACTGCTAAAAAAGAACAAAGAGATAGAGGCAAAAGAGCGTTTTATAGCGCTAAAAGCTGAACACGAACAGCAAGTACAGCAACGCAATGCCAAAATTCAAGCGGCAGAAGTAAAACTACAACAACGTAAATTACAGCTCAATCAGCGTCAAGGCGATTTGCAACGCAAACTAAACGAAACAGACGCAATTCGCGACAATTTAGACCAGCAACTGGTATTGGTAGAAAACAAAAAAAGAGAAATTGACTCACTGACAAAACAAGCTGTAGAGCAGCTTGAAACCATTTCAGGGCTTTCTGCCGAGCAAGCGAAAGAAAGATTGGTAGAAAATCTCAAGGAAGAGGCTAAAACAAATGCTCTATCCTACATCAACGAGATAATGGACGAAGCTAAAATGACAGCCAACAAGGAAGCTAAACGCATCGTTATCAACACAATACAGCGAGTTGCCACAGAAACTGCCATTGAAAACTCAGTAACGATTTTCCATATTGATTCTGACGAGGTAAAGGGACGAATCATTGGACGCGAAGGAAGAAATATCCGAGCATTGGAAGCTGCTACAGGCGTAGAAATTATCGTAGATGACACACCGAAAGCGATTGTACTTTCCGGCTTTGACCCAGTAAGACGTGAAGTTGCTCGATTATCACTTCACCAACTTGTTATTGACGGACGTATCCACCCTGCACGTATTGAGGAGGTAGTAAATAAAGTTCGTAAACAACTGGAAGACGAAATTGTAGAGACCGGAAAACGTACAACTATCGACTTGGGAATTCATGGATTACATCCGGAGCTTATACGTTTGGTTGGTAAAATGAAATACCGTTCTTCTTACGGACAAAACCTGCTTCAGCACTCACGTGAAGTAGCCAATCTTTGTGCCACTATGGCTTCTGAGCTTGGTCTTAATCCAAAACGTGCAAAACGTGCCGGACTGCTACACGATATAGGAAAGGTGCCTGATGATGAACCGGAACTACCGCACGCACTACTTGGTATGCGTTTGGCTGAGAAATACAAAGAAAAACCGGATATCTGCAACGCCATCGGTTCTCACCACGATGAAGTGGAAATGGAAACACTTTTGGCACCCATCGTACAAGTTTGTGATGCTATTTCAGGTGCTCGTCCGGGAGCTCGTCGTGAGATTGTAGAAGCTTATATCAAGCGTCTGAATGACCTTGAAAACTTGGCACTTTCCTATCCGGGCGTAATTAAAACTTACGCTATCCAAGCCGGTCGTGAGTTACGCGTGATTGTAGGTGCCGACAAATTGGACGATAAGGAAACTGAACTTTTGTCATTTGACATCGCCAAAAAAATTCAGGATGAAATGACCTATCCGGGACAAGTAAAAATTACCGTTATCAGAGAAACAAGAGCGGTAAGCTACGCGAAGTAACAGTTTTGAGAGTGGAGAATTCAGAGTAGAGAATTCAGAGTGGAGAGTGAAATCAGAGTGAAGAGTGAGATAAGAGTGAAGAGTGGTAAAGTGATGGTTTATTTTTAAAATTACGATTATGTTTGATTTTCAGAAACTTGTTGTTTATCAAAAAGCCAAAGCATATAATGTTGAAATTAAGCACTTTTTGAGTCAAGGTAATTTTGATAGATACACTCACAGTCAACTAAGAAGAGCTTCATTCAGCATAATGCTAAACATTGCCGAAGGAAATTCTCGATTTAGCAATAAAGATAAAAGAAATTTTATGGTTATTTCACGTGGCAGTGCATTTGAGTGTGTAGGCGTTTTTGATTACTTATTAGCTACAGGCGAAATTAATCAAGAGAAATATGATTATTTTCACGCTAAGCTAGAAGAACTGTCAAAAATGCTTTACGCAATCATTAAAAGTTTGGAATAGAATTTGCATTACACTCTCTAATCTCTACTCTCAAAACTCGAGAAAACGGGGCTGTTTGGTTTTGACAGCAAGTAGAAAAGGTATGTAAGCATGTCGAGCGTCGGAATGCCGGCTCGTAAATCCCGGATTTCAACAACAATAACTGGCGAAAATAACTACGCTCTTGCTGCTTAATCGAATCATAGTAGATCGAGCTTAATCCCGGCACAAGGTGCTGAGACGAGACATCTCTCCGGAGCCGTGGCTTCGAGGCAAAGGATAAAGAGGTGCAGCTAAATCGAAGATAGTCCTGCTTGGCTTCGCATTCAGGATGAAATTTTAGAAGATAAGGTAGTGGTTGGTAGCTTTGGTCTTGCTACTACTCGAAAACTGAAACAAAGATAAACATGTAGAAAGCATATTGTTTCCTTGTTTGGACGAGGGTTCGACTCCCTCCAGCTCCACAAAAAAACTCACTATAATACCTGATAATTAACCCATTATCAGGTGTTATTATTTTAAATACCCATATAATCAGTCAACTAAACAAATTATAAAGCTTAGTTTAGCGCCTTAAAGTTTCGCTTTGGCACAAAGTTTGTAAGTTAAATTGCGTTATTTTTTTTACAAAAACAATAAATTATTAATTAAATTAGAAAAAAATGAAATCAATTAAAAAAATTACATTAGTAGCTTTAGCTGCTGTTTTATCAATTAGTTTTGCAACTGCACAAGTTGGTCTTCAAGCTGGATACAGCATGACAAAATCAAATGACAAAAATGCAGAAGGAATGAACGGTTTCCACGTAGGTCCTACTTATAACATGACTATTCAAGGCCCTATTAGTTTACAGTATGGTTTACTTTATAACTTTGTTACAAGTGAAATAGCACCGAAAACTACTCTCACGAATCATTCTTTTGACATTCCGGTAAGAGTTGCAGCTACTTTCCCACTTACTAGTGGTTTAAGTGTTTTTGGTTTTGCAGGACCAAACTTTAACATAGGTTTGGCTGACAACTTTAAAGTTGCTATTGGCGATAACAGTGCAACTACTAACTTGTATGAGCAAGATAAAGACCGCTCACGCTTTAACCTACAACTTGGTTTAGGTGCAGGACTTCAGTACAACAACATGGGCGTAAAATTCGGCTATGACTTTGGTTTACTTGATATGCACAAATCAGATGCTATCAACTACAAAAATAACGGACTGAAAGCTGGCTTGTTCTTTAACTTCTAATTATAAAATACTGCTGATGCACTAATTTGTTAATGATTTTAACTAAAATAATAATTGTTCTTTGAAATTTTGATTTTGCTTGAATTGAATCTCTTCGTCAGGATTTAGCAGTTCTTTTAATGGTGTTTTGTC
>DUQG01000004.1 GCA_012837935.1 Bacteroidales bacterium
ACAAAAGACTATACCGAATTTTCGGTTGATGTAGTAAGTGCCGCAAATGATTATTTTAATACGAAATCAACTATTAAAAATATACCCTTAAATACCTATAAAGATGTAGAGGGCGATTACCCAAAAATGAACAACGTGAACTTAAATAGTATTAATCAACCCGATTTAATTTTGGGTTCATCGGTTATACGTTTTAAAGAAAGCAAGTGGGGGAGTGTTATTTATGATGACGATTTGTCGTTATCTGATGGCGATGGTGAGAATAGCATGGTAATTTACAAGTCATTAACAGAGGGAGGCTCTTACATTAACGTGATAGCCGATGGCTTGATAACAGTAAGTGTTTACACGCCTGTATATGCCGAGCCACAAGGCGAAGTTACGTTTGAAATATCCGGCGTTTATACCAGCACAAAATGGGTAGAAGAGAATAGCCAGACAATCACTTTTAAAATTAAGAAAGATATTTTTATAACTTTGGCAAAAAACGCTGAGATAAGGGCCAATGTTATAGTAAGATACCTTGCGCAGGGTGCTTGGGCGCAAATGGAAAAGAGTAAAATTGATATCACCATCAAGAAAAAAACCGCTATAAAATACTCAAAAAGACCACTTAACAGCATCGCTTTAAATGAAGTTTACGCCAATTTGTTGGGCAATATAAATTACATTGATGCGCCGGCAGATGCCTTTATAACCTCCGATAAAGAGGTTGTAACAAATACCGGTTACCTGTCCGTTGTCCCGAAAGATTTTATACGTGAAACGTCAACTATGTTGGGTTTAGTGTTTAATTTTGGAAGTACGGAAACTAAAATTGAAAAAGTAAATACCTATTTTGATAGAATTGAAGCAAATAACAGGATTATCATTGAAAACTATAAAGATTTGGTAATTAGCAATTTCGAAACAATTTATAACTCGTGTACTATTGGGGTGGAAAAATATGCAACTAAAAATATAGTTCATTACGAACCTTATCAAACAAAATTGAGCTATAAAAGGTTTAATTATAATGATGAATATGTTGATAGTATTGGCGAAAATATGGAGCTTGTATGTACCAAATTATCGGCAGATGTTGAAAAAATAATCAATAGAATAAACGATGCCACAACCGGTAACGGTCAAACGTCTAATGATAATTTCTATTTTGTGCCTAACAGAATAGGTGACTATCCGGACTACCAAACTCCAGCTGAAATGGCGGATAATCACAAGGCAATATTAGCCCTATTCTTTGCAACTGGTGAGCTTGATGATTTGGAGGATGCCACCTTTTTAGCTGCCTACGATGATGATGGGTTAAGTTCCTCTGAGAGCGCTATTTATTACAATCTCGTAGGAGACCCTGACTTTTTCAATAATAAACGACTTCGACCTATCGTTTACGAGTTTACAGCGTTGCTTGGAGAGGCTGATTTTAGCGAACATATGGCACAAATAGTTGATTTTAACGGCGAAACGGTAGATTTATTTGTTTATTCATCGGAAACGACTGATAAACTTTCAGAAATAAAATGTAAAGCCCTTGTTTATAAATAAATTTTTATTAAATTTGCAAAATGGTACAAAATTGTGCATATAATGGTATAGATTTTTCATCCGACCGTGAAAGGGTGGGCGAAAGGTGGTTATATAACTACGACAAACAACGTGTCGTAAACAAAATTCTTGTCGGTAGCGTTCAAACTTTTGCTTTTAAATTCGCTTCTGAGCCGCAGTCCACTCCGCTACTTACTTATTTTGGTAGTCTTGGTCGCAAAACGGTTGAAGGAAATTTGGTGCCAAATAGTGATAACATTTACCTTTTCGATTTCGAGATGGATACCGATTTAGGTAATGGGGTGTTTCGCTTGCAGGCTAATAAAATAAAAATCGGTGCACGTTTTATTGCATTTTCAGAGTATTGCGAAGTGGTCAAATCAACTTCTGATGAAATAGCCTTTGTTACGGGTAAAAATAGCACTTCTCAATATGGAATAATGGGTGAAAACCCTTTTGCAATGGTTCTAAATTGCAGCCGCTGGAAGTCAAAGACTTATTTTGCAGACAAAATCGAATATGAAAATAGTTTTGGTCGTAAAATTACACTTTCAACGGAAAGCAATGTATTTGACCGCTTCACTTTTTTAGAGCTTTCGCAATATCAAGCGAACACGCTGCGTTGGTTGTCGGATATGCAAACGTTCACTATCAATGGCGTAACATACCAACGGGTGAGTGATTGGGAAGTTATTAGCGATGAAAATACGGAGCTTGTTGATATGGCTGCTGACTTTGCCCGTGCTGACTATTCAGAATTTGGTTCATCCTCCGGAACATTCAGTATGCCAGAAAGTGGGAGGGCGAGTGAAGCGCCTATTATTTTGGACTTCTTGGACAGAATTAGACGAATAAATTACGGTATAACTTTAACACCGAAAGTATGACACAGTTAGAACAACAGATGAAAGACGAGCTGGAAGTTGCGCAAGGTTTTACAAACGATTTAGCAGCTAATTTGATTGCGCAAGGTGTTCCTGCAAGCAATACAGAGGGTTTGGATACGCTTGTACCAAAGGTTTTAGAGATTGAGAAACCCCCATACGACGAATGGCAGGAGGGCTTTGGTGT
>DUQG01000003.1 GCA_012837935.1 Bacteroidales bacterium
CAATCCGATATAATCTGTATATTAAGTATGAAGATAATTCTGTATATTGTCTCGTACCTGCAGATATTACTACCGGAAGATTAAAAGTAAATGGTCTTAAGTCATTTATTCAAACTAATAGTGTAAAACTTAATCTTCCGAAAGGAAATTACACCGTTGGAGTTGCTGCAATCGATCAGGCTTATGCTTCAAGCGCTTTCGCAACTTTGAAATTAATCTATGACCCAACAGGCTTGCAAGACCAAATATTGGATGTTGTTAAAGTTAAAGCTGTAAACAACACAGTTTTAATAGAGAACAATTTGGACAATAATTTGTCGTTTGATATCTTTGCCGTTGATGGAAGATTGATTAATTCAAATACTGTTAATGCAAACTCAACCACTTATGTTCCAATACACTACAAGGGAGTTTACTTAGTAAAACTCAATGATGGTAAAAGAACTCGGGTTGAAAAAGTGATAATAAATTAATGAATCTCTAGTTAATAATTATGGGAAAGTGCTTCACTTTCCCATAATTAATCTTTATGAAACCGACATGATTAAAATAATCGTATGAAGTTACCTTTTACAAAAAAATGAAAAGACATAAAAATATCTGTTTCGTGCTAATTTGCTTGATAAATTTGTTTTATTCTAATACATACATTTCGGCAGCAGAAATTACTGTGGGAAAATGGCGTTTGGTTATTAATGAAACAAATGGAAAAGCCAACATATACAATCAGAACACGCTATTAATTGCAGACAATCAATGTTCCTTTACCGTAAACAACACTACGAAAAATCAAGAGCAATTATTAGCCAGACAAATTCAGATTAACGACATTTCCGATGCTTTTGGTAGCGGAAAAGTTGCTACTATTTCAGCCAGAGACAATAGTGGGATTAAGGTATTTCATCATTATTATCTTTATGACAACAAAGATTATATTTTAACCGATTTTACAATAGAATCAACTCAAGATATATCTTCCAATTATCTTGCACCGATTAAAACTACAACAGCGACTAGTTTTTTACCTACTCTCAACAACAAAACACTTTTTGTTCCTTTTGACAATGACAGATGGGTTCGCTATAAAAGCGTCAACTTTGGTACATCCTCTACAAGTTATGAGGTTGGCTTAATGTTTAACGCCAAATCGAGAGAAGGGTTAGTGCTTGGTTCTATAGAACACGATTTATGGAAAACCGGTATCGTAATATCTACAAATACGCTCAATTCTGTAAAATCGATGGAAGTATATGGCGGTATTACGTCAGAAGAAACTAGAGATGTGCTTTCTCATGGAAAAGTAAAAGGAAAAATAATTAAATCGCCAAAAATATTTGTTGGTTACTTTGATGATTGGCGTGTAGGAATGGAAACTTATGGGGATGCAAATGCCATAGTGGCACCTAAGCTACCTTGGAATAAGCCGAAACCTTTCGGCTGGAATAGTTGGGGGGCACTTCAAACGAACGTTTCATATACAAACTCAACACAAGTAGCTGATTATATTCATAAAAACTTACAAAACAATAATTTTTGTGATACAGACGGCGTTGTTTACATTGGATTGGATTCTTATTGGGACAGACTGACGCTTTCAGACAGAATAAAGTTTGTCAAATTTTGCAAAGCTCGTGGACAGAAAGGCGGAATATACTGGAGTCCTTTTGTGGATTGGGGCAAAAATCCGGATAAGCTGGTTGAAGGCTCAAGTAATGTTTTTTATAGAGATATCTACTTGTATGCAAATGGACAACCGATTAAAACAACCAATATTGATGCATACGCCATTGACCCGACTCATCCTGCCAGCAAAAAAAGAGCTGAAACTTATCTCTATCAATTCAAATTAGCCGGATTTGAATATCTTAAATTAGACTTTTTAACGCATGGTTCTTTAGAAGCCGATAAGCACTATGACGACACGGTATATACCGGAATACAAGCTTACAATCAAGGTTTGAAGCACATTGTAGATTATTTGGACAACTCAATGTACCTGAATTTTTCAATTGCACCTCTTTTCCCGTCCAATTACGCACACGGACGCAGAATAGCTTGTGATGCTTATGCCGCTATGACCGGGAACATGAGTACGGAATACACATTAAATTCCTTAACTTATGGTTGGTGGCTTGATCATGTATATAATTACAACGATGCGGATAATGTGGTGTTGAATGGTGTAACCATTGGGGAAAACAGAGCAAGAATAACCTCTTCGGTTATCACAGGTATCTTTATTATTGGCGATGATTATAGCGAAACGGGTCCACAAGTTCCTAAGTTGAGAGCACCCGAACTATTAACTAAACCTGAAATAAATAGAATTGTACACAATTGCAAAGCTTTCCGTCCGGTAGAATCAGCAGAAGGAGATGCAGCTACCGACATGTTTATTACTACATTTGCAGATACAACCTATGTAGCTTTGTTCAATTATTCCTTCTATGCAAAATCGACCTCTGTTGATTTCAGTAGAATTGGACTAACTAAAAACAAGCGATATACTGTTCATGAATTATGGACAGATACTTTCTACGAACAAATTGATTCTTGGACAGAAAACTTGCCTAGAAGAGATGTTCGACTATTCAAAATTTATCCAAAGTCAAGCACTGAAGTTGAACATATAAATTCAAACCGTATTTTTTCCATTTTTCCTAATCCTGCTTCAAATGAGCTTTATTTTAATCTGAAAAATAATGAGACAGTAAAATCTGCATCAATTTACTCGTTAATAGGAAAAAGAATAAAACATTTAAATATGGCTGACACAAATAAAATACCAGTTAACGATTTGGTAAAAGGGACTTATATTGTTAAAATAGAATCGGATAGGAACACATTCTATACTTCTACATTTGTAAAAAAGTAAGGTAAGTGTCGAATGTTTTACCTTACGTCATAATAAATTGCCATGCCATTTATGGCGTGGATAATTTGAAGGCATTAAATGGGCTTTAGCCCAAACCTAAATAAATTTGGCTAAAGCCTCATACTTTGTAAATTACCAATCCACTGTTTAAAAGCTGTGTCCACTCGAACTTGTTCGCTTGTTTTACAAGAATTGATTTTGGGCAAAGAATGTAATAACGTAATTCTCTATATATGCTGACAAAATAAATTGATAACTTAACAACCTCATCAAAAACTGAATACAATGTACAAAAAACACTTATTAAGCCTCTTATTAGTACTCATCACTTGTTTTTCCCTTAACGCAAAACAAGTAAAGCTGTTGGCTATAGGAAATAGTTTTTCAGATGATGCAGTAGAAGCCAACCTGTATGAACTGGCATTAGCAGGCGGCGACACAATCATTATTGCCAATATGTACATTGGTGGTGCTACCTTAGAAACACACGCTACCAACGCCAAAAACAATTCAACTTCTTACTCTTATAGAAAAATTGTGAACGGTACTCGAACAGTTCTGGCGAATTATTCCATTGAGAAAGCTGTAAAAGAAGAAGATTGGGATTATATTTCTTTCCAGCAAGCGAGCCAATTTTCTGGTAAGTATGAGACTTACTTCCCTCATTTAAGTGATTTAATAGCTTATGTCAAAGCTCGTACTACCAATCCAAATGTACAGTTTGTTTTTCACTCCACTTGGGCTTATGCACAAAGCTTTAGCAATTCCAACTTTACAAATTACTACGGAGGAAATCAGATGACAATGTACAACGCGATTGTAGATGCATCTCACAGAGCAGCCGAAGCTGTCGGCATTGAAATTGTTATTCCAGCCGGAACAGCCATACAAAACGGCAGATCAAGCATTATAGGAGATAATTTTTGTAGAGATGGTTATCACTTGGAATTGACTTACGGAAGATATACAGCAGCTTGTGCTTGGTATGAAAAACTGTTTAATAAACCTGTAACTGAAACCAAATACAGACCATTTACAATTACTTCTTTTCAAGCAAAAGTAGCACAACAAGCAGCTCATTATGCAGTAATAAATCCAAAAGAAGTTACTTCTTTAGCTCATTTGAAGGACGACACGGAAAAAGTTCCATTCAGCAATCGGATTAATTTAAGTTTTGGAAGTTCAACCGTAGAAGGACCTTGGAATACATTAGAAAATTATGCTGTGGATGCTAAACTAAATGACCTGAGAGATATTTACGGCGACAAAACAGATGTAGATGTGATAGTAACTAAAAGATTTACCGGAATAAATTCAAGCGGGGCTACCTCTACAACAACAGAACTGAATATGCCTACCGATGTTACAAAAAAGTCGTTTTTTGGCAATAAAACCTCATTCGGAGGAATTACTACTCCGGTTGCTGGCATTAAATTTTCCTCATTAGATAAAAACGAGAAGTATGATTTTTCTATTTTTGCAAGCAGAATGAGCTCTACAGAAAATTTAGAAACCTACTATCAGTTTTCGGGAGCAAATCCGGCTGATACAACACTTTATTTGGATGCAAGCAATAATACCGACAAGCTGGTAAAAGCGATTGGAATAGCTCCCAATGAAAACGGAGAAATTGAATTGGAAATTGGTCCGGGACCTAACAATAATAATTCGCGCGGTTTTTACTATATCACAGCTTTAAGTTTTGCTCCCCACAAAGCTACATCCGGAATTAACGACCCGATGCATTTTTCGTTGAGCGCCTATCCTAATCCTTTTGACAATCTATTAAATATACAAACAGATGTTGATATAGAAAGCGTTAAGATTATAAGCATTGATGGCAAATTAATTTATTCGGTTGGCAATCTTGCAAGTGGCGAAACTTATAAAATAAACACAGAAAAAATGACGTCCGGTATCTATATTGTATCAGTAAGCAATAACGGAATAAGTAATTTTTTGAAATTGGTAAAAAAATAATCCTATCAACGAAAAATTTAAAAAAGCAAGAGTGAAATTTTTATCACCCTTGCTCTGAAAATTTTAACAAATATCCCAAATCAGCCGATTTTCTAATCGGCTATTTTTTCAGGCGGTTGATCCCGAATTTATCGGGAGGCTGTCCCTATAACAAACTTTTCCGCCTTATCACCTACACGAAGAATATATACTCCGTGATTTAGAACTACCGTGTGAGTACCTACTGATAAGTACTTTTGAAAAACCAACTTTCCGCTCACATCGAATATCTGCACCAACTCATCATCAGCAAGTGTAAAACCAACGCTATTCTTATTTACCGTTAAGTTTAACTTGTTTTCGCTTGTTTGGGTTACTGAGGTATTACCCAGATTCTGTAAATCCACTTCAATTGCTGCCGGATACAAACGTTCTGGGTCGAAGAAAGTAGCACAACTATTTACCAAGTGCTTCAAATCGGGTTTTAACACACCTTTAAAAGCTTGCTTTCCATTTACATTCAGTGTTACCTCTTTTTCTAAATTCACCAAACTACTGTTTAAATATACTATAAATTTCCCTTTAGGTGCATTGTAATAAGTTCTCTCAAACTTCATATGAACTTGCCAAGTTGGGTCGATTTCAGTAGTTTTATACGTCAGCAATTCCACTTTTATATCCACTTGATTATCTTCAATATCTACTTGATAGTAAGTTCTAAAAGCTTGATTCGGATTGGAACGCTCCACCACAGCCAGATTGTAAAAGCCTTTTCGATACCAGCCGTCCATTTCGTAATTTTCCCAATTAAAGGATTTTGGATGTGGATTTCGAGTGTACTGTTTCAACCAAGGGGTAGTGCGAGTATAATCTATACCGTGTCCAGCATTTGGGATTAGCTCTATACGATGTGTAAAATCTTTGGGATAGATAGTTTGCAAACGCTTAAATTCATCTTTTGTATATTGAGTCAATGTATTCCGGTGAAACATATTGTCTTCAGCTCCCGTTAAGAGCGAAAATGCAATATGTCTGCAGTTTTCCGCAGGTGCATTTTTTAGCGGTTCGCCACCGGCCATCGGACCTGCTCCAGCCAAATAGTCTGCATAATACGATGCCAAACGCTGACTGCCGTAACCACCTTCAGAAATTCCAAAGAAATAAACTCTATTGGCATCCACATTTCCACTTACAAATGCTAAGCGCAACAGTTTTTCCCAAGCATACTGTTTAGCTTTTTGATACCAGCGATAATAACTGCCTGTGTTTGGTATTTGTGGAATAAAGTAGAGAGACGGCGCATCGTTAAACCCGTTACAAATATTAAGTCCGGTGTTCCACTCACCGTACTTATCGCCGGAACCATGCATATAAAGGAAAAGCGGATATCCTGCTGCCGGTTTTGTACCTTTGCTGCCCCAGTAGTAAGGCATAATGGCGTTTGGCTCCAACTCTTCTGGTAAATTCCAACTACCAGATTTACCGTTTTTTAAGCTTTCAATTGAGATAAGTTTTTGTTCACTGTGATTAGCATTGGCTGTTTTCCAAGCATCCCAAACAAGTTGAGTTTTCTCTTGAATGGCTTCAATACCGAACTCCTCACTTTCAGTGAAAGCTACCTGTTTTTCATTTAACACATCGCTAAAATAGCTAACAACCGACTCTTGCTGTACAGCCTTCGCGTTTCTTTTTTTGTTTACCTTGCCCGATGACGTCAACGTTAGACTTAGGACAAGTAGAATAAATGTAGATTTAATAAATGTCTGTAGATTCTTCATTGTATTTTTATGTTTTATAATTTATTTTTTTGCTAAATTTTCTTCTTCAAACACTATCCCCATTTTTTCAAACAAAACTGAAATCACCATATCCATATTGACCTCTATTTCAGTCGGAATACTGAAAACCTCATACGTATAATTATACTTGAAAGATTTAGGATAATAATCTCTATCGGGATGAAGTTTTAAATTCAAAATCGTTCCTTGAGGTAGTTTTTCTCCGCTAACAACTTGTTTATCGCCATTCCACAAGGTGATTTCACCATGTTCGGTTGGTGCTATTATTACTTGAAAGAAATACTCTTTCTCTTCAAATTTTTTAACCTCCTTCCAAGCCGGATGGCTGCGATACTCTTCCAATTTCCCTTTTGGTACAACCAATGTAACGTCTTTTAGATTTTCTTCCGTAAAAACATATTTATTCGTAAACTGATAAGGCGTAGGTGCATGTAGGTAGATTTTTTTCAACTGGTTGCAATTATAAAATGGTGCATATTCCACCACCGCAACCGTACTCGGAATACTCACGGATTTGAGTAACGTACAGTTTGAAAAAGCTAATTTATCTATCATTATCACAGACGATGGAATTTCTATTGATTCCAATGAAGTGCAATACATAAAAGCTTTTTCCGGAATATGTGGAATAGAAATAGGCAATTTTACCGATTTAAGCGCAGAACAAGCATGAAACACTTCGGGTGCCAGCAATTTCAGACTATTAGGTAGTTCGATCGTTTTTAAGTTTTCACATGAATAAAATGCCGCCTTATCTATCTGCTCAAGACCATCCTCGATTGTTATTTTCTCTAAATTGCTGTAATAAAAAGCTTCACTCCCTATATGCTTAACCGATGATGGAATGGTTATTTCTTTTACTTTCTTCGTCCCGGCAAAAGCTTTGCTTTCAATTTTATTTACCGATAATGGAATTTGATGGAAATCCGCTTTTTCGGAAGGATAACAGAGTAATACAGTGGTATCTTTATTGAACAAAACTCCTTGATGTGAACTGTATTTCGGATTTTTTTTATCAACAACAAATTCTGTAACTTCGTAACATCCCCTGAATGGCGCAATCCCAACATCCACAACTGAAGCCGGTATAACGACTTGATTTGATAGTCGTGCAAACGAAAAAGCATCATCTCCTAATGTTTCCAAAGTTTTCGGCAAGACGACATCCTCCAACTTTCCACAAAAATAGAATGCCAGTTTTCCAATGCTTTTCAGTTCCGCAGGGAGATTTAATCGTCTCAAATTGTGACAAGCACCAAAGGTCTGCACCCCTATTTCAGTAACTGTTTCGGGTAAAACTACCTCAAACAGTTCCCGTGAGTCACTAAATGCTTTGTCGCCAATACGGGTAACTATATATTCTTTCTGCTGGTAAGTAAGGCTTGAAGGAATTTTTACCGTGCCTTTGTATTTGATTTCTTTGGGACTTACTTCTACCGTACTGTCTGAGGTAATGGTGTAGTTAATACCGTTTTTTTCAAAGTCGAAAGCAAAAATCGTGATACTTGATAAGGAAAACAATATCAGTAATGCAAGGCTTTTAAGATTCATGTTTTAATTGTTGGATATATGGTATTTGATGTCCGATGACAGATGTTGGATGTATGATGTTTGATGACCAATTTATGATGTGTGGTGTTGTATGCACCCTCATTATTAGCAACATCCTAAAGTCACCCTGTGGGGGATTTAGGGGGCTTAACCTTGCAGTTCTTCAATAACCTTTTCCACCTCTTTATTAACTTTATGAAGAGAAGCAATAAGCGTTTGCACATATTCTCTATTTTTTTCTCCCTGATCCAGTTTTTCTGATATTCGAACCAGTTCTTTTTCGTTTATGATATTCATCATTGGTAAAAATTTATGTGCAACGGATTTAACTTCTTCCCAATCATCTGTTTCAAGAGCATTTTCCAAGCTGGCAAGTTTATTATTCGTGTCCTCATAGAATGTTCGTAAAATATCCAGCGATGTTTCCTTGTCATCCTTTACAAACTCAATAAGAGAATAAACACCACCTGTTTTTTGCGGAGAGCCTTTAGCTAAATCTGTCGCGTATGATGCATTACATTCTACCGCCTGTCTGACTATTTTTGCCATCAAATCAAAAGGAATAGGTTTAGCAATAAAGGACGTAAATCCTGCGGCTTTGAAGTCTTTTTCAGAAACATCCGAACGTGCCGAAAGCGCAATAATCGGTATTTGAGCATTTTTACCCGAACTGTTTCTGATTTTTTTCACCAGTTCAAAACCATTCATCCCCGGCATTTGAATATCGGTAAAAATAATATCGAAATCATTATTTTCAATCAACTCAAACACCTTAGAAGAATCGTCTGTGGTGATTACCTCAAACCCTTGTTTTTCCAAAAGCTTCGTGTAAACATTGAGAATGGTAGCATCATCATCCACCATCAGCACGCGAGCTGTCTGAGTACCTACTTCAGAGGCTACATGTAAACTTTCTACTTCAGTAATCTGAGCATCGGATAATTTTCTGAGTGGAATAGTCAAGAAAAACTCAGTGCCTTTCCCAATTTCCGTTTCATAATCAATACTTCCGCCAAGTAAATCAACCAGTTTTTTTGTAATAGGTAATCCCAAACCAAAACCTTCAATCGACTGCTTATCATCTGCACTTCCTCCTCTTTCAAAATCCTCAAAAATTCGACTTTTCTCTTCTACGCTTATCCCTACACCTGTATCTCTAACGCTAATTTTCAAAGTTTCTGTTTTTTCGTCCATCGACGATTTCAAATAGACACCGCCTTCATGTGTAAACTTTATCGCATTGTTAACCAAGTTGTTAACTATCTGCCTAATGATAAACGGATCGCCTTCATACACCGCAGTTTCATCCAGATCCAGCTCTGCTTCTATATGCAAATGTTTCTTTTTTGCAACCGGAATAAAGCTATTGTACGTAGCATTCAAAACTTTATAAGGCAAGAAAGGCACTAACCTAACTTCTGATTTTCCTTGTTCCAAACGGTGGTAATCCATCAAACGGT
This sequence comes from Bacteroidales bacterium, assembly GCA_012837935.1. Taxonomy (GTDB): domain Bacteria; phylum Bacteroidota; class Bacteroidia; order Bacteroidales; family Paludibacteraceae; genus UPXZ01. Next base: position 9,645 of record DUQG01000003.1, read on the forward strand.
TAGATAAATCAAGAATTTGCTCAGACGAACTTCTAATACTTTCAAGATGTACTTTTTCTTCGGCAAGTAAATTCTCATTCATTATATATTCTATATGCCCAATGATGGAACTGAGCGGCGCTCTCACATCATGCGACATCATCAGCATAAACCTTTCTCGAGCTTTCAACAGCATTTGAGCATTCTTATTACTTATTTCAAGTGCTTCTCTATAGCGCTGATTTCGATTGGTTAAATAGAGTGTGAGCGAAAAGAAAATTATCAAAACTACCAAAGACGAAAAGGCAATACCGTAAACTATTTTGGATGAACGTTTGAGAATAACTGCTCTTTCTTTGTTCATCTCATCCACAATTCTTTGTTCTGCAGCTTCTATTCCTCGTAGAATGGTGTTAATCTGCATGGTAAGCAACTCGTCGTAATAAAGCATTGAGTTTTGGCGTTGCGAGAGTCGCACCATGTATTTTGCCTTTTTCTCGTTGTCTATTTGGCTGGCTGTATTGATAATCCGGACGAGCGTATCGGTCAAGATTTTAGCATCGGTAGGCATTGAATCTACAACTTCTACACCACCTTTGCTTACTACACGCAGGGAATCTTCCTTACTCGAAAAAACCGCCTTCAGTCTATCCACAAAACTCTTTTTTTCACGAATATAATAGGATGTATCTCGCATTTGCAAAAGTCTTTCTTGCATCAGTTTATCAATATCATCCATGTCTTTTTTAGTAAAGGTTTTGGAAGTAATAATCTTCGAATGAGGTAAATTATTTATCAACTCCTTCAGCGCAATCATCGCGTTTAGGTTCTTGTTTTTATCTTCAAGCAATACCCTCACCGTGTCAAGCCTTAAATGCATTTCCTTGTCGGTAGAAATATTGTATAGTGTATCAAGCAATAGATTAATTTTAGAATACTGCTTTTCAAAGGACGAAAAAAGATTAGGGGAAATAATATCATCCGTAAGAATGACTTTTCGGGTGCTTTCTGCCTCATATAGTGCCAACAAAGCATTAGACACTAAGCTTAACTCTTTACGTTCGGCAAGTGGATCTTGAGATTTTGAAAACGTAACTAACTGCTTGTTCAACTGGTACAAGCCAAACAAAGCCAGTGCAAACAGAATAAGGTATCCTATCGCAACCGTAATTTTAATACTTCCAAGAAATCTATATTTATTCATACGATATATTGTATTGTTTTATTTTAGCATAAAGTTTTTTAGTATCAATGCTTAAAATAGCCGCAGCACGAAGAATATTATAGTCAGCTAACCGCAAAGCATCTTTAATCCGCTGTTTTTCTTCCTGTTCGTGGATAATTTCATCTTCGGTTTGCTCTCTTTTTGTTTTAAAATGACTCGGAATACTTTCTTTGGTGATATATTTTCCGGTTTCAATCAGCGTCATCCGATTGACCACATTTTTCAATTCTCGAATATTTCCCGGCCACTCATAATTCAAAAGTATTTCCAAGGCTTCCGGTGTAAAACCTAACACTTTCTTTTTCAGCGTTTTATTTGCCTTTTTCAAAAAGTGTTCCAAAAAGTGTGGAATATCTTCTTTACTGTCTCTCAATGCCGGAATTTCCAGTACAAATTCACAAATGCGATGAAACAAGTCAGCCCGAAAATAGCCGTTATCAACAGCAAACTCAATATCTTCATTCGTAGCACTGACAACTCTTACATCTACTTTTATCTCTTTTTCGGAACCTACAGGTTTTACTTTTTTCTCCTGCAATGCTCTTAACAGTTGCATCTGAACATCTATCGGCAGGTTGCCGATTTCATCCAAGAAGATCGTACCTTTATTAGCACTTACAAAAAATCCGGTTTTATCACTCAACGCTCCGGTAAATGCACCTTTCACATGTCCAAATAAGTCGCTGGCTGCGAGGTCTTTGCTTAGCACTCCGCAGTCCACCGCCACAAACGGACCGGACTTCACATCACTTTTATCGTGAATTAAACGTGCAATATGCTCCTTCCCTACTCCATTTTCACCTTTTATCAGTACGGCTAACTGGGTAGGAGAAACAAGGTCTACATATTCGTATAGTTTTACATATTCTTCGGAAGTTCCCTGCACAAAATCGCCTTTCTGAGCTGTTTTTTTAGCCTGTACAATATTGGCACCACCCTCTTCCCACTCATCTTCAATTTCAAGTGCTTCGTTTATTTTCTGAAAAAGTTGGTCGGGATTAAATGGCTTGGAAACATAATCATAAGCGCCTAATTTAATGGCACTTACTGCAGACTGGATATCGGCATATCCGGTCATCATAATTACTACAATTTTTGGATAATTTGTTTTGATCCAAGCAAGTATGGACAAACCGTCTTCCTGTGGTAACCTTAAATCACATACTACCACATCCGGAATTTCTTCTTTTATTCTTTTGCGTGCTTCAGATGCCTTTGCAGCCGCTCTAACTTTAAACTCTTTCTTTACGAACCAAGCTTGAAGCATCCGGCTGAAAGTTATATCATCCTCTATGATCAATATGTTTTTACTCATAAAAAACTAACTATTTTTCTCGTCTGTAATTTAGTTCAATTTTATTTGTCCTAATGGGTTTTCTATCTTCAAAAAAACATGTATATACGTTTCGGGACAAGGACTTTCCAAAGTCCTTGCTAAAAATCAACTTGTCAATCCCCTACGGTGAAATGTTTAGCTTATTATTAAGCTGCTATTGGTGTTTTTATTACGGTGAAACCCGAACAATTGAAGATATAATCGTCAGTTGGAAGCCGACACACCCCACCTCCAAACAACTGAACAAATCCCCCCCCAAACACCTAAACTGCTTACAACTTACCGCTTAAACGGAATATACTGCGGGTCTTTCGGAATATACTCCTCATCGTCCCAAAGCGGACTGGTAATCATCAAGTCGGCACTATAACGATTACAAGCTATCGGGATATTGTGAATACGACATTGACGCAAAAGCATCTGTATATCAGCTTCGTGTGGATTTGCACTCAGGTCATCAATCAAAAATACACAAAAATCTATCTGCTTATTTACCACCATAGCTGCAATTTCTGCATCGCCACCCATCGGACCGGAATTCATTCTCGTTACTTCCACATCTACACCTTCTTCCTCAAATGCCTGTTGGATAAGTCCTCCCGTTGTTCCGGTGCAAATTAATTGATGCTGTGAAAGCATTTCAGCATTATAAACTGCTCATTCTACCATATCAGCCTTGCGCGCATCGTGTGCCACAAGAGCTATTTTCAATTGTTTTTTCATAATTATAATAGTTAGTTTGCTTGCAAAGTTAACATTTTTTCTAAAATAAGCATTCTAATCTGTAAAACTTGTCATTACTTTTTCATATTTTCTTGTTAGTATCTCGGTCGATATTTGTATTTTTGTGCCTGTTATTTGATTTTAATATATAAAAAACTATGAATATAACAAGCAAAAACACCCTTTTTCTGCTATTACTTTCGTTTTTAGCAGTATCTTGCACTACTTTAAGAAAAAGCAGTCAATTTATTGACACCCCACCATTATTGGGTATGAAAAAATCTGAATTTATCTCCCTCTATGGTAGTCCTTTTCGCCAAAATGTATTTTATGACACAGATAGCGCTTTTTGCGAAGAACTTATCTATCGTGAAAGAGTTGAATTGGGTGGAAATGCTTTTTATCATGGTGAGATTCGTGCGATAAACAGCATATTTTTATTCAGAAACGATAAGCTAACAAGCCAGTTTCAAGAAGACGATATAGAGTACCAATATCAACTCCAAAAACAGCGAGAACAAAGCCTTATCCGCGAACAAATAGAGGCGGAAAAAGAACGTGCCGAAGCGGAACAAGAACGTCTGGAAATAGAGAAAAAACGCTTAGAAGAAGAGAAAAAGAAAAGTAAGTAGTAAGAAATTTTGATTTTTACATAATCAAACAGCCGAACCAATCAATGATTAGTTCGGCTGGTTTGTATTGTTTTCAAACGGTTAGGAAACCGTTTGTCCCATTTTATTCTTCCAACAAAATTTCCATAATCGCAATCGCTGCTTTCGTTACAGAAGTTCCCGGTCCGAAAATAGCGGCTACTCCGGCTTTATATAGGAAGTCGTAGTCTTGTGCCGGAATTACACCTCCTGCAATCACGATAATATCTTCGCGACCCAGTTTTTTCAGTTCGTCCATTACTTGTGGCACAAGGGTTTTGTGTCCTGCTGCCAATGACGAAACACCAAGTACATGCACGTCGTTTTCTACGGCTTGCTTAGCTGCTTCAGCAGGGGTTTGGAACAGCGGTCCCATATCCACATCAAATCCGCAGTCGGCATAACCTGTTGCTACTACTTTTGCACCACGGTCGTGTCCGTCTTGTCCCATTTTGGCAACCATAATACGTGGACGGCGACCTTCTTTCTTCGCAAATTCTTCGGTAAGTTCCGAAGCACGTGCGAAATCCGTATCGTTTTTAGTTTCTGATGAATACACGCCTGAAATAGTTCTAATTGTTGCTTTATAACGTCCCACGACTTCTTCGCAGGCATCTGAAATTTCTCCAAGTGAAGCTCTTACGCGAGCCGCTTCTACTGCCAGTTCCAGCAAGTTTCCTTTACCTGTGCGAACACATTCGGTAATAGCATCCAGTGCTTTTTTCACGGCTGCATTGTCACGGTTGGCACGAAGTTCTTTTAAGCGAGCAATTTGTTGCTCACGTACGGCAGTATTATCCACTTCCAAAATATCAATTGGGTCTTCTTTCTCCAAGCGATATTCATTTACACCGATAATTTTTTGTGAACCGCTGTCGATACGAGCTTGCGTGCGTGCTGCCGCCTCTTCGATACGCATTTTTGGAATTCCGGTTTCGATAGCTGCTGCCATTCCGCCCAGTTTTTCCACTTCTTCAATGAGCGTCCATGCTTTTTCAGCGATTTCGTTGGTTAGGCTTTCGATATAATAAGAACCTGCCCACGGGTCAACCTGTCGAGTAACCTCAGTTTCTTGCTGAATATAAATTTGCGTATTACGAGCAATACGTGCCGAGAAGTCGGTAGGAAGTGCGATAGCTTCGTCCAATGCGTTAGTGTGTAGTGATTGCGTATGTCCAAGAGCCGCTCCCATTGCTTCAATACAGGTACGTCCCACGTTATTGAATGGGTCTTGCTCTGTAAGCGACCAACCCGATGTTTGCGAGTGTGTACGCAAAGCAAGTGATTTCGGGTTTTTGGGGTTGAATTGTTTCACGATTTTAGCCCAAAGCAAACGTGCCGCACGCATTTTGGCAATTTCCATAAAATGGTTCATCCCGATAGCCCAGAAGAACGACAATCTCGGTGCAAAAGTATCAATATCCATTCCGGCATTTACTCCGGCACGCAAATATTCCAATCCGTCAGCAAGCGTGTATGCCAACTCAATATCTGCAGTTGCTCCGGCTTCCTGCATGTGATATCCGGAAATGGAAATCGAGTTGAACTTCGGCATATTTTTGGACGTATATTCAAAAATATCGGCAATAATTTTCATCGAGAATTTCGGCGGATAGATATAGGTATTACGCACCATAAATTCTTTCAGAATATCATTTTGGATAGTTCCTGCCATCTCCTCCAATTTTGCTCCCTGCTCCAATCCGGCATTGATATAAAACGCCATAATCGGCAATACAGCACCGTTCATCGTCATGGAAACGGACATTTGGTTTAGTGGAATTCCGTCAAACAATACTTTCATATCTTCCACCGAGCAGATAGAAACACCTGCTTTTCCCACATCGCCTACTACACGTTCGTGGTCGGCATCGTAGCCGCGGTGTGTTGCCAAGTCGAATGCTACGGAAAGTCCTTTCTGACCGGCAGCTAAGTTTCTGCGGTAGAACGCATTACTCTCTTCGGCAGTGGAAAATCCGGCATATTGGCGAATAGTCCAGGGACGCATCACGTACATCGTGCTGTAGGGTCCACGTAAGTAAGGTGCAATACCTGCGGCATAGTTCAGATGCTCCATACCTTTCAGGTCTTCTTTGGTATAACTCGGCTTCACGTCAATTTGCTCGGGTGTAAGCCAATTTCCTTCAGCTTCAGGTGCCACGGCACTCGCTACGAAGTTATGTATATCTATTTCTTTAAAATTTGGTTTCATTTTTTTAGACTTTTAGAACAAAGAGCAAGGAACAAAGACATTATTGCTTGATTTGTTCGTGTTTTTTTAGACTTATAGAACAGAGAGTAAGAAAAAAAGACATTATTGCTTGTAATAATTTTAAAGTTAAATTTTCGCTCTATTCGTCTTTACTCTTTGTTCTTTGTTCTTCTTTATAAAGTTGATTTTTAAAAGCTATAATCATTTTTTGAAGTTCAACGATTTTATTTTGAAAAACTTCAAAAGTTTCATTACTAATATATTCTAAGTTTTTGGAAACAATCAATTCTGTTTCAAGTTCAAACAAACTTCCAACAGATATTTCAAGGAATCTAGAAAAATCTTTGTTGCTCGACTTTGCAGAGCCTTCGGCTATATTTGAAGGACAAGACAACGCAGCTCTTTGCATTTGAGAAATTATCCCAAACCTTTCATAACTTGGGAAAGTATTTGTTAATTTATAAATCTCTGTAACCAATTCCATTGATTTTATCCAAATATTTAACTTTCGAAAATTATGCATAGTCCTGTGTCTTTATTCTTTGCTCTTTGATCTTTGATCTTTGATCTTTGCTCTTTGCTCTTTGCTCTTTGATCTTTGCTCTTTGTTTCTTGTTCCTTGTTCCTTGCTCTATAGCAACCTCGCATTAAATCCTTTCAGCGTATCCAATACATTGGAACGAACGTGGATAAAATGCTCAATACCTTGTGCTTTCAGTTCATCCATACATGCAGGTGCACCCGCTACAACTAGAATCGCTTTATCTTTCAGCAAGGCAAATGCTTCCGGTGCAAATGCGGCATATTCGTCATCGCTAGAGCATAGCACCACCACATCGGCTTTGGCTTCAAGAGCAGCTTCCACGCCTTTTTCAACGGTTTCAAATCCAAGATTATCGATAATTTCGTAGCCTGCACAAGCAAAGAAGTTGCTTGAGAACTGTGCGCGAGCCAAACGCATAGCCAAATTACCGATAGTCAGCATAAATACTTTTGGCGTTTTACCTGATTTTTCAGTTGCTAAGCGAAGCTCTTCAAACTCTTTTCCGGCTCTTATCGGTTCCAGCGTTTCAACAAATACTGTTTCGCTTCCACAACCGCAGTCGCTATCTCTATGAGCACCACAAATACCTTTTTCCTCTATTTTTTCCAATGCAGTTTCGGTAAAATTCGGGAATTGGTTGGTTCCAAGCAATATTTCTTTTCGGCTCGAAACATCGCGCAAACGGTTAGCAGCGGTAATTTTAATAGCTTCTTGTACCATTCCGGATTTTACATTGGCAAAGAAACCACCTTCGTCTTCCACTTTTAAGAAAATATTCCACGCTTGTTCGGCAATTTCTTTTGTCAAAGTTTCAATGTAATAAGAACCTGCACTCGGGTCAATTACTTTATTAAAATGACTCTCTTCTTTAAGTAGCAATTGCTGATTTCTCGCAATTCTTTCAGAGAATTCATCGGGTTGTTTGTAAGAAATATCGTAAGGAAGTACGGTCAGACTGTCCACACCGGCAATAGTAGCACTCATCGCTTCCGTTTGAGAACGAAGCATATTTACGTTAGCGTCAAATACAGTCATATTAAACTGAGAAGTTTCCGCGTGAATACGCATTTTCGCTGCACAACGGCAAAGTCCGTCCGGTTTGTTATTCGGACACTCTTCGCGTGAACATTTTGGTTCGTAAGCCATCACGATTTGTGCCCAAAGCAAGCGAGCTGCACGGAATTTGGCAATTTCCATAAAGTAGTTGCTGCCTACACCAAAATTAAATTTGATTTTTTTAGCTGCCAATGCTTTGTCCACGCCTGCACCAATCATGCTTGAAAGGTACTCATTTCCCCAAGCCAGCGCATAACCCAATTCTTGTGCACAGAAGGCTCCGGCATTGTTAAGTGTAGTTGCATTTACACCTACTACTCTGTAAAATGGAAGTGCTGCAGCCGCCAACGTAATTGATTTTACTAGATCAACTACAAATACTTTGTCTAAATCTTTGCCTTTGCACAGCATACGGTTGATTGGATCCACGTTGATAGAACCGACAAGCTTGGTAGGGTCGGTATAGAAACCGTTTGCTTTGTAGTAGTCGGTAAGAATTTGCACCAATTCAACGCCTTTGCTTTGACAAATATGGAAGTTCAGTTCCACAGCTGTCGGTACAATGTCTTTCAACAAAGCAGCGATAAACTCAGGACTTAAATCGGCTTTTTTCAGTCTAAATCCGAGTGAGGTAGCACCGCGATTCAGTACATCAAGCGCTTTTTTATTAGCCTCAGCCACATCCTCCACTTTGATATCCTGACGAACAAACCAGTCATTGCATGGTTTTGTGCTTCTCACATATGGATACGCAGCAGGCTTTACTTCGGTAGTTTTTAGCCCTTCAATGTCTTCAGCACGGTAAAAAGGCTGTACCTTAAAACCTTCGTTAGTACGCCACACGAGCTTTCTCTCAAAATCGGCACCTTTCAAGTCTTTGGTTACCACATCCAACCATTGTTCGGTGGTAATCGCAGGAAAGTCGGCCAATAAATTTAATTTTTTATCTGCCATAATGATATTTGGTTATTTAATATATGTATTGTCTAAGCAATTTGCAAAGTTACCAAAATTAAGTTTATTAACTAATGAATTTAACTAAATATTCATGCTAAAAAAATTAAAAAGGCTTTTTTAGACGGTTAGACTTTCAGACCGCTACGCTGTCAGACTTTTAGATAAAAAATAGAAAAGCTGCGTTGCAGCGAACCCTTTGTAGATATTGTTGCCTTACGAAACAAAGGTGCGTAGCACCGAACCATTGAAATTCTAAGTAGATTTCAAACAAAAACAACATCTGTTAAAATGTCTGACAATTAGAAAACTTTATTTTTTCTTCCTGAATTAAAGCATTTTATAAAAAAATTGATAACTTTGTACGTTTTGATTTTTAAAAAGATTTTAAAAGTTATGATTATGAACAAAACAATTATAGACTTTTTGAATGAAGCCGTTGAGAATTTCGGTGATCGTCCGTTTCTTTACGAAGCTCGTAATGATGCAGAATACACATCCATGACCTACAAAGAAGTGCAAGAAAAAGCCAGACAATTTGCTGCCGGATTAATCGACCTTGGCATTGAAGCGGGTGACAGAGTAGCGCTTATTTCTGAAGGAAAAAACAACTGGATTGTAGGTGAATTGGGCGTGCTACATATCGGTGCTGTTTGTGTGCCGCTTTCGGTAAAGTTGGATACGGAACAAGATATAGCATTTCGTGTAAATCACTCGGAATGTCGTGCCATTATGGCATCCGACCAACAAATTACCAAACTGCGCCCCATGAAAAAAGCCTTTACAAACATGGAACACTATATCTTGCTTGACCCGGAAGAAAATCTGCAAGAGCAAGAAGTTCTTTTTGAAAATATCGTTGAAAAAGGCAAAAAGCTATTGGCTAAAAATCCTGCTGCTCTTGACAAAAGAATAAAAAAAGTTACTGCCGACTCACTGGCAAATATCTCTTACACATCCGGCACAACTGCCAATCCGAAAGGGATTATGCTTTCACACGGCAACTACGTGTGTAACTCTGAGCAAGCAGTGGAACTTTTAAACGGAATTCCTTCCTATTTCCGTCAACTACTGATTTTGCCTTGGGACCACTCTTTCGGACATACGGCAGGAATTTATTCATTTATGAAATGCGGCGCTTCATTGGCTTCCGTGGCAATGGGAAAAACACCGATTGAAGTGCTGAGAAACGTTCCAAAAAGCATCAAAGCAATTAATCCGCATTTGATGATGAGCGTCCCTGCACTTGCATCCAGTTTCAGAAAAAACATCGAAGCTGGAATCGAACAAAAAGGAAAATTCACAAGTAGGTTATTTAGAAGAGCACTTAAAACTGCCTACGCTTACAATAAAGAAGGATATAATAAAGGTACAGGCGGAACTGCTTGGATGAAACCGCTTTTGGCTTTCTATGACAAGCTTATTTTCTCAAAAGTTCGTCAGTCGTTTGCAAGCAATATGCAGTTTTTTATCGGCGGTGGTGCACTGCTTGATATTGAATTACAACGCTTTTTCTACGCTATCGGCATCCCGATGTATCAAGGTTACGGACTATCGGAAGCTACACCGATTATTTCTGCTAACAGTACTCACGCACACAAACTCGGTTCATCCGGTAAACCCGTTCCACATATGGATATTAAAATAGTGGACGATAATTTAGAAGAAGTTCCTACGGGTGAAAAAGGTGAAATTATCATTCGCGGTGGAAATGTGATGAAAGGCTATTGGAAAAATCCGGAAGCTACCGCCGAAACCATCGTGGACGGATGGCTTAGAACGGGCGATATGGGTTACCTTGATTCAGACGGTTATTTGTATGTGCTTGGTCGTACAAAGTCCTTACTGATTAGCGATGACGGTGAAAAGTTCTCACCCGAAGGCATTGAAGAATCTATGACGGCTAAATCTCGCTATATCGACCAGATTGTACTATACAACAATCAACGTCCTTATACAACGGCACTTATCGTGGTTAATCCTACGGAATTGAAAAAGCGAACAACAGACCCTACAGAAGCGGCGTTGCTTATTGAGAAACAAATAGCAAAATATCTGAAAGGCGGAAAATACGAAGACCTCTTCCCTACCCGATGGATTCCATCCGGTTTCGCTATTTTGGAAGAACCATTTTCCGACAAAAACGGCATGGTAAACTCTACCATGAAGATTGTAAAACACAAAGTCTATGAAGCATATGCTTCACGAATTGATGAGCTTTACACAACCGAAGGCAAAAAAGCCACATCGCCTTCCAACATAAAGGCTTTGGAAAATGTGCTGAAATAATTTCTATATTATAGTCGCACCCCGAGTAAATAATTGATTAAGACAAGGAAGCTGAAAAAACTACCAACGTTTCTAAGTAAAATACTCGGGGCGCAACTAATTAAACCATTTAAATCTTTGTAATTTTAGTAATATTTTGTTTATTTGCTCAAAAAATCAGTTTACAATCTTTTAAGAAATCAACATTATGAATACAGATCACTCAACTCAATCACTTACAACAAGCTCCGACTCACAAGAACAGCCGCAGCAACTTATCATCGATGCAAGTGGAAAGCAAAATCTAATTACGACAGCCAAATGGTCTAACTTTATAGCCATCGTTGGCATCGTGATGGTAGTGTTTTTTGCTTTGATTGGCATCGCTATTATGCTTATTTCACCTGTAGCAAGCGATTACCAAGACTTTCAGTCATACCCGCAGCTTTCTTTTACCTTTATAGGAATCCTTTATATAGTTATGGCTGTCGTTTATTTTTTTCCTTGCTATTACCTTTTTCTTTTTTCTAAAAAGATTCGACTTGGTATAAACTTCGACAGCCAAGACAAACTTAACGAAGGTCTAAATTACCTAAAGAAACTGGCTAAGTTTGTTGGAATACTTATCATAGTTTCTCTGGCATTAACACTGCTTTTTATTCCACTCGTTTTCCTTTCTGCAGGTCTTATGCAGATACTTACAGGTGGTGTGATGATTTAGTTTCAGGATTTTATTGAAACAAAGAAAACCCTTTTGTCAAGCGGCGAAAGGGTTTTCTTATGGTAGTATATGTATATCCGCAAAACTTCCTATTCAATTGCCACATTCCTTTAGGGCGTGGGTAAATAGTTGGAAATTCAATCGGCTTTAGCCGAAATTTAAATAATCTTAGGCTAAAGCCCTTGTACTTCACTTTCAAGCTATCCACTCCCGATAAATATCGTGGATTAAAAGTCCCCGAAAGTAATCGGGACAAACAGTGGCAACTGAAAAAAGTATTAGGAACACATGTGGATAATCATAAAACAATAAGTCGAGATAGGTTTATGACAATCTTCCTTGAAGCGCTCTAAAATAGAATAAAATTTACTACTTTTGTCCTTCATTTTAAAAAATCAAAATATTTAGATAATGAGAAGAAAACTTTTTTATTTATTCTTGGCTTTAATCGGCTTTGCTTTTTTATCTTGCGAAGGTGGTAAAAAAAGCGAGAGTATACAATCTGAAGAATATACTACGACTGAGGCTGTGGAAGAAATCCATCCTCTGTTTGTTGACTCCATTGAGTACAATAATAAATTAATTGCTCTTGCAAACGGCGATACCACCGGACTTTGGCCCGTAAAAAACCAACCGCTTCCATTGCATGGAGCTATTTTGCCGAAACACCGAATTATTGCTTATTACGGCAATCTCTACTCTACAAAAATGGGAGCATTGGGCGAATACGCACCACAAGAAATGTGGCGAAGACTTAATACGGAATTAAAAGCATGGGAAGCAGCTGACCCAAACACACCCGTAGTTCCTGCACTTCATTATATAGCGGTGGTGGCTCAGGGTGCTGCCGGAAATGATGGCATGTACCGTAGCAGAATGCCTGAAAAACAAATCGACTCCGTGCTGACCATTGCAAAGATGGGACCGAAAAACACGCTTGTATTTCTCGATATTCAAGTAGCTTTAAGCACTATCCAACAGGAATTACCCTTGCTGGAAAAATACTTAAAGATGCCCAATGTGCACTTAGGTATTGATCCGGAATTTTCAATGAAAGACGGCTCTAAACCGGGCAAAAGGATTGGAAAGTACGATGCGGCAGATATTAATTACTGCTCGGATTATTTGGCTAAACTGGTGAAAGAGCACAATCTACCGCCAAAAGTGTTTATCGTACACCGATTTACGCAAGGAATGGTAACAAACTACCAGAACATCAAACTTCGTCCGGAAGTACAGATTGTGATGCATATGGATGGTTGGGGACCGCCCGAACTTAAAAAAGGTACACACCGCCATTTTATTTACAAAGAACCTGTACAATTTACCGGCTTTAAGATTTTTTATAAAAACGATATTAAGAATGAACCATATCGTCTTTTAACTCCCCAAGAGTTACTTCAACTAAGACCGCAACCTAGCTATGTACAGTATCAATAATTAGTGTGAAGTATGCAGTCGGTAGTATTAAGTAGCAGCTAACTTGAGTTAGCTGCTACTTTTTGTAAACTGTGGCGTCTTTACTTTTTTATAACCTCAAACCTAACAGGTTTTTAAAACCTGTTAGGTTTAATATGTCTCTCGGTTAGGAAACCGAGAGTCCCGAACTAGGTCGCCGATGCACCCTACAATGTTAATCGCGCGGTATTAATTTCTCAATGGCAGAAATAAAATCTTCAGCACGAGGACGAAGATAGTCCACAAGAGTTGCATCACAATAGCTGAAATCATCGTAATCACTACTATGCCGTTTATCAAACAAATTACTATATATAGCACCATGTTCTAAATTTAACAATTCTGTACGAACAAAGTGATAAGACAACATTGCTTTTACACCCGAGTGAGTATTCGCTTCTATATTTTGAGCTACAAGCAATGCTGTTGCAGCATAATAACAAGCGTAATAAAGTCGATTTATAGCGGCATTAAAAAAATTCCCTTTACGCATATAATCAGCTTCTTCCAATGTTTTTCGAGCACGCTCCAATCGATATGCTATCAAAGCCTCGCGATGCTCGTCTGATAATTCTTTTCGTGTCATAAAACTATTCCCTCATTTATTACATTAATAGAAAATGGAGTATGAAAAGGACGATTTTCCCATTGCTTCCGTGTCATAATCATTGGACTGATAATAATCCCTGATAACATTTCCACTTCATACAAAGCACGTATTATCTTATGCTCGTACTGTGGGGTAAGCTCTTCAGTATTTACCAAAATAAGCAAGTCTATATCACTCTCCTTTCTTACATCACCCCGAGCTTGAGAACCATATAATATAACTTCCGCTTCAGGAGCAACTCGCTTCAGAAGTTGACGGATTTGATTTATTACTTGTTGATTTTGCATAACTTATATGTGTTGTAGGTATGACAAAAATAATCAAAATAATTGAAATCCGGTAATTATTTTGAAGAATTTGAAGTTCCGAACTTTAGCTCTCTAACTCATACAAGGGGAAAGATTAGTTTGCAATATGCAGTCGGTAGTATTAAGTAGCAGCTAACTTGAGTTAGCTGCTACTTTTTGTAAACTATGGCGTCTTTACTTTTTTATAACCTCAAACCTAACAGGTTTTAAAAACCTGTTAGGTTTACTTGGGTATTTCACACAAAAAACCTAACGTAAAGACGGAGTTCCGGCTCTACTGTTAGGTTTTCTTATTGTTTGGTTAATTAAGCTAAATGCCGTTGAGAACGACAATTTGCTAAATTTTTATTTGCCGATTTATTGCTACCAGTTTTCGTAAGTGTAACCTTCCTCTTCACCTGTGCTTAGGTTGAAATCATTATTCGGTGGTGTCGGATTAGAGGCTAATTGTAATGAGATTTCGTTATCTAAACGAATCTCTTCCACTTCGGGAGTGATATATTTTCTTTTTGTCATAATATTTTAGTAGTTGGTAGATGCTAGTCGGGTTTCACGTTTCACGTTTCTCCGACTACATTCTACTGATTAATAAATTAATGTTATTGTTTGGTAATGCAAGCGGGTTAGGAAACCCGCTGTCCCGCTATCTTACAACCACTTTTGTTGTTAGGTTATTTACTTTCACCATATAAACTCCTGCAGGAAGAGCTGTGCTTACTGTAGTAAGTTTTCCGCTGATAGCTTGTGTAGCTACTTGCTGACCTACACTGTTGAATACATAAATCATGCCGGATTGTGCATCGCTGTTTACGCTGATGCGGTTGTTATTTGCAAAGGCAAAGAAACCTGCTGCTTCAGCATTTTCCAATCCTGTAACAACGCCTGAGCGTGGGAATACCAATGCAAAGCGATCCGTACCATCGTAAGCTTCTGCGAAGTTTACAGTGTAATCTCCGCTACTTAGGTCGGTAGCTACGTTAGCCACTTTATCCAACAAGTATGCTTTTTCTGCACCGAAGTTCTCGAATTTGCTTGCTGAGAAGGTATATACACCGCTTTCTGCTTTTACACCTACGGCTGTTTCTACGTCATATTCAATAGCTGTACGGCTATTCAATGCCAAACTTTCCGAACCTTTTACAGTGTAGATATTTAGACCCGGATTCATCATTTTAGATGAGTTCCAATCGTTATTAGCATTTTCGCTAAATAGAAGAATTGCCTCATCACTTACCGTACCGTTGCTTAGTGCCAGACGTAACTCTTGTTTTTCCGATACTTGCGGAGCGCGGAATACGGTGGTGCTGGTTCCCTTATGTGTACGCATTCCATTGATAAAGGTATAAGTAAAGTTACTTGTAACCTCCGGAGCTACTCTTACCCAAAAACCTTGCATTGGTGCAATATAGGCATCATCTAAACTACCTTCACCTCCAGGTACACCCACATTACGATATTTGAATTGATATCCACTTTCTCCTTTAAAGAACAACCATATTGTTTTTTCTAGATTTGCACTAGCTACTACTTCAGCACCGTCTAAGTAGGATGGATATGGGTTCCCCAAGAAGTTGAATTTTCTATCACCTATGGTTAGAATAACATTTTTATTACCGCTGTTAAGTTCTGTTCCTGTGAAGCTGATAGTAGTAGTTCCTGGGCTTTCATTTTTACCTACTTGCACACCATATCCTTTACCTACTACCGGATTAGCGAATGCAACCGGAGATGACCACTGGTTATTACTTTCTGTAAATGTTATAGCATCACCGATATTAGTTGTAGTTACCGTACCACCTACAGGTGAACCGATATAGTATGTTTGCGGTTTGTTTACTAATTGCTCTACGGTAATATTGCCTGCTACATTATTATCTGAGGAAGTTAAGAGAGTAGCGCCGCTCTGCACGATAATATTTCCATTGTTTGTAAATGTACTATTAACAGAAAGTTCTTTGTCGGTTGCAATTGTTAATTCTCCGGTTGCATCAATTGTAAGGAAATTGACTGTAACATCTACGTCATCAATTACATTATGTTTTACTGTAATACCATAACTCATATTTGACGGAACAGCGTCATTACCAATTTTATACCAGGTTGTACCGCCATCAGTAATAACTTCCCAAGTAGCGCTTTCACTCCAATTTCCTGCTGCTCCTGATTGGAAAGTTTCTGTTGAATTAGCAAAGCGATAATTTGAATTTCTTGGTGTAGGTGCTCCCGCAACAAAGTCATTGTTATTATTATCTGTGTCTGTCGCTCCAAAATCTTTTCTTATAACAGCATTCGTATTGCTTGCGGCAGGTGCAGCATCTGAACCTTCATAATGTTTAGCACTTCCAGTTCCTACAAAATCCACTACATTTGCATCAAGAGTTGCATCATTATTACCGGAAAGTGCCGTTGTTTCTTGTACTAGAGCAACTCTCATATTCGATGCTCCCATTGTAATTGTACCAGTTACATCTGGTGTCGGTAAATCCTTTGTTCCACCCGAACCATCCGCTTGCTTAATAAGATAATAATGACCTGCCTTGATTGTACCGGTCAATTCTGTTACCTGATAATCACCTGTACCGGTAGCAGAGTTATATTGCACCGACCATCCTGTCAATACAACATCTGCACTTGTAGGATTATATAATTCAATAAAGTCGCTTTTATAAAGAGCGCCGCTATTACCGCCACCTCCATAAACTTGGCTAATTACTACAGATTTATCTTTTACTTTTCCGGTTAAACTAAGCGTTTCATTCAATGTACCTGAAGCTAATGTAATATTTTCATTGTAAGAACCTGCAGCTAAACCTGCTTTAAGTCTTACATAAATTGTGGTTTCTGCCACTGTACCACCTGCCTGAGTAAGTATAATCGGACTTTCACTAACAAATGAAGCGCCTGTAGTTTTTGAAATTTCATAACTTGCCGGCGCTGTAATTGTTATATCAGCAGTTAAGTTAACACCGGAAACTGTAAACGACTTTTCGTCGGAAGGACCTGCTCCCGCCATATATGAAAATCCTGTAAGAGAAGTCGGATTAATAGAAAGAGCGGGTACCGGCGCCGGTATATCAAATGCAACTGAAGTTGCCGACGTTAGAGTACCACTTGTGAAAGTAATAGTAGCTCCAGTAACAGCTCCGGTACTTGTTGCCGTTAAATCTGTAAAAGTAGCAGTTCCTGCAGTTGCCGTTTGAGTGGCAGTTCCACCAAGAGTCCAAGCGCCTGCTCCAACAGCCGCAGCCACATCAGCTGTACTTGCTGTTTTATTACCGTATTGGTCTTGAATTTCCACTACCGGTTGTGTTGCAAGAGCAGTTCCATTTACTGCCGGCGCTGCCGGCTGTGTTGTAATAGTTAATTTAGTTGCAGCTCCCGCAGCAATATCTTGCGATACAAATGCATCTGCATAACCTGTAGCTTTTACAACAATCGATTTTGTTCCTGCACTTCGCAGTAAAGCATCAACAGAAGGTGTAAAGGTTATTTTTCCTGCTGTAACGGAATAAGCTGACGCATTAAGTGCAGTACCACCTACCTCAATAGAGGTAATAGCTGCTCGCCATGTAGCATCATCCGTAAAAGTAACATCAAATGCATTATCAACTGTGGCGCCAACTGCGGCGGTAAGAGCCGGAGAAGGGGTGCCAGCAGCAGCCTGAAGTTTGTAAACTTTCAAGGTATAAGCACCACTTGCAATATATGATCTCCAATTTGTTTGATAAATAGATATACCTCGACTGCCTGCACTAGCGTGGTTTGATTTAAAGAAAAAGCCTTTAGCACCATTTAGTGATGCAGTAAACGTGTGAGTTGATGCATCAACTAAAGAAAATCCAGATGTTGAGTTTGTTGTAATTTCGCAGTATTTTGAAACTACCTCATTGAAAATTGTATAGCCATTTGTAGCATCTCCAACAATTTTCCACACGATAGATGTTGCTGGATTAACAATATCTGACCCCGAAAACGAAACAGACGTATTACCCAATCGTCCACTTGAAATAGTATTTGTCATAGCACCATTATAAGTAGAATTTATTCCATAAAACACATAATAAGTGCCAGATTCGATTTCATTGAGTGCAGTAATCTCTTTAAACGTTCCTGTTCCAGAATACTGCCCCATCACTCCTACACTTCCCACCATCATTATTATAGCGAGAAGTGTCATTTTTAAAAAGTTTAGTTTTTTCATATAAATAAAATTTAGTTTAATAAAATATAATTTTCATTCCATAAATATAGTGATAATATTATTGAAAACCAACAAATTTGTTGTTACAAAATAGTGAAAATTTACTATACTTTCAGATTGACAGACGACTGAAAGTTAGACTTTTAGATTGATAGGCGATTACGTGCCATACTTCCAAATTGATAGATCTTTAGATAAACCTCTTACCCAAGAGCTGGTTTAGAGCCAGTCTTTGGATGGTGTATTTATTATATAACAAAAATCGTGCTTAAAAAGTTTATAGTCCGGTAGAGTTCCCCTAAATCCCAATATCATTAAGTTAAGGGTTAAACCATTGATAGTTAATTGACTTTAAACACAGAGGCAAAGAGAAAATAGATAAACAATAGGCGATATAATCTTTATTGATAGAAAACAGAGAATGTTACACGACATTTACACAGAGCCCCCATCCGACTTCCCCCTCAAGTTTCTCTAAATCCGCTTGCGGATTTCCTCTTTTTTCTTTTAACAACTAAAAATATTGAACACTCTTTGCCTCTGTGTTGAATTATATTTGATTGATTTTCAGCTAATTGTTTCTTAACTTAATGACATTGCCCTAAATTCGGTTCAAACAAAAAAGTTGTGGGGAATAAAACGATAAATGATTAGCTTGTTTTTTAGCTGAAATCAATTGCCGCTGCTTGTCCCGAATTTCGGGAATTTTTAATCCACGATATTTATCGGGAGTGGATAATTCATTTAGAGAGCACAAGGCTTTAGCCAAAATTTACATAAGTTTGGGCTAAAGCCCTTTGGAAACTAATTACGTTTTCAGTTGGGACTTTCGGCAACCTTGTCCGTTAACCAACGGAAGCCGAAAGATAACTAACCCGTTATTTTTTATGTTCGGCTGGAAGCCAAACATCCCCACAGTTAAGTTTCTTTTCTACTGGAACTTTTTTCATTCTCCCCACAACTTTTTTGCTTGAACCCAATCTTTCTCTCGGTTAGGAAACCGAGAGTTCCAAAATCGAGAGGCTATTAGAATCATCGGCAAGATGCCAATGCACCCCACCAAACAAAGAAAACCTAAAAAAACTTTCGCTCTTTTAGGTTTTCTTTGTTATACTTTACTTGGTTTATGTGAGTTCGATATAATTTTTGTCCGTAGGACATCTATATCAATAGCATAGAATTTGTCAGCTAATATTTTCCCGTAGGGAATATGGGTATGCTAGGATATATGTTTCTATTGATATTAATTTCCTACGGAAAATTAAGTAGCTTTCAATCAAGCAATTATTCTAATTTTTATATCGAACTCACGTTAATGTTATGTTTGAAATATCTAATAATTCACTTTGTTTGTATCATCAGATTTCTCATTTTTATCATATTCTTCCGCTACGCTTGGCGTTTCGGTTTCTTTCACTTCTGTTGTTTTTGTTTTATCAGATTTCTTTTCCTCAACTTCCGCCTCTTCGTTAAGTCGCATAAGTTCATCACTGCGAGATGCCCACGGACGTTTACCAAATATTTTTTCCAAATCTTCTGCAAAAATAACCTCTCTTTCAAGTAGCAATTCCGCCAACTTATTATGACCTTCCGCATTTTCTTGCAAAATTTTCTTAGCGCGTTCGTATTGCTCTGCTACAATTGCTTTTGCTTCTTTATCAATCAGTTCTGCGGTGGTTTCGCTATAAGGTTTTGTAAATCCGTACTCATTGCCTGACGAATCGTAGTAACTCAAGTTCGGCAATTTATCGCTCATTCCAAAGTAAGCTACCATCGCGTAAGCTCGCTTAGTTACACGTTCCAAATCATTCAAAGCGCCTGTGGAAGTTTGGTCTAAGAACACCTCTTCAGCAGCACGTCCGCCAAGTGTAGCACACATCTCATCCAGCATATGCTCTTTGATGGTTAGTTGTCGCTCCTCAGGCAGATACCAAGCCGCACCAAGTGCCATCCCACGTGGCACAATCGTTACTTTTACCAACGGATTGGCATGTTCCAATTTCCAGCTAATTGTGGCGTGTCCGGCTTCATGATAAGCAATTGACTTTTTCTCCGCCATCGTGATAATTTTGTTTTTCTTTTCCAAACCGCCGATAATTCTATCCACCGCATCCAAGAAGTCTTGCTTGCCTACATAGCTTTTATTATGACGTGCAGCAATCAGAGCTGCCTCATTACATACGTTGGCAATATCTGCACCTGAAAATCCGGGTGTTTGACGTGATAAAAAGTCAATATCAACTGTATCATCTATTTTGATAGGACGAAGGTGGACTTTGAAAATATCTTTGCGCTCGTGCACATCCGGTAAATCTACATGAATCTGACGGTCAAAGCGTCCGGCACGAAGCAGTGCTTTATCGAGAATATCGGCACGGTTGGTTGCAGCAAGAATAATCACACCAGAATTTGAACCAAAACCGTCCATCTCCGTAAGTAGTTGGTTAAGTGTGTTTTCTCGCTCGTCGTTTCCACCGAAGTTTACATTTTTACCTCTTGCACGTCCTACGGCGTCAATCTCGTCAATAAAAATAATGCTCGGCGCTTTCTCTTTAGCTTGGCGGAATAAGTCGCGTACGCGAGATGCACCTACACCCACAAACATTTCCACAAAGTCAGAACCCGACATAGAGAAAAACGGCACGTCAGCTTCTCCGGCAACAGCTTTGGCAAGTAGCGTTTTTCCTGTTCCCGGCGGTCCTACAAGTAGTGCACCTTTCGGAATTTTTCCACCTAATTCTGTATATTTTGACGGATTTTTCAAGAAGGCTACAATCTCTTCAATCTCTTGCTTGGCACCTTCCAGTCCGGCAACATCTTTGAACGTAATTTTATTTTTTCCATCGCCTTTTTCAAAAAGTTGTGCTTTGGATTTTCCTACATTGAAAATACCGCCTGCTCCTCCACCGCCCATGCCCATCATTCGGCGATTGAGCATCCAGAATAGGAACGCTAGCAAAATCACAGGCAGAAATACCATCAAGATGCCCATGTAGTCGTTATCCTGCATCACTTCCAACTCTATTTTTCTGCCGGTATCTTCACGGATTTTATCCACAGATCTAAGCACGGCATCATCCGATGTTACTTTAGCAGCTATGAATCTATCTTTGGCGTAAACTGTTGTGTCCTTGCCATATACATGCGCCATGGAGTCTTTCAGCACATAGCCGAGTACGTTTTTCTTGTTCGAGTAAACTTCTACTCGGTCAATATATCCCTTTGTCAGATAGCTTTCAAAGGTCGTCCAAGGCACCATTTTCGAGGTTTTATTGTCCTTGAAAAAAATACTGCTGATAAAAGCAAATATAATTAACATATAGAGCCAACTCAAACTGAATTTCGGTTTGCTGCCTTGCGGTTTATTTTTTGGGTTTCTATTTAAATCTTTCTTTTCCATTTAATTGATAGTTATTTTCTTTTAGTGCAAAACAAAACAATCGTTACACCGAAAAAGGCGTAACGTTGCTCTACTATTTTAACACTTAAATCACATCTTTTGTTTTTATAAATGCCTGAAAATTAGTCCAAATCATGAATAAAATTCAAATCGGCATCTTGCCACAAATGTTCCAAATCATAAAATTCACGGAATGGACGTTGAAACACGTGTACAATTATTTGTCCGTAATCCATGGCAATCCATTGACTATTCTCGAAACCATCTGTAGCAAAGGGTTTTACGTCCAGTTTTTCGTTTACCCAGTCTTTAATGGAATGCGCAATGGCATTAACCTGCACATTTGAATCGCCTTCGCAAATTACAAAATAGCTGCAAGGCGCATCTTGTAGCTTGTTTAAATCGACCACTACAATTTTTTCACCTTTTTTCTCCTGAATTCCTTCAACAATTTTTTCTACAATTTCTTTGTTTTCTACCATGCTTAAAATATATAAATAGCTGTTTTTCTAAAAAATAAATGAAAGGCTGAGTCCGGCACTGTACAGTTTCGTATTTCCTTCGCCCATAAATTCACCTAAATGATTCTGTTCAATTATTGTACCTGAAATTTGCTGAATTTTTCCAAAAAGCCCGATGTTGAATGCCGTTTTTTCAGCGATTTGAAAATTAACGCCACCGGAAAGCTTAAAATAAGCGCCTCCACCGTAGTTTTCGTTTAGTTTAAATGTGTAGCCGACATGAGAAGCTATAAAAGGCGCCGTCTTATTTGTTGTAAAAGTTTTTTGTAATAAAATAAAAACAGGTAAAAATGTCAGTTTGTTCGAGTTGTTTTTTGCCAAACTTGTCTCATATCCAACGCCTAAACCTAAAAAACCATTGCTACCAAAAGCATTTTTAGAACCGAATGCCAGTGAAACAGCCATCGCAGGTGAAGCTGGAATGGGAGTGGCTTTGGCGCTTGCAACGCCACCATTTATTTCTATTATTCCGGTAAAATTTCCTTGATGCTGTGTCGGTTTTACTTCCGGTTTACGAGTTGTTTCTTCTTGCTCAATGCTTACGATTTCAGAAAGTTGAAATTGAAAGCGCTTGCCGTCATCCGTTTTTAGTGTCAGAACTTTATCCGTTTGGCTGATGATTTTACCCTGAACTTTTTCACCGCTTTTCAGTAAAATCACGTCACGCACAATACTTTCTTGTGCAAATGCTGTGTTCGTAATAACTAACAGTATGACGAGTAAACGGCTGAATCTATTCATTTTAATAGTATAGTTATTCGTAAGTCTTCCTAATTTTTATTTTCGGTTTCACCGTAGGTGATAAATATCAATAGAGTATAGATATGAAGTGCAAAATATTCCCCGTAGGGGATTGACAACACAATTATAGCAAAAATTAAAAAACGTATAAATTTATTCCCTACGGGAAATGTTTATAGGGTGTAAACTTCTCCACGAGCTATCGGGGTTGATATTAATTCCCTACGAGAAAATATCTGCAAAAATATTTTGTATTATTTAGTGCCCAATGCGAATAATCAATAAAAACTTGTTATAGAACTTTTGTAAAGCGACTAAGAAAAAAATCAGCATCCGCTTTTGTCAAACTCAGTGGTGGAAGTAGTCGTATCACGTTTGTACCGCTTGCGCCTGTAAACACTTTTTCTTCGAAAAGCAATTTTCTACGCAAATCTTTCACCGGATAATCCATCTCAATACCAATCATCAATCCGCGTCCTCTTACCTCTTTAATACCTGAAATATTTTTTAGCTTTTCCATTAAATAGTTGCCTACTTCTTTTGCGTTTTGCACCAAGTTTTCATCTTTCATCACATCCAACACGGCAATCCCCGCAGCACAAGCCAAATGATTACCACCGAAAGTAGTACCCAGCATTCCGTACACGGCTTCAAATATCGGACTAATAAGCACACCACCAATCGGGAAACCGTTACCCATTCCTTTAGCAACAGTAATCAAATCGGGACGAATATCGGCGTACTGATGAGCGAAAAACTTACCGCTGCGTCCGTAGCCAGATTGAATTTCATCCAAAATCAGCACTGTTCCTGTTTCGGTGCAGATTTTTCGCAGTTCTTGCAAAAACTCAGTTTCCGCTATTTGAATACCACCTACACCTTGTATGCCTTCCACGATAGCAGCACAAACATCCTTTTTTATCAGCACTTTACGAGCAGCTTCGATATCGTTGAGCGGAACAAATTCCACTTCTAAATTATCATTGACGGGTGCTACAATTTTTGGATTGTCGGTAATTTTTACGGCTGCCGATGTGCGACCGTGAAAGGCTTTGCTAAATGCAAGCACTTTTTTTCTGCCATTATGGAATGATGCTAATTTCAGCGCATTTTCATTGGCTTCCGCACCTGAATTTACTAAAAAAAGTGAGTAATCTTCGTAGCCGGAAAGTTTTCCCAACTTTTCAGCCAATTCCACTTGTAGCGGATTTTTTACCGAATTGGAATAAAAAACCAACTTCTGCATCTGCTCACTCATCATTTTGAGATAATGCGGATGCGAATGTCCGATGGAAATTACGGCATGACCACCGTACAAATCCAAATATTCCGTGCCGTTACTGTCGTAAGTACGGCAGTCTTTCCCTTTGGTAATTTCTATATCAAAAAGCGGATATACGTCAAAAAGTTTCATTCTGTAAAGTGATTGAAATCAGTTGCAAAAGTAGTGAAAAAATAGTCCTGTTGCAAAAAACAAGAGAATAAAGATAAAAGAGCAAGGAACAAAGATGTTTATTGATTTGAACATAAATTAACGCAGCTTCCATTTGTGTTGGAGTCTGTCGGTATTTTGCCGACGAATAGAACACAAATAACGCAAATTCCACAAAATAACACAAATTTTCTTTTTATTTGGGTTATTGTATTTGTAGCTAATTACTTATAAAAGCTATTGATATTTAGCATCGATTTTGGTGCATAGGTCTCGATTTTGGATAGTACATTTATTTTTCAAAAAAACAAACGAAAAATTAAAAATAAAACCCTACATTTGTCGTATTAAAAAAAACAGATTAATTTAAACAAAATAAGTATGAAAAACAGAATTATCGAAGCAAGTATTTTGGCTTTGGGTATATTGCTAATGGGACTTGCAATCAAAAGCGGAATAAAAACCTTCTCGCAGCGGGATAGAGTAGTGAATGTAAAAGGACTTGCAGAAATGGAAGTGCAAGCGGATAAAGTAATTTGGCCCCTCGTTTATAAAGATGTGGGTAACGACTTGCCCTCAATCTACAATAACTTAGGTGCAAAAAATCAGACTATTGTTTCATTCCTGAAATCAAATGGAATTACCGATGATGAAATTAGTATTTCCGCACCAAAAGTGATAGACTTTCAGGCAGAAAGATATAGCTCGAACGTTTCACCATATCGATATAATATTACGGCGGTTATAACGGTCAGTTCGGATAAGGTGGATTTGGTGCGTAAACTGATAAGCGAGCAAGGCGAACTGCTAAAACAGGGAATTGCTGTAAGTGGCGGCGACTATGAGTACAATGTACAGTTTATGTTTACCAAACTGAACGAGATTAAGCCGAAAATGATTGAAGATGCCACTAAAAATGCTCGTGAAGCTGCCGTGAAATTTGCAGAAGATTCCGACAGCAAGTTGGGTAAAATAAAAAGTGCCAGTCAAGGTCTTTTCTCCATCACCGACCGTGATGAAAACACCCCTCATATCAAAAATGTGCGAGTGGTAAGCACTATCGAATATTATTTGAAAGATTGATAAAATAGCTGCTAACTTGAGTTAGCTGCTTATTAAAACAAAAAGAGTTGTCTCAAAACGAGACAACTCCCTTTATCATATAGCTTTCCTTTCCCCTATTTTTTTATCAGTTTATTCTTGTAAACACCTTCTTTGGTGTTCAATAGAACAATGTAGATACCCTTTGCTAAAGAGCTTACATTCACGTAATTATTTTTACCCGAGACATTCAACATTTCTGCTCCCCGTAAATCAATAATTGTAACTTTATCTACTACCAAATCTTTAGGCAGATAAAATCCTTTGTCGGTAAAATTGGGATAAATGGAAATTTCTTTTGTAAAGACATTTTTTAATCCTGTTTGTTCAGATTGGAAACGTATTGCATCAACTTTCAACACAGAGCCTACACCACTTCCACTCGTAAAGATCATGACTACTTTTGCCGGTACAAATCTTAGATCAATAGAAACTTCTTCTTTCTTATACTCGGCTGAAGGATGCAATCGATGTCCTATTGTATGTACCTTTTCGTCTGCGTCGTCCAGAAAATTAAGGTATAGAGCTGCTGGATGCTCAGAACAATCACCTGATTCAGTGAGCTTGTAGTAAAATTCAAACACATCTCGTTGGTTGGTAAATGGAAGTCCTTCATAAAAGATATTAGATGTATAATCAGTCTGATAACCATTTGAGAGATTGCCACCATAGTTCTCTGTCGTAGTTAATTCAAATGCATATTGTCCTGCGTATGCATCTTCGGTTTTTTTACCGGTTTCATAAACGTAATACCAATCATCGGCTTTTTCTGCCGAAACTTCTATCCATTCTTCAAAATCACCATTTAGAAGTGTCGGCTGTGATTCTACACCGGTAAATTCTATCTTATCAATAGTAAGCGCACCATTTACTTCAGTATTGTCAGCCATAGTGATAAATCCAATTATTACAGAATCAGGTGTTTCTGTTAATGCTGAGGGTGTGTTAAATTTCAATTCAAAAGCTGTGTATTCAGTAGCATTTGAAAATATATTCAGATAGGTTCCTATATTGGCACCATCTTTTGAAAAAATCACAATCATCGCTCCCATAGCCTCATCATTTGCTTGCCATTTGTAATATCCTTTTATCCCTGTGGGTTTTTGATTGTAGGGTATTCCACCATGTATGTTAGAAAAATCGGGGGCACCTTCGGAGAAATCAGGCTCACCCGAAACGTTAGAGCTTGCTATTAAACCACCGATTTTTATCTGTACACCTGTCGAACTTTCATAACCGGCTACTTTGGTTATTAAAGAAGCATCCGAAAATAGATATTGTGGATCAAAGACGTACGGGTTAGTCGCATAATTTGTAGGATAACAGCCTTTTACGGTTGTCCAGTTCTCAAATCCCGCGTTGGGAATAGGAGTAATAGTGCTTTGTGCCGAAAGCAAGGTAGCACACAACAGCAGAAGGGGTAAAATTAAATTTTTCATATCGTTTTTGTCAGAGTTTAAAGTGCTGACGCCGCACCGTTAAATGAATAAATAGATTATTTAATTAGTGCCCACTAAAGATTAGAAAATGCTCTTTAAAAAATTGATATGCTGTGCTTTACAGGTCTTTTTTCGGCGTGACGATTTGAATTTTTATTTTTGTTCTTTTTATTTATGAAAGAACAATGAATAAAGGCAAATCCGTATATTCGCAAATTGTAGGATTTCTACCTCATCGAGTTTTTGACACCATTCTGCAAAAATAATGACGGCAACAGAAACGTAAAACATTTTACATGTTGGAATCAACTTTTTGTAATGGCATTTGGACAACTTATTAACTGTGAGAGTTTATGTGATTTGATTGTGACAATTAATGCTCACAGCAAAAAAAGTCATCATCTCGAATTTGGAAAAAGTGCTACTCGCAGCAATCTCTCTAAAGCAAATGAAAATCGTAATTATGGAATTTTTGAAAAATTTGCATATTATCTAATCGGAGTTGCCGAACAAAAATAGGAGTCTTTATTTATAGTCAGAGCTAAAAAGAATCGGAAGTTTGAAGTTGTAAGTCAGAATTTGATAGATGAGGCTACAGATATCTTAGCTGATCAAACAGGTCTATTGAAAGGGTTTATACTTCTAAAGAGTACCCTGAAAGTTTCAGAAGAATTGCATTTTACGACAGGGATAAGAACACGACACTCATATTCCTGACGAATAATTTTGAACTCGCAGCCGAACAAGTTGCAATGCTTTATAAGAATCGTTGGCAATTAGAACTGTTTTTTTAATGGATTAAACAGCATCTGAGAATCAAATCATTTCGGGGAACTTCCCAAAAAGCTGTCAAAATCCAAATATACAGTGCTATTATCGCATATTGCTTGGTTGCCATTGTAGGACACAACCTACAAATCAAGCGTACAACTTAAGAGATTTTACAAATTTTAGGAATCTCTTTCTTTATACAGAACGCCTGTAAATGAACTATTTACGAATATAGATATCAATAATGTCAAAGAACGTATTGATAATCAACCGGCACTTGGTTTATTTTAAGTGGACAGCAGTGAGATTATTTAGTTGATTAAAAGATTGATTTTAATTCAGTTTTGACGTGTGAAACCCAAAGGATTTTCCAACATCCATGAGCATGAAAATTTCGTATGGTTGTTGTACTTCGTGTGCTACAGAACCCACACCCCTGAACTCGTATCATACCTATTTTCAAGCTGCATGATATGATCTCTTGCTAAAACGTGAATATATTAATGAGGAGTAAAACGCTATTTTTACTCCTACCAAAGCACTTTGGCAACAGTCAAAACGAGGTAAAAGGGTACAAATGGCGTTCATAATCAATGAATTGTGAATGTTATACACACAAAGATAGAATATTTTTTTAATAAAGCAAAACTTAACTTTGTTTTGAGCGTTTTTTGACTTTATTGGAAAAATTCTTTGTTGTAGGCGGTGTTTTTTTAATTGAATGTTTTGAAACAGCCCCTTTTATCTTCTGTCTACTTCTTTCATCTACAACAATTCAACGCTTCTTTTCACAAACTTTGCCTGCGGTTCGCCTTTTAGCATATTGTTGGCAAGCAGTGCCGTAAATTTTAATAAATTTGTTGAAATTGTTTTTAGAGGTTTAATAGCTTTTTAATTTCTTCTGAATAAAAAAGTTTAATGTTACGTTTTATAAATTTCAAATAAAGTTCTTGTCCCAAATCGGTCAAAAAGTAATACTTTCTGTACGGACCTTTGTTCCCTTTTCTCATTTCGTAGCTCAATACGTTAATTTGTTCGTATTTTCGTAGTGCTCTGTACAAACTTTGCTCTTCCCAAGAGATTGTACCATTCGATTTTCTAATGACGAAATCCCTGATTTCATCTACACACATTCTATCTTCTTGCAAAGCCAGAAAAGTCCACAACGTAAGTTGTCCTTTTTTATAAGTTTCTTCCCAAGAAGACAGCAGTTCTTGTAATTTTTTTTCTCTTTTCATACACATCAACTAGTATTAAACAAAAGGGTTAGTACAAAAATATGATAATGTTTTTAAACAACAAAGAAAAATTTCAATTATTTTTCAAATATTTTTATGCTCGTTTCATATATGCTAAAAATCAAAGGGAAACCGAATTGTTAAATAAGCAAAAGATAGGAAACTACTTTTTATATGTAGTGTAATTTGTTTTATTGAAAAGAAAAGAATAGAAAAGAATAGAATAAGATAAAATGATTATCCACATGTGTTTCTAATACTTTTTTCAGTTGCCACTGCTTGTCCCGATTACTTTCGGGGACTTTTAAGTCGTGGGTAGCTTGAAAGTGAAGTACAAGGGCTTTAGCCTAAGATTATTTAAATTTCGGCTAAAGCCGATTGAATTTCCAACTATTTACCCACGCCCTAAAGGAACGTGGCAATTGAATAGGAAGTTTTGCGGATATACATATAAGATAAAAACGATTTCCTTATTATTATATCATTATTTTTTCTAATTTTGTAGAATAAATATTCGTAAATAAGCTGATGTGTAATGAGGAATCTGATAGTTTTTTTAGTGTTTTTTCTAATCTTTGTTATCCCGGTTTCAGCGTTGGACAAGGAAACCGACTCGCTGATGCGCGTGTATGACGAACTGCTAAGTAAATACGAAACATATATTACTGAAAGGCACGACCGCATTGATAATCTGAAATTTGAAGCGGGAAAACAGTTCCTTACACCTCAGCAGCTTTATTCTGTCAATCAGCAAATTTACAAAGAATACCGCCCTTATATATCAGATTCGGCTATTGTATATTTGAAAAAAAATCTTGCTCTTGCAGAAATTATTAATAACATTGATTTACAGATAGAATCAAAATTACAACTGGCTTATCTGCTTGCATCTATCGGTTTTTACAAAGAATCAGTAGATTTGCTGGATGAAATTAGTGAAGTTGATTTAACGCCGAATCTTCTACTTAGCTATTACAATTGCATGGAGCATACTTACGGCGAGCTTTCATATTACAGTAAAGATACGGAATTAAGCAACATCTATAGGGGAATAGCTGATAAGTATAAAAATTTGCTATTGAACATCTTACCCCAGGATAGTGATCTTTATTTAGATATTAAAGAATCGGATTTCCTAAGCATCAGGGATTTCAAAGTTGCACTTGAAATTAATGACAAACGTTTGCAAGGTGTCCCTGAAAACAGTCAGGAATATGCTCTAATTGCTTTTCTGAGATCATTAATATACAAAGAAAGTGGTGATATAAAATCCCGCCAGAAATGGCTTTTTAAATCAGCTATTGCCGATTTGAAACTCGGAATTACTGATAATGCTTCATCGTGGGAGCTTGCCGGAATCATGTTTGAGTTGGGTGATGTGAATCGGGCATATCAGTACATTAACTATTCGGTAAATAATGCCAACATCTTCAATGCCCGACTAAGATATACACAAATAGCAGAAGGTCAGGCTATTATCAATAACGCTTACCAGTTAAATAAAGCACAGCAGGAAAAACAATTGCGGACTTTGTTGATGTTTATCAGCTTGCTGGCCTTGTTGCTCCTACTTTCAGGGGTAGGGATTTTATTTCAAAACAGAAAGATTTCAAAGGTAAACAAACAGACTGTGAAAATTAATGACCAACTGAACCATCTGAATTGGGAATTAAGCAATTTCAACGATAAAATTAAAAACACAAACGCCGAACTTTTAGAATCGAATCAGGTAAAAGAAGAGTACATCGGACACTTTTTGTCGCTTTGCTCAATTTACATTGATAAAATGGACTCGTATCGGAAAAATATCAGAAAGAAACTATCTGTCGGTCGACTGGAAGAAGTGATTGATGACGCCAAATCGCCTGATTTTATAGAAAACGAACTAAAAGAATTCTACGATAACTTTGACAAATCATTTTTGCAGCTTTATCCTGACTTTGTGAGTGAGTTTAACGATCTTTTGATGGATGACGAGAAAATTATTCTGAAAAAAGACGAACTATTGAATACCGAACTGCGTATTTTTGCTCTTATCCGTCTTGGAATTGACAACAGTGCTAAAATAGCCGAATTACTTCATTATTCATCCAACACTATCTATAACTATCGTGCAAAAATTAAAAACAAAGCAAAAGTTTCCAGAAATGATTTTGAAACGATGGTAAAGAAAATAGGAACATTTACAAAATAAGTAAAAATTCCATCAAAAAAACTCAATATATAATCCACTTTTTTTGAGTTTGAAATTTCATTAATGTGCTTGTTTTCAATAAATTAAAATTCAGCAGAATCCCCAAATTTTTCCATTCAGAATTTTTTGTAATTTTATTTCGTATTTTAGCTTAGAGAAAATTCTAAAACTTAAGCAATATGCGATTAAAATCCATTTTTTATTTAACAATTATCGTTGCATCATTTTTCTTTTATAGTTGTAAGAAACAAGAAAGCTCATCCAAAGTAGAGCAACTCCTGTCCAAAATGACATTAGAAGAAAAGGTGGGACAGATGGCTCAAATTACATTGGATGTAATAGGTACAGGTGATTCCAGATTCAGCAGTAACGAACCATTTGTTATTGACACGGCGGCTTTACGTCATGCAGTAGTAGAGTACCACGTAGGTTCAATATTAAATACAACTAATAACAGAGCCTTGCCTGCGCTCGAATGGAATCAAATTTTATCTCAAATCCAACAAATTGCTGTAGAAAAAACAAAATTGTCTATCCCTATTCTTTATGGATTAGATCAAATACACGGAACAACTTATACGGCTGACGGTACATTTTTCCCTCACGAGATTGCTTTAGCCGCCACATTTAATCCCATGCATGCTTATAGAATGGCTCAAGTAACAGCTTATGAAACAAGAGCTTGTGGTATCCCCTGGAATTTTTCACCGGTTTTGGATTTAGGCTCCGACCCAAGATTTCCCAGACAGTTTGAAGGTTTTGGAGAAGATCCTTATGTAGGAACAGTAATGGGTGTTGAAATGGTTAAAGGTATGGAAGGAGATTCAAAAAATGGAATTGATGCAAACCATGTGGCAAGCTGCATGAAACATTTTCTGGCATATTCTGTGCCTAACAGCGGAATAGATCGTACTCCTTCCTTTGTTCCTGAGCACATTTTAAGAGAGTATCATCTTCCGGCATTTAAGGCAGCTGTTGAAAATGGTTCGCATACAATTATGATTAATTCCGGTATAATCAATGGAATTTCAGTTCATGCTAATCCTGATATTTTGACAAAATTACTGCGTGAAGAATTAGGATTTGAAGGCGTTATAGTTTCCGATTGGATGGACATAGATAAATTATATACCCGAGACAAAGTGGCGTCTAATATGAAAGAAGCCATAAAATTAGCTATTGATGCCGGGATAGATATTTCCATGTCATCCTATGATTACGAAACTTTCTGTGATACTTTGGTGGTGTTGGTAAAAGAAGGAACAATTTCAGAAAAAAGAATAGATCAATCTGTCAGAAGAATCTTAAAACTGAAAGAAAAATTAGGATTGTTTGAGAATCCTGTAACTTATCTTAAAGATTATCCGGAATTTGCTTCTCAAAAATTTTCCGATTGGTCTCGTGAAGCAGCTTTGGAAGCTATCACTTTATTGAAAAATGAAAACAAAGTGTTGCCCATTGATTTCGGCAAAAAGATTCTTGTGTGTGGTCCAAATGCTAATAGTATGCGAACGTTGAATGGCGGCTGGAGCTATTCATGGCAAGGTGAAAAAACCGATTTTTACACCGCCGATTTTAATACCATCTATGAAGCCATATCCAAGCAATTTGGTCAAAAGAATGTAAAATACTTTCCGGGCGTAAGCTATGTTGCCGGAGCTAATTTCAATATAGACAGATTTGATCAGTTGCAAGAAACAATTACCGCAGCGAAACAAGCAGATTATATTATTCTGTGTGTGGGAGAAAATTCTTATGCAGAAAAACCGGGAAATTTGCAAGATTTAAATTTAAGTGATAATCAAGTGGAATTAGCAAAGAAGTTGGCAGAAACAGGAAAACCTATTATTCTTGTGATTAATTCCGGTCGTCCGAGATGTATTAATAAAATTGAGCCATTATCTGCTGCAATAGTTAATGTCTATTTAACAAGTAATTTTGGGGGAGATGCTTTGGCTGAAATTTTAGCAGGAAAAACCAATCCTTCAGGTAGGTTGCCTTACACATATCCGCGTTATCCAAGTGCTTTATACACCTATTATCACAAGCCGTCAGAAGATATGGGAGCTATAGAAGAAGGAAAAAAGATTGATGGCGATTACCTTCCTCAATTTGAATTTGGACAAGGATTAAGCTATACAACCTTTGAATATAGCAATTTGACGGTAAATCCTTCTGTTTTTTCAGATGGAGACTCAATTTCTATAACTGTTACAGTGAAAAACACAGGCGATAGAGCGGGTAAGGAAAGTGTTTTATTATATTCTTCAGATGTGTATGCATCCATTACACCCGATGTAAAAAGACTAAGACGATTTCAAAAAATTGATTTGAAGCCCAATGAAAGTCGTCAAGTTAATTTTGTAATTACATCGCAAGATTTGGCTTTTGTTAATACTAAAAATGAATGGATATGCGAAAAAGGTGATTTTATTATACAAATCGGAGAACTAAAAAAAACAATAACAAAGAGGTAGAGCATCAATTTATTGGTCATAAATCTCTAACTTAGTACAATACATATGAGAACACAAAGTAAGAATATTTTATTTCTGCTGGTATTGATATCGATGTTTGTTACAACGGCAATATCAGCACAATCAACAAGTAGTTACCGAGGTGCCGTAAAAGATGTCGAAGGCGAACCGCTTATCGGCGTAAGCGTGATTGTAAAAGGGACAACTAACGGTGTTATTACTAATATTAATGGTGAATACAGCATCCATGCTAAGCAAGGTGATGTGCTCGTTTTTTCCTATGTTGGAATGAATACTCAAGAAGTTGTTCTATCATCGCAACTTGTCAATGATATTACTCTGACGGAAGAAGCCAAAAGTTTGGATGAAGTCGTTGTAATTGGCTATGGCGTTCAGAAGCGTAAAGACCTGACTACTGCCGTTTCATCCGTTTCTACCGAAGATTTAGACATGCGCCCCATTACATCGGCAGCACAAGCTATTCAGGGGAAAGCAGCCGGAGTTCAGGTAATTCAGCCCAATGGTCGTCCCGGTGCAGGAATGGTAATTCGGGTACGTGGAACGACATCCATGAATGCCAGCAACGACCCGCTCTACGTGGTGGATGGCGTGCCGATGAACAACATTGATTTCCTTTCGGCGAATGATATCGAGAGCATGCAGATTATGAAAGATGCGTCGTCAGCAGCTATCTACGGTTCGCGTGGTGCAAACGGCGTAGTGATGATTACCACCAAAGCCACAGCACCAAAAGACCGCTCATCCATTTCATTCAGCATTTATAGGGGTGTTACAAATATCAGCAGGAGAATAGAATCGCTAAATTTAGCTGAATATAAAGAATACCTTAACGATTTGCATTCTTCCGTAGTGCTTCCCGATGGTCTTACCGACCGGACAAATTGGTTTGACGAAACGTTTACCACAGGAATTAGAAATAACTACCAGTTATCTGCATCAGGAACTTCCAATAAAGTCAACTATTTCTTGTCCGGTGGATATACTGACGAAACAGGAATTATCAACACCACTGCTTTTAAACGGTTTAATTTCCGTTCGGCAGTAGATGCTGAAATGTTTAAATGGCTCACTTTAAGTGGAAATATTTCCTATTCAAACAACGTATCCATCGGTGATATTATTTCCGGAACAGGCTCTAACCGTGGTGGGGTAATACTATCCGTCATAAACACACCAACTTACGCTCCAATCTGGGATGTAGATAATCCGAAACATTATTACAATCGTTTCTTTGGTGTCAGTAATATAACTCATCCGTTGGAGAACTTAGCCAGAACAAAAAACAATAAACACAATACGCACAGACTGCTTGCGACCGGTAAAACCGTGATTTCATTTACGCCTGAGCTGAAACTATCGTCTTCCATTACAAGTGACATGACTTACTACAATTATACATCTTTCTTAGACCCGATTTCCACCAGTTATGGACGCGGACAGTTTGGAGAAGGTCAAGATAATCGCTCGTTTGGAGCTGTGATGATGTTGGATAATATTCTTACCTACAATAAGAAGATAAAATTGCATGGATTTGAAGCTATGGCGGGAACGTCCTATACTGTTTCGGACTGGTCGCAAAGTTATCAATTTGCATCTCACTTTGCCAATGACCTGGTTCAGACATTGAATGCAGCAAACAAAATAAGCCCGGGAAATGGAACAACGGCTTCTCAATGGGCGATTATGTCTTACTTAGGGCGTATTTCCTACAACTACGACAGTAAATATTTAGCTACTTTCAATGTTCGTGCTGACGGTTCAAGCAAACTAGCTCCATCGGGGCGTTGGGGATATTTTCCATCGTTTTCTGCTGCATGGAGAGCATCATCGGAAAAATTTCTGGCTAATGTTCGTTGGCTGAATGACCTAAAACTACGTGCAGGATGGGGACAAACCGGAAATCAGGATGGATTGGGAGATTACGCCTACCTGGAAAGGTACAATTTTAACCGTATAGAATGGTGGAAACCGGGGCAAGGAGATGCTGTTCCAACCTATTCGCAAGCCAGTTTAAGTTCACCTGATTTGACATGGGAAACGACTACGCAAACCAATATAGGACTGGATGTAACCATGTTTCAAAATAGGTTGACCTTGAACTTAGACTACTATTTCAAGCGGACAACCGACATGTTGATGTGGGTAACCTTACCTGCCGGCTCAGCAGCTGTAAACTCCATTCAGCGTAATGAAGGAGAAATGACCAACCGCGGTGTTGAACTGAGTATGAGTTCAAAAAACTTGGTTGGAGACTTCAAATGGACTACGGATTTTAACATCTCTCATAATAAAAACAGACTTGAAAGCCTTGTGTTTAAACAAGTATATTACGATGCACGTGTTACCGATATTCTTTCTGATTATGCCGTAAAAAACATGCCGGGAAGACCGTTGGGTGGTTTCTGGGGATATGAATCAACTGGTGTAGATCCCGAAACAGGCGAACTGATGTATGTGGACAAAAATAATGACGGGTTTATCAACGCATCAGACAGAACCTACATTGGTGACCCGAACCCGGACTTTACTTTCGGTATGACCAATATATTTTCGTATAAAAACTTCAACCTAAGCATTTTATTACAAGGAACTTACGGAAATGATATCTTTAACGTATCCAGAATTGAATCAGAAGGAATGTATGATGCTAAAAATCAAAGCAAAAGGGTAATTGATAGATGGCGCAGACCGGGAATGATTACATCCATCCCGAAAGCCGGTTATGACATGAAGATTTCATCCTATTTTGTAGAAGATGGAAGTTATCTGCGCATCAAAGATGTTACTCTGTCCTACGATTTTGATATGAACTGGATGAAAAAAGCAGGCATTCGAAAAATACAGCCGTATGCCACTGTTACTAATTTATTCACTTTTACAAAATACCTTGGATTTGACCCGGAAGTAAATCAGTGGGGAAATTCAGGTAATGTGCAAGGAATAGATTACGGAACTTATCCACAAACACGCTCCTTTATAGTTGGGCTGAATATTGAAATTTAATTTGAACCAAATCTAATTTGAAATTATGAAACCGACATGATTAAAATAATCATTAAATACCCTTGGAAATGATTATTTTAATCATCAAAGGTTCCATACACCGAAATATAAAAAATCAAAATAATCGTATGAAACGCAATAATAAAATAATAAAAATAAGTATAGGGCTGTTCGTTTTACTTTTCACAGCCTGCGATCTTGACTATGAGCCTGTATCTCAACTTTCCGAGAACACGGTAGGAACGAAAGATACAACCGGAGTGGAGATAAAATATAAAGACCGTGAAGCGATGCTTGCTGTTTACAGAAACATCTATCAACGTATGACAGGTAATCAGGAGCATTGGTATCTTGACTATTTGCTGTTTTCGGAGTGCCGTTCGGATAATGCGTATGCCGGAACAACAGGTGCAGAGGTAGTGCCTGTGGAGACTAACAATCTGGATGCCAGCAACAGTGTAATAGCCCGCGACTGGGATCGGTATATGGGTGATATAGCCACAGCTAACAACATTATCAGTAATATTGATCTGGTACCCGACCAGTCTCTGACTAAGCCTGAAAGAAATCTATGGAAAGCCGAAGCCAAGATTTACCGAGCCATGATTATGTTTGACATGGTAAGGTGGTTTGGAAATTTTCCGGTTATTACCAAAGAAGCCGGCAAAATTACGGCAGAAAATATCGAGGAAGTTTATCCCCTTTATTTCCCAAAATCCAATACGCCCGCAGAAGCGTATGCACAAATTATCAGTGATTTGAGAAGTGCTTTGGAACATGCTCCGGCTAATAACAACGCAGATAAAACCATTCTTTCAAAAACCGTGGCAAAAGCATTGCTGGCAAAAGTATATGCCGAAAGACAAGTTCAAAATCCTGACAGCGTAATTTATTTTGCCGATCAGGTGATGGCAGACGGAATCAGCCTTGTACCAAATTACAGCGATTTATTTGGATTGAATGATTCAAAAACAGACGCAAAAGCAAGAAATACTTCCGAATCAATACTTGAACTTCAATACTTTACCGGAAGTGGAAACTGGGTAACTTGGATGTTTGGAAGAGACCTGCTTGATTACGATTTCTATTTTACCTGGGCTAAATGGGTAACACCATCGAGAGACCTGATCAAAGCCTTTGACGATGCAGGTGATGTGAAACGGAAAAACGAATCAATTGTATATTATGAAACTGCTTGGTCGAATTACTATGATTCGAAAAACTATCCGTTCATGTATAAATGCCGTTCTAATGCGAATTCAATTATCAAACTACGAGGTGCTGATATTATGCTTTTAAAAGCCGAAGCACTTGCCAGAAAAAATCAGCTTTCACAAGCTGCTCAAGTGGTAAATACTGTACGTCAGCGAGTAAATTTACCCGCATTGTCAGCATCAGCGGTATCATCCAAAGAAAATCTGCTTGATGCCATTCTGCTCGAGAGGAGATTAGAATTGGCATTTGAAGGTCATCGTTTATTTGATTTAATTCGACATGAAAAACTCCAAAGTGTAATGAATACTCTTAATCAGCGTGACCCGGGACGCTTAAAGCAAGCTCGTGAGTTCTCCGTTGAATTAGAGTTGCTCCCTATTCCCCAACCGGTTTTGGACGAAAACACAAATCTGAAACAAAATCCGGGATACTAATTGTTATAATTTTTCCATAATCTTTACAACAAAAAGAAAATGAAAAGAATACATTATATCATAATTATTTTGACGTTTGTTATTGCAAATTCATGTCAGGATACCGAATTTAGAACACACTATCTGGAAAGTATTCCTTCGGTGACAGCCAGTGTTGCTGAAAACTCTATTCAGTATGGCGATTCCATTACGTTAACTGCTGATGTGAGTGATACAAACCCACTTTCCACACTGGAAGTGAAAATTGCGGTCAGCAATAAGCTAATTATCTCTGAGTCTATCCGAACAAAAGGAAATTCAGCAAGTATTACAAAGAAATACCATATTCCTTTCGGAGTGGGAATGCCTGATAAAGAGAAAGTTAAAGTTTATCTGACAGCAATAAATGTGGAAGGTTTCAAGACAGAAAAGCTAATAGATAATACCATAGGTAACAGACCGGCGATACAGAATTTGTACCTGATTCCTTCTACAATTACAAGCGGATTAGCAACGAAAGAATTGATTTTAACCGATTCCGAGAATTTAATTTACTCGTTAAGCGGTATTGAATTCCCCAATAAATTCTCCTGCTATATTGCATCGAAAAAAACTGCGTTTGGACGTGTAGATTGGTCGGGGTTTGTTTTTGGGATGAAAAATGGTGAAATAACACTTATTACACAAGGAGAAGATCCTATTTCGGTGGAGGATGAATCATTGGTTAATGTTTCTTCTTGCACCTTTGATGCCATTAACTTCAAATTGGATGTAGCCGGAAAACTTCTTGAACCACTTACTGCCCTTGATGTAAATGTTGATTTGGCAGCTTCTCCGTCTTCGTTGCTTGGTTCGGATGCAAAGCAATTCCGTGGTGCAACCATGTATTTCGGACAAGATGTGGAAGTTACTTTTACAGGTATTGCTAACCTTTCAAACGGATTAGCACCTGATTATTTTGAAGTAACCGGAGAGAACAAAGCAAAATTCCTTGGTGAAACAGGTATGTATAAAGCCTATTACCACATTGCAGGCGATTATCTCTACATTGAACCAATGCCAACCGTGGAATTTCCCGATGCATTGTGGGTTTGTGGTACAGGAATCGGTCGCCCGTCGCAACCGTATGCTGTTACGACAAGCTGGAATTGGAATACACCACTTGACTATGTACCTTGCCGGAAAATTTCCAGCGGGGTTTATCAAGCTACCGTTTATCTTGAAAACGAAGATAACCAGGAAGGAACCGGTTTTGGAACATGTAATTTTAAATTTTTCCATTACAGAGGCTGGGATCATGGCGAAGAATCATCAACCGTTTATACAGTAGAATCTCCGCTTAAAAGCAGTGCCGAAGCCGGCAACGTAGGTAACTGGCGCGGTTCTGATGTGCCTTTCAAAGGTGTATATCGCATTACACTCGATATGAATACTAAAACGACTAAAATTTTAAAAATCAACTAAATTTAATTTTATGAGAAAAATCGTTAATTATCTGTATATTATTGCGTTACTGCTCACTTTTGTGAGTTGTACATCCTGCGAAAGAGGCAATGGACCGGACAACAACAAACCCGATAAAAAGGAAACGAAAGACGTGAGCACATACGTAACTACCGCTGATAAAACAATGTTGTTCAATGCAGTTTCCAAAAGTTTTGGCACAGGAATCAATATGAACATTGAGAAAACGCTTACCTTAAAGCCAGAGCAAACCTTCCAGACTATTGATGGATTTGGTGTGGCAATTACCGGTTCTTCGTGTTATAATCTATTGAAAATGAAAAAGGAAGATAGAGCAAAACTGCTGGAAGAATCTTTCAATCCCGATAAAGGAATGGGTTACAGCTATATACGCGTATCTATCGGTTGTTCTGATTTTTCGTTGGATGAATATACTTGCTGTGATGTGCCGGGAATTGAAAATTTCACGATGCATGCGTACGATGTGCGTGATCTTTACCCGATATTGAAAGAGATATTGACAATTAATCCGAAAATAAAAATCATGGGGTCGCCATGGACACCACCAAAATGGATGAAGGTGAATAATCTAACTGATTTGCAACCTTATGACTCGTGGACAAACGGTCAACTGAACCCAAAATACTATCAGGATTACGCTACTTATTTTGTAAAATGGATTCAAGCTATGGATAAAGAAGGCTTTCCGATAGAAGCCATTACGATTCAGAATGAGCCTTTGAATCGGGGAAATTCGGTATCGCTCTACATGACTTGGCAAGAGCAACGTGATTTTATTAAAACAGCGCTGGGACCGAAATTTGCCGAAGCTAATTTGAAAACAAAAATTGTTGTTTTTGACCATAATTTTGACTACGACGGCATTGGTGACCAACAAGACTATCCACTAAAAATTTACGAAGATACAGAAGCTGCTAAATACATCGATGGTGCAGCTTATCATGCGTATAGTGGTAGCAGTTCAGAATTTACTAAAATTCACAATGCGCGTCCGGATAAAAATCTTTATTTCACTGAAATGTCTATCGGAACCTGGAATTATTCCTTTGATGGTGATTTAATGTGGACAATGAAAGATATCGGAATTGGTGCATTGAACCGCCACTGTAAAGCTGTGATAGTTTGGAATTATATGCTGGATAATAATCGCGGACCTAATCGCCCCGGCGGTTGCACTACCTGTTACGGAGCTGTGGACATCAATTCCTCCGATTATAAAACATTGGACAGGAAGTCTCATTATTATTTCATCGGACATTTGTCAAAAGTATTGTTGCCCGGCTCTATTCGTATCGGCACTTCCGGCTATATGCCGAGTGGTGTATATGCTACAGCAGCTCTAAATCCTGATGGAACCTACGGAATTGTACTTCAAAACGAAAATGCAACATCCTATCAAATGACAATAGAAGATGGAAATCATCATTTTGATATCACTTTACCGGGTAAAAGTTTAACTTCCTGCACTTGGAAGAAATAACACATTTATTACCTTTATCAAGGTTCTATGCCTTGACAAAAGTGAAATTTCATTTTATTACTAAAATTATTTTTATTAACTTTTTAAAATTAATTCGTATGAAAAAAAATTATTTTTTAATGGTGCTAGTTGCGTTATTTGCAACAGCCAATGTTAGTTTTGCTGAACAAACAGTAAAATTAAAAGTTCAGGTGCCTGATGAAACTGTGGTGGTGTATGCTGCCGGTGGTTTTAATGGTTGGAATCCTGCTGCTACTCTCATGACCAAAGTTCAAGATTCTCCTAAAATTTTTGAAGTTGATATTATCGTCCCTGATGTTGTTGAAGATAGTTACAATTTCAAATTTACGGCAGGCCCAGGTTGGCAGTTTGAACAAGCTGATCCGGCTGCCGATTTTACTTACGGTGCAGTTGGATTTACGGGAGCTGTGGTTAAATCTTTCAAAAAGTATTTCACACCTGAAACTCCAAGAGACATTAAGGTAAACGTAATGGTTCCGAAAACAACACTTTACTGCTACATTACCGGAAGTTTTGCCGATTGGGAACAACCCAAAAAGGAAATGACTTTTGTTAATGAAGATGAGGATGGAAAGTATTACACCTACACGGTGCCAAACATTGACCCGCAACTTCTTGAATTCAAATTTGCATCCGGTCCAAGCTGGGCATACGAGCAGACACAATCAGCAAATTTTTCTTACTATGGTAACGGTGGTGCCAATAATGAAGTAAGCGTGGTTTGTTCTGAATTCAAAGCCATATATGACCCTGTAAATGTGGGTGATATAACGGTTAATATCACTTCTGTACCCGCCGGAACTGATAGCGTATATTTGGTAGGTAGTTTTGGAAGTGGATGGAAATTGGAAGAAGCAATACCGGCAGTGAAAAATACCGATGGAACATTTACGGCTGTTATCAAAAACATAGCAGACGTAGAATACAAGTGCTGGAACAGAAAAGATTGGGCTTTTGAAGAGTGTGATACAGAGGGAAACACCATACCAAACCGCAAGGCTAAGTTTAAAGATACTCCCGTTGTAAATATTACTGTGGAAAAATGGAAAAAAATGGCAACAACAGGTGTTGATAATGTTAGATTTGATTATCCTGTAACAATCAATAACCAAAAAATCATTGTTAGCGGTGTCCAATCTGCCGTGAATATTTACAATATCAACGGACAATTACTACAAGCTTTCAAAGGGAAAGGTGATTTTACTAGTCGGGGTTTACCATCGGGGGTTTATATTCTTCAAGTGGATAAAGCGCAGGTAAAGCTTGTAATTGATTAAACGACCACCTTCTTAGAAGGTGGATTTTCAAGATTTATTAAATAAACATATTAAATTATGAAAAAGATAACTTTATTATTTTTTGCCGCGATGCTCGGAATGAGCATTATGGCGCAAACAAATGTTTATTGGAGAACGGATGCACCTACTATTAGTCCTAATGGAGAATGGACGTGGGGCAGTTCTTGTGATGATAATACGAGTACGGATGGACGAATTATTCTGATTGGGGTGGATATAGACGAAAACCTGACTGTTGGGGTTCACACAACATCTATTTCGATGGAAATGGAAAAAATACCATGAAGTTAAATGGAACATCTGATTACAGTGCAAAATCCATTATTTTCACAGTAAACGCAACCGAAGACCGAACGCTCAATGTAGATGGAGAAAATGTTCGTACCTTATGGATGAATAATAATAACGGAGATCCGATAATTAAGAATAGTTCAATCGGTTCCCATACATTTAATGTACCAATACAACTTAATGCTACGTTAGAAATTAATACTGAAAAAGGTAATTTAACTTTCAACAATACGATTACCAACAGGTTCTGGATAGATGCAAAAGGACAAGATGGCAAATTGTTTATTAACGGTGAAATTACCGATAACGGCGGATTTACTGTAAAACCAAACGCAAAAGCAGTTATTACAGCAAATGCAACTTATACAGGAGACACTTATGTTGATGCAGGTGGAATACTTGAACTTCAAGCAAATCTATCAAATAGCAAAGTTATTGTACAAGGTGGTGGTAATCTAACAATTAATGCTGCAAACAGTGATTTAACTTTTACCAGTGCGATAACTAACAACGGCTGGATAGATACAAAAGGACAAGCCGACAAAACCTTGATTATTAACGGTGCAATATCCGGTACAGGTGGACTTTCTGTAAAACAAAACTCAAATGCGGTTATTGCAGCAAATGCAACTTATTCCGGTAAGACTTATGTTGAGTCAGGCGGGAAACTTGAACTTCAAGCAAATCTACCAAATAGTGAAGTTGAGGTACAAGGTGGTGGTAATTTAATTCTTAATACAGAAAATGGTGGTTTTACGCTTACCAATAGTATTATCAACGGCAACTGGATAGATACCAAAGGACAAGTCGGCAAAACCTTAATTATTAACGGTGCAATTTCCGGTACAGGTGGACTTTCTATAAAAGAAAATTCAGAAGTAGTTATTGCAGCAAATGCAACTCATACAGGTGATACTTATGTTGAGTCTGGCGGAACACTTAAACTTCAAGCAAATCTACCAAATAGCAAAGTTATTGTGGAAAATGGCGGAACACTAATTATTGACGGTACAAACGCAACGATTAAAAATTTACAAATTGATAATGGTGGAGCAGTTGAAGTAGTAGCCGGAAAATCATTTACCGTTACAGGTACAGCTACCAATAATGGTACAATTACCGTTAGAAGTGGCGCTACTGTAGTAGGTGGTATCGAAGGCAATGCTACCGTAGAGCAAGCAGCAAAAGAAGTTCAGACTTACTATGTCGGTTCACCGGTAAGCAATATAACAGCTAAGAGCGCCAATGTAGGTTTACATATTACATTTGATGAAACAACTAATTCTTGGACACCAAAACCTTGGAGTGATTTCCCTGCTGCTCCGACATTTGGTAAAGGATACGGAGTTCAAGTAGCTGCAACAGGCGTACAAGGAACAGCTACAACCATCAGCTTTACAGGAACACTTAATAATGGTGAACGAAATGTTACTATAACTTCAACAGCAACACCCGGCAGAAGATTTAACTTCTTAGGTAACCCATATCCATCTTACTTAAGTGGTGCAGAAATAGCAAAAGTTGCAAATATAGAGAAAACAGTATGGACATACTTTAAAGATACTGATAATACCTATAAATTTGGATTTTTCAATATAAGTGAAGCGGGTACCGGTACTTTGATGGAAGATGGAAATATTCCACCAATGCAAGGTTTCTGGGTAAGAGCAACAGCAGATGGTAGCTTTACTTTCAAAAATGATATGCGTATTCATAAACCGGCAAGTAGTAACGTATTCCGTGCTCCGCAAGCATCAGAAAGACAAGTACTACGTCTGCAAGTAAGCAACGGTATGGTAAGTGATGAGGCAGTAATTCTATTTAGCGAAAATGCAAACAGTGATTGGAACTCATCAAAACTGATGAATCCGGGTCTAAATATCTACACTGTAAAAGCCGGAGCAGACTTGGCGCTCAATAGCCGTACAGCTATTGAGTATGATGTAGAAACAACAGTAGGTGTAAAAGCCGAAAGCGGTGTATATACCTTCTCAGCAAGTAAATTCGAGAACTTCGGTGCAGAAAAAGCATACTTGCTTGATAAAGT
Source organism: Bacteroidales bacterium (assembly GCA_012837935.1). Classification (GTDB taxonomy): domain Bacteria; phylum Bacteroidota; class Bacteroidia; order Bacteroidales; family Paludibacteraceae; genus UPXZ01. The sequence continues at coordinate 54,478 of DUQG01000003.1, forward strand.
GGCTAACGTAGCTACCGACCTAAGCACAGGTGATTACACTGTAAACTTCACAGAAGCTTATGAAGGAACAGACCGTTTCGCATTGGTATTCCCACGCTCAGGCGTTATCACCGGACTGGAAAATGCTGAGCAAGCAGGTTTCTTTGCCTTTGCAAACAACAACCGTATCAGCGTAAACAGTGATGCAGCAGGTATGATTTATGTATTCAACAGCATAGGTCAGCAAGTAGCCGCACAAGCTATCAGCGGAAAACTTACCACTGTAAGCACAGCACTTCCTGCAGGTATCTATATGGTGAAAGTAAACAGCCTGACAACAAAAGTGGTAGTGAGATAATAGACAAAAGACGAAAAGAGCAAGGAACAAAGACGTTTCACGTTCAATGTTTCACGTTTCGAGTTCCTTGTTCTTTATTCTTTTTAATTTCTAACTTCAAACTTCAAAATATTATGACAAAAAGAAAATATATCACTCCCGAAGTGGAAGAGATTCGTCTCGACAATGATATCTCACTACAACTAGCCTCTCAACCGACACCACCGAGTAATGATTTCAATCTAAGCACAGGTGAAGAGGAAGGCTATACTTACGAAAACTGGTAGTTTTAAAAAAGTTTAATTGGTAAAAAAACCTAAAAGAGCGAATGTTCTTTTAGGTTTTTTTGTGGGTAGCAACTGTCTGAACTATGATTTTTAACAAATTAAACAAGTAGCGGTTGACCTAACCATTACAAACGGAACTCGAAGTTAGCTGTTATTTATGCACAAGATAAAAACCCTGCAAAAATTAATTTTTGCAGGGTTTTTATCTTCGATCTTCCAACTTCCGTCTTTCTGACTCCCATCTACATCAACTCAATACTTCTCTTCACAAATTTCGCCAATGGTTCGCCTTTTAGCATATTGTTGGCAAGCAGTGCCAGATCAATCAATTGGCTGATTTGTTTGTTGCCGTCGGCATAAGCTTTGTAAATAGTTTTTTCTTTATCGCTGATTTCTTCCAGCTTTTTGGTCAGGTCGCTGATTTCGTCTTTCTCAGCAGTTGGAATTTCTTCCTCTTTTTTGTCTTTATGAGAATCTCTTAAAGCATTTAATTTAGAACTAGTTTCTTCATACTCGGCTCTAAGCGGTATAATTCTAGCTTCAGTCGCTGCCGATTCATCTTTTACCAATTTCTCAATCAGCGGATGTCCCGTATTCACTACCAAATTATAGCTGTCAGGCATTTCGCCGTAGAAACTCATCATTCCTCCGCCTTGCATAGCCGACATATCCTTCATTCTCCGCATAAATTCATTTTGCGTGATGAAAACCGGATTGCTGTCCGGCGAAAGCTGTTCCAGCGTAACAATAAAGTTGGTTTTGTCCATTTTAGGAAGTTGCGAATTGAAAATTGAAGTAACTGCCTGACGTTGCACGTCGGTAAGATTTACTTGCTGCGTAACTTCTTTTTCAATCAATTTATCAATTACATCGCCATCTACACGCACGAAACGAGTTTTTTCAAACTTCTGTTCCAGTTGACTGATTGCGTGAACATCCAATTGTCCGTCCAGAATTAACACATCGTAGCCTTTTGATTTTGCAGCTTCAATATAAGTATATTGAGCATTTTTATCGTTGGCGTAAAGATAAATTAAATCACCGTTTTTGTCGGTTTGATTGCTTTTTACAAGCTCTTTGTACTCTTCAAAAGTGAAATATTTATCATCCACATTTTTTAGCAGCGTAAATTTCTCGGCACGCTCATAGAATTTATCGTCACTCAACATTCCGTATTGAATAAAGAGTTTCACATCATCCCATTTCTGCTCAAACTGCTCGCGGTCTGCTTTGAAAATTTCATGCAGTCTGTCCGCCACTTTTTTGGTAATATGTCCTGAAATTTTCTTTACATTACCGTCAGCTTGCAAATAGCTACGGGATACGTTCAGCGGAATATCCGGCGAGTCAATTACCCCGTGAAGCAGTGTAAGGTATTCCGGCACAATGTTTTCCACGTGGTCGGTAACATACACTTGGTTGCAGTACAGTTGGATTTTATTTCGCTGGATATCGATGTTGTTTTTGATTTTCGGGAAATAAAGAATTCCGGTCAAATTAAACGGATAATCCACGTTCAAATGGATATGAAAAAGCGGCTCATCCATCTGCATCGGATACAGGTCGCGATAAAACTTAGAGTAATCTTCGTCTGTCAAATCGGCAGGTTTTCTTACCCAAGCAGGATTGGTATCGTTGATGATGTTATCCTCGTCGGTGTCAATGTATTTGCCGTCTTTCCACTCTTTCTTTTTACCGAAAGCAATCGGTACAGGCAAGAATTTACAGTATTTTTTCAGCAGTTCTTCAATGCGACTTTCTTCCAAAAATTCCTTGCTTTCTTCGTCAATATGCAGCACGATGTCCGTTCCTCTATCTGCTTTGATGGTATCTTCGAGCTTATATTCCGGGTCGCCTTTACAAGTCCAATGTTGCGCTGTAGTGCCTTCTTTGTAGGATTGAGTAAAAATTTCCACTTTTTCGGCAACCATAAATGCCGAATAAAAACCTAGTCCAAAGTGTCCGATAATAGCTTGTGCATCGTTTTTGTATTTTTCTACAAATTCCTCAGCACTTGACAATGCTATTTGATTGATATATTGGTCAATTTCCTCAGCAGTCATCCCGATGCCGCTATCGCTGATAGTCAAGGTTTTTTTCTTCGGGTCTATACTTACACGAATGGTCAAATCGCCTAGTTCGCCTTTGAATTCGCCAACAGAAGCCAATGTTTTTAGCTTTTGCGTAGCATCTACTGCGTTTGAAACTAACTCACGAAGGAAAATTTCGTGGTCGCTATACAAAAATTTCTTAATTACGGGGAAAATATTATCACTGGTTACCCCGATATTTCCTTTTTTAGCCATATCTTTTTAATTTACGATTTTAGATTCACGATTGTGAAATGTAGGTTTAGTGCTGTTTAGCAACTGTGTCTTAATTTTGCAAAGAAAGTGCCAAGGCAAAGATGATGACAAAATGGCAGAAAATAAGAGACAGAGTAGAGAGTGAAGAGTGAAAAGAAATAATGGTGGAAAAATATAGGATTCTAGAAGAATAATTATTTTGGCAAAGATTTTGTTTATAAATGAATAAATAAACATGGATTAACAGATTAAAAATAACAGCTATGAAACGACTATTATTACTTTCGTCCCTTTTTATGGTGTTTACTTTGGCATTTCCCAAAGAGAAATCATCTATTATTAATGAAGTTTTTGAGCAATATGCAACTCAAAAAGTGGAACACATTCAAAGCCTTGTGAAATTTACCGATGAACAAGCGAAGCAACTTAAAAACGTAGAGTATCAATTTTTGCTCGATGTGCAAAAGGCTGAAAACTGCTGGCTGTGCAACAAAAAGAAACGTGTAGAAAAACTTAAAGTGGCAAAATACAAAGCTATAGAGAAAATTCTTTCAAAAAATGCCTATATTAAATACAAAGCCATAGATAATAACGAGATAAAGAAAATGCCACTCTGGGCAGATTAACAACAAAAAAAAGCGATCCTAAGATCGCTTTTTTTATTGTACTCTATTTTGAATTATTTCATCATTTCACGGAATGCCTTTCCACGTACATCATCGTTTAGCGTAGTCTTAGTTGGATTTTCCAACATACTTGCCGATTTTGTTACACTCATTCTTAGCTTGCTATCCATACGTGGTGCACGAGCCGGAGGTACTTGAGACATAGATGGGTCGATAACATTAAGTGCTTTATTTAACATTTTATCTTTTATATCACCAAATTCAACTAACATTAAATTATTATCAAGCTCATGTACTTCGTGTTGAGGTACAAATCCGGCAGTATAATCCGATTCGCCTTTACTGTTGTAGAACTTAGCAATAATAGGCTGCATTCCCCATTTATTGTTAGGGTCGTTTTCTTTATAAAAACTTACAGAGCCCACGTTCTTTCCAACCGTAGTTTCGCCAACAATAACAATCTCTAAATAAGGACGAAGACCATTGATAATCATCTCGCTGGCAGAAGCAGTCCATTGAGATGTTATTACATAAAGTTTTTGAAGACCTAAGCTCGGTATTTCGGCAAGCACAGTACCTTTGCTGTCTTTAAGGTTGTCGATAAAGTAATCGGTAGCAAAATCTGAACCGTATTTTTGTTCAAGAGAACTTTGTACTAAGTCATTATAACGAGCATACGAGAAAATTTCACTTGATGAACGATTAGGTTTCAATGCACTAGCGAGTGCAATAGCTGAACTTAAGGCACCACCACCATTGTAACGAAGATCTAGAATAAGTTCCGTCATTCCACCTTCGTTTTTCATTTTTTTGAGTGTGTTAAGCATTTTCACATCGTAGCTACGTGTGCCATCACCTTTGTCGCCTGCAAAGAAGTTATAAACCAAATACCCAACTTTCGTATTGTTAGCCGTTGTGTAAACACTATCCAGATAGACAGGATTTTCTGCAAAATCTTTATGCATTTGCACGGTAACATCTCCGGAGATTCCCAGCTTATACTTATTTTCAGCTTCATCGAAAAACCAATCTGCCATAGTTAAAGTTTTAGAGCCTGTTCCACTGGTAAGCGTACTGATATTTGTTTTTGTGATATCTTGCCCGTCAATTTTTATAACAAAGCGCCCTTTCTTTATTCCTTTAGCTTCGGCATCGCTACCACGCTTAGGATAAAGCACCAATAGATAGTATTGGTCTGTTTTACCTACGCCCACTCTTACAAACTCAAAACCAATTTCGTCTGCTTTTACACCGCTTAACGAGTTAAGCAGATCTACATAGTTTTCCTGTATCCAAGAAAAGCGGTCGCCATTGGGATTGGTGGTTTTATCAAATTTGTAAAGCAAAGAACTAAAAAAAGCTTTCGGATCTAACGTGTAATCCGGTGATTTTGGAATTTTTTCATTCCACAAGTAATACACGTTCATTTCTTTAAAAATCCAATCATTCACATATTGATGTGGATTTTCTTCTTTTTTCGGTGGTTTAGGTCCATCGGGTTCATTTGGTTTACATCCAGTAGTTAGAGCAACTATTGCTACTAAAAGCATTAATAAATTAAATATTCGTTTCATATGTTTTCAAAATTAAATAAGTTTAGCTTGCGAAATTAAGCATTTTTCTTGTATAAATAATACTATTTTGATAAAATACTGTCAATTTTATTAAAAATACTTGAATGTTTTTTCAGAAAAATCATTCCAATTTGATTTCCGATAAATTAAAACTATCCTTTACCCTGTATTTTCCATTTACTTTCTGAACAGTACAACATTCATTGTAAGCATCATGTTCAAAAAAGAGGATTTGTTCTTCTGCTACAGCTTCGCTTAGCATTCGTTCTTTGTCTTCCATGCTCGTAATAGGATAGGTGTCATACGCCGAAACCCACGCAATAGGCAGTGCAGCTAAAAAAGGAATAACATCGCCTGTGAAAACCAAGGTTTTTCCGTTTGGCAGATAAAAACAAGGTGAAATCTGTCCCGCCGTATGTCCGTTGTAGAGTTTTAATTCTACATTTGGAGCGATAAACATATCTTCGGACACTAAATTTAGTTGTCCGGATTTTTCCACAGGAAGCATATTTTCCGGAAAATAGCTGTCGCCTTCACGTACATTCGGATTTAAGAAATTTTCCCACTGAGCTTTTCCCACCCAATATTTCGCTTTGGGAAATGTAGGGATAATATTCGATTTATCTTCGTTAAAAATGGTGCAGGTGCCGCAATGATCAAAGTGCAAATGCGTGAGAATCACATCGGTTACTTCATCGGCAGAGTAACCCAGTTTTTTCAGTTCCACATCAAAATCAACAATACCCTCAAAATGGTAGTATTTCAAATATTCCAACTGCTTATCGCCGGTTCCGGTGTCCACTATTATCAGTCGGTCATCCGTTTTTACCACCAAGCAACGCATATGGAGCGTGCAAAAATTATCTTCATTGCACGGATAGCGTTTTTGCCACACTCGCTTAGGAACGACACCAAACATGGCGCCACCATCAGCTAAGAATCTACCTGCCTCAATTTTATCTATTTTCATGGAGTTTTATTGAGTAAGTTCGTTAAAATATTATTACATTTGCAGAATGTATAGACAAGAAACGTAGAAAATGACATTATTGTTGTAAAGTTTAGCTTAAATATTCTTCGTTATCTTGCTTTCCTTAAAATCTATTATCATATAAAAATACAAAAAATATCGAAATGTATAGAGTACATTTTATAGCTATCGGAGGTGCTGCAATGCACAACTTAGCGATAGCATTGAAAAAAAAACCGGACTATGAAGTAACCGGATCCGATGATGAGATTTTTGAACCCTCATTAAGTCGTCTGAAAGAACATCGGCTACTGCCAAAGGAAATCGGTTGGTTTCCTGAAAAAATTCACAGCAATTTAGATGCCGTAATTCTTGGGATGCATGCGCGTGAAGATAATCCGGAATTGCTTCGAGCCAAAGAGCTCGGTGTTAAAATTTACTCATTCCCCGAGTATCTGTTTTTGCAGACAAGAAGTAAAGTTCGTATTGTAGTGGGAGGAAGTCATGGAAAAACTACTACTACGGCAATGATTTTGTATGTAATGCAAAAGCTGAATTTTAAGGCAGATTACATGGTGGGTGCGTTGATTGATGGCTTTGAGAATATGGTTAGTTTGAGTGAAGATGCGCGTGTGGCGGTATTTGAAGGCGATGAGTATTTGACATCCACGCTCGACCCACGACCTAAGTTTCATCTTTACAAAGCACATATCGCTGTAATTACAGGAATTGCTTGGGATCATATCAATGTGTTCCCGACTTTTGAAAATTATGTGGAGCAATTCAGTAAATTTATTGAAACGATGGAGATTCAGGGACGCCTGATTTATTATGATGGGGATGAGAATTTAAGAAAGATTGTTAAAGAAACTTCACGCATTGATATAGTTTCATTCCCCTACAAAACGCCAAAATACGAGATAAAGAACGGTGTTACTTATGTGAAAACTCGTAAAGGGATGGTGCCTCTAAAGATTTTTGGTGAGCATAATTTACAGAATTTGGAAGCAGCTCGTTTGGCTTGTAAGCAGGTGGGAATTATGGAGGATAAGTTTTTTGAAGCGATTGCAGATTTCCCGGGTGCGTCCAATCGGATGGAAAAAATTGTAGAAAAACCGGACAGAGTCGCATTTAAAGACTTTGCTCACTCGCCTTCTAAACTTAAGGCTACCGTAAAAGCAGCCAGAGCTCAATATCCTGATAGAAAACTGATTGCTTGCATGGAATTGCATACGTTTAGCAGTCTAACAGAAGATTTTTTACCTCAGTATGCAGGATGCATGAAAGACGCCGATGTGGCTTTTGTTTATTATAGTCCTGAGGTAATCAAGCATAAACGTTTGAAAGAAATTGCTCCTGAGGATGTAAAAACAGCTTTTGGTGGTGATAACTTGACAGTTTTTACCAACTCGGAAGAATTGCAACGTAAATTGAGAGAGTTCAACTATAAAAACTCAGCATTATTGTTAATGACATCGGGAAATTTCTCGGGAGTAAACTTGAAGGAATTTGCAAAAGAGTTGCTTGGATAGCGGGAAACTGGAAGAACGAAGCATGAAGTAGTTTCCCGTAGGGAATAAATATCAGTAAAAAGTCGTTTTAAGTTTAGAGCTTGTTCCCCGTAGGGGATAAATTTTGAACTACAAAGTTGCTATAATTTTATTGTTAATCCCCTACGGGGAATGATTTTCTTATTTTTACAGGCTATTGATATGTATCGCCTACGGCGAAATCAAATATTTTTCGAAATGCCTTTTATGTTTTAAATAAGTAAATAAAAATTCAATATAAAATCATAAATTATATGAACGAAAAACAGTTGCTCTTAGACCATCGATATATGCGTATGGCGCGCATTTGGGCTGAAAACTCATACTGCGAGCGCCGAAAAGTAGGAGCTTTATTGGTGAAAAATCAAATGATTATTTCCGATGGCTACAACGGTACACCTTCGGGATTTGAAAATCATTGTGAAGACGAAAATAACGTCTCAAAACCCTACGTTCTTCATGCGGAAGCCAATGCCATCACCAAAATTGCTCGCTCACATAATAGCAGTGCCGGTGCTACACTTTATGTAACTGCTTCGCCTTGTATGGAATGCTCTAAACTGATTATTCAAGCAGGAATCAAGCGGGTAGTTTATGGCGAAAAATACCGAATAATGGATGGTGTGGAATTATTGGAAAGAGCCGGAGTAGAAGTAGTTTATTTAGAAGAAACAGTTGAACAAAAATAGATTTTTATAAAAATCTGAAAAATAGAAAAATGACAAAAAAAGATATTTGGATAATTATAATTATCGTGCTAACAGGAATTGCCGGAATATTGGCAGGTAATGTGTTGGCTAAAAAGCAACTTAGCGGACAGGGAATACAAGATTTGACGAATATTTTCTCTTTGCGAGGTTCGGATAGTAAAGTAAGTGAACTGCTTTCGTTAATTGATGCGCAGTACGTGGATGACATTCCGTTGGATAGCCTTACCGACGAAGTAATGGCTGCCATTGTAAGTAAACTGGATCCTCACTCGGTTTATATTTCCGCCAAAGACATGGAATCGGTAAATAATGAGTTGGAAGGAAGTTTCAGTGGCATAGGCGTTCAGTTCAATATTCAAAATGACACTGTGATGATTGTGTCGGTAATTAGTGGCGGACCTTCTGAAAGGGCGGGGCTAATGGCAGGAGACCGATTGATAACGGTGAATGATACTGTTTTCGTTGGAAAAGATGTGATTAACAACGAAAAAGTTATGCGTAAACTTCGAGGGCCAAAAGATACAGAGGTAAAACTGGGCATCAAACGACACGGAACCAAAGAAATATTACACTATAAAATTACGCGTGGCGATATTCCTGTAAACTCGGTTACGGTGGCTTATATCATTGAACCGGGAGTTGGTTTTATCGGGTTGAATAATAATTTTGGAAATAACACCTATGATGAATTTCTTCATGCCATAGCAGAACTGAAAGCTAAAGGGGCTAAAAAATGCATTATTGACCTACGGGAAAACAGCGGTGGCTTGATGGATGTGGCAATTCGGATGATAAATGAATTTTTGCCGAAAGGCGAAATGATAGTTTACTCAGAAGGAAAAGCTTATCCACGAGCAGAAGCACGAGCGGATGGAACAGGCGCCTGTATTAACACCCCGGTTGTGGTACTTATAGATGAGTTTAGCGCATCTGCCAGTGAGATTTTTGCAGGTGCTATTCAAGATAATGACCGCGGAACGATTATCGGTCGTCGCTCATTTGGTAAAGGTTTGGTGCAGACACAAATTCCATTCTCTGATGGTTCGGCTGTTCGTTTAACGATAGCAAGATACTACACACCATCGGGTCGAAGTATCCAAAAACCTTACGAAAAAGGTAAGGGTGAAGCTTATGAAATGGACTTGCTCAACCGCTTTGAGCACGGCGAGTTTTACAGCAAGGACAGCATTCATTTGACTGACACTTTAAAGTACAAAACAGCAAAAGGAAGAATTGTATATGGCGGCGGTGGTATTATGCCGGACATTTTTGTGCCAAGAGATACATCGCAATACACACCTTACTTAACTAAACTGGTGAATTACGGCTACATTTATCAATATGCGTTTCAATATACAGATAGAAACAGAAGTTCGCTAGGCAAATTCAAAACTTGGCAAGAAATGGATAAGTACCTTAATACACAAACTAATTTGCTAAGTGATTTTGTAGCTTTTGCCAAATCGAAAGGTGTAACGCCAAATCAACAAGAATTAAGAATTTCAGGTGAGTTTATCCGCAATCAAATAAAATCCTACGTGGTACGTAATATGCTGGGCGACAATCAGTTTTTCCCTATGATAAATAATAATGATGCCGCCGTAAAAAAGGCTGTGGAAGAATTAAGGAAAAGATGAAAAACGGAATTTTTGTAATTGAGAGATAATAATGGGAAAAATAATACAAGTAAACGGAATAAACTACAATGTTCTAAAATTATTAGGACATGGAAAAGGCGGATATTCCTATCTTGTAGAAAAAGAAAAATCCTTTTTTGTTCTGAAACAAATTCACCATGAACCATGTTCCTACTATACGTTTGGAAACAAAATAGAAGCTGAGCAGAATGATTATCAGCGTTTGCTTAATGCAAAAATTAGAATTCCAAAAATGTTGGAACTTGATATTCCAAATGAAAGAATAATAAAAGAGTTTATCGATGGAAAAACAATTTTTGAGCTTGTAAAGAAAGATTTTTCTGTTGAAAAGTATATTCAGCAAGTAAGGGAAATGGCTGAACTTGCGAAAAATGCAGGAATGAATATTGATTATTTTCCGACTAATTTTGTTGTATGTGATGAATTGTTGTATTACATAGATTATGAATGTAATGAGTATATGGAAGAATGGAATTTTGAGAATTGGGGTATAAAGTATTGGTCAAAAACAGAAGAGTTTATGAATTATCTCGAAGAGAAAAATGAGAATAAATAACGCTTTGCTTTGTTTGACTAACTAGGCTCTGTATAAGAATTAAGGAAATAGTAAATCAAATAGGATGACTTCCCGATTGAAATGGTTTCAGTCGGGAAGTTTTTTTCATAATCCAACTGGCTTTGAGCCAGCCTCTGGATTGTTGAGAAGATAAGTTATTTGAAAAGGATTTGTCGGAAAGTTTAGGAAAATTCTGTATTTTTGTAGAGATGATAACACAGCCATGAAAAAATAATTATTAAAAAAACACAACTATCTGCTTAAAGGTGTAGAAAACACACCAAATACCGTGATTAGTCAATATGAAATGTGGGCGGATGAGTGAGAGATAGAAAATATAGTTTTCAAATTAAAATAAGGGGTAATAATATGCAAAACAAGTTTATTATAGATCAGGAAATTAATCTAAATGATGTTGATTATCTCAAAACAAAAGTTTATGCTGATAACTTAACCAAAATCATAAAAAACACAGAACCCAATAAAGTGTTTACAATAGGACTCTTTGGAAATTGGGGAACAGGAAAGTCTTCTATTGTTAAAACTTCTCAAGAACAAATTGAAAAAGAAAATGAAAAAATCAAATTTGTTACTTATGATGCTTGGCAATACGTTAATGATTCTTTTAGACGAATGTTTCTTAGAAAACTACGCGAAGAGTTAAAGTATGAAGAAACAGATTTAATGAAGAAGTTTTACATGAACGAATCAATGGATGTTGATAATAAATATCAACTATCTGCAACTAGGTTAAGTTGGATATTGGTTGTTCTTTTTTTATTTTTGCTTTTTATTGCCTTAATGCCTTCTGAATATATAGAATATAAGTTTCCTATTTATTCATTTGTTACACTATTAGGTTTATTAGTAACAATAGTTTCAGGTGCTTTTCACCAACTGAAGATAACCGTATCAAAGCCACACCTTTTTGCACCGGAACAATTTGAAGAATGTTTCAAGGAAATTGTCACTAACTCACTTTCAAAAAGCAGTAAAGTCCTAAAATGGGTAAAAGGCGACAAATCCATACAAAATTTAGAAAAACTAGTTATTGTCATTGATAATATTGATCGATGCAGTAATGATATTGCATATGGACTATTAACTGATATAAAAACATTTTTCAGCTCAGAGCCCTATAGTATTGTCTTTGTAATACCAGTCGATGATGAAGCCCTAAAAAAACACATTATTAATCATAACAAGGAGTTGTGTCATCAAGAGAGTGAAGAGTTTTTAAGAAAGTTTTTTAATGTAACACTGCGGATTAAACCTTACAATGAAACTGATTTATTTGCATTTGCAGAGCAAATTGCACAACAATCCAACTTAAACCTAAAGCCTGAAACTATCAATATTGCATCCAAGGAATATGCGAAAAATCCACGAAGGATTATTCAGCTATTTAACAACTTATTAGTTGAGAAAAATTATGATATTGATTTCTCTGAAAAAAATGAAACATTAATATGTTGTGTTTTAATAATAAGAGAAGAGTATCCAGATTATTACAATGCGTTAATAAATTGCCCAAAGATATTTAATGATCAAAAACACAATATAGGTGATGAAAAGCTAAAAAGATTTATTCGTATAGTCCAAAAGAGTGTAGGAAAAGTGGATCTAAATGTTTTAAACAAGATTCTCACAAATACTCACAATCATTTTATTAATATTCCAATTGATATAAAAGATGCGATAAATACTTTTGACTATGAAAAAGTGTTGGATGTTTGGGGAAATGAGAATGATGTCATCTCACATTATGTTATTGATAGGCTTTCTAATGCTATCAAAAATGGTCTTATTACTACAGATTTGGTTGCTTACTTTGATTTGTTTACAAAAATAAATACAAGATTCCAACTAAATGCAGCTTTGTCAAAAAGGATAGATGAAAATGTTTTACCCTATCTATCATCAATAATGGCTAAAACACAAAGTCATGATAATTTATGTCTCTATTCTTTATTGAGAGAAGCACATAATGACTCTACTATTAAAAATGCTTTGATAGAGGAAGTTGTTCGAACAGAAAATCAAGAAAAAGGTGAGTATTGGGGAAAGCTTTTTAATGCAGTTCTGAATAACTTCAAAGATGAAAAGAGTTCCAAAATATTATCTTCAACATTTGACATCTATCATAATCATTTTAAGGGTAATGATTTTAGTGAAAAACAAATAGAATATTTGTTGTCTGATATCTATGTCCAAGATAGAATTGCTGAACTGCCAAGAGATGATAGTGATGAGATTGTTTTAGATGTGGAAACAAAAGAGTATAAAAAAGTAGAATGGATTTTTCAAAACAAAACAAACATATCAGAGTACACTTATTCTAGTTTTTTTGCAAAGGTCATTGGTAGAACAAATGATGAAACTCGCATGAAGAATAAAACTAAAGAAGACATTGTGGAAATTTTGAATTTTGTTAATCCAATATTTTCGCTAATCCCCGACAGGAAGTTGAAAAAACAGCCAGAAACATTATATTCTTTGATAGCTAATCCACGTAGGATGTCACATCCAAGTTATCCAACCTATAGCAATCATGATAGTCAAATAAGTTTTGTCGATGAGTGTTTAGATAACAACGAGTATATAACTGAAATTGTCGATTTTGTGTTTAATATTTACAGAATAAGCAATAATGTAACAAATGTAAAAGAAGAAATAAGCAAAATATTAAAAGTTAAGAACTTAGACTCTGAATTTGTTGAATTAATAAATAAAGGTTTTACTCTACATCCTATTTTAGATATTGTTTTTGATTATGAAGATAATATTGGTAATCCAGATAGATTGCTTTTGTTAATACATTGTTTTTTACAGCAGCGAGGTAATTCATTCTTAATTGATGAAACAAGGGCTATAAGCAGATTAGACACTTTGTTAACTTATGCTCAAGAAACAAACTCTAAAGATGTTTATTCGCTGCTTGAAAAGTTAATTACATATCAAAGATACAAAGATTTGCTACAGAGTTTGATAATTGAGAAAGATAGTGCCTTTATTAATAATTTACCAAGTAGCTTGCTTAATTTAGCTATTGATTCTTTTGATAGAGAAAACTTTAAAGATTATTCAAATAATTTTGAGTTTATGTCTGTAATAATAAAACATGGTTCAAAAGATCAGAAACATTATGTTGTTCAAAATTTAATTGAAAAGTTAGATAACAACATAGATATTGGTAATATTTTGAACTTAATAGAAACTATGGAAAATGTCTCAAGTTTTGATGAGTCTGGTCTATTAACAAGTCACTTAGGTAACTTTAAAAAGCAATACTCTGAAATAACAGAAAAAGATGTGTTAGACAGAATCAACAAACTTATAAAAAGAATAAAAGCATGATACTCGAACCCAACAATCTTTACCATATTTACAATCAAGGTAATAATCGGCAACAGATATTCTTTGATAAAGAAAATTATTATTTTTTCTTAGAAAAATGAGCATACATCTGTTGCCTTACGCCAATATAATTGCGTGGTGTTTAATGCCTAATCATTTTCATTGGCTGCTTTGGGTGCGAGATGAGCCATATCCAGTGCCTGGCTCTAAGCCAGACACCGGGCACAAGGTAATTTGTCATACATTTGTAACATGTATTACACGTCATCGAAATATCAAAACTGTTAATTTGCAGTGAAATTTCAATGAAAAACATTGAAGGAAACAGAAAGAATTAACCACACTAAAAAAACAACTACAATGAATCCTTACAAAATTTTGGTCGTAGATGATGAAGAAGACCTTTGTGAAATTCTGCAATTTAATCTGGAACTGGAAGGCTATGATGTGGATGTAGCTTATTCAGCAGAAGATGCTTTGAAAAAAGATATAACTGAATATAACCTATTGCTTTTGGATGTGATGATGGGTGAAATATCCGGTTTTAGGATGGCGCGAATGCTTAGTGAAAATCCAAAAACTGCCAATATCCCCATTATTTTCTTAACAGCGAAAGACACAGAAAATGACCGTCTTACAGGTTTTAATATCGGTGCGGATGACTATATTTCAAAGCCATTTTCCATCCGAGAAGTTATAGCGCGGGTGAAAGCTGTTTTGCGTCGTATAGAAGTAAGCACTGAGTCAGAAGAGGAACCGGAACTTCGGCATGATACTCTTGTTATGAACTTAAACAATAAAAAGGTAACCATTGATGACGAGGAAGTGTCATTTACCAAAAAAGAATTTGAAATTCTAAAATTATTTTTGGAAAATAAAAACCGAGTGTTTACTCGTGAAGAAATTTTATCTCGCGTTTGGTCTGATGAAGTGGTGGTGCTGGATAGAACGATTGACGTAAACATTACCCGATTGCGAAAAAAAATAGGACGTTACGGAAAACAAATCGTTACCCGCTTAGGTTTCGGATATTGTTTTGAAGGATAGGGAAGTTTCAAGTTCCTTATTCCGAGTTTCGAATTTGGTTACTGAGCGTAGTCGAAGTATCTGGTTTCGGGTTCCAAACTGCTGACTACTGCATACTACTGACTACAGACTACAGACTACATACTAACAACAACCGCCTATGCGAGTTTATCAAAAGCTTTTTCTCTATCTTTTCGGGATGATGCTCCTGCTTTTGGCTGCTATCACCTATGTGCAATACCAGCGTGAAAAAAGCTCACGAGCAGAATTGCTGAATGAGGTGTTGCAAAATTACAATAAAATTATAAGCAACTACTTAGAGGATAAAAACTATAATTGGGAAGAATTAAGCGAGATTGTAGAACATTTCCCCGATACTTCTTTGCGTGTAACTGTAGTAGATACGCTTGGAAACGTGCTTTTTGATACATCGGTAAAAGAAACGTCGCATATGGAAAACCATAAGGAGCGACCGGAGTTTTTACTGGCAGCCACAAATGACATTGGTACGACTTTGCGAAAATCCGAGACTACAGGCATAGAATACTACTATTTAGCCGGAAAATTCTCTCACTATTATATCCGAAGTGCGCTGCCGTATGGCGTGAAATTAAAATCGCTACTAAAAACAAACGTGTTTTTTGGCTACTTTATGTCGGTAATTTTACTGCTTGCAATACTAGGTATCTATGTGATAACCAGAAACTTCACAAAGTCAATAGACCGAATGCGAATATTTACCGAAAAGGCAAAAAACGGCGAAGAGTTCGATGTAGATGTGGAGTTTCCAAGTGATGAACTTGGAGAAATAAGCAGCAATATGGTAACACTTTACAAGCAACTTGCCAAAACAAAAAACGAAGTGATTAACGAGCGTGAAAAACTGATTAATCACTTATACATTTCGCAAGAAGGACTGGGAATTTTTTCATCCGAAAAGAAGGAAATTCTAACCAATCCAATATTTATTCAGTACACAAGCTATCTGTCGGATAAGAACGAAGCCACTTCCAACGAGATTTTCAACCTACCTGAATTTAACGAGATAAACAGTTTTATAGATGAGAATTTGCATAAGCGGCAAATGCGTCGGAAGCGAATGACGATAGAGAAAGGTGGACGTTATTTCTTTGTGCAATGTATCGTTTTTCAGGATGAAACTTTTGAAATTGTGATTACGGATACCACAACAATGGAGCAAGAAAACGAACTGAAACGACAATTAACCCAGAATATTTCGCACGAATTGCGAACGCCTGTAAGTACCATTATGGGTTATATGGAAAGTATTCTTGAAAATCCAAGTTTAGAACCGGAACGACAAATGTTTTTTATTGAGCGTTCCTATCAGCAATCCCAGCGACTAACGGCTTTAATACAGGATATTGCCATTCTTAACAAGCTGGATGAAAGACGAAAAGTGTATGAAAAAGAGGAGTGCAGTTTGCTTAGAATTTTGCAAGAAGTGCTCAAGGACCTTCGTTTGGAAATTGAGAAAAAGAAATTCAAAGTGTCTCATAACTTAGATGAAACGATCATTGTAAAGGGTAATTCGTCATTGCTGTATTCCATTATCAGAAATCTTATGGATAATGCACTGGACTATGCCGGAGAAAATATTCAGATTGAAATCAATTGCTATCGTGAAGATGAGCGTTTCTACTATTTTACTTTCTCAGACAATGGAAACGGTGTAAGCGAGGAGCATCTTAACCGGATTTTCGAACGATTTTATCGAGTAGATAAAGGACGAAGTCGTAAAATGGGCGGTACAGGACTTGGATTGGCAATTGTGAAAAATGCCATTCTCTTCCATAAAGGCAATATCACAGCCAAGAAAATTCCGGGTGGCGGTTTGAGTTTTGTGTTTTCATTAAAGAAAAAGTAAGAGAGAGTTAGTAGTTAGATAAGTAAATACAATAATTTTCTCTAATTTTGTCCCTATAATTCAGAATAAATACATCCATTATGATAAAATCAAGATTTTTATTAGTTCTGTTTTTGGTGCTATCTGTTGGTTTACAGGCACAAAAAACCACAAAATTAGTGATTTTGCATACTAATGATACGCACAGCCAAGTAGAACCGGTTAGCGGAAAAGATAAAGGCGGTTTTGCTCGACGATTAGGCGTGATTAATAAAATTCGTTCGGAAGAAAAAAATGTATTGCTTTTTGATGCCGGAGATTTTTGGCAAGGAACGCCTTATTTTAACTTTTTTGGAGGCAGGGTAGAGCTTAACGCACTGAAAATGATGGATTATGATGCGGTAACTCTTGGAAATCATGAGTTTGATAACGGTATGGACAGCTTAGCCACTGTGCTGAAAGAAGTTAGTGTTCCAATCGTAAATGTGAACTATAATGTAGAAAACACACCAATAAAGGATTTTGTAAAACCGTATATTGTAATCAAAAAAGGCGGTTTGAAAATCGGAGTACTTGGTGTAGGAGTGAATTTACGAGGTTTGGCTTTCCAGAAAAACTACGAAAGATTGATTTTGCAAAATCCGATAAAACCAGCCTTGGAAACTTCGGCTTACTTAAAAGATACGCTGAAATGCGACTTGGTTATTTGTTTGTCGCATCTGGGTGTGAGCGATTTGGATGCAGATCCAACGGACTATGATTTGGCAGCAGCGTCCAGCAAAATAGACGTGATAATCGGTGGACATTCCCACAAAATGATAGTCAATGAAACAGTAAAAAATGCCGAAGGGAAACCCGTGATAATAGCACAGATGGGAAAAGGCGGAGAAAATTTAGGACGAATTGATCTTGAATTTGAGAAAAAGAAATAAAAGGAAACGCGGCAAGCTGCGTTTTTTTGTTTTTAAATACTTTTCGCCTTCCCCACCACCACACTTCCCGCTATCATCGGAATAACAAAATTGATAATCCAGATTAAAATTCCCGTAAGGATAATTTCAACTTCGTTCTGAGAATAAACGCTAAAAATCAGCACAGCGATAGAACCACGAATAGCAGGTTCAGCTGCAGCAAACGAAGGTGTAAACGTAATTAGCAGATACATGGTAGGAATGGTTATTGCCGCATCTGTCCAAGTGATTTCAATGCCGAAAAACCGGAGCATCAGATAAAATTGAAAACAAAAAACCAAATACCGCACCAACGAAACACCTAAAATTGACACGAGTTCACCACTGCTAAAAGAGGAAAAACCTTGAATAGCAGACTTGAGTTTTTCCGACCAACTTTCCTTCTTTAATTTGCTAAAAACACCCGGAAAAGCAAAATAAAGCACCATCACAAGCAGCAAACCAGCACCAACCGCAGCAAAATAAGAGTTAATACTCGGAAGAAAAGGATGTTGGGAAAAGTAAATGAAAGCTGCCACAATTCCCAGAACGGTTAGAACGATATTTTGAGAAATGCTATTTAGAAAGCTTAAAAACACACCGGGAACTCGCTTGCCGGAAGGGAAAAACAGAATTCGACCTACAAAATCGCCTATCCGATTAGGGGAAATATAGCCTGTATTAAGTCCGGCTAAAACAGACTTTAAGGCTTGAGAAAAAGACAGTTTAATAGTGTTTTTGCATAGCAATTGCCACTTTACGGTTTCCAGCATCCAATTTATCGGCATCAACAACAAGACAAAAATCAAAATTAAAATCCGATAAAAATCCGGCTCTGAAAACTTGGCTTGCAACTCATTCCAATATTCGATATGAGCTAATTTGTAAATCAAAAAGCCGTAGGCAGCCGACATAATCAGCCATTTGACAAGCGTGAAAACATTATTATTTCTCGGGAACATTTTGGATGCGGAATGTGAATTTTTTCTGTGAAATATAGCTGAAAATCGTGGTAAAAACCGTAATAATCATTTTGGAAGGAGTCGGGTAAATATGCATTACGTCCACCAAGAGTTTCAAACCGAAATAGTTGATTAGTAAATTAGCGGCAACCACAGCAGAGTAGCGAATTAGCTGAACTCTACCACGCATAGTAGAAGCGGTAAAAGTAACGTATTTTTGCAATAAAAATCCGGTAAAAAGTGTAATGGGGAATGTGATAAAAAGTGTAGCAATGTGTGGACTCAGCGTTACAATCCCAAGATGTACAAATCTTTTTTGAACAATAAAATTGTGGATAATAAAGTAAAGTACCCAATCAAAAACCATATTTCCAGCACCCGAAACTCCATAGCGAAAAAACTGCAGACTGAAATATCTGCGGAAAGGCGGATAGAAAAAATCTATCAGATCGCTGATGAATTTTCCGGTTAGGATAAATATTTTTCGCATAAGAAATTGAGTTGAGTATCGCTTTTTTAGGATATTTAAATAATTTTTCCTACTTTTGCAAAATCTAAAATTCAAATGCAAAGATACAAAAAACTGCCGTAACGGTACGGTTTGCATTCTTTTTATTTACTTATTACTAAATCCAGATGCCTGACGATTATCACCAATATGACACGAGTACGCGCCAAAAAACACTTGGGACAGCACTTCCTCAAAGACAAGGAGATAGCTCGTCGTATTGCTGAGAGCCTGTCTCTTAGCACAGCAATGCCTGTGCTCGAAATTGGTCCCGGTATGGGCGTACTTACCCAATTTTTACTCGAAAATCCATTGGTAAAACTGAAAGTGGTGGAGATAGACACGGAAAGCGTGGTGTATCTGCATGAGCATTTTTCCGGGTTAGAAATTATCGAAGGTGATTTTTTGAAAATGAATTTAGATAAGGTTTTCGATGAGCCATTTTGCATTATCGGAAATTATCCCTATAATATTTCCAGTCAAATATT
The DNA here is from genome assembly GCA_012837935.1 of Bacteroidales bacterium. Lineage (GTDB taxonomy): Bacteria > Bacteroidota > Bacteroidia > Bacteroidales > Paludibacteraceae > UPXZ01. Next base: position 74,189 of record DUQG01000003.1, read on the forward strand.
TTTCAAAGTTTTAGAGTATAAAGATAAAATTCCCTTTGTATCCGGAATGCTTCAAAAAGAAGTAGCGGAGCGCATTGCGTCGGCACCGGGCAAAAAAGCTTACGGTGTTCTCAGCGTCTTTATGCAGGCGTATTACGATGTGGAATATCTTTTTACTGTGTCAGAGCATGTCTTTGACCCGCCTCCCAAGGTCAAATCGGCTGTTATTCGCTTTCGCCGGAACGATGTAAAGCAACTCGATTGCGACGAGAAGCTTTTCCGAACGGTAGTGAAAACAGCCTTTAACCAGCGACGCAAGACCTTGCGAAATTCATTGAAATCACTTGTAGATAAAGATAGTCCGATGTTTGCGGACAGCATTTTTGATAAACGTCCCGAACAGCTTGATGTGCAAAGCTTTATAGCACTGACAAATCTGGTGGCAAACTCGACAAACAGTAGTGATACTTAGCAAAAACTCGCCTGAGGTCTTATTTTCTTTTGAAATTAACAACTAAATATCCGCTTTGAAGCGGACAAGAAAGGAGGAAAATCATGTCAGAATTAAGACTATTCTATCACGAAGATAATAAAATCAAAATAGCCAAAAGCCTCGATATTTTAACCAAGATCGACCTGAATAATATTATTTGGATTGACTTGAATAACGTGGCGCTCGATGTGGAAACACGTTTGGAGCAATTTCTAAAAATTTATATTCAGGAAGATGAAGAAATTGAAGAAATTGAAATCAGTTCCCGCTACATTGAAACGGACGACAGCCTCGTGGCAAACTCAATGTTTTTGCTTGAAAACTTTACACTCGAACCGGTTTCATTTATTTTGAAAAACGGTATTTTGGTCTCTGTGCGCGACGTAAATCTTCGTTCGTTTAACGAAACGGTAAAGAAAATATTTGCAAACACCAAAGCTTTTCCGGATGGATTTCATGTGTTGGTGGCACTGCTGGAGACTCGGATTGAGTATGATGCCGACGTGATAGAAGATACCACCGATATGATTACTAATCTGAGTAAGTCGATGGATGCAGCTGCAGAACCGGATGAGGATGTACTGATTCGTATCAAAGACTTGCAGGAAAAAGTGATGGTGCTGCGTCAGACAATTATCGACAAGCAGCGTATTATTTCCAATATGCTCAAAAGCCGTCTTTTCCCGAGAGAGCTGTTGCCGCATCTAACGATGATGATTAAGGACATCAATTCGCTTTTTGAATATACACGATTTGGTTTTGAGCGATTGGACTATTTGCAAGATACTTTCCTCGGTATGGTTAATATCCAGCAAAACAAAATCATCAAAATTTTTACCGTGGTTTCTGTGATATTCCTGCCACCTACGCTGATAGCGAGTATCTATGGGATGAACTTTAAGGTTATGCCGGAACTTAATTGGACTTTTGGATATCCGTTTGCATTGGCATTGATGGTAATTTTTGCTTGGGCTGTATTATGGGTTTTCAAAAGGAAAAAATGGTTGTAGAAGTTTGGAAATTTTAAGCGTGTAAAGGCAAGTACAACAAAGCCAACTAAGTCAAAATGGTTTAGTTGGCTTTGTTTTGTTTGTTACCGAATATCCCTATTTCCCTACTTCTTTTTTCTGAAATAGAGGAATACCAAATAAATACCAACGCACTTTCCCCGGATTGAACATACGTTTCGTTATTACGGGGATACCCAACAGTTTAATTTCCCATCGCTGTTCTTGCTTAGTTCTATCCAACTTAAAGTTGTGTTTTTCTGCAAAATCCACTTGAACTTGCGCAGCATATCGGCGGTCTTGATGCCTTCTTCTCACAAGTTTTATGTCTTTCGTTGCCGTAATTGATTCTTTTCTGTACTTATAAATATAAGCAACTTCCGGCACCATCACTATTCTGTTTGCAAAGTAAACCGCTTGAAGTGAAAAAATCCTATCTGCACCTGTGGGTATTACTTCATCAAAAAAGAGTTGATTTTTTATTAGAAAAGACCGTTTAATCAAATATCGCCAACATGCACCGTAATTACACACATTGGTTTCTATTAATTTATCTTCAATTAGCGATACTACAACTTTGAAATCAATCTGTTGAGATAAACTCGGATATCTTTCATGATAAAATCCGCAACAAGACAAATCCGCCTCAGTTTCATTATTTGCAGCAATCATTTTTTCATAAAAATCAAGCGTAATCAAATCATCGGCATCCATAAAGTGAATATATTCCCCGGTCGCAGCTTTTATTCCTGTATTTCGGGCTATCGAAACACCGCTCTGTGATTGATAGATATACTTTACAGAAGGAAAAAGTTTGACGATTTCTACCGTTTCATCCGTTGAACCATCATCTACAACGATAATTTCAAGGTTTTTATAAGATTGAAACAGCAGATTTTCAATGCACTGCTTCAATAATTCACCTGCATTGTACGCCGGAATAATAACGGATATTAGATTCGATTTTTCCATAAAAACAAAATAATTAAGTAAACCACTTCACATAAAAAAGCGCCAAAGGACCGCAAGTTGGTACACCGGGAATTTTAAAATTATGCTTTCTGGCAAAATTATGACGAAATTCTTTGGCATGACGCATATCCTGATGTTTTTTCCGACGATGAGCACGGTCTTTTTTATTCATAATAGAACCTTCTCGATAAATGTAAGTATAAACCGACTTCGGAACCAAAACCAATTCTTTCGAGAAATAAAGCGCAGAAAGCGTAAAAGGCACATCTTCTATAAAACGTCCCTCTTCAAAACGGATATTTTGAGCGTCTAAAAATTCTTTCTTAAATAAATAACGTACCGCATAACTCCATTTGCCGCCTCTCGTTTTTTGCAGTTTTTCTTCAATATCGGTGAGCACCTCCTCTTTCTCAAACAAAACAGTGCGATGCGGCTTAATTTCATTCACCATACCACTACAAGCCATATCTGCATCTGTTCTAATCACTGCGTCTGCCAAATACTCGTAAAACTCAGAATTGACAGCATCATCCACATCCATAAAATGAACATATTTTCCACTTGCATTATCTATCCCTGTATTTCGTGCTACGGATAATCCTCGGTTTTTCGGAAGACGAATAAGTTTGACTGGAAATTGCGATGCTATTTCAGCTGATTTATCGGTAGAACCATCGTCGACCACAATAATTTCCAAATCCTTAAAAGTCTGGTTGCGAATAGTTTCGACGCAAGACTTTACGTATTTTTCGCCGTTGAAAACCGGAATTATAACACTAATTAAAGGGGTATTCATCATTACTATTTTTCAAAACTTGATTTTTCCGGCAAAATGCTATTAAAAGAGCTACGCAAATCATCCATAACCTGCTCGTAGTTTCTAATATGCACATTATCGTTCACACACACAATGCTATAAGTCTGTTCTCGAACTGCCCGAATTGCCTTTTGTGATTTCAGCACAAGCGGAAACATTTTTGCATCTAAGTAGGTGTTGTAAGGAACAAAATTTCCTTGACAAATTTGCCAAGTTTTAAATAACTCCGGCGTTAAATCATTGCTTGTTCTAAAGCGATGTGATGATATTTCAATCAATTCATCCTCACATTTTTCCCACACATCCTCAAAAGTTGATTTAAGAAAAGACTTGGTGTTGTGTGGCGTTCGCAATGTAACGAACTTGCTATAAGGTTTATACAAGTAAGTTAATCGTCGCTTTTTTCCATACGAAGATTCAAACCACTTATCATAATCCCGCTTAAAAACTTCTCGTTTGTTGAAGTGCTTATTTATTAGACGAATATTATTTTTCAGATTTTTCCCAAATTGCGAACGACCAAAATTGGTACGAAAAGCAGCAATATCTTTGGGTAATCCATCTTCAAAAAAACGAGTCGGCGCTACATGATTAGTCAAAAAAACATCATCATTAAAATAGACAAAATGCTCCGCCAAATCAGGAATCTTATGCAAATAAATCTCAATTACATTCGAGTTAAAAGTGGGTAGATACTCTTTTGGAATAAAGTCCGTGTGATTAACCAATCGCAGTTTCGGATGATTTTCATCTAGCCAATCCGGTTTTTGTCCGCAAGTTACAAAATGTACATAGCGTACCCAAGGTGCAAATTTCTCCACACCGCGAAACCAGTATTTCAGCAACCCGTAATCTCTAAAACGAGCTTCCGAAACCTCATTGACCGTATTGTCGATTTTCCCCGAATGCTTTGCAAAATCTTTTTGCCAAGCAGGGTCATCCATATCCACCCAAGTAATTACAAAGTCTATCTGCATGTTTTTGTTGATTTGTTGATTGCCTGCCTGCCGTAGGCAGGGTTAATTGGTTAATTGGTTGATTAGCTGTCTAACTATTTAACTATTCAACTACTCAACTATTTAACTACTTAACTATAAACTGCTTCCGGCTTCGTGCTTCGGTCTTCCAGCTTTTACTACTCCCTTACCTCAAATACTTTTATCCAATCCACTTCCAATTTGCCCGACGTTGCATCATCCATTCTTTGTGGAATAAAAGAGTTTATCCCAATATAAAGTGCTTCGTGCGGGATGTTTTCATTGGTACGATAGACTTCCACGTTATTGATGTACCAAACCAAAGCACGTGGTGTCCATTCCACTGTATAGACAAAAAACTGATTTCCGGAAACGCCTTTTATGGCTATGCCGTCCATTTTGTGCTGGTTGGCATTACCCATTGTTATTTCGGAACCGTTGAAGTAGAAAAGATTGATATGTGGTAATTTCCGTTCACCGCTTAGCCAAACTGCATGATGCAATGTTCCGCTACAACGAACTTTCGCACTGAAAATGCCGTACTTTTGTCTGAAAGTAGCCGATGTCTGTATCACATCCGATGTATAGCTGAAATCACGCTCCACAAATCCTTTCTGAACATCCCAAGCCAAGCTGTGCGAAGGAAACTCAATGGTATGTACCGCCAAAATTCCATCGACCGTACTGATGTTTCTACCCTCATTATTGGCTTGCTTTTCATTGGTGAATGAATAATTTCCCACCAAACGGGGATTGCCCGAATGAAAACCCGCTGACCAACGAGAATTTTCAAGTTTATTCCAATCAAAGCGTTCGTAGAATTTCAGATTTATTTGGCTGTATTTCTTGAAAAGTGAAAAACTTCTGCGTTTGCTTGGCGTTGCTGTCTGCTCGCCTATCAACTCCTTGTATCGTAGCTCCATTCGGTATTCGTAAGTTGTTTCCCATCTATTTGGATTAGCCCAGAAAGCATTCGACTGCTGAAATTCCGGTTCCGAAACTTTCTTTTTCAACTCTTCAAATTCACGAATTACCAACGAGTTATGATATTGTGAGTAGTTTTTGTATTCTTTCGACTGCTCAAACTGTTTCAAACTATCGATTTTTGCGGAAACTTCCGTTATTGAAAGTTCCTTTAAGTTCAAGCTATCCGGATCGTTTTTAAAACTCAAATATTCATTCAAAATAGCTGAGTTTTTTGTCTCGTAGTAGAGTTTGATATTCGGGGCGTTAAGCAGTTTTTCATACTGCCGCATAATCCGATTTTCATCGGTATCTTTGTATTTCGTGGTTTTGTAAAGCTCTTTTTTCTGCCTAAAATCCTCCGAGTTTACAAGTTCTTCCAATCGTGCCTTATCTTGCAACTCATCCACAGAATATTCCTCCGCCTCAAACAAAGGCGTAGTTTGAAGCGCATCTATTTTTCTTTCAAAAATAGATGTCGGCTGCATAATTCGAAAAACTCGTTTCCAGAATAAATTCATTTTTTCGCTTTTTGATTGTTAAATGTGACTTTTAGTAATAACTCCTATCTCATAAGTACTTTAATCTTTTAATTGCTATAATTGTTAATCTCTCAAATTCAGACCTCACCCCTAACCCCTCTCCCGAGTGAGAGGGGAATTGCGGACTGCTGAAGATGATATTTAAAATATTACAATAATTTCTTTCAATTACTTATTATTTTTGACACATAGTTATTTTAGTTTTATCACATAGTAACACAAAGATTAAAAAACCTGCCTGCGGCAAGCAGGGTCATTTCTTAGACCATATAGAAGAAATAAAAAATTTCATTTTTTATTTGCTATCCGTCTTCGCCGGATAAGTCGTGAATAATCTATAATCACTGTAACTTTTTATTTCATTGAATACTCGCTTTGGATTGAATAATCTGCAAGCATTCTTCTACGGTATCTACAAAGATAGGCTTGTAAACTTCATCCTCCGGCATAAAACCGTCTCGCTTCAATTTTTCGGAAAACTGAATCAGTTCATTATAAAATCCCTGATAATTCAAGCAAATCAACGATTTTTTGTGCTCTCCTACCGTGCCCGAAGCTATCACATCAAACATTTCATCCAGCGTACCGTAGCCACCCGGAAGCACCACGAACAGTTCCGCCTCCTCTTTCAGACGTTTTTTTCGTTCGCTCATATCAGCGGTTATAATTTGTCGGGTAGGCAGCTTACTTTCTCGATTGGCACCGATTATTATTTTCGGAATAATGCCGATAATTTCTCCTTGTTTTTCCGTAGCACCTTCTGCAATAGAATCCATCAAACCGCCTGTAGAACCGCCATACACAAGCGAATGACCATTTTCGGCAAGCTGGTTGGCAAACTCTCTTGCCATCTCTTTGTATTCCAAAGCAATTCGGTTAGACGAAGAACAAAAAACACAAACTTTCATTTTAATATGTTAGATTTGATTTATTTGCCACGGCTTTCAAGCCGTGGATTAAAAGTTTGGATTAAACGGCTTTAGCCAAAATTTATTTAAACTTGGGCTAAAGCCCTTTGGAAACTGTTTAATTACCGTTTTCAGTTGGGACTTTCGGCAACCTTGTCCGTTAACCAACGGAAGCCGAAAGATAACCAACCCGTTATTTTTTTATGTTCGGCTGGAAGCCAAACATCCCCACAGCTAAGTTTCTTTCCTGTTGGAACTTTTTCCATTCTCCCCACAACTTTTTTGCTTGAATCCTTATCCTCTATTTACAAAACGTTACAAAACAAAATGTAGTATAAACAGACACGGGATAAACTTAAAAAAATTGAATACCCGAACTACGAGTATTCAATTTTTCTATATTAATTTCTGTACAAAAAAGCTCTTCAAAATTAAGCGTCAATATTGGCATACGTTGCATTTTGCTCAATAAATTGACGACGTGGCGCTACATCATCACCCATCAACATAGAAAACACGTGGTCTGCCGTAGCTGCATTGTCAATGGTTACCTGACGAAGTGTGCGATTTGCAGGGTTCATGGTCGTATCCCAAAGTTGCGTTTCGTTCATCTCGCCAAGACCCTTGTAACGCTGAATGGAAATTCCTGCTTCACTACCGCCACCGTGTCTATCAATAAACGACTGACGTTGCTGGTCGTCCCAGCAATATTCTTCAATTTTTCCTTTTTTCATTAAGTAAAGCGGCGGTGTAGCAATGTACAAATAACCCTGCTCAATTATCTCTTTCATATGACGGAAGAAGAATGTCATCAACAGCGTGGCGATGTGCGCACCGTCCACGTCGGCATCCGTCATGATTATGATTTTCTTATAACGCAATTTACTTAGATTAAGCGCCTTGCTATCTTCTTCCGTTCCGATAGTTACACCCATTGCGGTGTAGATATTTTTAATCTCTTCGCTTTCAAGCACTTTATGCGGCATCGCTTTTTCCACGTTCAAAATCTTTCCTCGAAGTGGCAAAATTGCCTGATACTCACGACTACGACCTTGTTTTGCTGTTCCACCAGCAGAGTCCCCTTCGACAAGGAAAAGTTCGCACTTGTCAGGGTCTTTACTCGAGCAGTCTGCCAATTTTCCCGGAAGTCCGCCGCCGGACAAAGGCGATTTGCGCTGTACCAATTCACGTGCTTTTCGAGCTGCATGACGAGCCGTAGCTGCCAAAACTACTTTATCTACAATCGTACGAGCATCTTTCGGATTTTCCTCTAAATAGTTAGAAAGCGCCTCACCTACAGCCATATCCACAGATCCCATAACCTCAGAGTTTCCTAGTTTGGTTTTGGTCTGTCCTTCAAATTGTGGCTCAGCTACTTTTATGGAAATTACAGCAGTTAATCCTTCACGGAAGTCATCACCACTAATTTCAATTTTTTGTTTTTCCAATTTTTCGAGCAGTTTATTGTCTTCCGCATATTTTTTCAGCGTACGTGTCAATCCCCGACGAAAACCTGTTAAATGCGTTCCACCTTCAATGGTGTTGATATTGTTTACATACGAGTGAATATTTTCATTGTAGGATGTATTGTAAATCATCGCGATTTCTACCGGCGTTCCGTTTTTCTCGGTAGAAATATGAATCACATTATCAATCAAACTTTCACGACTCTCATCAATGTAAGACACAAATTCTTTCAAACCCTCTTTCGAATAGAAGGTTTCTTGCTTAAAATTGCCATCTTCGCTCGTCTCACGTTTGTCTGTTAGCATAAGCTTTATTCCGGCGTTCAAGAATGCCAATTCACGCAATCTATTTGCTAACACATCGTATTTGTAAACAGTTTCGTTGAAAATAGTTTTGTCAGGTAAAAAGGTTACCTTTGTTCCTTGGCTATTCGTATCGCCGAGCATTTTTACATCAAACTGCGGACGACCGATGGAATATTCCTGCACATAAAGTTGCTTATTTCGAGCTACTTCCACGCGCATAAATGAAGACAATGCGTTCACACAAGAAACACCCACACCGTGCAATCCACCGGAAACTTTATAACTTCCTTTATCAAATTTTCCTCCGGCATGAAGCACCGTCATTACCACTTCAAGTGCAGATTTGCCCTCTTTTTCGTGGATATCCACCGGGATTCCACGTCCATTATCGGCAACGGTAATGGAATTATCTTCGTTAATCGTAACTTCGATTGTGTCACAATAACCCGCTAGTGCCTCGTCGATAGAGTTGTCAACCACCTCATAAACCAAATGGTGCAGACCTTTGAAACCCACATCCCCGATATACATCGCCGGACGTTTACGTACCGCTTCTAATCCTTCAAGTACCTGAATACTACTCGCACCATACTGCTCGTTATTGTTATTCATTTGTTCTTCTGTCATCTTAATATATTTATATTCAATAAATTATAAAACCATACGCGCATCGAAATTTCACAGAAATATTCATACGCAAAAATCATACAAATATAAGAAAAAATAATGGATTTTGGAAAAATTATTTGCGCTAATTTTACCCACTTTATAGCCGAAAAACAGAAGAAAAATAGTGTTTTAAAAACAAAAAAAGCAGACGTTTTATCTGCTTTTTTGTAAAATTGGACACTGCCGATTTTATAACTGCAATGTACGTTAAAACTTTACGTATACATCGCCTTTCTTCGTGCATCAATAATCATAGCTGCAGTAATATCAATACCGAACAAGGAAGTTTCTACAGTCATATCAAAGTCTTTCAAATCTGCCCATTTCCGTCCCGTGTAGTGTTCGTTGTAGTTTTTACGTTCTTTGTCTTTTCTTTCCATTTCTTTTTCAGCATCATCGGGATGTATGCCATATTCAGTTATCGCACGACTTTTTCTAAAAGCATCATTGGCGTGTACAAACACATTAAAACAGTTGGGGTGCCCTTTCAAAATATAATCGGCACAACGCCCTACAATCACGCAGGAACTTTTAGTGGCAATATCCCGAATAACACGCGTCTGTACCATAAAGAGCATATCTTGTGGCGGAACAGCCTCATTTATGTAGGCATAATTTTGCTTATAAAGTTTATAAAGTAGTGAGTTAGTCAACTTTTGCTCATGTTTCTTTACATACTCTTTTGTAAATCCACTCTCTTCTGCCGTAAGGTCAATCAACTTACTATCGTAAAATTCAATTCCCAACTTCTTAGCCACCAACTCACCCACAGCATGTCCGCCACTTCCATATTGTCGAGAAATAGTGATAACGAAATTATCTGTGCTCATATAAGGCTCTTCGATAAACTCCACAACCTTGTCCGGATAGACAATTTTGTCGATACAAGTCAGGTGCTTTTTATAAAATTCCACTATAAAACCTACAAGCAACGCCGATACAATCGTTCCTTCACGCACGCCTTCCAACTTATCCAAAAAGATAAAAACAGCAATCAAAGCCACCACCACAAGCAGACTGTCGAAAAGAATTTTAATAAAACCAAAATCTTTTTTTGTAGTTTTTGCAATAGCCATAACAAAACCCTCGCCGAGAAGTATGCTTACATCGGCTTTTACTTGCAGAAATATTCCCAATGCAATAATCAAACAGCTCAGCAAACAGTAAATCCATTGCTGTAAATAGTTGGCAGGAATAAAATTGACAGTCCAACTCAAATGTACATCAATAAACCACCCGAAAACAATTATAAGCGGAATTTGCAACAGTTGAATAAACTTGTAATTCTGCCTCAAAATCAGCATTTGAAGTAAGACAAAAAAGACATTGAGCAAAATGGTAAATGTCCCTACCGAAATTTCAGGAAATGCGATGTTGGAAACATACGGAACTGACGAAATCGGTGTAGTTCCCAATCCCGAACAGATGGAAATTGACACACCAAACGCCATAATAAAAACGCCCGCAATCAAAACAAGCGTACGAACTGCAAGATTTTCTGTTTTCATTTTAGTTTTATCTTGTAAACTGTTTTGCCAAAATTATGGAACGACTCTCAAATATGCGAAGAGTCAGACAAAAATACAAATTATTTACAATAAATAATTGTTTACATTACCTACTACAAGGGAAATTGAGCATCAATCTGTCTTTCCGTTTCTTCCCAAAACCACTCTTTAAGTGGATGTTGCATAAATTTTACAGATATATTTTTATGCCTTTTTCTCAAAAAGACCTTCCCTGTTTCTTTGGATAAAAGTGCATTAACAAGCGGAATGGCACCTCGTCGGGGTGACTTGATAAGCGGACGAAATAGTAAATCTGCCAACGGATCAAACCAGCGATGAAGGCGAATAATATCCGTATCCACAATACCGGGGTCAGCTGCATTGACATGGAATTGCCCTTTGTATTTTTCTGCAAGCGATGCAGTATATAGCATCAGAGCCGATTTCGACAACGCGTAGTTACGAATTTGTTTGAAGTTTTCAGGTGTAGAAATAAAAAAGTCTCTTGTTACAAGCTTCGAACTTGCCGTCATGGAAACAACAGTGGTAATTCCTGCACCTTTCCTCAGCAAAGGTATCAGTAAATTGGTCAGCATAAAAACGCCTACATAATTAACACCGATGGTGCTTTCAAAACCTTCGGACGTCAGCGAAAATCTTCGGTTCATGGTTCCGGCATTGTTTATCAAACCGATTGGACGGATATTTTTCTTTGATATAGTTTCCACGAAATTACGAATCGATTCAAAAGACGACAAATCCAACTGTTCCAATAAAACAAAAGCCTCTTTTCCGCTAAGTTCCTTCAAAATTTCAGCACGAACAGCCTTGCCTTTTTTCAGATTTCGGCAAGCCATTACCACCGAAAAACCTTTCTGCAAAAGACTTTTCACTATTTCGGCACCCAAGTTTCCACTTGCGCCTGTTACGATCATAGTTTTATTTTCCATTATAGAACACTGATTACGCACAGATTACACGAATTAGCACAAATTTGTTTGAGATAGTTAGATAATAGAGTACTGCTAACTTAAAGTTAATTGCTACTTAAGCTGTTGCGCCATCTTTTAAGTAGTGGTCAACTTATAGTTGCTGTAAATAAAATTCATAATCAAAAAACCCTAACTGATTTATTACCAATTAGGGTTTTGCTTTACTCAGTACCCAGAGCCGGGGTCGAACCGGCATGGAAGTGAATCCACTGGTGTTTGAGACCAGCGCGTCTACCGATTCCGCCATCTGGGCATAATTTGAAAAATGTGAGTGCAAAATTACTTCATTTTTTTTAATTGACAAATTTTTTGGCGTTTTTATTCAATTTAATATGAATTTAATTTTACAAACAAAACAGCACCTTACCAATCAATCACTGCACTTCGGCTTCTACATCCACAATATTACGCTCTTTCCTTTCATCGTAAACATCCGCCAGTTTATCCAAAAAGGCAATGATTACATACGGTGCTATCAGTTTTGCCACATTGTTAATTACATTTGTGGTTTTCGTAACTTTGCTTTTGGAAGCATAATAATACAATCCACCGCCAATAGCTGCACCCACTATGAATCCCAACGGCAATTTTGATGCTTTCTCTTTTACCATTTTCAGCACTTGTTCTTTTTTGTTTTCTACTTTTTCCATAATTTATTTGCTTCGCATTATTTAGTTATTATTTACTGCGTGTTATTTAATTGTTATTTGCTTTGCGTTGGTTACCGAGCTTCGTCGAAGAAGAATCACACTTCGTGCTCCAATCTTCAAACTTAAGCAAAAAAAAACATACTTTTATCTTTTAGTTTAGAAAAATCTTAATAAAAACTTAATCTTTCGGTCATTTGTCCAAGAATGATTATTTTTGTAAAAAAATTGATAATGAAACTTTACGATATATTTCTTTCACACAGTACCATTTGCACCGACAGCCGAGTTTGCGAGTCGGGTTCTTTGTTTTTTGCACTAAAAGGTGAAAACTTTGATGCAAATGCGTTTGCACTTTCGGCACTGGAAAAAGGTTGCGCTTATGCTGTGGTGGATAATCCGAAGTACGCTGTAGATGAGCGTTTTATTTTGGTGGAAGATACGCTGAAAGCTTTACAAGATTTAGCAGCATTTCACCGAAAAAGGTTGGGAACGAAAATTATCGGTATTACCGGAAGCAACGGAAAGACAACGACCAAAGAGTTGATTGCTACCGTGCTTAAACAGAAATACAATACGCATTTCACTCAGGGTAATTTCAATAATCATATCGGTGTGCCGCTTACTTTGCTGCAACTACGACCGGAACATGAAATTGCCGTGATAGAAATGGGTGCCAATCATCCGGGCGAAATAAAAATGCTGTCGGAAATCGCCGCACCGGATTGGGGAATTATTACCAATGTAGGAATAGCGCATTTGGAAGGATTTACCTCGTTTGAAGGTGTGAAACAGACAAAAGCGGAACTATACACTTATCTTCAAAAACATTCCGGAAAAATTTTCCTTAATTCCGGAAATGAATTTTTAGTTGAGATGGCTAAAAAATCTGGTTTTGAATTGGATGAGAATGTGTTGACCTATCAAGTGGATAGCAATTTAACCGATAAATTAGCAACAACTCACATCACTTCTTGCAATCCGCTATTGGAAATGACTTGCGAAACTGCCAACGGTAAATTTAATGTAAAAACACAATTGATAGGAACTTACAATGCTGAGAATATTTTGTCTGCCGTAGCTATCGGGCATTATTTCGGCATTTCAAACGAAAAAATAAAGGAAGCGCTGGAAAACTATATTCCACAAAACAATCGCTCGCAATTTACCGAAACCGAAAGCAACAAACTGATTATTGATGCTTACAATGCCAACCCGACAAGTATGCGCGCTGCTATTTTGAATTTTGCACAAATGCAGGCAGAGCACAAAGCTTTGATAATTGGCGATATGTTGGAATTGGGCAGTCAGTCGGAGCTTGAGCATCAAAAGATTGTCGAGCTAATAAAAGAACATGCTTTTCCGGAAGTCTATTTGGTAGGCAAATGCTTTCAAAAAACCGACAGCAACTACACGAAGTTTACAGACGTTGACGAACTAAAAACATTTTTACAAAATAATCCGCTAAAAAACCGTTTTATCTTGATAAAAGGGTCACGCGGAGTTCATTTAGAAAAAATTATAAACGAGTTATAGCGGTACGACTGCCGTAAAAACAGGATAAATATGGACAAAAAGAAATTAATCATTTTGCTAAGCTCATTAGCCGTTTTAATTGTAGCACTTGTAGTTGGGTTGATTGTATTTATAAATAAAACCAACAAACAAAGCCTTCAAATTGCTGAAACCGAGCAATTTATGGAAGACGAAAAACAGGATATGGTAACCGAAATAGATGCCATTGCAGGCGAATTGGAAGGTTACAGCATTCATATTTACAACGATTCGCTATTGCGGGAATTTGATATGCAAAAGCAAAAAATCAAAGAACTGCAAGAGGAACTTCGCCGCACCAAAGCTACGGATGCCAAGCGAATTGCAGAATTAAAAGCAGAAATTGCCACGCTAAGAAAACTGTTGGCTCACTATGTTCGTCAGATTGACTCGCTGAATGTGGCTAATCAGCGTCTTACTTCTGAAAATTTAGAGGTTAAACAACGCTATCAAAGTGTTTCTGCAACAGCTGAGCAACTAGCGCAGGACAAAGAAAATCTAAGCGAAGTGGTTACTCGTGCTGCTATTTTAGAATTGTATAATTTTAGTTTTATCGGTCTGGATAGTCGCAACCGAAAAACTGACCGAGGTAACCGAATGAATAATTTGAAATTTAATTTTACCATTGGGAAAAACATTACAGCCGAACCGGGCGCAAAAACCGTCTATCTGCGCATCACACGACCGGATGGCGAAGTTATGCAAAAAGGTGGCGGCACATTTCCGTATGAAAATAAAAATATTGCTTACTCGCTTAGTAAAGCATTTGAATATACCGGCGAAGCTTACAGCGATGCACTTTATTGGAAAGTAGAGGAAGTTCTTCAACTTGGCGCCTATCAAGCAGACTTTTTTGCCGATGGCAACAGAATTGGAAGTTTCTCATTCAGAATAGAAAAAAAATAGTATCTTTACACGCTTAAAAAGAATTTTACATACAAATATGAAGTCAACAAAACAGACCCTACTAATCGTGATTGCAGCACTTGCTTTCACATTTACATCTTGCATAAAAACAGACGATTACATTGACTGGAAAGTAATGAACGACGAATGGTTTACAGCTAATCTGGAAAGCAAAGAGAGTTATCCGTTCGAATGGACAATTGATGTGCTAAAAACGCCTGTTATACAAGACGAATTTAAAATCACAGAGTCCGGTGTAAAGTATAAAAGGCTTCGCAAAGGTAATCCGACAGAGAAAAAACCTAATTTGTCAAGTTACATTTATGCCACTTATGAAGGAAAATTAATTGATGGAACTAAGTTTGATAGTGGTACGGAAAAGTATTTAGGGCAAACCTATGGATTTGTTTCTGGTTTTCAAGAAATTATTTTGAAAATGACCATCGGTGATATTTATGAAATTTACATACCTTATACATGTGGTTACGGCAAAGAAAAAGCTTACAAAGTTCCACCCTACTCTACATTAATATTTCGTATTGAGCTAACCGATGTACTTCAATAATTTTTAAAATGCGACTTGGATTAGCCATACTGCTTTATTTCTTTACATTTTCGGTTTTCGGGCAGACAGTTTATACAGTAGAATCTGTTCCAAATCCGCAAAAAGCGGCTGTTCCAAGTTTTGTAAGCGACCCCGACGACATTCTCAAACCCGAAACCGAACTGATTATCAACACGCAGATAGATTCGCTATGGAAAGTGAATAACACGGAACTTGCGGTTGTGATGCTTGGTTCTATCGGATACGAAAATGAGGATGAATTTGCCAATCGCCTTTATAATCATTGGGGAATTGGAGGAAAAATACAAAGTAACGGTGTACTTCTGCTTGTTGTCATGGATATTCGGCGTGGGGTTATTCGCACAGGCTTAGGCGTAGAGGGGATTTTGCCGGATATTACCACCAGACGAATTCTTTACGATGTTATTTACCCCGAGTTTAAAAATGAAGATTACGATGCCGGAGTCATTGCTGGTGTGGACGCAATTATACGCACCGTACGCGAAGAGCCTTTTGAAAAAGAAGTTCGCGAACCGATTATTTGGAAAGAGATAATTCCCTATGCAGCAGCAGGATATATTGTATTTATGCTGCTTATTTGGTTTTGGATAAACTCTGTTGTTCGAAAAGTGCACCAAAATAATGTGCTAACTACCAATCTAGCACGCTATAGAGCTATCAGAGACCAAAACAAAGCTACCTATTCCCTTTCCGGTTATGTTCTTCCCATAATAGCATTTATTGCTATACTTTTCCTTACTCGGTTTGAATATGTGCTTTTGCTATTCCCTGCTCCGATAGCCGCATTGCCAGCTTATCTTTATGGAAAAAGACAAATGAAAAAAGCCCGACGAGCACCGATACCTTGCGATGCTTGCGGCAGTCAAATGCATATACTTTCTGAGCGGGAAGAAGATAAATACCTAAAAATATCGCAACAATTTGAAGAACATCTTAAAAGCGTTGATTACGACGTATTTTTGTGTGACAACTGCCAAAATGAGGCGATTTTCTCTTTAGATAAATTTAATTCGTACTCGAACTGTCCTCGTTGTAAAACAAAAGCTTATATTCTTCAATCCAAACGAACCGTTTTGATGCCAACTTATATAAATTCCGGTACAGAGCGAAAAATATATAAATGTAAATACTGTGGTTTTGAAGACCATAAGGACATAAAAATCCCCAAACTAAAACGCTCATCGGGATATTTCGGTGGTGGATTTGGTGGTGGTGTTTCAAGTGGAAGCGGTGGCTTCGGTGGTGGCGGTTTTGGTGGTGGAATGACCGGCGGCGGTGGTGCTTCGGGCGGTTGGTAAATTATTAATTCAGAAAAGTTTAATTTTTAATATTTCAATAAATTATGAAAAAAAGTGGTATTATCATTGTTTTAGCCGTTTTGGCTGTTTTAGTTTTCTGGGGAATTGGCAGTTATAACGGTCTTGTTGCAAAACAAGAAAAGTTAGATAAATCTTGGGCTGATGTTCAAAGTCAATACAAGCGACGTGCCGATTTAATTTCCAACTTAGTAGAAACAGTAAAAGGCTATGCTCAACACGAAAGCAGTACGTTGGAAGCGGTAGTAAATGCTCGCTCTAAAGCGACTCAAATAACCGTAGATCCGAATAACTTGACACCCGAAAAACTACAAGAGTTTCAAGCTGCGCAAAGCGAATTGAGCAATGCATTGGGTCGTTTGCTTCTGCTACGCGAAGCTTATCCGGACTTAAAAGCGAATGAGAGTTTTCTGTCTTTGCAAACACAATTGGAAAGTACTGAAAATCGAATTGCCATGGCACGTGAAGCCTTCAACCTAGAAGTTCAAAACTACAACACAGCGGTAAGGCGTTTTCCAAAAAACATTATTGCTCGTATTTTCGGATTTGAGCGAAAACCGACATTCGAAATAGAAGAAAAAGATAAAAATGTACCGGAAGTAAAATTCTAGTTTGCTTGATTAGCTGATTAGTTAATTAGTTATTTAATTCGCTAACTCAATTAGCTTTTTTTGATAGTGTCAAAACACTATCATCATTAATTTTATACTATGCAATACACCCCTAATCCCGAAAGATATAAAAACTCTGTCGGATACAATTATTGTGGAAAAAGCGGACTGCAACTGCCAAGAATTTCACTTGGACTTTGGCATAATTTCGGTGATGTAAATGACCAGAATGAAGCCAAAAAAATGCTGTTCACGGCATTTGACAATGGAATTACACACTTTGACTTAGCAAATAATTACGGTACACCTTTCGGAAGTGCCGAAATAAATTTTGGTAAGTTTCTGAAAAACGACTTTGCACCTTACCGCGACGAGTTGATTATCAGCACCAAAGCCGGACATCTGATGTGGGATGGTCCTTATGGTGATTGGGGTTCTCGTAAATACATCATTGCCAGTCTAAATCAAAGTCTAAAACGGATGGGATTGGACTATGTGGATATTTTCTATTCGCATAGATACGACCCTAATACACCGTTGGAAGAGACTATGAGTGCACTGTCCGATATGGTGAAACAAGGCAAAGCTCTCTACGTTGGCATTTCAAAATATCCACCTACCAAAGCTCGTGAAGCTTATCGCTTACTGCGTGAAAACGGTACACCTTGTCTTATTCATCAAGACAGATACAATCTTTTCAATCGAGATGTAGAACAGTCCATTTTCCCATTGGTAGAAGAAAAAAACATCGGTTTTATCGGATTTTCACCTTTGGCACAAGGAATGCTTAGCGACAAATACTTAGATGGAATTCCAACCAATTCACGAGCAGGACAAGAATTCGGTTTTTTGAAAAAAGAGCAAATCAAGCCTGAGAAAATAGAAAAAATCAAGCGACTCAATGAGTTCGCTCAAAACCGGAAACAAACATTAGCGCAAATGGCGTTAGCGTGGTGCTTACGTGATAAGCGAGTAACTTCAGTTATCATAGGCACAAGTTCTGTGAAACAGTTGAAAGATAATATAAAGGCATTGGATAATCTGAATTTTACCGATGAAGAATTGTGGCTGATTGGGGAAATTGCAGCAGAAAGTGAATAAAAGACTATTTGGGTATTTATTTCGCCGTAAGCGATAAATATCAATAGCTTTTGTAAATAAAAAGAAAATATTCCCCGTAGGGGATTAACAGTCTAATTATAGCAAATCTCTTAAAATGAACAGTCTATCCCCTACAGGGAATGGTAATTAAGGATGAACATCTCTCTATTGATATTAATTCCCTACGGGAAAACACATACACAACAATAATCTAGTATTCCAGAAAATCACGGATGAGTTCTAACAAAACACGAGCAGGAAGAAATCAAACACTAACTCTAACTGACAATGAGCGAAAAGAGTTAGCACGCAAACTCTATTATCCAACTAAAAATCAAGCCTTAAAGCTGGATGCAATTTTAAATAAAACGGTAGTTGCCGATTTATTTGAAGTACTTGATTTTTTGCCGGAAAGTTTTGCCGATCTGATTATTCTAGATCCACCTTACAATCTCAGTCGAGATTTTCATGGTTTTAAATTCAAATCTACCGATAACGAATCTTATCTCAACTATCTGCAATCCTGGTTCCCTAAAATTCTAAAATGTCTAAAACCGAACGGTTCGCTCTATATCTGTGGCGACTGGAAAAGTACAGCAGCTTTGCAGCAAGTGATGAGCGAGCACCTGACTATTCTCAATCGAATTACATGGCAACGAGAAAAAGGACGCGGCGCTAAATCCAACTGGAAAAATGCGATGGAAGACATTTGGTTTGGGGTAAATAATCCGAGCGACTACTACTTCGATGTGGAAGCCGTGAAAATGAAGCGTCAAGTTATTGCGCCCTATAAAAAAGATGGAAAACCGAAAGACTGGGAAGAAACCGAAGAAGGAAATTTCCGAATTACCCATCCTTCCAATTTTTGGGATGATATTACAGTGCCGTTCTGGTCAATGCCTGAAAACACCGACCACCCCACTCAAAAACCGGAAAAACTAATAGCGAAACTTATTCTTGCCAGTTGCACCGAAAACGGTGTTGTCTTTGACCCGTTTCTGGGTTCCGGCACCACTTCGGTAGTTGCCAAAAAACTAAAACGCAATTTTGTCGGCATAGAGATGAATGAAGAATATGCGCTTTGGGCTGAGAAAAGATTAGAAAGAAGTGAAGAAAATCCTGAAATTCAAGGTTATGCAAATGGTGTGTTTTGGGAAAGAAACACTTTAATATCCAGAAATAAACGTTAAATAAAAAAACAAAGGAATCTGCAATTGCAGATTCCTTTGTTATAAATAAAATACGAGACGAATTATTTATATTCATCCAGAATTTTCTTTACTCCATCCGGCGACACCCGACCATACACTTTTTCGCCTACCATTACTACCGGTGCTAATCCACAAGCACCTACGCAGCGTAAGCAGCTGATAGAAAACTTCTTATCAGGTGTAGTCTCTCCTACTCCAATCTTCAATTCCTTTTTTAATTCATCTAAAACTTTCTCCGCACCGCGCACATAGCACGCAGTTCCCATACAGACAGAAATAGGATGTTCGCCTTTCGGCTTCATCGTGAAGAAAGAATAAAACGTAACTATCCCGTACACGTGAGCTGCCGAAACGCCTAGTACACAAGCTATAACTTCCTGAACTTCAGCCGGTAAATAACCGAAAGTTGACTGTGTTTCATGCAAGATATTAATGATTTCACCTTGGTCGTTATTATAAGATTCACATATTTCTCTGATTTTTTGAATTTTATCATCAGACAGTTTATGCTTAACCTCTACTTTATCTTTTTCAGAAGGAGTATATTTCACCCCTTCTTTTGCTTCTGTTAATGTCTTTGGAATCATATTATTTGTTTTTTTCAGATTATCAAAATACTTCCCTTTTAATGATGAATGGTTATTTCATCGCTTTTATCATAGTAATGAATGTGAAGCAATTCATGTGCTTTTTCACTACCGGGTGCACCTAAAAACTCATCGTACAATTTTTTGATATACGGGTTCTCATGTGATTTACGAATCACTTTCTGCTCGTCTTCAGAATAAATGGCTTTGGCTCTTGCCGCCAAAATCTCGCTATGCCCGTGATGGAACGGCTGACCCGCACCTCCGATGCAACCGCCCGGACAAGCCATAATTTCAATAGCATGATATTTTGAGCGTCCGGCTCGTACTTCATCCAGTAGTTTTCGTGCATTTCCAAGTCCATGTGCAATACCAATATTAATAGGTAATCCATCAAAATCAATGGTTGCAGAGCGAATACCTTCTATACCTCGAAGTTCATGGAACTCAATTTTATCTAATGATTTTCCGGTAAACACTTCGTAAGCAGTACGACATGCGGCTTCAATTACGCCACCTGTATTACCAAAGATAATCGCAGCTCCGGTTGATTCGCCTAATGGTGTGTCAAAATCCTCGTCCGGCAAATCATGGAAATCAATATTGGCTTGTTTGATAAATTGAGCCAATTCACGTGTAGTCATTGAGTAATCCACATCCGGATTTCCGTCCACTTTGAACTCATCACGTTGACATTCGTATTTTTTTGCCAAGCAAGGCATAACAGAAACCACAATTAAATCTTTACGATTTACTCCAATTTTATCTGCAAAATAGGTTTTAGCAATAGCACCAAACATTTGTTGAGGAGATTTAGCTGTTGACGGCACATCCAATAAATCGGGGAAGTTATGTTCAAAGAAATTAACCCATCCCGGACAACAAGAAGTCAAAATAGGTAATTTTACATTCTTATCGCCAGCCAAATGAGCTTTCAGCCTACCCAAAAGTTCAGTTCCTTCTTCCATAATGGTTAAATCCGCCGCGAAATCGGTATCAAACACATAATCAAATCCTAAACGTCGCAATGCGGCTGCCATTTTTCCGGTAACTAGTGTTCCCGGCGCCAAGCCGAATTCTTCGCCCAATGCAGCACGAACCGAAGGCGCTGTTTGCACTACAACCGTTTTATTCAGGTCACTCAAAGCTCTCAACACCTCGCTAGTATGATTAACTTCCGATAAAGCTCCGGTAGGACACACAGCCACGCACTGTCCGCAATAGGTACAAGGCGAATCTATTAAGTCCATTTCAAAAGCAGGTGCAACCACCGACATAAATCCGCGATTCACGGCATTAAGTGCGCCTACAGTTTGTACTTCGTTACACATCATTTCGCAGCGGCGACACATAATACATTTATCCACATCACGAATAATGGATGGGGAAGTATCTTTCCGATAAGTTGATTTCTCGCCCATATACGGTATATCTCTGATACCAAACTGTTTTGCCAGCGTTTGAAGTTCGCAATCACCGGATTTGGCACAGACTAAACAATCAAACGGGTGGTCGGATACAATAAGTTTCATAACCGTTGTCCTTGCATTTAGCACGCGAGTACTATTGGTGCGAATAACCATTCCATCCGTAGCTTCGGTAATACACGAAGGCGCTAAATTTCGCCTACCTTGTACTTCTACTACACAAATACGGCAACCGCCGGGCTTATTTTCAATATTCATATTGTGAAGTTCCATGTGACACAGCGTTGGAATTTCAATTCCCGCTTTACGAGCTGCTTCCAGAATTGTAGCACCTTTTTCTACCTGAACTTCTTTGTTATCAATTGTTAATTTTATTTTTTCCATTTTTCATTCAATTTTAGATTATTTATGTGCTAAAATTTTGGGTTCAGACTGAATGCGAATAGCATCAAATGAACATTTTGCAATACACGCATCACAACGAATACAAAGGTCTGTATTGATGTGGTGAGCTTGGCGTTTTTCGCCTGTAATGGCATGTACAGGACAGTTGCGAAGACATGCACCGCAACCCACACAAAGTTCTTCATCTATCACGTAGTAAGAAAGATTTTTACATTGACCGGAACGGCATTTTTTGTCCACTACGTGTTCGATATATTCTTCTTCAAAATTTGTAAGGGTGGATAGTACCGGATTGGGTGAAGTTTGTCCCAGTCCACAAAGCGATGTGTCTTTGATAACACTACTCAAGTTTCTCAGCTTAGCCAAGTCCTCGATAGTACCTTTTCCTTGTGTAATTCTATCTAAAATTTCATATAGTCGTTTGTTTCCAATCCGACAAGGTGCACATTTTCCGCAACTTTCTTCCACTATAAAATCCATATAGAATTTAGCAACCGAAACCATGCAGTCGTCTTCATCCATCACAATCATACCTCCCGAACCCATCATGGAACCGGCTTTCAGCAAGTTGTCATAATCTATCGGTGTATCCAAGTGTTTTTCAGTCAAACATCCACCTGAAGGTCCTCCGGTCTGAATGGCTTTGAATTTTTTGCCGCCTTTGATGCCGCCGCCGATTTCATAGATAATTTCGCGTAAAGTAATTCCCATCGGTACCTCAATCAAACCAACGTTATTGATTTTTCCTGCCAGAGCAAACACTTTTGTTCCTTTGGAATTTTCCGTTCCGATAGAAGCAAACCACTCCGCACCTTTCAAAATGATAGCCGGAATATTGGCGAATGTTTCTACGTTGTTTACATTGGTCGGTTTCCCTAAATAACCTCGCACAGAAGGGAATGGCGGTTTGTTGGTAGGTTCGCCACGTTTGCCTTCCATAGAATGGATAAGTGAAGTCTCCTCACCGCAAACAAATGCACCAGCACCATAACGAAGCCTGATTTTGAAATTAAAACCTGTACCCATGATGTTTTCTCCAAGCAAACCGAAACTTTCAGCTTGTTCAATGGCAATTTTCAGGCGTTTGATAGCCAACGGATATTCAGCACGAATATAAATCAACCCTTCATCCGAGCCGATGCAATATCCACAAATAGCCATTGCTTCGAGCACCGAGTGCGGGTCACCTTCCAAGATGGAACGATCCATAAATGCACCGGGGTCGCCCTCGTCTGCATTACAAACCACGTATTTTTTATCTGAAACGCTCTTGCGTGTAATTTCCCATTTCAATCCGGCTGGGAAACCGCCACCACCACGACCGCGAAGTTGAGATTTTTTAACTACTTCAATCGTCTCTTCGGGTGTATATTCTGCAAGTACTTTTCCCAAAGCTTGATATGCATCGTGCGCAATGGCTTCTTCAATATTTTCCGGATCAATAAAACCGCAATTTCTCAAAGCAATACGTAGTTGCTTTTTGTAAAAACCCATGTGTTTTGAGTCTTCCACATGTTTTTCTTTTTCCGGGTCCACATAGAGCAATCTTTCTACACGACGACCTTTTATTACATGCTCATCAATAATTTCTTTGGCATCTTCCGGTTTTACCTCTACGTAAAAAGTATTGTCCGGCAACACATTTACAATCGGTCCTTTTTCACAAAAACCGAAACAACCGGTACGAATAACCTGAACATCGTCTTGTAGTCTTTTCAATGCCAATTCTTTTTCCAGATTGCTTTGAATTTTTGCACTATCGGACGATTGACAACCGGTACCGCCACATACTAATATGTGCATTTTGTATTTAGACATAATATTCCTCCTTTCTATTTAATTGTTTCATAATTCCGAGGAATAATTCCGTCAACAAACTCGCCGTCTTTGATGTATTTTTCAATAATCTCATCGGCTTTTTTTGTATCCACGTAGCCAAAAACTACCGGATCCTTGTCCTTTAGTGTGATTTCTACAGTAGGCTCAGCAAAACAATATCCCATGCAGCCAGTCTGAGTAACCACTGCTTCAATACCGCGTTTGTCCAGTTCTACTACAAAAAACTCCATAACTTCTTTTGCTCCGGACGCAATACCACAGGTTGCCATAGCCACTTTTACCTGTACAAGGTCTTCGGCACGGCTGGCTTTGTCTCGCAAGCTCACTTTGGATTTAACATTTTCTTGCATCCGCTTGAGGTCTGCTAAGGTCTTGATTTTATTCATAATTTCAATGATATTAAATAATTAGTTAATTATATTTTTCATTTTCAATTCTTATTTTCTAACACAAAAAACCGGTTTTATTTCTCTTTGTAAAAAGCTCTTTTAGATTTTCGTTGATAAAAGACTTTATTGCTTGCATCATTTCTGCATTGCTCAAATCATCTATCCCTTCCTCTAAAAGCATTTGCGTACTTATTTCAAAATTTTCATTATCCAATTGATAGATAAATGAGATATTAATTTCCGGATTGGCACTAAAAAGCAAGGTCAAGTAACCACCCAAATCCCCTAATGGAATACAATCGGGATGATTTGTTCGGTAATTGGCTATAATCTCTGTTCCGCTTCCGAGTCCGGATTTTATCTCTACACTGCCTCCCGTTTGCTCGCTCGTCATTTTCAAAAACGGTATTCCCAATCCCACTTTTCTGGTTGTTCGGGAAGTAAAAAACGGGTCGGAAAGTTTCTTAACCGTGAGTTCACTCATCCCCGAGCCATCATCTTTTACCGAAAACGAGAGCGTGAAATCATCGTTGTTTTCCAAAAATTCAATTTCAATGTTTTTTGCCTCAGCTCGAATAGAATTTTGGACAATATCCATCATGTGCATTGCTAAATCAACCATGCTGCTCTCTCTTTTTTACTTCAACCATTGAAATAGTTTTTATTCTTTCGGAATTTTCAAATGCCTCCACAAAACATTCCCAACTTAACTCCTTCATCAAAAATTCCGTGTAAACTTTCCCAATATCTTCCACGTAATGCGCATCCGAACTTTGAATAAAAACTTTATTAGCCAAACGTGGATATTTTTTAATAATCTCCTCTTTTGTGGTTCGCCATGAAACCTCCAGTGCATTGTATTTTAAGTCAAAAGGTATAAATCCAAGCTGACTAAAAACGCTGTTTTTACTTCTATCAATATGCGCAGGAATAAAAACTCCGCCGATTGAAAGCACTTTCTCGGCAACTTCCTCCAAATCTGCATTTATCGCTGCAATCAAGGCTTTCTCTTCCTCATATATAATATTGTCATTTTCATCCACAGCCACCTGAAATCCGAATAATGAAGTATCGTTTTTGATTGGCGGTAATTTTTCATCCAAATATTGCTGAAACTCATCCAGCGCATCTAAATTTGGGAAAAGTGCCAAGCTATGCACCTCTTCCTGCGTATTAACTTCGCAACCGCCAATAACCAAAAGGTTGTTTTTTGCACCTAATTCAATGCAAACTCTCACATTGCGTGTGGAATTGTGGTCCGTAATAGCTATCAAATCCAAACCTTTTTCTTTCGCTCGTGCAATGATGTTTCTTGGACTCATATCCAAATCACCGCAAGGCGAAAGACAGGTGTGAATGTGAAGGTCTGCCTTGAACGGATGCATTTTATTTCATTTTCAGATAATTATAAAGTAAACCTGCTGTTTCAAATGCCGATTTTTTGGACGCAAGCACTACTACATCCTCTTCATCTGCCAATTTTAGCATTTCTTCATCCGCCGGACGCTCATCTACAATCACAATGGCACTTAGGTCTATCAATGAAGCCACCGCAACAATGTTTTTATGAATTTGTGAAGTTACCCAAACCATTTGTGGCTGTGCTTTTCCCATCACATCGCTCAGCAAATCCGATACGTAAGCAGATACGACCTCTTTATCGAGCAAACTTTTACCTGCCAAGCAGTCGAACTGTAAGTCTTCAATCAGTTCACTCAACTTCTTTTTCTCCATAATTGTCTTTATATTTATTAAGTCTATTTTTACCCCAGATTTTTTCTATTGTCAGAAAGGCTTGTTCAGGACTTAGTTTGTAATTCTTTTCCATTATACGCTGTACAAAAATGCAGTATGACATACTTGCATTGCCTTTTACAATATCCTCAGCCAGATTTTTACAGGTCGGTGCTCCGCAGGCACCACAATCAAAGCCGGGAAGATATGAATTAAGTGTTTTGATTTTAGCCATTTTTTGCAATGCAATTTCCACGTTCTCATCCAACAATAAACCTTTACGTGGCGTGATTTCTTTTACTTTGGAAACTTTTTGTAGTTCTTTGGCGTATTCCATTAACGGATTAAGCACTTTTTTGTTTTCTTTCAGCCTTTCTTGCAATCTTTTCTGGCGTTCACCTATTCGCTCCACTGCCAAAAAGCGATTTCCGGGACAAACAATTCCTCCGGCACAACCTTGGTCACAAACTCGCAGTTCCAGAAAATCAATATCTGAAATACGTCCCGACTCTAATATTTCCAAAAACTGTATTACATTTTCTACTCCATCAATAGCCAAACTTCTACCTCTAAAGTATTCTCGTTCCGTTCCCGAAAGCGACCATTTTATCGAATCGGATGTCATACTCGAACGTCTTTTCAAATCATCTTTATCGGATTTATTCTCGATTAGCAGTTTATATACTTTATTGTAAAGTTCACGCATACTAACCACCACATCAATCGGCGATTCATCTTCACCTTCAGGCGCTTTGGCAGCAACAATTTTTGCCGCACAAGGTGTGAAATAGTAAATACCGATCTCTTCGGGTCGTATGTTGGTCGTAGAGTTTATTTCGCGAAGATAAATAGCGGCAATGTCGTGAGGTGGCTTTAATTGTAAGATATTTTCGGTAAGCGAAGGGAACATTACTTGAATAAGTCGAACTACCGAAGGACAAAAGGAACTAATTACCGGTCGTACAATATCTTTATCCTTAGCAATCCGTTTATATTCGCTTTTAATAAAATCAACGGCTTGCTCTACCTCAAAAACTTCATTGAAGCCTAATTCCCGAATGGCATCGGATATTTGGGTAACGGAATATTTCACAGGAAATTGACCGAAGAAAACGGCAGGCACGAGGGCTATTTTATAAATGTAGTCTTTTGAACCTTTAGCTAATCTATCGTCTTTTACATAAATAGCTTCCATAGGACATACACGATAACATTCACCGCAGTCCACGCACCGCTCCGGGCTAATACTGGCGTGACCATCCACAATTCGGATTGCTTGCGTAGAACACACACGCATACAATGCGAACATCCGATACAGATTTCCGTATCAATCTGAATGGCGTGAATATATTGAGGTGTTGTCATAGTATCACAAGGTTTAGTGTTTAGTGTTTAGTTATGAGTTTCGAGTGTTGAGTTGTTAGTTGCAAACACCTGACAAACAAGATTATAAATAAATCAAAACCCGACATTCCAAAACAATTTAAATGGTTTCCCGCATTTGTTCCTATTTTAGGTTTCTCCGTAGGAGATACATATCAATAGAAAAACAAATATAGAAACAACCCTTTCCCCGTAGGGAATTGACAACAAGACAGTTGCAGAAACACAGTATATTCCCTACGGGAAATCATTCTTAGGGGATCACCTCCTTCTATTGCTATTAATTCCCTACGGGAAAACATCCACATAAATCCTATGTATCATTTTTAAAACAAATATGGATATTTTGTTTAATTAAAATTAACCGTAATCTCCAAAGTCGTACCTTCTCCCGGTACTGATTTAAGTTCCATACTGTCTGTGTTTTTCTTAATGTTGGGCAGTCCCATTCCTGCTCCAAACCCCATTTGGCGTACATGATCGGAAGCAGTGGAAAATCCTTCTTCCATAGCTTTGTCTATATTGGGGATTCCGGGTCCTTTGTCAGCTATTTGCACCCAAATGTTTGTGGGCGAAATTTCTACGCTCATCACACCGCTGTAAGCATGAGCCACTACATTTACTTCTGCTTCATAGAGTGCTACGGCAATACGTCTGATTGTTGCTGGAGGAATATTCAGTTGTTTGAGTGTTTTTTTTACCTCAGAACTTGCTCCACCAGCAGCGCTAAAATCACCACCTGCTATGTCAAATTGCATTTTCATTAGTAAAGCGGTTTTATTCCTTCTTGGTAAAGAATACCGGAAATTTCAAACATGGATTTGGGTGAAGTCAATATTGCGATATCGCTTTCACCAGCTATTTCAAGCATTTCATCCGAAACTTTCTTACCACGTGCCAAAATTACACAGTAAATCCCCGATAATTCAGCCGTACGAATAGTTTGTATGGTTGCCAAACCGGTAATTAAAATCATATTGTCGCAATGCCACCGAAGCACATCACTCATAAGATCAGAAGCGAAAGCAGAATCATACTCAATTGGATTCTCGTTGGCAATCAATATTTCGCCATCAATCAGTTCAATTATTTGGTCAAGATTCACGTGAAAAGAAGTTTGAAAAGTTGATAATCAAAGTACCTACAAATATAAGAGATTGTTTCAATTAAATAAAATTTTTGTGAATAAAAATTAACTATAAATGCCGTTTATTGGGTGGAATTTTATCTAAAAGTCAGATTTATGGAAAATTTGGTCTTAGTTTTTGACTTTTTGATATTTTTTGTTTGAGTTTTCGAAGTTTTTGGGCTTATAAAACAAGAAACCCTGCCGAAGATTTTTGGCAGGGGTTTAGGATTAACGATTGAGCATATGGCTTGTGGCGGTATTGTGCAGACGCTGTCTGCACAATTAGATTTGTCGAAATTGGGACAGTTACCTTATTTTCAATTTGTGTTGTTTTGAGTTGTACAAATTCATTCAGTTTTAAACTTTTTTGATATTCAATAAATTGAGTAGAAGAGTATGCTTCGTAAAAAGCAACCATATTGTAAATATTTCGACTGCTATATCCTCGTAAAGTAGGGTCTTGCATTCTCAAGTATTCCGAAAGTTATTTAACTGTTTTGCTTCTCCACGCAGAGTTTTTTAGTCGAGTTGAAACAAACGCTCCAACTTCCCAAGCTATTAGCAAGTTTTCGTTATTTACGGTCTGCAATGCTTTCGAACGGTGTAAAGAGATTATTCCTTGTACTTGTTGGAACTCAGTTGTTTCTATGTTGTCTGACTTATTCATTCTTTTGTGTTTGTTTTTAATTGCAATATTAGCATTTTTTTCTTTTTTTATTAATTTACTCAAGATTAGTGAGTAAAGGGTGTCGCACAACGGCTTGCAGCTACCCGAAGGAAGCGATTTCGAAGGGATTCACTGTCAACCAAGCACAAACTTTGATAGAAGAACAAAGCTTGATTTAACCTCTAATCCGCCACTTTTGGGTAGGTACTATTATGGACTGGTTTTCTTATAATTAACCATCATAAGTCTATTCATTTTAAGAAAATATTTTGGATAAATTGGCTTAGTTAGATTAAATTCTTTTGCTGTAAACAGACCAGCTTTTTCATAGATAAGCAAAACTAATTCCGAACAATATAATTTTTTATGCTCAAAATTATTAAAATCAAAGTCAAAAGGTGCCTGAATTGTCTTATACCTGCTAAATTCCATCCTAAGTTTTTGTTTAAATTCTGAGGAAATATCTTTGTGTCTCAGAACTATAAAATCACTAACATTGCTTAAATCAATGAATGTTTGTAAATCATCGTATCTAACTCCATTCGTTTCAGACCCGTCAGGCGTTGAGTGTAATACAAATACATTGTCATTCTCTTTAATCACTATTCCAATATGTGAATAATCCTCTGTAGTAAGCTTTAATAGACTGATTAACTTACTTTGCATGGACTGTCCTTTTGATAGAATTATGTCAAAGTCTTCAATACGGTTTTCATCAATCTCATTTATTGATATTTTCTCTTTTTTGCTAAAGAAAAAATAGAGTGCTAAAACAATAAGAATGAGCCCAATTACTTTAATTTTTGCTCTTAACTTCATTTGCATCTATAAAGTAACCTATTACTAAACCCACCAATGCAAAAATTACTACACTTAAAAAAAACATTACCTAACAAATCTGACTCGTCAACAATGTCACCAAAATTTTTCAAATAGCCACCCATTCCACCTACTTTGGCTCTTACCAATTCTGGTTGAAAATAATAACTTAATGGAATTCCTAAAATGCCACCCAAAATTGCAAATGTCATTTTCTTGCCACCACCAGAGGAGGTAGGTTTTCCTACTTCTTTTTTCAATTCCTTAAAATCAGTTTCAGTCTCTTTGTCAATGACACCCTCTTTAGTTGCACCGCAATTCCAGCAAATATCATAACTATCCTCTACTTCCTCTTTACATTTTTTACATTTCCATACTCCCTCATTAGTGTTTTCACTTTGAATTTCTGTTTCTGTTTCGAGAAACTCTCCACAGTGTTTGCATTTAATGGCTTCGATTCTGATTTCCTCAGCGCAATAAGGACATTTTTTTGTTTCCATAATGTTGATGTTTATTTGTTGTTTAACTTTCCCATAACGGTTGAGTGTAGCAGCAGTAGCGGATTACGTGGTACTTAGCTGTCAAGCCGCACCAAGGTTTATGCGGGGCTGGATGCTCCAATTACTACCGAACACCTTATTGCTGCTACACTTTATTCTGCTACAATAAATCAATTTGTTTGAGTAAATTTAAATACTAATGTTACTGGATTATCTTCTCGGCTCATAACATAAATTTCATTACTACTTAAATGATACTGGTCACCTCCAGGTCCACCCTTGTATTTTGTTCCATAACTACCATCTTGAATCCAAAATTTTTGTCCGTTATCAATAATAGTATAGCTTACTTTGGGAAAATCACGAAAACTAATACTAGTCCATTCATTTACTTTGGCAGTATAATTTTGGGTGTAGTAAATCGGTTTGACATCATTAAGATACCAACCATCGCTAGATTGAATATAAGTAACAAGTATTTCTGCATCGTGTATATCTGTTGTAGGATTTGTATATCCGACTAAATGTAGTTTGATATGATATTCCGTTAAATCTGAACCTTCAGTTGTTTTTAAAATGCTTGCTTGATTAAATTCAGTAAGAGCATCAAAATTCCACGTCATAATTTTATGCCCCAACAAGTCAGCTTTTATTTTTTCAATATCTGGCAAGGGGTCTTTAATAGAAGTAATTTTATTCTCAACTTCCGTATACAATGAAGACAATTTACTCTGATTTGAAGGATTACACATTCCGGATTGTGCGTTGTAAGCAAAATCAAATTTTGAAAGCATTTCCTGTTCTGCTACATACCTGTTTCTAAGTTCAGTATATTTCTGTTGTGCGGCACTATGGCAGGTTACATTTTCTGTATTAACTGAATTTTGAAGCTCTTGTAATTTGTTTCTTGCCTCTTGTCTTTTTTTGAAATCGTAACTTTCAAATGATTTTACAAATTCTTCGTTAACTTTTATCATTGCATCGTTATATTTTGTAGAGCAATCACAATAAGCCACAGCAGATTTTTTTGCATCTTTAACAGGGTCGTGTCTTAAAAAGAAATAGTAAACGCCATATAAAACAATAACAGCAGATAAAACGCCAATAATTACTTTCTTGTTTTTACCAAGCCACTCACTAGTATCAAAATTGCTTGTTTGGGAAACTGGATTAGCTGTTGTTTGTGTTTGAGATAAATTTTCTTCTACTTGTGGTGAATTAGTTACTTGTGGTGAAACTTTTACACCGATGTTATATGTCTTTTGCATTCTTAAATAACTAATAAAGCCTGCAATACCCATTGCAATGAGAGCAGCCCAATATGCAAATTGAAAATCTATCTGAATAGCTCCCTCCGCTTTTTTTTCGATTGCACTCTTTATTGTAAATTGAAGAATTAGCAATGAACCAAAACCAATTGCTCCAGCACCAGTACCAATTAGGGCTTCTCTTTTTTCTTTGATTAAAAAAGCACCCAGACCAACAATAGCAGCACCAAAGGCAATTATTGCCCAAGCATTTGAAGGAATTTTTTCTCCTTTAGTTTCTCTTCCTGAAAACATATCACGGTCTTTAAGTTCAGTTCCTGTCACAAGATTAATGCCTGTAACACTTCCGACTTTCTGTCCTCCACAACTAACCGTAAAGAAATTAAAGAAGAAAAAAATGATTACAGCAGCAAACAGTAACGGTATAAGTGAACGTCTGCTCGCAATGTTGTCAGACGATGGGACTTGGATATTAATAGTCTGTTGCTCTGTCCCGCTTTCTTGATTTTGATTTTCCATTTTGTAAATTTTATTAGATTATAGAATGTGAGAATTGTATCTTTCTTTAAAATTACACATAACGTCTTATTTATAAAACAAATATACAACATTTTCCAAAACAAACTCCACAATTTTCATTTATTTTTTCTTATATAATTCCTCCACTCACCTCACCACTTCACCAAACAGCATCGCTGAACTAGCTCGACTTATCTTGGCTCGAACAGTTTCACCTATTCTATGTCCGCCTCGTGGAAAAAACTACCACATTGTTTTGTGATGTGCAATCAAACAACTTAATAGAAAAGCATTTTATATCGAACTGACGTTAGAATAATAAATTTTATGTACATTTGCACCATAATTTCAAAAATGCAGGAACACAAACTATGTTGCTCAATATTTTTACAGATGTATATTTTATCACGCCAAATTGGGTCGATTACCTTCTACTCGCCTTGTCGATGCTGTTTTTAGTCTTCTCTGGATTTTTCGGTGCTTGGGAAGTAGCTTACTTTTCATTGAAGCCGGAAGATACCGATGAACTGCTCGAAAGTGATGAGAAAAGAGAGCGAAACGCCATTAAACTACTTAGTTCGCCACAGAAATTATTAGCAACAATTATTATCGGAAATAGTATGGCAAGCATTGCATTTATCGTACTTGCCGCCACATTTACCTATTCTGTTTTTGATTTTAGCTTACAACCTGTATGGGGTTTTATTGCACCGATTTTAATTATTGCGTTAGTCTTACTTACTTTTGGGCAAATTATGCCGAAAGTATATGCCTCTGAACTTCCAAAGAAAACCGTATTGAAAAGTTCAAACATTATTTTGGCTTTACAAAATTTCCTCAAACCCTTCGTTAACTTACTTGCCAACTCCAAAGTATTGGTTAATAGCCGACTGACAAAGCTCAATCTCAATCTTATTTCTATGGATGAACTTTCGCAAGCGCTTGACCTAAGCGAAGAGCAACAGGAAGAAGACAAAGAGATGTTGGAAGGAATTATCAAGTTTGGAAATATTCAGGTGTCTGATATTATGACTTCGCGAGTTGATATGGTAAACTTGGATATTAAGCTAAATTTCAAGCAATTGCTAGAGGTGGTTATCGAATCGGGTTATTCTCGTTTGCCGGTTTATTCGGGCAGTAGAGATAATATCAAAGGTATTCTTTTCAGTAAAGACTTGTTGCCTTACTTGGACAAACCCGTTAGTTTTCGCTGGCAAAGTCTTATCCGCCAACCTTACTATGTGCCTGAAACAAAGAAGATTGACGACCTATTAAGCGAATTTCAAGAAAATCGCGTACACTTAGCCATCGTAGTCGATGAATACGGCGGCACAGCCGGATTGGTAACTTTGGAAGATATTATAGAGGAAATAGTAGGCGACATCAGCGACGAATACGACGAGGAAGAAACATTGTTCCAAAAAGTGGATAATCACACCTACATTTTCGAAGCTAAAATCTCACTCAACGACTTTTACAAAGCAACAGAGATAGACAGTGAGCAATTTGACAAAATAACCGAAGATGTGGAAACTTTGGCGGGAATGATTTTGGAAATAAAAGGCGAAATGCCTGCCAAAAATGAGATGATTCCTTACATGCACTATGTTTTTGAAATAATGGCTGTGGATAAACGCCGTATAAAGAAAGTAAAACTGCATATTAAAAACGACCCTAACAAACCTACCGATGACGAAGCATAAGTTCTTAACATATTGCTGTGTCGTTTTTTTACTTGTGGGTGCGGGATTGCAAGCTTGCAAAGAAAAGAGCAATCCACGTCCAAAAGGCTATTTCAGGGTGGATTTACCACCACATGAATACAGTCGTTTTGATTCCGCCGCATTTCCTTACTCGTTTGATTTTTCGCAGTCGGCTCAAATTATCACAAGACAAGAGCAAGGCGAGAAATTTTGGATTGACCTTAATTATCCGCACTTAAACGCTAATATCTATTGCAGCTATAAGCCTATTCATGCTAATTTGTTTGAGCTAAGCGAAGATACTCGAAACATCGTGTACAAACATGCTGTACGTGCAGATGCCATCTCGGAACTTCCCTACGAAAATCCGGACAAAAAGGTTTATGCTATTCTCTACGAGTTGAGTGGAAATGCTGCTTCGCCCTACCAATTTGTAATTACCGACAGCACAAAGCATTTTTTCAGAGCAGCACTCTATTTCGAGAGCACACCCAACAAAGACAGCATTGCCCCGATGGCAAAGTACATTGAGCAAGATATTGTACAGATAATTGAAAGTTTCGAGTGGAAATAACATCTTTTATTTAGCTTTTTTGTATATGTTTGTAACTTAGATTGACAAGATTTTTTCAATAAAAACGAATATTTCTAAAAACCACCCATATGAAAAAGTACCTATTATTTTTAGTTGTTAGCTTATTTTTCACTTTCTGCACACCCAAGCAATGGGTTTTGACCAACGCAACAACCACTGCCATCCCTATTGATGCAAGCACGGAACAATATGCAGATAAAGAGATGCAAGCCTATATCGAACCGATTAAGCAGCAACTGGATAAAGAAATGAACCAAGTTATCGGCGAAAGTCTGCATGATATGCGCGCTGGGAAACCGGAAAGTTTGCTGTCAAACTGGAGTTCGGATGTTTACCTGTTGGCAGCATCGGAATTTTTGAAAGAGCAAGTGGATATGTCGGTAGTAAATATGGGTAGTTTGCGTGCTCCGGTGCTCAAAGGCAATATTAGCGTAGGCACTATTTTTCAACTAATGCCTTTTGAGAATGAACTGGTTATCCTCTATTTGCGAGGTTCTGAAATTAGTAAGCTTTTTAATATTTTTGCTTTGGAAGGTGGACAAGGTATAGGCGGATGTAGTTTCGAGATAAAAGCCAACAAAGCTATCAACTGCAAAATTCAAGGTAAAGCCATCGAAGAAAATAAACTTTACAGCATAGCTACCAATGATTTTCTGGCAGGCGGAAACGACCGCATGGTGCCGTTGGCAACACCCGAAAAACGAATTGATACAGGTCTAAAAATCAGAAATATCCTGATGGCACACGTAATCCGTGAAACTCGAAATGGTAGAAAAATTGATGCCAAGTTGGACGGCAGAATTAGCAATCAGAATTAATTGCCACGGCTTTCAAGCCGTGGATTAATCATTCTAATTCATTGAGGGGGGCTTTAGCCAAAATTTATTTATTCTTACTATTCATAGACTTGTAAATAATCCACGCCATAAATGGTGTGGCAATTAATCACACGGCTTCATCACCACACCTCTGTTTTTTCGTCCGTCCACTTTTACCACTATCGGTTTTTCAAAACGCACATGCCGAACATATTCCGACTCATAAACCGCAGGTTGTGCATTTAGGAAATCCAAGTCATACGTACCATCGCCCTGAAACGGATTAATGGTAAAATACGAAACACCAAACGATGTCAAATTTTGGAAAAAATGCGTTCCTTGACTGGGGTCAATTCGGTAATTCGACAATCCGCTTTCCACGATTACACGCGCATTGCAGATATGCGACCATTTCACGGGAATACCAAGCCAAACATCACTTGAGCCCCATCTTCCCGGTCCCACAAGCACGTAATTTCGGTCTTCTTCCTGCATTTTTTTATTTACTTTTTCAATTTCATACATGATTAACTGATTTTTCGCCGGATTAAAAGCTTCCGGTTTCACATAAACCACGTCGTAAATATCATTGGTAATTCCGTGCCCCAAAGCACTTTCGCAGGTGATAATCGTGTTTTCATCCGGAATTTTCCCGATATCTTCGTGAATTGTTTCCTTGCTGTCCACAATCGGACGAATTTGTAGCAAGTAAAAACTGTGGGTTGGTTTATCCGAATAGTCAAGATTTACCGCAAACTCAATTTCAATAGGTCGTCCCATTTCCGCATGTGCAATCCGTAAAATCTGCTTCAAAATATCCGCTAACGGAAACACATTATGCTGCAAAATATTGGCAAACGTAACCACCCTTCGCCCTTTATCAAAAATATTATCGTAAATACGCTGGTCTTGCAGGTTAAAAGTCGAAGCAATGTATTTCAGCGTTCCATCTTCGTCGGCATCCTGCACGCGTACTTTGCTCAAGTTAAAACTATCGTCCACTTGCGGCACAAAATCAGTTTGAGTGCAATCCAACGCATAGAAATAAGTCTGAGTTTCTCGCAATGCCAAGTCAAGCGTACTCGTTTGCAGGACGTTATTTGGATGATAAGGCGAAAAACGAAGCGTCATCCCACCATCCACAATGTATTTTCCTAACCCGACAGCAACATTCGCAATTCCTTCCTCAGCTTTTTCGGCACCGAGCGGATAGAAATTAAGCGAACGAGCCACACCCGAAAAAGATGGATAAAATCGAAGTCCGTAGCAATTCCCAACCATTTCCTGAAGCACAATCGCCATTTTTTCCTCATCAATCACATTTTTAGTCGCTTTCATATAGGATTTACTATCTTGATAGAAGACAGACGCATACACTGCCTTCACCGCTTCGGCAATCATCATCAGCATATTAGTTTTGCTTTTGGCATCAAAAGGCACCATATAAGTAGAATAAATTCCCGCAAAAGGCTGATAATGTGAATCTTCCAACAAACTCGACGAACGCACCGCAACAGGCGTATGTACCGCACCCAAAAAGGCATAAAGGTCTGCTAACACGTTTCGTGGCAGACGTGCTTTCAGGAAATGGCGTAAAATCTCACTATCACTCACATCCGACAAGGCGATTGGGTACAAATTGTTTTTTTCCATAAATTCCGAAAAAACATCCGTACAAAGTACCACCGTTCGTGGAATCATCACGTCCGTATTGGGAAAATCGTCCAAAATATCGTTGGATTTTATCATCGAATCCACAAAAGCCAATCCCCGCCCTTTTCCTCCGAGTGAACCTTCGCCAATCCGTGCAAAATTGGAATATTGGTCAAATCTATCCCTGCGAAACTCAGCCACCACACCGCGGTTTTTAATTTTCCGATAGGTTACTATGGCATCAAAAATAATTTGACGCAGCCGATTCATATCGGTCTCTTCTCTGGAAGAAGGCACTTTGATATTTTCCAAAAACTCCGCCAACGGAAACATCGCACGCGAGTAGAGCCAACGAGAAATGTCATTTCCTGAAGTGTGGTAATAGAGTGAATTATCACTCACATTGAAAATCTCATCCTGCAAATCCCGTAGATTTTGTACACGCATTTCTTCCTCGCCCGTTTCCGGATTTCGAAATACAAAATCGCCGAAACCAAAGTTATTCGTGATCATTTCCATCAATTCCACCATCGGCTTTTTGGAGAGCTTGTGTACAAAAGCCGCATTTTGTTCATCGGCAAGCTGATGGTTACTATCGTCTGTGGACTGTACTATCAGCGGCATATGCAGATCATGCTTTCTGATTTCTTTACACAGTTCTATTCCGGCATAGTTGCTTTTTACACCATTTTTCATAAAACTCACATCGGTAATGACACCGAGCATGTTTTTTTTATATTTATTGTAAATGGCAATGGCTTCTTCGTAATTTCGTGCCATCAAAATTTTTGGTCTGCCACGCATACGCAACATCTGCTCATGCTCATTCAGTGCTTCCGTCATAAAAGAGCGTGATTGAATAAATATATGCTTATACAAATGCGGCAACAACGATGAATAAAACCGCACAGAATCCTCCACAAATAAAATCACCTGAACACCCACGGAATCCACATCTTCCCGGACATTCATCTTATCCTCTATCAACTTCACAATAGCAAGTAGTAAATCCGAATTTCCCAACCAACTAAACACATAATCAATCGCACTCAAATCTTCCTTAGCAATGCGTTCCGAGACCATTCTCGAAAATGGCGTAAGCACTACAATCGGGATATCGTGATAGTCGGCTTTCACTTTTTTTGCCCACTCAAAAGGATTTACACTGTCGCCACTCGGCATGGAAATAATCAGTTCGAAAGTATGTTCTTTCAACGCCTTATTTGCCTCTTCCTCACTTCCCACAAGCGTAAATCGCGGTGGATAGCGCAAGTTAAGCAAAGTATATTCATTGAAAATTTGTTCATCCACTCGCCCGTCTTCTTCCAAGGCAAATGCATCGTACTTGCTGGCATAGAGCAAGATATTATAAATTCGATGCCGCATCAGACTGGCAAAAGAAGTGTCTTTGAAATAGAGTTTTTTAATGGAATTGGTATTCATTGGATTTACAATATGTGATTGACAATTTACGATTGATTTATAATCATTTGAATGCAGGAAAGCTAACTTCCCTTTTCAAGTAAAATATTTTTCAAAAATAATTGAAATTATTTGATTATCACAAATAAAAACACTAAACTTGCATAACAATCTAAATGCAACTAACGTAGCTATTTTATCTGTTATTCTGATATTCTCGCACATAGAAAACTGCGTTTTTAGATAATTTTACTTACATTTTGTCACAAATATTAATATTTACGCCTATTTCACAAAAAAGCATTTTCAGGAAAAAATTCAAAATATCAATTTTTCACAATACTAATTATATTTATAACCATGAATCTAGAAAAAATAATGCAACAGCTCGAAGCGAAGCATCCGGGCGAACAAGAGTACTTACAAGCTGTAAGAGAAGTGCTTATGACCATTGAAGAGGTTTACAATCAGCATCCTGAGTTTGAAAAGGCTAAAATTGCCGAGCGTATGGTTGAACCCGACCGTATTTTCACGTTCAAAGTGCCTTGGGTGGACGACCACGGCGAAGTTCACGTGAACTTGGGCTACCGCGTGCAATACAACAATGCCATTGGTCCCTACAAAGGCGGAATTCGTTTTCACCCTTCCGTAAATCTTTCTATTTTGAAATTTTTAGGTTTTGAGCAAACTTTCAAAAATGCCTTGACTACGCTACCTATGGGTGGTGGAAAAGGTGGTTCTGATTTTAATCCACGCGGTAAATCAGACGGCGAAGTAATGCGTTTCTGCCAAGCTTTTATCACGGAACTTTGGCAACATATCGGCGAAAATACCGATGTCCCTGCCGGAGATATTGGTGTTGGTGCTCGTGAAGTAGGTTATATGTATGGCATGTATCGCAAATTGGCTCACGTGAATACAGGTGTATTTACGGGTAAAGGTTTAGAATACGGCGGTTCACTAATTCGTCCGGAAGCAACAGGTTTTGGCGCTATGTATTTTGTAAAACAGATGCTTGAAACCGCCGGCGACAACATTAAAGGAAAAACCATTGCCGTATCCGGTTTTGGGAATGTGGCGTGGGGAGCAGTAACAAAAGCTACCGAAATGGGTGCAAAAGTAGTTACTATTTCCGGTCCTGACGGATATGTATTCGACGAAAATGGAATTTCGGGAGAAAAAATCGACTATATGCTCGAACTTCGTGCTACTTGCAACGACGTAGTGGCACCGTATGCAGAGAAATTTGGTGCGAAATTCGTTCCCGGTCGCAAACCTTGGGAAGTAAAAGTGGATATTGCTATGCCATGTGCTACTCAAAATGAGCTAAACGGCGATGACGCTAAAAACATCGTAGCTAACGGAACAAAATACGTGGCAGAAGTTTCCAATATGGGTTGTACACCGGAAGCTATCGATATGTTTATAGAAAATAAAGTAATCTATGGTCCGGGCAAAGCCGTGAATGCAGGTGGCGTAGCCACTTCCGGTTTGGAAATGACACAAAATGCCATGCATCTTTCTTGGCCTGCCGAAGAAGTGGACGCGAAACTAAAACAAATCATGAGCGACATCCACAACCAATGTGTAAAATACGGCACGGAAGGCACATATATCAACTATATGAAAGGTGCGAACATTGCCGGATTTATGAAAGTAGCCAAAGCGATGTTAGCACAAGGTGTGGTGTAGATTGTACTTATTCAATAAATAATAAAATTGCTCTTGAGTTTTCAGGAGCAATTTTTATTTTTACACCCAGCAACTGGCTTTAAGCCAGGCTCTGGATATATACTTCCAGTTTTTTCACCCAAAAACTTCTTCTATTACTTTTGGGAAATACTCATATTCAAGCTTATGCACTTTTTGAGCAATATCATCTTCAGTGTCAGTCGGTTCTACAGTACATTTTGCCTGAAAAATAATATTTCCTTCATCGTAATTCCTATTTACATAATGAATGGTAATACCGCTTTCTGTTTCTCCGGCTGCTTTTACCGCACGATGCACATAACTGCCATACATACCTTTGCCGCCAAACTTAGGCAAAAGCGCCGGATGGATATTAATAATCTTATCGGGGAACGCACTTATCAGCAGTTCCGGCACTTTCAAGAGAAATCCGGCCAAAACAATAGCATTAATATTATACTTTCTTAGAACATTCAAAACAGCTTCACCCGTTTCAAAATCAGATTTCGGAAGTGTTATCGATTTGATATTTAGCTTTTTAGCTCTTTCATGCACATAAGCATTTGCACGATTAGAAACAATAAGTGGAAAGTGTAATAAATCCGAATTTTGAAAATATTGAATAATATTCTCGGCATTTGACCCGGAGCCCGAAGCAAATATTGCGATATTTTTTGGCATTTTTATGCGTTTCTTGCTCAATTCCCTTAGAAATGTGCAGTTTTTTGTGCTTTTTTAAGAAAATTTGGCGGTAATTACTGAAAAAATGGTTATCTTTGCAGCGCAAATTTATAAAACAAATTTTATTTATTCACTAAAAAAGAAAAATTATGTCAGAAATTGCAGAAAAAGTAAAAGCTATCATCGTTGATAAATTAGGCGTTGACGAAGCAGATGTTGTTGAAACAGCAAGTTTTACAAATGACCTTGGTGCTGATTCTTTAGACACAGTGGAATTAATCATGGAATTCGAAAAAGAATTTGGTATCTCAATTCCTGATGAAGAAGCACAAAAAATCTCAACCGTAGGCGACGCTATCGCTCACGTAGAAGCTTTGAAAAAATAATTTTCCAAAAAACATTTTTATGGAATTAAAAAGAGTTGTGGTAACCGGTGTCGGTGCTATTACTCCATTAGGACTTACTGCCACGGAAACGTGGCAGAATGTTCTTAATGGTGTTAGTGGTGCTGCTCCTATTACCTATTTTGACGCATCAGCGTTCAAAACACAGTTTGCTTGTGAAGTAAAAGGTTTTGACCCATTACAATATTTTGACCGCAAGGAAGCTCGCAAGATGGACCTTTACACTCAGTATGCCCTTGCAGCAACCAAAGAAGCTCTTGAACACAGCGGTCTTGACCTTGAAACGGTCGATAAAGACGAAGTTGGAGTGGTGTTTTCTGCCGGAATTGGTGGGATTAACACATTCGAGCAAGAAGTGGGCTACTACTACACCCACATAGAGCAAGGTCCACGGTTCAATCCGTTTTTTATCCCAAAAATGATTTCGGATATCGCTGCCGGACGGATTTCTATCCAGTACGGTTTTCGAGGTCCCAACTATTCCACAGCATCAGCCTGTGCATCATCCAACCACGGTA
Organism: Bacteroidales bacterium; assembly: GCA_012837935.1. Classification (GTDB taxonomy): domain Bacteria; phylum Bacteroidota; class Bacteroidia; order Bacteroidales; family Paludibacteraceae; genus UPXZ01. The sequence continues at coordinate 115,873 of DUQG01000003.1, forward strand.
TTATCCAAGCATTCAACCACATCAGACTGAGCGAAGCAAAAGTGATGGTAGCCGGAGGTTCCGAAGCAGCTATTACACCTGCAGGAATGGGCGGATTTAACTCAATGACAGCTATTTCTACCCGTAACGACGATCCTCAAGGTGCTTCACGCCCGTTCAGCAAAAGTCGTGACGGATTTGTGATGGGCGAAGGTGCCGGTGCTCTTATTCTTGAAGAGTACGAACACGCTGTAGCTCGTGGTGCAAACATCTTATGTGAAATTGTGGGTGCGGGAATGTCTGCCGACGCTTTCCACCTTACAGCTACTCATCCGGAAGGATTAGGTGCCGTATTGGTTATGCAACGTGCACTAAAAAGCGCCAACATGGACGCTTCTGAAGTGGATGTTGTAAGCGTTCACGGTACTTCTACACCCGTTGGTGACATTGGCGAAGTGAAAGCTATTCAGCAAGTATTTGGCGAACATGCCTATAAACTGAACATCACTGCTACAAAATCAATGACCGGACACCTTTTAGGTGCTGCCGGAGCAGTAGAAGGTATTGTTGGTATCTTTTCCATTTTGAATAATGTAGTGCCACCGACAATCAACTTCCACGAAGGAGATGAAGATCCGGAAATTGACTACAATTTGAATTTCACTTTCAACAAAGCTCAAGAACGCAAAGTAAATGTGGTGCTTTCCAATACCTTTGGTTTTGGTGGACACAATGCTTGTGTATTGTTCAAGAGATTTGAAGCTTAATCTTCTTTACGGTAATTTTTCCGAAAAGAGAAAAACAAGCTAACTCAAAGTCTTGGTTTTACAAGTCTTTTTGTCTAAAGATATGAAATTTAATGCTATAAATAATATAAGGTTCTTGACGAAATATCGACAAGAACCTTATTTGTCTTTAAAAAAGATATTAGGTTTTACGCCAAGACGAATAGAACTTTATGAGATGGCATTACGTCACCGTTCTGCCACATCAAAAAATGACAAAGGGGAGGTTGAAAACAATGAACGACTTGAGTTTCTGGGAGACGCTGTCCTTACGTCAATAGTCTCAGACGTACTTTATCATCGCTATAAAAACAAGACAGAAGGCTTTCTGACCAATGCACGTTCCAATATTGTTAAAAGAAACACCCTAAACAAAATCAGCCAAGAAATAGGATTGGCTAATCTGGTAATTACTAATAAAAAAACTCAATTTAAAACCGACACAAATATCTACGGTAACACGTTGGAAGCTTTTGTGGGTGCGGTATATCTGGATGTAGGATATGAAAAATGTGCTCAATTCGTAAAAGAGAAACTGCTTGTTTCTCGTGAGCATATGATGAACATAGCTGAAGATAACAAAAACTTTAAATCCGAACTGTTAGAGTGGTGTCAACAAAAGCACTACAGCATGGATTTCAAATTGCTATCTGATGTGGTAGATAATAGAAACAGGCACACATTTACATCAGAATTATTAATTAATGACCAAAGCGTGTGTAATGGCATAGGTACAACCAAACGTGCTTCCGAACAACAAGCCTGTAAAGAAGCGTTAAAAAAAATTAAGCAAGGCACTTTGCTTATCAATGAATAAAAATTTTCACTTATCTTGTAAAAATTATTTCTTCAAAAAAACACTTATTTATGAAAGCAATCAAAACATTCAATAAACTCATTCAATTACAATCAGACAACTATGGCGACCGCGTAGCCATATACGATAGGAACAAACTCACTGATCCTTGGAAAAGTATTAGTTGGAAAATTTTTAACGACAAAGTAAACACAATAGCCAAAGCTTTGATTGAACTTGGGGTAAAAACGCAAGACAGAGTGGCTCAGTTTTCACAAAACAAGTCGGAAAATTTAATTATCGACTTTGCCGGATACACTATTCGGGCGGTGGTAGTACCTATCTACCCTACTTCTACGCCGGAACAGGTAAAATTTATCACAAGCGATGCCGGAACAGAGATTATTTTTGTGGGTAATCAAAAGCAATACGATATAGCTGTAGAGGTAATGAAGGAGTCGGAATGTTTAAAAAAAATCATTGTATTTGAAAATGACGTAAAACTCACCGACAAAGAACATTCGATGTACTTTGAGGAACTTATGAATTTGGGTATTACTTCAACCAAAGCAAGCGAACAAGAGCTGCGCAGAAGCGAAGCTAAAGAAGAAGACATGTCTTGCCTACTCTACACTTCCGGCACTACAGGCAACCCGAAAGGCGTGATTTTAACTCACAGTATGCTCAATGAAGCTATGCGAATACATGACATCCGCCTTAAGGGAATAACCGAAGATGATGTTTCTCTGGCATTTTTGCCACTTACCCACGTGTTTGAAAGACTTTGGTGCTACTATATACTTTACAGAGGCACAACCATTTATATCAATCACAACCCTGCCGAAATACAAACTACCCTTAAAGATGTACGACCATCCATGATGTGTGCAGTACCACGGTTTTGGGAAAAAGTATATATCGGCGTAAAAGAGGTACTAAATGACTATACTCCAATAAAACTGGGTATCGTTACTTGGGCAGTAGCTGTCGGGAAAAAATACAATGTGGACAGCCTGAGAATAGGGAAAAAGCCGGATTGGTCGTTACGAACAAGATACAAAATTGCCGACAAATTGGTTTATTCCAAGCTAAAACTTACATTGGGATTGGAAAATGCAAAGATACTTCCAGTTGCCGGAGCAAAACTTTCGGATAATATTACGCTTTTTTTCAGAAGTATAGGTGTGCCTATCGTTTATGGCTACGGACTTACAGAAACAAGCGCTACTGTTTCTTGCTTTAAAGATGAGTATGAAATAGGCACCGTTGGAACAATCATGCCTGCAGTAGAAGCTAAAATAGGCGAAGGAAATGAAATTTTATTAAGAGGAAAAACCATTACCAAAGGCTACTACAACAATCCGGAAGCCAATGAAAAGGCATTTACCGAAGATGGATGGTTTAGAACCGGTGACGCCGGCGAAATTAGAAACAATAAAATTATTCTTACCGAGCGTTTGAAGGATTTATTCAAAACTTCTAACGGTAAATATATTGCGCCGCAAGAGATAGAAACTCGACTGGGAACCGATAAATATATCGAGCAGGTGGCAGTTATAGGCGATGAACGAAATTTCGTTACAGCAATCATTGCACCATCCATCCCACAACTGGAAAAATATGCCAAAGAGCACAATATTTCTTATGCTGATATTGACGAACTACTGCGAAATGAGGACGTTTATAAGTTGATAGAGAGTCGCATTACAGAAAAGCAACAAGGCATGGCGCACTACGAATTGATTAAGAAATTCACGCTGATAAAAATTCCATTCACTATTGAAACCGGAGAATTAACCAATACGCTAAAAATCCGTCGTTCGGTTATTACGAAGAAATATCAAAAAGAAATTGACGCCATGTACAACGTTTAAGTTGTTCGGATATTTATAGGTTTATAGGTTGTTCATTAGTTCATTAGTTCATTAGTTCATTGTATAATTGGTTAAGCGTTTGCTTATTTGAGCTATTATTATTCGAATATTTTTGCTAAACTGCGTAGAAAATTGTATTTTTGTAAAGAGAAAAAATAAAGTATTGTTCATTTTTTAAAACTAAATAACATGGTAAGTTACAAAGAATTAGGTCTTGTTAACTCAAGAGAATTATTTAAGAAAGCGATGGAAGGCGGATATGCAATTCCTGCTTTTAACTTTAACAACATGGAGCAAATGCAAGCAATCGTTTCTGCTTGTGTTGCAACAAAATCACCTGTAATCCTTCAGGTTTCAAGCGGTGCTCGTAAATATGCTAACCAAACATTGCTTCGCTACATGGCACAGGGTGCGGTTCAGTATGCTAAAGAACTTGGTTACGAAATTCCAATCGTACTTCACCTTGACCACGGTGACAGCTTTGAATTATGTAAAGACTGTATCGAAAGCGGTTTCTCTTCCGTGATGATTGACGGTTCACACCTTCCTTACGAAGAAAACGTAGCTTTGACCAAAAAAGTAGTAGATTATGCACATCAGTTTGACGTAACTGTTGAAGGTGAATTAGGCGTATTAGCAGGTGTTGAAGACGAAGTTTCTGCTGAGCACCACACTTACACCGAGCCGGATGAAGTGGTTGACTTCGTTACTCGCACCGGTGTTGACTCGCTCGCAATTTCTATCGGTACTTCTCACGGAGCATTTAAGTTTACTCCTGAACAATGTACTCGTGATGAAAACGGAAAATTAGTTCCTCCACCACTTCGTTTCGATATTTTGAAAGAAATTGAAAAACGTATCCCTGGATTCCCAATTGTTCTTCACGGTTCTTCTTCTGTTCCACAAGAGTATGTTGAAATTATCAATAGCCACGGTGGTAAATTGAAAGATTCTATCGGTATTCCTGAAGAATGGTTACGTGAAGCTGCAAAATCGGCTGTTTGTAAAATCAACATCGACTCAGACGGTCGTTTGGCAATGACTGCTGCAGTACGTAAAGTATTTGTAGAAAATCCTGCTGAGTTTGACCCACGTAAATACTTAGGTCCTGCTCGCGAAGAGTTGAAAAAACTTTATATGCACAAAACTGAACACGTACTAGGAAGTGCAGGAAAAGCTTAATTGAAATTTACTATACAAGAAAAGAGGATGGCTTGAAAAAGCACATCCTCTTTCTTTTTGTGTTTTGCATATTACGGTTACATCCCGATAAATATCGTGGACGCATTGTACGTAATTAAACAAGAACAATTTACGGACAATGCCGATTGGAACGGCAATGTCCTTGAACCAACAAAAAAACGCCCGAATTCGGGCGTTTTCTATCTGAAATAAATTATCTATTAAAGAATAAGTTTTCCTATGCGGTTACCTACTTTTACAATTACAATTCCTCTCTGATTTAGAGAAATTTCATTCTGTCCATCAGTAGCCAATGCGCTGTACATTCTTTGTCCTACGGTGTTATAAATCTCTACAGACTCACCGGCAGTTGCAGTAAACATTACTTTACCAGTTGCTGACCAAAGTTTAAGTGCTTCGTATTTTGTGCTTACGATTCCTGTTCCTTCATCTTCCTTAACTACCACATTATCCACCTGATAAGTTGTAGTTTTTACATTTTTCCCTTCTCCATTATATTCAAAAACTAAGAATTTTATACCTGAGAACGCAGACAAATCTAAAGTTTCAGTCGTATAATCAGCAGGCCATCCATCTGCATGATTGTCATTAATTACTTTCACTTCATCTTTCTTACCGTCTTTGCTCATTACATATACGTTTAATGTAGCACCATTGGTGTAGTTCGATTTCCAATCAAACTTAACAGCTTTCTTGTCAATTGCATCAAAATCAATAGCAGGAGTAATTAAAAGTACCTGATGAACACCGTCCGCATTATAAGCACTCATTTCCATATAAGAATTTCCACCATAAGTTTTTGCTGCCCAAACTTTAGTGCCTTGTGCCGCAATGTTTTTCCAACCTTCAGGAAGTGCAGCTGTAGTTCCATCACCAAATGTTTCGTTTAGTGATTTTAGTGGACTACTATCATCTAGACCATAAGGATTTGATGAATCAGCGGCTGTTCCTGTAAGTGTAACAGTTTTTGTAATTCCATCACCGGTAATAGTCAACACACCTGATTTTGAACCAGTTGTTGTTGGGTTAAACACTACTTCCAATGTTCCACCATCAACTGTAAGTGTTCCCGTTACGGTAAACTCATTGTTGTCAACTGAATAAGTTGGAACTTCTGTTAAGTTTACACCAGAAACTTGTATAGTTTGAGCTGCAGTAGGAGTTCCCACTGTAGTAGAAAACGATAATGCAGTTTGATCTACATTCAAAATTTTTTCGGTAGTTGCTTTCTCTACCAAGCTCATTTCATCGTAATAAACTACAGAACCTTTATAAGCTCTCACTTCAAAATTAAATTCTTCTGCACCTCCCGGAGTAGTAAAAGTAGTTGTGTAAGATTTCCACGCACCTTTTTCATCCGGAAAATACTTATTGTCTGGTCCTTGAAGAGCATCTTTATATCCGGTAGCTAACAATTCATCAGATGTAAAAAACTTGCCACCTTTTTTGAAGTTACACCATATACGAGCATCTGTTCCATCGCCACTTTCAATGTAGTAGTTAATAGTCACCTCATAAGTTTTTCCCTGTTCGATAGCTATAGCTTGATAAAGTCCCGGGTTGCTTTTGGCGTCAGCAGCAACAGTAAATTTAAATGCTTTTTCGCCACCTTTTACAGGCGAGGTTACTTCTGATACTGTAACACCGGTCGCATTATTAAATGACCAATCAACAGGTTTGCCGTCTGCCCAAGTTTCAAAGCTTGGATTTTTAAGTAAATTTGTTTGAGCACTTAAGCCCCAAACCATCATAAACGATAATAAAAAGGTAATTTTTCTCATAAAATATAATTTTTTAATTAATAATATTGTTTTTCACAAAAACAGGATAAAGATAGTAAATGTTTAGCGAATAGTAAGAATTTATATCTAAAAAATAATATTTTTTACAGTTTTTTAATAATCACAAAAACTAAGCCACACCTAAATTAAAAAAAGATTATTTTTCACTATAACTTTTTTATTATACAACAGCCTTCTTGTACTAGGCTAACTGCCAAAACCTAATTTCTCTTTCTGCATTAGCATCCTTTTTGCAGAACTAAATTGTACTCATATTTCGCTTCGCTGAATATGACAAACACAAACAACTTTTACAATTATTTCCAACAAAAGAGCTATCTTTGTATGAAATTAATGGATGTTTATGGCTAAAAATAAGACAGTATTTGTTTGTCAGAATTGTGGTTTTGACACACCGAAATGGACGGGGAAATGTCCATCTTGTGGCGAGTGGAACTCTTTTGTGGAGGAGATTATTTACAAAGAAAAAAGCGGTAGTAAGGTAGTTATCAGTGGACTGGAACGCACGCAACAAAAACCAATGCTAATTTCGGAAGTAGTAACCACGATTGAAGAGCGGATTAACACAAGTAGCAACGAGCTTAATCGGGTGCTGGGTGGTGGTTTGGTTAAAGGTTCACTGGTGTTGATTGGTGGAGAACCGGGAATCGGGAAATCCACCTTAGTGCTACAGGTTGTTTTGGGAATGAAAAACAAACGAACACTTTATGTTTCCGGTGAAGAGAGCGTAAATCAGCTAAAACTGCGTGCCGAACGGCTTTCCTATGACCAACCGGAATGCTATATTGTAAGCGAAACCTCACTGGAGCAAGCCTTTGTTCATGTGCAAAATGTGAAGCCTGATTTGCTTATCATAGATTCTATCCAAACAATTACCACCGAAGCCATAGATTCATCGGCAGGCAGTATATCGCAGGTACGTGAATGTGCTGCTGCATTGCTAAAGTTTTGTAAAACTACCAATATTCCAACTCTGCTTATAGGTCATATCAACAAAGAAGGTAGCATTGCGGGACCTAAAGTGCTGGAACATATCGTAGATACAGTATTGCAGTTTGAAGGTGACCAGCATTATATGTACCGCATACTTCGCCCGATAAAAAACCGCTTTGGAAGCACTTCGGAACTCGGAATTTTCGAGATGCAACAAACAGGACTTCGCGAAGTAAGCAATCCTTCGGAACTACTACTTTCTCAAAACCACGAAGGTCTAAGTGGCGTTGCTATCGCATCTACCATTGAAGGTGCACGTCCCTTCCTTATTGAAGCACAAGCCTTAGTCAGTTCGGCAGCTTATGGCAATCCTCAGCGTTCCAGCACAGGCTTTGACCAACGTCGATTAAATATGCTTTTGGCTGTTTTGGAAAAACGTGCCGGATTTAAGCTTACTCAAAAGGATGTTTTCTTGAATATCGCGGGTGGAATAAAGGTAAACGATCCTGCTATCGACTTGGCTATTATATCTGCTATCTTGTCATCCAATATTGACATTGCCATCGAAAAGCAGATTTGTATGGCGGGTGAGGTTGGACTTTCCGGCGAGATTCGTCCGGTAAATCGATTGGAACAACGTATTCACGAAGCTGAAAAACTGGGTTTTAAGAAAATGCTAATTCCACATGTGAACCTTAAAAGTCTCGATTTGAAAAAGATTACGATTGAACTTATCCAAGTTAGGAAAGTTGAAGAGGCTTTTCGTGAACTTTTCGGTAATGGAAAATAATATTTCCCAAAATATTTTTACATTTATTTTGGTAGTTTCAAAATTTGCAGTATCTTTGCAACGCTTTTGAAAAATAAAGGGCGTTTAGCTCAGCTGGTTCAGAGCACCTGCCTTACAAGCAGGGGGTCGCTGGTTCGAATCCGGCAACGCCCACAGAGTTAAAAGATTGATTATAAACAAATAAGCGAGTTGGTACAATTTTGTACTCTCGCTTTTTGTGTTTTTAAACACCCTTATTTTACGCTATTAAAAGCAAATAGTGAAAAAAATCTTTTGAAATATCTTTGCACATTTTTAGAAGAGAATACAAAATTGGTTTTGTTGAACTATAAAACAAAATCAAATTTATTTGGTTATGTAAACCAGTTTTTACTTTATGATATTCAAATGGCAAATAATTTACTTTTTTAGATTGTAATTAAGAAAATAAAACATATATTTGCATAGTGAAAAGCAAAGCGTTGTAATTCACAAACTACATTAGAACAATATAGAAGCGTTTTAGATATTACCTTGTCTATAAAATCTACCAAATTTTTAAGCAACAGGGATAATAGCAACAAAACGCTCCACGTCTATAAATGGCGTGGGGCTGTTGCTTTATCTGTTGCTGGGCTTTGGTAGAGCCTTATAGACAATAAAGTTTAACAGTTCCTACGCTTTTTTATTTTAAAATTTAATACCGAACTTGGGGGACGGAGAGGAATAATTATAGTAAAATGAAATTGACAGATGCAGAAATGAAAGTTTGGAAGTTATATTCCAATGAAGTACGTGATAAAGTAATCGAAGATTTTGAAGCAAATGCTCATACATATGAAGATAATGTAACTCTTTCAATTATGATGTTAGAGCAAATAGCATTTTCTGTAAGTTTACAATGGAGAATGAAATTGAAATCTCAATCAAGCTACAATATTCCATCCAGTTCTGTTGATGAGTTTGTGAATATAATGGAATTTAACGTAATTAGAAAGCTTAAAAATATACTATTTGAATAAAAATAAGATAATTGTCATTGATTTGTAGTCATGAGTAACATTTCTTATAAATTAGAATTATTTGTTGATAATATCTATTTTTATTTCCGAAATCACAGTGATAAATTGACTATTTGTGCAGTTGCAACTGCTCAATATGTTAATTATCTACATGAGAAAGGGATTATTCCACATTCGGAGAAAAAGGATTTAAATAAATTGTCATTAAGTCTCATTGAGAAACAATTTAATGAAGTGATACCTGATTTTATACTAAATGGACTTTTAGAAATTATGGACAATGTTGAGTCTTATGAATATGAAATAATATCAAAGTTTATTAAATAACACTCTAAAAACTAACAAAATGCCCCCTGTACCAATAACAACTTTTCAAGAAACCTATCAAGCATATAAAAATTATTATATAGCAAGAAATGGAAGTAATAAATTTGAAAGAATTTATGATGATATTACTAATTCAAGTAAAATAGACCAAATACTTCAATGGTCAATTAACAATAGGATAGCCCCTAATGCAAAAGATTTTTTGATAATAGTTCATACAATGTCATTTTTCATTATTGCTAAAAATGAAACTCGTGCAATGGGTGCAATAGTAGCCCTATATTATTGGAATGAAAGAGTTAATCGAAAATATTGTTTAGCTACTGAGAAAGAGATGTCTGAAAAAATTAAATCAGTGTTTGGACAATTATCAATGCTATGGTAATCAAACAAATGAATTAAAATTTTATGTGTTTGTTAAGAGCAAGCACCTTGTTTCTTTATATCCCTCCAGTAGAAATTTTTTTAGAAAGATTTTTACAGGGGGATTTTTTGTTTAAACTCTTATATACAAGAAAATAAAATTTGTCTGATTATCAGATTTTTAGGGAAAAATTATGCTGTTTTTTTCTTGGTGGATTGATAGATTTTTTAAATGACAAATGATTAGCTTGTTTTTTAGCTAAAATCAATTGCCACTGCCTGTCCCGAATTTCGGGAACTTTTAAGTCGTGGATAATTCATTTACAGAGCACAAGGCTTTAGCCCAAACTTAAATAAATTTTGGCTAAAGCCCTTTGAAAACTGTTTAATTACCGTTTTCAGTTGGGACTTTCTCCCGATAGAATTCGGGACAGCCGAAAAATAACTAACCCGTTATTTTTTTATGTTCAGTTGGAAGCCAAACATCCCCACAGCTAAGTTTCTTTCCTATTGGAACTTTTTTCTATATCCCCACAACTTTTTGACTTAAACCCAGTTTTAAGGTTCAAGTCAAAAAAGTTCCGAACTATAAAAAGAAAAAGGGACAGCAAAATGCCACCCCGTTATCTTTACTAAGTTCGCCTCAACCAACCACTCATTGTTGAACGCAATGATTTCTACGAGTACAATCTTAATTAATTTCCCATTTCCGACAAGAATTTCACTCGTACTAAACGTACTTCTGTTTCGGAGAAATCATCATCACCAAGTTCATCAAGTGCTACACTGATTTTGTCTGTTTCTGCCGTGCTGAAATAGTCATAAATTTCTTCCACCTTATCCGGCTCTATCACTTCATCCAAGAAGTAGTTGATATTAATTTTAGTACCGGAATAGACAATTGCTTCCAGTTCATCAAGCATCTCTTCCATATCCATGCCTTTTGAAACTGCTAAGTCGTCTAAAGCAATTTTTCTGTCAATAGCCTGAATGATAGATATTTTCAACTGCGATTTTTTGGCAACCGTGCGTACACGTAAATCTTCCGGACGGATTATTTCATTTTCTTTCACATGTTCTTTAATCACTTTTAAGAACTCATCGCCGTAACGTTTTGCCTTTCCGGCACCTACGCCGGGAATATTTTGAAGTTCTTCTTGCGTTACGGGATAAGTTGTAGCCATTGCCTCCAAAGATGGATCTTGGAAAATAACAAAGGCAGGAACACCCAGTTTTTTGGATAATTTTTTACGTAAATCCTTCAAGATAGAAAACAGCACATCGTCTGCTGCACTCGTTCCACCTGAGCTTTTGCTTATCGCTTCATCCTCCTCATCATCAAAGTCTTCATCTTTTACCACAGGGAATGGTTTTGGTTTTTTCAGATAGGCTTTACCCGCCGAAGTTAATTTCAGCACGCCATAAGTTTCAATGTCTTTATTAAGGTATCCGGAAATCATGGCTTGACGAATCACAGCATGCAACAATCTTTCATCTTCATCAACAACAGAGCCGAAAATATCCAACTCATCGTGATTATAGGACGTTACATCTGAGGTCTCATTTCCTTTCAGGATGTCCACGATATGCTCAGCTTTAAATTTTTCTTTAAGTTGCTGAACGGTTTCCAGTATCAGGACTAATAACTCCTGACCTTCAATCTGTTTTTTAGGTTTCATACAATTATCACAGCTTCCACAATTATCTTTTGTGTACTCTTCTCCAAAATAATGCAATAATAATTTTCTTCTACAAATAGATGACTCGGCATAAGCCTGCGTTTCAAGCAGCAATTGATTACCTATTTCCTGTTCGGCTACCGGCTTCCCTTGCATAAATTTTCGCAATTTCTCCAAATCTTTTTGCGAATAGAATGCAACACACTCTCCTTCGCCGCCATCGCGCCCACCACGACCTGTTTCTTGATAGTAACCTTCAAGGCTTTTGGGTATGTCGTAATGAATCACAAAACGAACATCCGGTTTATCTATTCCCATTCCGAAAGCAATGGTCGCAACGATGACTTGTACTTCTTCCATCAAAAATAGATCTTGATTTTCAGAACGAACAGTTGCATCCATACCCGCGTGGTATCCCAATGCGGAAATATCATTAGCTTGAAGAATTTCGGTCAGTTCTTCTACTTTCTTTCGACTCAAACAGTAAATAATTCCCGATTTTCCCTCTTTGCTTAGAATATACTTGATTAAATCTTTCTCAACATCCTTAGTTTTCGCGCGTACTTCGTAATATAAGTTTGGACGATTAAAGGATGATTTGAAAATAGTTGCATCAAGCATCGTTAAGTTTTTCTGTATATCATTCTGCACTTTCGGCGTAGCCGTAGCCGTAAGTGCTATAATGGGAGCCGTGCCAATTTCATTGATTATAGGGCGTATGCGTCTATACTCAGGTCTAAAATCATGCCCCCACTCAGAAATACAATGCGCTTCGTCAATAGCATAAAAAGAAATTTTAACCTGCTGCAGCAGTTCTATATTTTCCTCTTTTGTGAGTGACTCCGGCGCCACATACAGTAATTTTGTTTTTCCATTTAACAAATCTTCCTTCACCTCTTCTACTGCTGCACGTGTAAGCGATGAGTTCAGAAAATGAGCAACACCATCTTCTTCACTGAAGTTCCGCATAGCGTCCACTTGGTTCTTCATCAACGCTATCAGTGGCGATATGACAATAGCTGTACCTTCCATCAGTAATGCTGGAAGTTGGTAACACAAGGACTTGCCGCCTCCCGTCGGCATCAAAACAAAAGTATCATTTCCTGATAGCACGTTTGCTATTATGGCTTCTTGGTTGCCTTTGAAGCTATCGAAACCAAAATACTTTTTCAATTGCGCTGTTAAATCTGTGTGGCTTAGCATATCTGTTTCTTTTTGATGAGAGAAACGAAGTTACAGCATTTTTTATTTAAAACAAAATTATTTACTTATTTTTTCAGGATTTGTGTTTTCTATTTAGAGCAAAATTATAAACAGATTTCTTATTAGCAAAAATAATTGCATAAAAAAATCAGGATGTTTCATAAATTAATATTAACATCCTGATTTTTAAGAATATAATTTTAAGATAAAATTGTCCTTTTTTTTGTTTTATGCTATTTTTAATCTATGAGCGCTCATTCTGTCCATTTTTGACTGCGCATATTCCAATGTTACCGTGTATTTTTTTGTCTTTTTAGACGGCAATTCGTACATGGCATCCATCATAATGGTCTCGGTAATGGAACGTAATCCACGAGCACCCAACTTGAATTCTATCGCTTTATCAACGATATATTCAAAGACTTCCGGTTCAAAATCCAACACGATCCCATCCATCAAAAACAGCTTGGTATATTGTTTAATAATTGAGTTTTTCGGTTCGGTCAAAATATTGCGCAAAGCGTCTCTATCAAGAGGCTCAAGATAAGTCAGAATAGGCAAGCGTCCGATAATTTCGGGTATTAAGCCGAATGACTTCAAATCTTGCGGTGCAATATATTGAAGCATATTTTTACGATCGATGGTTTCCGTTTCAATGGAAGCGCCATAGCCCACTACGCGCGTATTCAGACGTTGAGCAATTTTTTTCTCAATTCCATCAAAGGCACCGCCACAAATAAACAAGATATTTTGCGTATTTACCTCAATGTATTTTTGGTCCGGATGCTTGCGTCCACCTTGCGGCGGTACATTTATTTTTGAACCTTCGAGCAGTTTCAGTAAACCTTGTTGCACTCCTTCGCCGCTCACATCTCGTGTGATGCTTGGATTGTCGCTTTTACGAGCAATTTTATCTATTTCATCAATAAACACAATTCCTCTTTCAGCCATTTTCACATTATAATCAGCCACTTGAAGCAGGCGAGTAATAATACTTTCAATATCTTCGCCCACATATCCGGCTTCGGTAAGCACCGTAGCATCCACAATGGTAAACGGCACATCAAGTTTTTTGGCAATGGTTTTAGCTAGTAAAGTTTTGCCCGTTCCGGTATAACCCACCATGATGATATTGGATTTTTCAATTTCTACATCATTCGGGTCTTTCTCCTGCATTAATCGCTTGTAGTGGTTATACACAGCTACCGAAAGAAACTTTTTTGCCTCATCTTGCCCAATTACATATTGGTCTAAGAAGTCTTTGATTTCCTTCGGTTTTGGAGTTTGCGATTTGTTAAGTTTGGGAAGCGTTTGCGACACTTCTGTTGTTTCTTTTACAATTTCAGCAGCTTGCATCGAACAGTTATCGCAAATATACGAATTGTCCATACCGCCTATCAAGAAACCAACTTCCGATTCGGGTCTTCCGCAAAAACTACAATATCTTGATTTTTTACTCATATTTATTTAAATAAACTATCAGCAAACCAAAATCACTTGCTGATTTTCAGGTCTATTTTTTCTCTTTAATTAGCACTCTGTCAATCATTCCGTAATCAAGCGCTTCTTGCGAAGTCATCCAAAAATCACGATCCGAATCTTTCTCGATTTGCTCGTAAGTGTTTCCGGAATGGTCGGCAATGATTTGATACAGTTCTTTTTTCAGTTTCAACATTTCACGCAGGTTAATTTCCATATCCGCTGCAACTCCCTGTGCACCGCCACTTGGTTGGTGTATCATAATGCGAGAGTGTTTCAAAGCCGAACGTTTTCCTTTGGTTCCTGCTACAAGCAGCACAGCGCCCATTGAAGCAGCCATTCCTGTACAAATGGTAGCTACATCACTACTGATAAACTGCATAGTGTCATAAATTCCCAAACCTGCATATACAGAGCCTCCCGGCGTGTTCAGATAAAGCGAAATATCTTTGCCCGGATCAGCTGAATCTAAATAAAGTAGCTGAGCCTGAATCACATTAGCCGCATAATCAGTTACATGCGTACCCATAAAGATAATTCTATCCATCATCAAGCGCGAGAACACGTCCATTTGAGTTACATTGAGCTGACGTTCTTCCAAAATTGATGGCGAAATATAGTCATTGGTTACTGTTGCAGCATATTGATCTAATGCTAAACCATTCATTCCTAAATGTTTGGTTGCGTATTTTCTAAAATCATTATTTCTATCCATAGTTTTTAAATTTATTTTTCTGTCTTATAATTGCACATTTCAAGCCATTTAACTTAGATATGCCAAATTGTCAGAGTTTCCCGTGATTTCTAATCAACGAAACAACTAACAAAGATACAAGATTTTTTGAAATTACACACAGAAATTAACGTTGCAATTAGCAAATTGCGGTTGTAATTTTACGGACAATGCCGATTGAAACGGCAATGTCCTATAACTCCCGACGGGAAACATCTACTAAATTTACACTCGGGGCGCGACCACGAAAGTACAAAAAAGCAGCGAACTTCCGAACGCTGCTTTTTTTCATATCATTTTCTTGTGAAATTATGCTTCTACGGGTTCAAACAGCTTATTGAAATCTTCGATTGAAATGGATTTTTTATCCAATTTTACTTTCTTACGAATAATTGCCAATACTTTTTCTTCCGCTGCGCGGTCGATAAAATTACGCATAGTTTCTTCTTGTTTTAGCAAGTCGTTAGCGTAGTTTTCAATTATATCTTCGCCTAAACCTACCATGCCATATTGTGCAAATTGAGCACGTGCTACTTTTTTAGCATATTCTACCACATCGGGATATTCGATTTTCACCTCGTTGTCCTTAGCGATTTTATCTTTCACCAAGTGCCAAATCAAGTCTTCAATCATTTTCGGATAATCCTCGTCCACTTTTTCGGCAGTCATCTCTTTGTTGTTTACAAGCAACCAGCGTTTCAAGAAAGCTTCAGGGAATGTCAAATCCTTGAATTTTGCTACAAACATATCGCGAGCATCAATATTAAATTTGTATTCGCTGTCTGAAGTCAAATTAACTTTGATTCCTTCTACTATTTTCGCACGGAATTCTTCGTTGGATGTTACATTTCCTTCGCCAAACACTTTATCATAAAGTTCTTGATTTACTTCACTCTCAATGTAGCGAGTAATGCCTTGAATTTCAACTTCAAAGTCAGAAGTCAAGTCTTTAACTGCTTCTTTGTCCACTTTTAGGAATGAACTGATTTCAGTTTCATTTTCATAAGCTTTGGCAGGATTGAAAACTACTTTGTCGCCTTTTTTCTTGCCAACAAATAGTGCTTTTTGCTCTTCGTCTTTGATATATGCCGGTGTAAGCACCGCATCTTCTGCGCTAATTCCACCTTCTTTTGCAGCGCCATTTTCAAGCTCTACCACAAGACCTTTTACCATATCTTTTTCCTCAACCACATCTACCTGCTCGTATTTTCCAAAGCGAGATGTGTAGGATTTGATTTGGTTATCAATCATTTCATCCGTTACTTCTATTTCGTAATAAGTTACTTTATCTTTGCCATCCAAAGTTACTTCAAACTCCGGCGCCAAACCTATATCGAAAGAGAACTCAAACTCATCTTGCGTATCGAAATCAATTTCCGGCTGTTCTTTTTCGCTTGGTAGTGGTTGTCCAAGGATTGCCAAATCGTTATCCTCAATATATTTCACCAAGCTTTCAGAAATCACATTGTTGATTTCCTCTGCTTTCACGGCGTTGCCATACATCTTTTTAATCAATCCTAGCGGCACTTTACCCGGACGAAATCCCGGCATATTTGCCTTTTTACGATAGTCGCGAAGCGCTTTATCTACTTTGTCGGCATAGTCTTCTTTCACTACGCTAATGGTAACTACTGCATTGTTTTGATCAATGTCTTTTCTTGAAACGTTCATATCTTATTGGTTATTATTTGCGAATGATTCTTATTTGAGAATGACGAAAAACAAAAGTCCATCTTTCTGATTTTTAATTTCATCCCTCAGTTTCCTTATCTTAAATTTTGGGGTGCAAAGTTACAAATAAATGCTGAAATCAGGAAATCAATTTGAGAGAAAAAAGGTCTGAACGGAGATTTATGTGATTGTTTTTGATATTTACAGTTGTTGTTTATACAATTTTTGATTTTTCCACAGAAAAAAAAGGACATTGCCGTTTCAATCGGCATTGTCCATAAACTTATTAAGCACAATGCGACTTTTGTAACCGCAATGTGCTTTTGATAATTTAAAAATCACTATTTCCTCAATCCATAATAGACAGTATATCCCAATTATTTCTTATTTTTGTAAGAAAATAAATCGGATTACCAAAATACAAATCAAAACAATTAACCAATGAAAAAAATAATTTCAATCCTAGCACTTGTGGCATTTGCATTTACAGCATCCGCACAAGGTATTATCTTCGAAGAAAATCAAGATTTAAACACGGCACTTGCCAAAGCAAAAGCTGAAAACAAACTAGTATTTATCGATGCTTACGCCGAATGGTGCGGACCTTGTAAAATGATGGCTCGCGACATTTTTCCACAAAAAGAAGTAGGCGATTTCTTTAACGCCAACTTTATCAACCTAAAACTGGATATGGAAAAGGGTGCCAATGTAGAAATTGCTAAAAAATACGCAGTAACCGCCTATCCTACTTATCTCTTTTTGGATGGCGACGGCGAAGTGGTACATCGCGGGCTTGGCAGTATGCCTGCCGATAAGTTTATCGAAGTGGCAAAAACGGCTGCCGATAGCGAGAACAACCTGCAAGCCATTTCTAAAAAGATAAAAAACGGCGACCGTAGCTTGGCAACCATTAAAAAATATTTGGCTATCAATCCACGTGATCCAGGCAACGAGAGCCTTGTGGAAGAATATCTGCAAAGACTTTCCTCTGATGATGAAATTTTCACGCAAGACACTTGGAAACTTTTTCAACACGTCCAAGATTACAACTCGCCTTCGTTTCAATTTTTCTTGCAAAATAAAGAAAAAGTTACCCAATTGGTAGGAAAAGAAGCCGTTGATAACAAAATTACTTATGCGATTGCCTATAACCTTAGACGTTCGCCGGATAAAGAAGCTGAAATAAGAGCCATTGACCCTGAGATTTTTGACAAAATAACGATTCAAACAAAATTCTATACAGTTGCCAATCAAGTACAAGACAACCTAAATGACGAAACCGCAGTTAAAAACTTTATAGAAGCAGGGAATAGCTATATGGCGCAAGAAAAAGACCCTGAAAGAATCAATTCTATCGCATGGGCTAGTTATGAGTTTTACCAAAAGAACGGAAACAAAGATTTAGCTAAAAACGCACTCGCTTGGGCTAAAAAAGCCTACGAGTTGGCACCGGAAAAAAACCATATTATTGACACCTACGCTAATTTGCTTTTTGTGAACGGCAAGAAAAAAGAAGCTATCAAGATGGAAACCAAGGCTTTGGAAATAGCAAAAGCTGCCAAAAATCAAGAAAGTATTGAGCTTTATACTAAAACATTGGAAGGATTTAAGGCTAAAAAGTAGATGGAAGACGGTAGTTGGAAGCACGAAGCTCGAAGTTGTTTGCAGTAAATAGTTTTCAGATATAAAAATCTTTAATTTATAAATCAACGCTTTTGAAACAAAAAACTTTGCGTCTTTGTGTCTTTGCGTGCAACTTATTAATACTTCTCGACATGACAAAACGAAATATCTTAGCTGGTGTATCTTTTGGCTTAATGATGTGGATAATGATGGAAATTGTTCCCATTTTCACCTCATCCAAAACTGTGTCTATATGCGAACTTATTCTTACATTTATTTTTTGGATGATAGGTGGCTTTGTATTTGCTTTTATCAACAGCAAATCGGACAAAAACACAAGAGAGCTCTTAGAAGAGCAGAAAAGAAAGCTGGAAGAATTAGAGAAAAATGTGGAAAATATCGATTATATGGCAGGCAGCAATCCCGATGATTTTATAAATGACAAAAATTGGGAAACTGTTAATGAAGAAACGAAACAATAACTAATTAAAACATAACAACATGTCAACGAAACCATTTATTTATCAAGACCCATTTGAAATGGGGAAAGAAAAAACAGAATATTATCTTTTGACGAAAGACTTTGTAAGCGTAGAGGAATTCGGCGACCAAGAAGTGCTGAAAGTTGAGCCGGAAGGTCTTACAGCTTTGGCACGCACTGCTATGCGCGATTGTAGCTTTTTACTTCGCCCGGAACATCAAAAACAAGTAGCCAAAATCCTTGCTGACCCTGACGCAAGCGATAACGATAAATTTGTGGCTGTAACGATGCTTCGCAACGCGGAAATTTCTGCAAAAGGTGTACTTCCATTCTGCCAAGACACAGGAACGGCTACCGTTTATGCCAAAAAAGGTAATAACGTATGGACTGACGGCAACGATGAAGAGGCACTTTCAAAAGGAATTTATGAAACTTACACACAAGAAAACCTGCGCTACTCCCAAAATGCCGCTCTAAACATGTACGACGAGGTGAACACCGGCACCAACCTTCCGGCACAGATTGACCTTGTGGCTACAAAAGGCGATGAGTACAAATTCTTGTTTATTGCCAAAGGTGGCGGTTCAGCCAACAAATCTTATCTTTTCCAAGAGACAAAAGCTCTGCTTAATCCGGTTTCATTGGAAAAATTCTTGATTGAAAAAATGAAAACACTCGGAACGGCAGCTTGTCCGCCCTATCACCTGGCATTTGTAATTGGGGGAACTTCTGCCGATGCTTGCATGAAAACCGTGAAACTGGCATCTACAAAGTATTACGACGAACTGCCAACTACCGGAAATGAACTGGGACGTGCATTCCGCGACGTAGAACTGGAAGAACGCATCCAAAAAGCAGCAGAAGAGCTGGGTCTTGGTGCTCAATTTGGCGGAAAATACTTCACGCACGACGTTCGCATCGTTAGACTTTCCCGTCACGGTGCTTCCTGCTTCGTAGGAATGGCGGTTTCTTGCTCTGCCGACCGTAACATCAAAGCAAAAATCAACAAAGACGGTATTTGGGTTGAAAAACTGGAAGACAATCCGGGACAATACATTCCGGAAGAGTATCGTAAAGAAGGTGAAGGAAATGCTGTGAAAATTGACTTAAATCAGCCGATGCCGGAAATTTTGAAAACACTTAGCCAATATCCGGTTTCTACTCGGTTGTCGCTTTCAGGAACAATTATCGTGGGAAGAGATATTGCTCACGCGAAACTGAAAGAGCGTATTGATGCCGGAGAAGGACTTCCGCAATATATCAAAGACCACCCGATTTACTACGCGGGACCTGCCAAAACACCGAAAGGCATGCCATCCGGTTCATTTGGACCAACCACTGCCGGACGTATGGACAGCTACGTAGAGCTATTCCAATCACACGGCGGCAGCATGGTGATGATTGCCAAAGGTAATCGCAGTCAGCAAGTTACAGACGCTTGTAAAAAGCACGGCGGTTTCTACCTCGGCTCCATCGGTGGACCGGCAGCCATTCTGGCACAAGACAGTATCAAAAAAGTAGAAGTATTGGAATATCCGGAATTGGGCATGGAAGCTATCTGGAAAATTAAAGTGGAAGATTTCCCGGCATTTATCCTGGTGGACGATAAAGGAAACGACTTTTTTCAAGTAGTAAATAGACCTAATTGCTGCTAAGATTTAGTGCTAGATAATTTTAACAAAAGCCGAAAAACTATTTTCGGCTTTTGTTATTTTAAAAAACTTCGTTTCTCATTCTCGTCACATTTTTCTACCTTTGTAAAAAACAATCAGACACAAACTCAAACAATGAACACAATTACACTACGTCCCGGAAAAACAAAAGCACTTCTTTTGGCTCTTTTATCATTAGCATTTCTTGCTATCGGCTTGCAGATGGTTGAAAAACAAGTACTAATCGGACAGGTTCTTGTGGTTTTCTTTGGGATTGGCACTGTTGTTTCTTTAGTTCCACTAATCCCAAGTGCTTTTTATCTAAAACTGACTCAAGAAGGTTTTGAAGTGTGCAAACTGTTCAAAAAATCATTTACAAGATGGGATGAAGTAGGTAGTTTCACCGTCAGTTACACCAGCACATCCAAGTTTGTTGTTTTTAATTATACCGATAAAAGCAGAAAAAGAGCAAGAACATCACAAGCATTAGCAGGTTATGATGCAGCATTACCCGATAGTTTCGGGATGAAAGTAGAAGAATTGGCGGATTTGATGAATAAATGGAAAAAGAAAGTGCTAAATAAATAATATTTTTTCCACATTTGTTCCTATTACTTTTTCAGTTGCCACGACTTTTAAGTCGTGGATAGCTTAAAAGTGAAATACCGGGCTTTAGCCCAAACTTATGTAAATTTTGGCTAAAGCCGTTTTCTTGAAATTCATTGAAACCACGACTTAAAAGTCGTGGCAATTTATATAGGAACTATTACTGATAATCAAAAAACAATACCAAAACTTCTAAACGAATAAACAACCAAAGACATAAACAACCCTGCCCGCGGCAGGCAAACATCTAAACAAATGATAAGTTACATCCAAGCAGAAAATATCAGTAAATCTTTTGGGGATAATAATCTCTTTGAGGACCTATCTTTCGGCATTTCGGAAGGTCAGCGTGTAGCGTTGATAGCGAGAAACGGAACGGGAAAAACCACGCTGCTGAATATCCTTGCCGGACGTGAAAGTGCCGACAGCGGAACTATTTCCTATAAAAAAGATTTGCGAATAGGTTATTTAGAGCAGTCGCCTGAATTTCCCGGTGAACTTTCTGTGATTGATGCTTGCTTGCAAAGTGACAGCGAAATTGTCCGCACCATTGCCGAATACGAACACGCGATGCTGCACCCTGAAAAGCACACGATGAGTGAAGTCCTTGCAAAAATGGATATTTTGGGTGCTTGGGACTATGAAACTCGCATCAAACAGATTTTAGGAAAATTAAACATTACCGATTTTGAACAGAAAATCAACGAATTAAGCGGCGGTCAGATAAAACGAGTGGCACTTGTCAATGTGCTTATCAGCAAGCCGGAACTGCTTATCCTGGATGAGCCGACCAACCACCTCGATTTGGAAATGGTGGAATGGTTGGAAGATTTTCTGAAGCGTTCCTCAATGGCGCTGCTGATGGTAACGCACGACCGCTACTTTCTGGACCTTGTCTGTACCGATATTTTGGAATTGGATAACAAGCGACTTTATTCCTACACGGGTAATTACAGCTATTTTTTGGAAAAACGACAAGAGCGAATTGATAATTTCAATGCTGAACTGGAAAGTGCCAAAAACATCTACCGTCGTGAATTGGAATGGATGCGCAGCACACCGCAAGCCCGCACCGGAAAATCCAAAGGACGTATCGACCGTTTTTACGAACTTGAAGAGCGCGCCAAACAGCGAATTATCGATGAAAACGTGAAATTGGCAGTAAAAGCCTCTTATCTCGGTTCCAAAATTTTTGAAGCAAAATATATCAGCAAATCTTACGGGGATTTGAAGATTTTGGATAATTTCTATTATAATTTTGCTCGTTATGAAAAGTTGGGAATTGTCGGGAAAAACGGCACAGGGAAAACCACTTTTCTAAAAATCTTGCTCGGCGAAGTGAAACCCGACAGCGGAAGCGTGGATATTGGCGAAACTGTTCGTTTTGGCTATTACAGTCAGGAAGGTTTGGAATTTGACGAGCAAATGAAAGTGATAGATGTGGTGCGTGAAATTGCTGAAGAAGTTGATTTAGGCAACGGAAAGAAAATGACCGCTTCGCAGTTTCTAAACTATTTCCTTTTTGCACCGGAAAAGCAGCACAACTATGTCTATAAGCTTAGCGGTGGCGAAAAACGGCGTTTGCACCTCTGCACCGTGCTAATGCAAAATCCGAATTTTCTAATTCTTGACGAGCCGACCAACGATTTGGATATTGCCACGCTGAATATTCTGGAAGATTACCTGCAAACTTTCAAAGGTTGCGTTATTGTGGTGAGCCACGACCGCTACTTTATGGATAAAGTGGTGGATCATCTTTTTGTTTTTAAAGGCGAAGGTGCTGCCAAAGACTTCCCCGGGAATTACACGCAGTATCGTGCTTTCCGTGATTCTGCCGAAGAAGCAGAAAAAGAACAAAAAAACCAAACCCGTGAGAAAGAGACTAATACGAAAAAACAAGATAATTCGGAAAGGAAGACCACAGCAAAAAAGCTGAGCTTTAACGAAAAACGTGAATTTGAAGCTTTGGAAAAGGAAATCCCTCAGTTAGAAAACGAAAAATCTGAGCTTGAAATTAAACTTTCATCCGGCGAAATTACTGATGCCGAAGAAATTATCAAATTATCCGAACGATTCGCAAAAGTAAGCGAGTTGTTAGATGAGAAAGAGATGAGATGGTTGGAATTGAGTGAGATTGGTGGGTAGAATTAAGAAATAATACTATTGATGCAATAAAGATATTTAAGAATGAACAAATAAGAATGAACAAAAAGTCCTACCAAATATGATTTTGGCAGGACTTTTTATCTAAACTAATAAATACTAATCATCATAACGAATAAATCTTCCTTTGCTATCAAACTCTAATTCTAAGTCATTATTAAGTTTAACATCATATCCTCGTTTTTCTCTTTCCCATTTTATAATAAAGTTATTCGAGTGCTTGTTTTTGACATAACGCAAGATTGCTTTTGGCACAACGCTGTTCGGTAAAGGTCTATCGTCCGCACCTGACTCTATCTCTATTACGTTCATACGGTGATCAAATTCAATTTCTGTGCCATCTTGAAGTTCCACTTCGTATTTAACACGTCCATTGTCCGATTCTTTTTCAAATTCTACTATCGGATTATTCGGAAAATGCTTTGCCACGTAAGCAGCAATTTTAGGTGGTACATTATTCTTGTTTTGTGCTGTTGCAGCACCTACAAAACCAACTAAAGACAAAGCGGTTAGCAGCATTAAAGTTACTTTTCTCATTTTATGTAAATTGTAAATAATCTCCTACTCTTTTGTTTGTGGATTTTCGGATTTCTCCATCTTTTCTATTTTTCAAACGGTTAGGAAGCCGATTGTCCCGTTATTCAAATTCCAACAAGAATTTCATAATCGACCAATGGAATATTCCTTTGTAAGAAGTTTCTGTAAATTCATCCATTGAAATAACATATTTTGGATTGTTGTCCGGAATTTTCAGCAGATTTCCAAACTCTCGTTCGTGAGTTTTTTCGTCCATTATCATATATGCAACTTGGATATAGGTGATTTTTTCTTGTTTTTCTGCGATAAAGTCCACCTCTTTATCATCCATTTTTCCAATAAAAACTTTGTATCCATTCGCTCGCAAATGGTGAAAAACTAAATTTTCAAGTACTTTATTGATGTCTTTTTGTTGGAATGGGATAAGTGCATGACGCATTCCCAAATCCTCAAAGTAAAATTTATCACCTATTTCAAATATTTTCTTTCCTCCAATCTCCTTCCTTTTCACTCTTTCTATATAAAAAACCGATTCCAAATAGACTAAATAATCTAAAACAGTTTGGGGCATAAGGCTGATTTGCTGCGACTTAAGATAGTCGCTGATTTTTTTTGCAGAAACAATACTACCCACATTATCTGCCAAAAACTCAATTAGATTTTGTAAAAAATGGACATTTCGGATATTATAACGTGCTACAACATCACGCAAAATAATGCTGTCGTAAATGTTTTTTAGATATTCGTAATAGACACTTTCATCTTTCCGCAAGTTAACAAGATGGGGCATTCCACCATATTTTATATAATCATACAGTGTTTCATTTGAAGCTGAAAGTTCGTGAAAATCTAAAAACTCTTTGTAGGTAAGCGAATGAATATGAAACTGCACATACCGTCCTGCCAAAGCTGTGGCTAATTCCCCCGACAGAAGCTTTGCATTGCTTCCGGTGCAATAAATATCGAAATTCCCATCCGACTGCAAGCTTCGCAATGCTAATTCAAATTGCTCAATTTCTTGTACTTCATCAATAAAAAGATAGGTTTTAACTTGTGAATTTGATTTTTCCTGAATATAGCTTATCAGATCCTTGTAGTCTTTGATAAAATCAAATTCGTATTTTTCTTTATTGATAAATAGAATTTTAGCTTCCGGAAAACGTGATAATATTTCTTGGCTAAGCTGCTTTAAAATATAGCTCTTCCCAACTCTACGCTGCCCCACAAGCACTTTTATTAAGCTGTCATTAATAAAAGGCTCGATTTTAGAGAAGTAATAAGGACGATATTTGATAGGCTTTTTCATTAGTTTCTTTTATAAAATAAACTTTTACTATCCACATAGAAGCTTATGGTATATCATAAACTTTTTGCAAATATAAATAAATTTATTTTATAATGCAAAGATTTAGGTGTTCAAATATTCATCTTTTTCACATTTCCGCTTGTTTATTAATTTTCTTTCACTATTTTTGTAACGTTGTAAAGACAACAAAATAAATTTTATACAAACAAACGAAAGCGTTTTAGATATTACCTTGCTTGTCAAATCTAGCGAATTAACAAAGCACAGGGTAATAGCAACAAAACGCTCACGTTCTGTATGGTTTTACTATCTAAGTATCCATATAAGAGCGTGGGCTGTTGCTTTACTTGTGCTGGGGCTTCGCTAGAGCCTGATAAGCAGTAAAGTTTAACAGTTCCCACGCTTTTTTATTTTAAATTTTTAAACCTGAACTTGGGGGACGGGGAAGGAATATTTCATATTATGAAGAAAACACTGTTAGCAATACTTACCATTTTCATAATGGTTGGATGTAGTTCGTATAAATACGGTGCGGGGGAGGAAAATGTTCAAAAAAGCAATTTAACATTTGCATTGGTTAAGTCTAAAATCATTAAAGGTGAAACCACACAAGACGAAATCATAAAGTTATTTGGTGCACCCAACCTAATTACAAAAAATAGGAACAATAATGAAGTTTGGAGTTATAATAGAATGAGTGCTGTCTCAAAAGGAGGAAGTAATACATTTCTTTTTGGAGAACGTGCATCAGTAAGCTCCTCTAATCAGTCTTTTGACTTAATAATCACTTACGACGACAAAAATATTGTTCAAGACTATTCTGTTATTACAACAAGTTACTAATCATAAATAATCAAAAAAATGAAAAAATTTTTATTTTTATCAGTAGTTGCAGTCTTGCTAGGTTCATGTACTGCTCAAAAGGTTTTATCGCCTACAGAAATTAAACTAATGACTACAAAACAGTATGAAGCAGACTACGAAACTGTTTTTAGATCAGCTATGAGTTTACTGCAATCTGAAGGTTTTTTAGTAAATGAAACAAACAAAGAGACAGGGTTAATCAACGCATCTAAACAGGTTGACAATAAAAATGCTGCATTAACAATGGCACTATTAGGTGCAGCCAAAGAAGCTTCAACTGCTACTGTTGCGTTTTTTATTGACCCTATAAATGATGAAAACACAGAAGTTAAATTAACTATTTACGAAGGCTCGGTAACATCATCCATGAGCAATTGGGGACAAAAAAACACTTCCACAAAAAACAGCATGATACAAAAAGCAGAGGTTTACACTAATTGGTTTAACAATTTAAGAGCAGAAATCGAAAGGCGAAAAGCTTTAAGATAAACAACAAACAGAAAGGTGGATTAGTTAAATCCACCTTTTCTACTTTTCCCCTTGCGGGGGAAATGCCGAAGGCAAAGGGGGCTACTATTTCCCCTCAATAATCCTTTTTATCTCATTTAACTTATTCAACGCTTCAATCGGTGTCAAGTTATTCACATCCAATCCTTTTATTTCGTCTCTAACTTGTTCGAGCACAGGGTCATCTAATTGGAAAAAGCTTAGCTGATAGCCTTCACGCTGAACTGCCAGTTCACCGACAGGTTTGGCAATACCGTTTTGACGGTTGTCGCTTTCAAGTTGCTCCAAGATTTTCTCCGAACGCTTCACGATGCTCTGCGGCATTCCCGCCATTTTTGCCACGTGAATACCGAAGCTGTGTGCACTTCCGCCACGCTCCAATTTACGCAGGAAAATAATCTTTTTATCAATCTCTTTTACCGAAACATTGTAGTTTTTGATACGGTTAAAGGAATTTTCCATCTCGTTCAACTCATGATAGTGTGTAGCGAAAAGCGTTTTGGCTTTTGCAGTCGGGTGCTCGTGAATATACTCCACGATAGCCCAAGCGATGGAAATACCGTCGTAGGTACTTGTGCCTCGTCCCAGCTCATCAAAAAGCACCAAACTTCGTGGGGAAAGGTTGTTCAGAATGCTTGCCGCCTCATTCATTTCCACCATAAAGGTACTTTCGCCGAGTGAAATATTATCACTTGCTCCCACACGGGTAAAAATCTTATCCACCACGCCGATTTTGGCACTTTCTGCCGGAACAAAACTTCCGATTTGCGACAGCAACACGATAAGCGCCGTTTGCCGCAACAATGCCGACTTACCCGACATATTCGGTCCGGTTACAATAATAATTTGCTGTGATTTGCTGTCAAGAAAAACGTCATTCGCCACGTAATTTTCCCCGATAGGCAACTGCTTTTCAATCACGGGATGTCGTCCTTGTCGGATATCCAGTTCGTCGGTGTCGTTTATTTCCGGACGAACGTATTTATTTTCCAGCGCTACACGATAAAATGAGTGCAAACAGTCAAGCTGTGCAATTAAATTAGAATTTAACTGAACGGCAGGTACATAATCCATCAAATTCAATATCAATTCATTAAATATTCGTGTTTCAATGATTTGGATTTTTTCTTCGGCACCGAGAATTTTCTCCTCGTATTTTTTTAGTTCCTGCGTAATATATCTTTCTGCACTAACCAGCGTCTGTTTCCGTATCCAATCTTCTGGAACTTTATCCTTATGCGTGTTTCGCACTTCGATGTAGTAGCCAAACACATTGTTAAAGGCTATTTTTAAGGACGGAATACCTGTTTTTTCGCTCTCACGCACCTGCATTTCTGCCAGATAGTTTTTTCCTGAACGTGATAAGTTTCGCAATTCATCCAACTCTGCATCCACGCCCGAACGGATTACATCGCCTCTGTTAAGCATAATCGGCGGGTCGTTCTGAATTTCTTTATGGATTTTATCGGCAATAATCTTGCAAGGATTAAGCTGTTCGGCAATTTTTCGCAGGGGTTCATTTTCGGATGCAGCGCAAGCCTCTTTGATTGGTTCAATGGCATTTAGCGCCACCTTCAATTGCACTACTTCCCTCGGATTGATACGACCAACCGCCACTTTGGAAATAATTCGTTCCAAATCGCCCATCAGTGAAATTTGACGCTCAATCAGCTCTCGTAATTCTCTATCTTTGAAAAAACATTCTACCACAGAATGGCGTTCCTCAATCGGTTTTACGTCTTTTAGCGGAAACGCCACCCATCTTTTCAACAAACGTCCACCCATCGGACTGATGGTTTTATCAATCACATCCACAAGCGTTTTTCCGCCTTCGTTCATTGAACCGTAAAGTTCCAGATTTCGCACCGTAAAGCGGTCGAGCCAAACATAATGCTCCTCCTCAATGCGAGTCAATTGCGTAATATGCCCCGTTTGCGTATGATGCGTAATATCCAAATAGTGCAAAATCGCTCCGGCAGCTACAATTCCGTTTGTCAAATTCTGCACGCCGAAACCTTTTAAACTTTTCGTTCCAAAATGTTTCAAAAGACGTTCATGTGCACTGTCAGGAATAAATGTCCAATCGTCAAGAGCGTAGGTAAAATATTTTGTTCCGAAATGATTTTCAAACTCTTTTTTCTTTGTGCGGTCGTAAATAATTTCCTTCGGCGAAATGCTGCTCAGCAACTTATCCACGTATTCAACCGTTCCTTCGGCAATTAAAAATTCCCCCGTTGAAATATCTAAAAACGAAACTCCGGCTTGCGTTTTATTGATATAGACACTTGCCAAAAAAGTATTTTCTTTTAGTGTCAGCGTGGTATCGCTATACGAAACACCGGGCGTAACCAACTCTGTAACACCTCGCTTTACCAACGTTTTCGTGGTTTTCGGGTCTTCTAATTGGTCAACAATGGCCACCCGACAGCCGGCACGC
Organism: Bacteroidales bacterium; assembly: GCA_012837935.1. Lineage (GTDB taxonomy): Bacteria > Bacteroidota > Bacteroidia > Bacteroidales > Paludibacteraceae > UPXZ01. The sequence continues at coordinate 144,667 of DUQG01000003.1, forward strand.
ACCAACTTCGGCAAATAGGTATCAAGCGCATGATGTGGAAACCCCGCCAACTCAACCGACGAAGCTTTTCCATTGGCTCTTCGGGTCAAAGTAATACCCAAAATCTCCGATGCTTTAATCGCATCTTCGGAAAAAGTTTCGTAAAAGTCGCCGCAACGAAATAACAAAATAGCATCAGGATGCTGAGTTTTAATTTCGCTAAACTGCTTCATCATAGGGGTTTCAGCAATTTTTGCCATAATATTTTATAGTAAACGAATTATATAATAAACAAAGTAAATTTTGAACACAAATTACACAAATGTCGCAAATTTACACAAATTAAATCAAATGGGTTGAGATACAAATTATCACGGTTTTGAGCTGTCAACAATCGATTAATATTGTTTTTAAGTTGGTTACAAAATGAAGTCAACTATTTTGAGTTAATCAGTTAAAACAGTAACAGATTTTTTCAAATGACTACAAATTGTAGCCGGCTGGATTTTTCATTCGCTTGGAAACCGAATGTCCCTTTTTATTATTTCTCCTTTCCTTTCAAACTTAAAATACTTTTAGCATTTAGCTGGCTAACGACCTTTTTCCCTGTTTTCGCTTCCAACTCCAAACGTGCATTTCGAGCCACAGAACCACCCTGCACTGCTACATTTGCATGTTCATCAAAAGTTTCGGGATTTTGAGCTTCTGAAATTTCTTTGGTGGAAAGTTCGGCGAGCATATTCAAAACCAACTCTTTATTAGTCATGTTATCCCGTAAATTTTCTTTTTTCAACCCTTTGAACAGCTTGTATTCTTTTGCCGTTTTGTCCGACCAAGTCTTGTAAATAATGTCCGTTAATGTCGCAAATTGAACACCCTCTTGCAAGCCACGTTTTTTCCACTCATCGGTTAAATCTTTACGTATTTCAATACTTTTCAACCTTTGATTAATCCAATTATCTGAATAACCAAGTCGCTTATAATCTGCCATTGCTTGTTCTATGGAAAGCTCAGGGTCTTGCATTTGATCAAGTCGCTCTTTGGCAACTTGTGCAATCCATAGTTTAAATGGTTCTGCTTTTGGCGACGGAATAGATTGAATTAAACGGAAAAGTTGTTGAGTGGTCATCACATCGGTCTTGTAGTTTTTGCCATCAGCAGCAGGCATTTTCAGTTGACTACAATTTGTAGTCAACTCACTTCCTTCCTTTCGTAGTCGGGTTTTTAGTACACTCCAATATTTACGTGGATTGGGACTTTCTGTTAAAACCTCCACAACATCCACCACCGAAAAAAACCATTCTTCGGTTACATCGTCCCAAACCGCACGAACTTTCTTTTCTTCAAAAAGTTTTATGGTGTTCTTTTTTGTCATAATTAAACGTATTTATAAATCAAGTGTCCCAACTACAAACTATCTTACTACAAACTACAGACTATTAATAGCCTCCACCATTTTTTCCCACTCGTATTTCTTCTTTTCTAAACGCACATTTTCGGTAAATTGTTCTAATCGCTCATTTTCAAAGAAATCCACCAAGGCGTCAGCTATGGCATTTACATCGGTTTTTACCACGTAACCTACTTTTCCGTGTGGAATGGTTTCGCTTAATCCGCCCACATCGGTTACGAGCATCGGGTTTTCAAAATTGTAGGCAATCTGCGAAACACCGCTTTGTGTAGCAGAACGGTAAGTTTGTGCCACTAAATCAGCTCCATTGAAATAGTGTTTCACTTTATCGTCGGGAATAAAATCGGAATGCAAAATCACATTATCTTCCAACGCATTTTTCCGAATAGTTTCCAAATAAGGTGCTTTCGATTCATAGAACTCTCCTGCAACTATCAGTTTTACAGGAAATTGTCGAAGTCGGACATCGGTAAATGCATTCAAAAGCAAATCCAATCCTTTGTATTTCCGAACAAAACCAAAGAATAGAATATAGCGAAAATCAGCATCTAAATCAAGTTCCTTCAAAGCCTCTTCACGTGCCATTGGTTTGCCGTAATGGTCGTAAACCGGATGCGGCGATACTGTTTTAGGTTTATTCTTTTTGTCAAATTTGTTGATATCATCTACCACCGAGTTGGTCATCGCCAAAAATCCGTCCATTGCATTGACAAAATAGTTCGGGAAAAATTTATCCAAAACAGTCGGCTCGTGTGGTATCATATTGTGAACGAGAGCCAAGCATTTTGTGTTTTCGGCTTTGCAGTTTCTAGCAATCATTCCGAAACAAGGTGCAAAAAACGCCATCCAATAGCAAAAAATCACTTTATCGGCTTTTTTTGTTTTGATTTCTCTACCTACACTAATCCAATTCAGCGGATTAACAGAATTAATCCTACGATGGATGGTTAGATTATGCGTGGGCTCTTCATCCGTAAATTGCGTCTTTCCCGGAAAAAGAAACGAAGGATATTGCAAGGTAAAAGTGTAAACTTCCACATCGTGTCCTTGCTGAACATACTCGTGAGCAAGCCGCTCGTTAAAAGCCGCCAAACCGCCCCGATAAGGATGTGCTGTACCGACAATAATTATTTTCATGGCTAAAATTTATTTCTACAAACTACAAAATTAGGAAATTAATTAATGGATTAAAAGTTTTTGGGATGTTAGTTTTCAACACAAAAAAATCTTTACGGGCAATTCACCCGCAAAGATTTCTTAAATTTACCTTAAAAGTTTCAACAGTTTTACACTTGACAATATATGCTAAAATTTGCTTATTTTGTGCGTTTCAACTTTCCCCTTACTTTGAATTGTTACCAAATAAATTCCTTTCGGCAAATGAGATATATTTAACTCCGTATTGGTTTGATTAGAAAGAATGTGAGAAGTAGAAATCACTGAGCCCGTTAGACCGATAATATTTACTGTTGTACCTGCTTCAAAATCTCCTTTGCACAGAACTTTGTCATTGGACACAAAAACATAAAATTTATTAGCCTCTGTCCGTTTAAGCGAAGTTCCTTTATCTAAAACTTTTAGCTTAAAGTCGTAAATCATCCCCTCATGCACACTTGTGCAGGCGCCGTTCGGCATATCTTTCCAAGCTTGTTGATAGATAACACGAATTGGAATATTCTGTAAAACTGCAAAAGCCGGCACCGCAATTTCTTGTGAAATATTTAATACATAATCATAGTTTGCTTTTACGTTATTTGTACCGTTTGCAGCAAATTCTGTATTTCTAAATCCCACTTTGGCTATCCGCTCACTGTCTGAAAATTTCAAGTCGGCATCCCAGTCGGCATAAATATAGGCTACATTGTATCGCAAATCTTGAAGAACTGTGGTAGTTGATTCGCCGGCTTTGTACGCATTTAGTTTCAATGTAAATGTACTGCCTCTTTCAGCTTCAATATAATCATCTAAAAACTTCACATACACCTGGTCAGGCGATTGAGCAACTGCATAGCTAAAATTCTTTTTTGCACCTTCCGTAGTTGCACTTTCCAGATAAGCCTTTTTTTCTGGATGCTGTGTCCCTCCCGGCTCACAATAACCTTCTAAATTTGAATTAGAAAAATCGCCGTCATTGTCATAGACTAAGATGCGAAGGGTTTTATTGAAACCTAAAATATGGTCGTTTGTCGGTGTGTTCAGCTCAATGTAAAAATCTTTATTGCCTTCGGCTACGTCATTGTCAATGATAGTAATTGTAGCCGTTTTTTCCGATTCACCTGCGCCAAACTCGAGAACTTCAGTCTTATCAAGATAGGTTTTCCCATGAACACCTGTTCCGGGTGAAGTAATGTAAGTAACTGTTGCCGTCTCGCTTAAATCGCCAAATCTACGAACAGTAAATGTAAATGTTCCACTATCTTCAAAAGACTCCGCAAATGTTCTTTCCATTTCAAACATACCTTTTACTTCGTCCTCAAACTTCAAGAAACTCTGTAAAACAATGCTTTCTCCTGCTGAGTTTTCGTTTTTAGTTCCGGTACATTTTACTACAACAATATGCTCGCCTTCGCCCAAGGAATTGCTCTCATAAAGCACAGCATCTTTAGTCAAAGTAGCGGAATAAGTATCTACTGTAGCTACTTTCGTGCCGTCAACCCAAACTTCGAAAATTCCCGTATCAGGTGATTTTGCACCAAGCAGTCTGAACCAGTTACCCTGCATTTTTAACTGAACAGTTGCTTCACTAATTTGCGACTGAATGGCTGTTCCCAGTGAGCTGTAATTTGGTAAAAGTTTCCAACCTGTTGATGAAATTGGTGTAAATTGTGCAGTCTTAACTGCCTCATTAAATGCTCCTCCTTCTAATGAGAGCATGTAGTCGTCTTCCGGATTTTCAGCAATGTAAATATTGAATTTTTTAGCAATATCCTTATCCGAAGTTTGTCGTGGCAAATAGCTGATTTCAGTCAAATCAATTTGTTTTCCGAAATCATACATTAATGACTGTGGCATTTTTACTTTAGGTTTCCACTCCGGTTGCCAAATAGTAGAAATGTCTCCGTCCAACGTGTTGCTTGCAAGACAGTCCGGCTCGCCATTTACCGCTTGTTTAGCTTCGGAAGTAGCAGTAGCTGTAAATCCGGCACGGTCAATTTCTGTACGAGTTCCATCTACCGTAGTAAAAAAGTTCATCTCGGCTAAAGTAGGCCATTTGCCGGTTGGAAATTCCAAGACTTCAAATTTTAATTTTGAAACTTTTTTTGTTACCAATGCTTGAAGAGTCGATGCTTCTGTACTATTAATTCCGGGCGGTATCGGACCTGTTTTTGTAATTGATGCATCTGAACGATAGGCTTGAATTCCATTAATTAATGGTGTAGCAAGTGATGATGTTACAGTGAATCTGATTTTGCGAATCGGTAGCAATTCTCCTTTTACCATTCGTTGGAAACCGATGGTTTGTCCACTTCCATATTCTCGCCATGAGCCATACACTTCCACTTCCAACTTCCAACCACTAATTCGTTGTCCCAATGGCAAATACTCTTGAATACGAATTACGTCCATTTCTACATCTTTCCCCAAATCAATCGTCAGGGAAGCTGTTTTTTGGTCATCAGCCAAAGTCCAGTAAGTGTTATAGTTTTCATCCAGCACATTTTTAGGTTCAAAGCCGACACCACGATTTGCAGTAGCAGTAACTTGCATATCAGGTGTTAGCAGATTTGTTTGGAATGTATTGCTAAGCGCCTTTCCAAATTCCATTAGTCGAATAGAATCATTGTCATGAAATTTTCCGGCTCTGTTGGGTGGAACGTTTAACAACAATGGAATACCCATTCCCACTGAACGGAAGTAAATATTGTGTACCAAATAATCCAGAGTTTTCACACTTCCGTCTTGCGATGTGTGGTAAAACCATCCGGGTCTGATGGAAACATCGGCTTCAGGAATTGACATATATTGTCCGGTAGCAGTATATTTGTTGACAGATGCGCCACTTACAGTTACCTTCATCCATACGGGATCGTTAACATATCCGGCTTCATTGCCCACCCAAAAAGCATCAACAGGGAATCCGGCTTCACTGCCTGAATAATTTTTAGCAGCATCCAAAGTCATCCAGGTCAAACAGTTAGGCTGTAATTCTCGTGTAGTGGCTACATAACGTGCAAAGTCATAAGTCTGATGAGCCGCACCTGATCCGGTAGCACCATCCAACCAAATTTCAACAATTTCCCGTTTTCCTGTTTCCGGATTTAAGCGTCCGTACTCACCACCAAGCAATTCACGTAATTGTGCATCATAAAAATCATTATAATCTCCGGGTGAAGCATCGCCATAAGAAGGTTCCCATGCATCCCACGGGGAAAGATAAATTCCCATATCCATACCATATTTATCGCATGATAAGGAAAGTTCCTTTGCTAAGTCGCCTTGTCCATTCAAATAGGGACTGTTGGAAATGTTGTAGTCCGTTACTTTTGTGGGCCAAGTGCAAAAACCATCGTGATGTTTCAATGTAATGATTACACGTGTAAATCCGGCTTTTTTCAATAAACGAACCCATTGATCCGTATCTACTTTTCCTTGTGTAGGATTAAATGTAGAAGCCGGACGCTTCATGTCATTTCCCCATTCAATACCATCGGCTCCGGCAAAGGTATTCATTCCGAAATGGATAAACGCAGCCATAGGCTCTTGTAGGTATTTCATTTGTCGTTCGTTGGGTGTAGGACCAAATTTGGCAGGTGCATTGGTTTGTGCTAATGTCATTCCTAAAAACAGACACAGCATACTTAGGATAGAATAAAATCTTTTCATAGTGTTTTGGAATTTAAAATTAACAGTTAAACAACAAAAATACAAAGTATTTGTGAAAAAACATAATTATTGCTTACAAAAAAATCTCCACGAGCAACCTAGCCGTGAAGATTTTTTTGTATTATCTTAAGAATTAGAAACTATTTTAATCGTTTTCTTTTGCTTTAAATGCTTCCCAGATAAAGAAGCCAATCAACGCCAAGAAAGCAAAAATAGCGGTAACTTGTGCACCTGTTCCGGTTGGGTCTGACCAAATTTTGAAGTCAAGCACATCGCCTCTTCCGGTAATGAAAATAATCAACGCACCAATTACGCCAAACAACGCCGCACCGGCAATAAATCCGGACGAAACAAGAATAGCTCTCTGATGGCGTGCATTGTTAAGTTTCTCGTTTTTAGAGCTTTTATTAATCCAATGGTTTAGCAAACCGCCCACGATTAACGGTGTGTTCAGTTGTAGCGGAATAAACATTCCCAACGCAAATGCCAACGGCGAAATACCCAACCAATTAACCAAAATAGCAATTACAGCACCAATTCCAAGCAACATCCACTGAGCACCTTGACCGGACATCAGCGGTTCAATAATGGCTGCCATCGCATTAGCTTGCGGTGCAATCATCGGGTCAGGATGCGTTTCGGTAGCCACAAATCCGTAAGCTTCATTCAAAATAAAGATAACTGCTCCTACGGTAGCAGCAGAAACCAACGTTCCTAAAAACTTATAGGTCTGCTGTTTTGCAGGTGTTGTTCCGAGCCAATAACCCACTTTCAAGTCGGTAATAAAACCGCCTGCCATGGACAATGCCGTACAAACAATTCCACCGATAATCAAGCCGCTGACCATTCCTTGCCAACCGGTCAATCCCACCGACACCAGAATCACAGACGACAAAATCAACGTCATCAGCGTCATTCCTGATACAGGATTGGAACCTACAATCGCAATTGCATTTGCCGCAACGGTAGTAAACAAGAATGAAATAACGGTAATGGTTATCAATGCCACAACAGCTTGAAGTAAGGTTACTTTAACACCAACCAGCAAGAAAATAAATACGGCTATCAACGTCAAGAATAAGAAAAGTGCCACGAAAGACATTTTCAGATCGCGCTGTGTACGCTCTACTTTTACCTCGCTTTGTGTTTGTCCTTTGCCTTTTCCTCCGCCTACGGCAAGTTTAAATGCACTGCCGATTACACCGGATGATTTGATAATACCGATAATTCCCGCCATCGCAATTGCTCCAATTCCTATCGGACGAACGTAAGTCGCAAAAATCTGTTCTGCACTCATCGCCACAAATGGATTGACACCGCCGCTTGCAGTTGCTGCCAATGCTCCGATTTCATTTACCAGCGGAATAAGTACCAACCACGAAAGCAGCGAACCCACCGCAATTATCGTTGCAAAACGAAGTCCTACCAGATAACCGAAACTGAAAATCAATGCACTCACATTGAATTTCAGCACCATTTTGAATTTTTCTGCCAAAGCTTCTCCGGCAGGAATAATGCGGGTGTTGATTTCTTCACTCCAAAGTCGGAATTGCGAAAAGCAGAAATCAAAAAATCCACCAAGCAAACCGCTTGCAATAAGAAGTTTCGCTTGATTACCGCCTTTTTCTCCGGTCATCAGAATTTCCGTAGTAGCCGTAGCTTCGGGGAATGGCAGCTTTCCGTGCATATCTTTCACAAAATATTTTCGGAAAGGAATTAAAAAGAGTATTCCCAAAAATCCTCCCAGCAGCGATGAAAAGAAAATCTGCCAGAAATCAACCTGAATTTCAGGATATTTTGCCTGCAAAATGTAGAGTCCCGGAATGGTAAATACCGCGCCTGCCACAATCACACCCGATGACGCTCCGATGGATTGGATAATTACATTTTGCCCCAAGGCACCTTTTTTACGAAATGCAGCCGATGCACCCACTGCAATAATTGAAATGGGAATAGCCGCTTCAAAAACCTGCCCGATTTTTAAGCCGGAATAGGCAGCCGCAGCCGAAAAAATCACAGCCATCAGCAGACCCATTCCCACAGACCACGGCGTAACTTCCAGTACATTTTGGTTAGCCGGCATCACGGGTTTGTACTCTTCGCCCTCTTTAAGTTCTCGATAGGCGTTTTCCGGCAATTCTACCGGTTGTTTGTTTTGTTCTTCCATTAAATATTGATTTTACGAAATTAATTGTCGTTTTTAGTATCTACATTTTTTTAACATTAAGAAATTAAGAGTTAGTTAAGGATTTCATTAAGAACATCTTAATGTGTCTTAACTTCTTAAAAATCTTAATGTTATAGACAGTCGTGGGTTTGTCACACAATTGAACTTATTTTGATTTCTGATTTTCGTAAGACTGTTTGATTAAAAACATCATATAGTCTAAATCGGTATTTCTATCAATAGTAATGTAGTAATCACCGGATCCCCAGTGAGATTTACCATCATATGTTTTCATAAGATTGTTTGGGTCATTAAGAGTCCCTTCTTTCATATTTAGAATAGTGTATAATCCTCCATTATGAAACACAATATCAACAATAGGCTCTTTATATCTGAAACTAACAAACCTTGCATTTGGTCGTAATTCAATCTCACCTAAACCCAAAATCCTATCTCTAAGCTCAAAGTATAATTCGTTCACCCATTCAGGTCTGCTCCTTGATGAATTTAGGTGATATTCTTCATTCCAAACCTTAATTTCCGTTGAAACTTTTGAAACAATATTTTCAGGATTATTAGTAGTAATTGTGATACTTTCATCTGAATTGTTTTTATGTTGTATCATCCCTAAAATATCATTTTCAAAGCGTTTAATTTCCCAAAGCTCAAATGGAACGTCTTTAAAATTTACAGATTGTTTTTGATATTCTGTGTAGTTTGTTGAAACGAATATAACTCTTGATTGAGACCAATCAACATCTTCTCTTTTTAATAAGTCATTTTTAGTTTCATTATATTCCAAAATGAAATCTGACTTATTATTCAACATAATTGACAAATATGTATAGCCCTGATCAATTACAGAAAAATTTCTATCTTTCTTGTATTCAATAACGACAAAAGACTGTGTTTCAGGATTGTACGCCAGTGTATCAATCCTGAAATTTTTGATAGAGAATTCAGACTTTACAAATTCCAAATTAAACAGTTCTTTCAGGTTGTCTTCTATAAGCTTTTGAATTTCTTTTTCTAAACCAAAAGGATTGGTAGATAAACTTTTTAGTTTTTGACCATTTATAGAAAAAAGTTTCATAATGATTAGCGTTAATCAAGAAAATTAATTCATTGAAAAATTGTGAACATCCAATCCACTTTCTTTAAGTGTGTTATAAGTACTTATCAGAATTTTCAAATCTTCAAACTGTACAGGTAAAACAATTCGTCCGGTGTTACTAATAATCCCATATTTCTTGTCGATTCTGACAATGAGATTATTGTCGATGAAAAAACCTGAAATCTCATCATAAATTGCTTCCGCAACAATAGTAGAAGTTCTGTCTATCAACCCTCTCTTTTTACCTTCCCAAAAAACAGCTACATCCTTTTCAAATAGACCGATATACTCATAAATAGGCAAAATTATTTCTTCACCTTCCGTATTTATATATCCGTATAAACGCGATTTTAGCCTAACACGCGCAATCCCTTTCTTAAAATTCTCAATTTCATAATACTTAAAAGGGACTATAACATCTCCATGTGTATTGACAACACCCCATTTTGTCCCTTTCTTTGCTATCGCTAAACCATATTTAAAATTTTCTATGCATTGATATTCTTGATTAAAAGGAATAATGATGTTTAGATTTTCATCTACCACAGCCCAATAATTACCTTTTTCAATACGAGCAAAACCACTCTCAAAAATAGTAACATTATCATACTTGCATGGAATTATTTCCTTGCCATTTACATCAATTAAACCGTATTTCCCTTCGGAAAGACTTACAATGGACATCTCTTTCACAAAAGGTAAAACGCTTTTGTATTTTATCGGGATTACTTCATTACCGAAAATATCCACAAATCCTGATAAGTTATTTTGGCGAACTTCAATTCTACCACAATATGGTCTATATCCTACATACTCATAGTTTTGATGCAATTTACTCAAAACCTCTTCTTTTGGCAAAGGCTCTAAATGACATTCAATCCATTCGTAGTTTATATTGACTACGTCAACGCCTTCTTGAAATGTATCAAACTGAACAAAAACATCTTTTTTTGCAGCTTCACATTCAGTTAAACTTATGCTTTTTTTATAGCCTTTTCTGTCCTCATCTACAATGTAAAAAGAATATGCATCTTCTTCTTTTGACTGAAAATACATTTGTACGTAATGTCTTTTTTTTTCTTCGAATAAGGTTTGAATTAATCCATATTTAATATGCTCAATTACTGCTGATGCACTAATTTGTTAATGATTTTAACTAAAATAATAATTGTTCTTTGAAATTTTGATTTTGCTTGAATTGAATCTCTTCGTCAGGATTTAGCAGTTCTTTTAATGGTGTTTTGTC
>DUQG01000012.1 GCA_012837935.1 Bacteroidales bacterium
AAAAAATGTTGTGAATTGCTTTCAATTATTTGTATCTTTGATATTCTGAACAACTATTTTTATTTTTGTGTGCCTGTCAAAGATGTTGTGAATTGCTTTCAATTATTTGTATCTTTGATATTCTGAACAACTATTTTTTTGTTTAGGGCTCTGTAGTGTTCGTTGTGAATTGCTTTCAATTATTTGTATCTTTGATATTCTGAACAACGATTTCTTCGCCATCAACGACAATCACGCCGTTGTGAATTGCTTTCAATTATTTGTATCTTTGATATTCTGAACAACGCGGCGGTGAATCCACCAACGACACCGCCGTTGTGAATTGCTTTCAATTATTTGTATCTTTGATATTCTGAACAACTTGCACACGATGAACCCAAGCGACTTGAAAGTTGTGAATTGCTTTCAATTATTTGTATCTTTGATATTCTGAACAACAAAGTTTTCCTTGTCCACCACCTTGTCGTGGTTGTGAATTGCTTTCAATTATTTGTATCTTTGATATTCTGAACAACAACCCTTGCCGTTATCACCGAGCCTTTGACGTTGTGAATTGCTTTCAATTATTTGTATCTTTGATATTCTGAACAACATAACGGATTCAAAGCCATATCGCAACAATGTTGTGAATTGCTTTCAATTATTTGTATCTTTGATATTCTGAACAACTTCAGGGCGATAAGTGCTTTGATGTGATTTGTTGTGAATTGCTTTCAATTATTTGTATCTTTGATATTCTGAACAACTGAATGGCAAGTGAAACCCTTGCAACCTTTGTTGTGAATTGCTTTCAATTATTTGTATCTTTGATATTCTGAACAACTACTTGGGCAAGAAACGAAAGATGTTTTCGTTGTGAATTGCTTTCAATTATTTGTATCTTTGATATTCTGAACAACCCCGGTTGTGTATGGACACCAACCATATTTGTTGTGAATTGCTTTCAATTATTTGTATCTTTGATATTCTGAACAACTTGGGTTGAATGAAAAGGATATGGAAGCCGGTTGTGAATTGCTTTCAATTATTTGTATCTTTGATATTCTGAACAACATTAAGAGAAAAAAGGACAATCGCGTTGTGGTTGTGAATTGCTTTCAATTATTTGTATCTTTGATATTCTGAACAACTTGCCAAAGACTTGCCCAAAGGTTTCCAAGTTGTGAATTGCTTTCAATTATTTGTATCTTTGATATTCTGAACAACTGTACCATTTGAGAGCGAAGCCGCTGAACAGTTGTGAATTGCTTTCAATTATTTGTATCTTTGATATTCTGAACAACCGGTAGTGCTGTGAGTAGTAGATAACCGGTGTTGTGAATTGCTTTCAATTATTTGTATCTTTGATATTCTGAACAACTGGTGTGGTTGTAACCTTCAACTTCGCAGCGTTGTGAATTGCTTTCAATTATTTGTATCTTTGATATTCTGAACAACAATACATCTGTTTTGAATTCCGAATAACCGTTGTGAATTGCTTTCAATTATTTGTATCTTTGATATTCTGAACAACATTCATTAAGTATAGAAACAAGACGGTGCGTTGTGAATTGCTTTCAATTATTTGTATCTTTGATATTCTGAACAACAGCCACTTCCACACCTACTTTTACAAGCGTGTTGTGAATTGCTTTCAATTATTTGTATCTTTGATATTCTGAACAACGTTGGTAGCAATGCGGGTTCAGTGTACTTAGTTGTGAATTGCTTTCAATTATTTGTATCTTTGATATTCTGAACAACAGGATGTCAACATTTCATTAAAACACAACAAGTTATAAGGAATATTAGAAATAAAAAAATCGTTGTTCGGATGTGAAAAATCCCGCTCGAAAGGCGGGATTTTTTATGCTAAAACAATTCCAATTGTTGATAGGGTGTTTTGACTTCTTTCTCTTTTTTACCGACAAACAACTCCATATTTCCAAATTGTTTGTCGGTAATGCAGAGGATGCCGACTTGTCCTGCGGGTGGAAGGTAGCTTTTTACTCTTTTTATATGTACATCGGCATTTTCTCTACTGGCACAATGTCGTAAATAGATGGAAAATTGAAACATAGTGAAGCCGTTTTCAATCAATTTTTTCCGAAAGTCCGCGTAGATCTTTCGGTCTTTCTTGGTTTCGGTCGGCAAATCGAAAAATACAAATACCCACATAATTCTATATTCGCTAAACCTTTCCATAATTATTACTACAACTTACATAAAGTGAAGCTGATTATTCAAAAGATGGATATTTGATCTTTCGGATTTCTCCAGAAAAACACTTATATAGTGATGCAGTGGTTTGTCCAACAGCAATCATTAACGGACTTCGTTGATTGTTAATCACCACATCGAGAACAGGAATAGTAAGCAGTTTCGCTTTCAGCTCTTGCGTTAATTCGGAAATATCTATTCCGCTTTCCATAATTTCAAACACCAACTTATCCACAAAAGGACGATAAGGCTCCATAATATCATCAGCAAGACAATAAGCATTGTACTTATTGCGATGATGAATGCCCAACGTAGGCAAAAGTCCGCTGGCTACCAACGCACGAGCCATAACTGCCCGAAGGATGGCGTATCCGTAATTCAGCAAATTGTTAGGCGGTTCACCCTCTCTACCACGCACAAAGCCTTGTATATCAGGAAAAATATTATTCCAATAATAGACTGCCGCACGTGCTTCGTAATTGTCTGGGTCACCGCTTTTTACATCATTTGCCCAAACAAGCATGTTTTTTACCACAGCTTTCGATTTGTTTTCCAACACATAAGCCTGATTTTGGATTTTAGCCTGAACGGTTTGTTGCCAAAGTTGCTTTTTAAGTGGAACAGATGCATCTATTTGGTCTCTGAACCGTTCTGTTTGCGTGGTGTTTCCTGCAAGTGGTAACATTAAGCCTACAGGCATTCGAGAACTATTGCAAGTGATTAAAGCACAGTTGTTTTCAAGCAAAGCCTCAATCAGTCCGTGTGTAATAGTTATCTGCTTATTATCCAAAATAACCACGCCAATATCTTCCACAGGAATAGTTTTTACGGCATTTGCTTTAAAACTTTCAGGCAATGTCTCGTTTTTAACAACTTCGGGTAATTGAATAACCAATTGCTTATTTCGCAGACTTAGATATGCTGGGTTACCAAAGTAGAGTGCTTTTTTAATCATATTTCTTCTGTTTGAATATCGCCGAGTATGTTAATTTTAATTTTATATGGATTTAAATTGAACAATGCTCCTAAACTTCGAACATTAATGTATCTTTTACTTGTTTTAGAGTTTTCATCATCAATTATTTGCGTCTCTAAATGATGCCTAAACATATAGTTTTTTTCAGATAACTTTTGTACTCTATATAAGTTGTCGCTTATTGCTGTTTTATCATTAGAGGCAATTGCTGTATTAATTTCTTCTTTTTTCATTCCTAAAACAAACATTTCATTTTGTTGCATACTTAATTCCAGTCTTAAATGGACCTCCGGAAGTTTTTCAAGAAAACTTTCTGGAAAAGAATTCTCTGGTAGCATTTGTATTTTATCCCATACTTCTGATGAATCCTTAATAACAATAGGAATTCCGTATTTTTTACGTTCAACTGCATGCCAAAATGTGCAAACATGCTCTATTTTATTTCCATCTCTATCCGTATAAATAGCAATATGATGGTTGTTACCAGGTTTTACAAAACTAATATCTTGGCCATTTTTATCTTTTTTTATCGGAATAACAGCGGATAATCCGGTAAAGCAGCGGACTGTTTTTATAGGACGTTCTAAGCCTTCATCTTCATACCAAGGTATTATTAGTTTGTCCTCTAAAAGCACATCTTTAAAGGCCTCTTTATGTTTGTTGTCAAACTTGTTTAATCTTTGCAGTAAAATAGCCTTTATCTTTTTGTCAACAACTTTGTCTGTTTTGTTGAAGCTTGTATCTACGGGATATTTAATAACATATTCAGATTTGTAGCACGATGCGTATTTCAATTCTACCTCATTATTGTCGTCAAGAAAAATTGGTTCTTTTTTCAATGAGGCAATTGCTTTTTTAACATCTCCATTATGTTTTTCAATTCTATCTTCAACTAATTGCTTGATATATGGCTTCAAGATTAAATGAGAATTTTCAAAAATGTATTTAATAGGTTTCTTCTCATCTATTGTTTTTATTTTACCATATACACTTTCTTCATGTAAAGCTCCACGTGGGATAATAATACCTGTTTGAACAACTTTTTTATTCCCACGTTTTCCGATTTTGCGTTTTCCTGTCGAGGCAACCTTTTTGCCCGGCTTAAAGGAAACTAAAATATTTGACACGGCATTTTCAACTTCCGAAACAGTTATAGGCTGCTCACTAATAATATATTTTTCTAATAATGAGCGTTTCTCATTAAAAACAACAGAACGTTCTTCAATAGCACTCTTCATGTCTTCTCTGGTTTTTTCAGCATTCAAAGTGTTGAAACGTTGTATATAGCCTTGTTTGGTGCAGGCAATAGTAAGAGCATCGACAGCATGATGGCGATGGTCATCACGTTTGCTCCAACCTGAAATAACTTCTTTTTGATGCTTGTTTTTACCATGCTCACTTTCCCATTCTACAATTTCAGTCAGTCCAAGTTCCTTGTATTTATCAAATTGAAGATTCATAGTAACATCATCCCACCCCCATAAGTGTCTGAGTTCAGCAGTAACAGAGCCACTTGTAGCCCACACATTATGACAAATTGTTTGAAGAATTTCTCTTGATTTTCGTGCTATATATTGGCTTTCACGCAATTGTCGGTCTATAAAATTGTAGGGTATTTTTTCTTCCGGCATCAATAGCTTATCACGCTTAGCTTTATTGATAATGAAATTAGAATACAGGGAATTTACACGTTCAACATAAGCCTCAAACACTTCGGCAGGTTTACTTTTCATAAAGTCATATGAAGTTCTGTCACTTTTAGTCGCATTGCAATGACGATGAGCGAGTGTTTTGTTGCTTTGTGAATCATCAAAAAGTTTTGATTTAGGAATAATGTGTTCAATGTCAATATTGTCCCCTTTTATAGCCTCAGTTAAAGAAATAGGCTGACCACAATAAATACAAATAGCATTTAGTTTCTTTTCTTCATTATTGATTTCTTCATACAATCTCCATTTGATAATGTTGTTCCGTGTTGCTCTGAGACCATATTCAGCTAAGCGTTTTGCTATGTTTTCGTTTTCACGCTGTCGTTTACTCATAGCTTTGTCTGTCTCATTGCGTTCTTCCTTACTTTGTTTAAGTTCGCGAGCTAACTCAACTCTTATCTCATCAAATTTAAAATATTTAATTATATTGCCATTTTCATCTTTTTCGCTATGTTTTTCAATAATTACATTTACCACATTTACCATTTGGTTGAGAATCTTTTCTACAACTGGCTGACGAAGTGAGTTTTTTTCAATAGGTTTTAATAAGTCTAATAATTTACGTTTCAAGTTTTCATCTTTTGTCAAAGAGTTTGAATGTTCATATCCCACATAGCTCATTGCTTCGTTATATTTGTTGCCTTCCATCAAGTACGGCAATATCTTACGAATAACCTTAGTAGATTTATTACCAAAACCTTGTTTGTTGAAATCAATTTTTGCTAGTTTATCTGCAACGTCAGGCTCAATGTTAAATCTTGTCTGTAAGGCACTGCTACACTCTTGTGTATCTTGAATAGAGTATATTGTGTGCCACAATTGATAAAAAGGTTCTTTTTCAATGTTAGAATCAATGTAGCGAATAGGTTTTTCATTTAAAATCTCGCCTGTTTTTTTATCAATTAAGTAACCTTGTCTTTCGGTTTCAATAATGTTTAAGTTTAAAGATAAAAGGTGGTTGTATTCTTCTGTTTTATCGAAACATTGTTGAATGGCATGTTTGGTAATATTGCCGAGAATTCCTTTCTCTATTTGTTTGTTAATGAAACAGTCCTTTCTGTTTAAATGTAAAATTTTCAGTAAATCTGTTACTGTTAGTTTTTCATTGTTGTCTAAATGATGAAAGATTGCTTGTTTTTGCTCGATTGTAAGTTCAATATTTTGACCATTTCTTGTCCCAATTTTAATGTTATTAATGTTTTCCCACATTTTAGACAGCTGATAAATCGGGGAACTTTTAGGTGCTACCTTTGGGCCAACAAAATATTCTTTTCCATCTTGCCCAACTTTCCAAAATCCTTCAAATTCACATACTGAAACCAATCCTTTTTGAGACTTCAAAGGACGTTGATAGTAAATAATTTCATTTCGTAATCTTGAAATAAAATTTTCAGTTAGTACATCAGGGTAAAAAGACTTTTGAGTATTACAGATTGTGTCAAACTCTTCAATGTATGCTTCTCGAGGAAAAATGTTGTCTTTCACTCTAAAATAAGGGTTTTTGGATAATTCATTGTAAAAGAATTGTCCAATTGTCAGATTAAGTTCTTTTATCTTTTCATGTCTGCTTTTTACCAAGGAAACATATTCTGTATCTTTTTTTCCTAAGTTTGCATCGCTACGACTACTTTTATAACCGCGTTTTTGATTTAACCACAGCAACAATCGCCCTAATTCTTTAAGCGTTATTTGAGAGTGAACTGCTTTACTTCGAAGTGCCCATAACTCATTTTTAGGTAAGTTTCTTAATGCTTCATCTGGATACATATTAACCTTTACTAAAGCATTAACCAAATATTTTCTTCTTAATTGATATCTATCGTAGCCTCTTCTTGCTGTTCTAGCTTTTGTACGAAGAGCATTTTTACTTTCACCTGTTCCTTTTGCAAAATCTTTTCCTTCTGTGCCTTCATAAGGAATTATTCTACAACCTAAATCTATAATGGATGTTTTGTTATTATTCTCGTTGATTAGTGCCCATCCAATAGAAGCTGAACCTAAATCTAATCCTAAAATTGTTTTCATGGTGCTATATGTTATATTGTTTTTCCAAAGGTAAAAACAAATTTTAACTTAAAAAACTTTTTAAGTTGAAATATTTCCATTACATTTGTCATACAAATATTGAAGCAATTCACAATAAGGATTATTCCGTTGTGAAAACATTTAGTGCCTCGCCTATCTGCGGGGCATTTTTTTTGTTCAGAGGTTGTCTGTTAATAATACAAAAAAATCCCCACACTCACTCGTGCGGGGATTTTCTATTTAGATGGATTAGCTAATTATAAGCTATCACCAAAATCTTCTTTAAATTTCGCCATCAGTTTTTGTGGCCAGTCGTTTATTGGTTCCAAACCACCCATAAAGAAGCGAAGCACCGGAGGTTCGTAAACGAATTTCAAGCCACCTACCAATTCACGATTTAGGTATAGCCAGTGTACACGGTCTTCTACGTACTTAATTTGCGATAGCGTAAACACACGGCGGGGAATAGCCAGACGAACCAATTCCATATCGGCATAAGTTTCGTTGCCGTACTCATCACGCTGATTAGATACCGAACCACGCTCCATACCACGAATACCGGAAATAAGGTATAGCGCAGCAGCCAATGAGCCTGCCGGATATTGTGATTGTGGAATATGCGAACAAATCTGCATCGCATCAATATGCGCACCCAGTACTCCGGCGGGTTTAATTACCGGAACACCTTTTTTATCCAATGCATTTACCAGGTATTCGATATAGTTCGGACTTTGGCAAATCACTGTTTCGTCAAGCGTTTCGTAAAGTCCAACTGCCATGCTTTCTATTTCACGTACAGAGATACCACCGTAAGTCAAGAAACCTTCGTAAAGTGGTATAAGAGCTTCCATTTCTCTGTAAATACCGATGTCGTTGGTACAGATACCACCACCGCGAGAAGAACTTAACTTACGAGCCGAGAAATAAACAATATCAGCTAGGTCGGTCATTGTTTTGATGATTTCGCCTAAGCTACTGTTTTTGAATTCCTCTTCTCTTTTTAGCACTAAATAAGCATTTTCGCCTAACAAACTAGCATCTAGTACCAGTCTAATGCCGTATTTGTCAGCCAAAGCACGTACATCACGTAAGTTTTTCACCGAAAATGGTTGTCCGCCAATCAAGTTGGTAGAAGCTTCCATGCGGATAAATGGGATGTTTTTTGGAGTGTTTAAGCGGATAATTTCTTCCAACTTTTCGATATTCATATTTCCTTTAAAAGGATGCTCGGAATTGATTACGTAAGCTTCATCGTAAAGCAACTCAACAATTTTACCGCCATGCTCGGTAATATGCGCCATGGAAGTGGTAAAGTGATAGTTCATCGGAATTAAGCTGCCGCTTTTCACGTAAGCTTTAGCGAGAATATTTTCAGCTGCACGACCTTGGTGTACGGGTAGGTAATATTTTTTACCCAATACATCTTCAACGGCTTTTTGCAGACGCATAAAACTTTGCGAACCTGCATAAGCATCATCAGCACGCATCATAGCCGAAAGTTGCTCGTCGCTCATGGCGTTGGTGCCGCTGTCGGTCAGCATATCCAGGAAAACGTCTTTGGTGGTTAGGCGGAATGTGTTGAAACCACCCTCATAAAGAGCTTCCAATCTACGTTCAATGGGAACCAAGTGAAGTTTTTGCACGATGCGGGTTTTGTGCAGTTCGAGTGGGATATTCTCGCCACTAAAAAATTTGATTTCTTGCATTTTAGTATATTTTTGTAGATAGTTTAATTAAATTTCGTGAGCGAAAAAAGCAAAATATCTGCGTTTTTATCTTTTGACAAAATGTAATGTACTTTGCCTTGTGAACTTTAAATTGGATTTAAAAGTTCGGTTTAAGTGTGCAAAGATAAAACAAATAGCTGAGAAAAGTAAAAAAAAGGAAGGAAAAATAGATAGTAGAACACAGATTACGTTGATTAGACGGATTTGCGCAGATTTTTTTGACAGATGTTGACTGTCGGGTGTCAGATGTCAGATGTCAATACCTGAAATACGTTATTCAAAAACAACAAACTGCGGACTGTTACTATAAACTGCTTACTATTTTACTGCACACTCCACTCTCCACTCTCCATTCTCCACTCTGCTGACTAATACGGGTCTACATCCAAACTCACTCTTACCGACTTAAAAGGCGCTTCGGCTAGCAGCAAGTTAATCATTTCCAGCAGATTTTCTTTGGCATACTCGCTGGAAGCAGAAATTTCTACTTTCAGCAAAATGTTTTTGATATATAAATTCTGAATACGGGAAATGGGTGGTATATTCGGTCCCAATACACGCTTGCCGAAGAATTTCCGCATTTCATTTGCAAGTGTTTGTGCTGCTTTTTCCACAATTTTGAAGTCTCTGTGCCGCAGGGTAATTTCTATCAGTCGGGTGTAAGGTGGATAATGAAATAGTTGTCGTTCGGCACATTGTGTCTGGTACATGGCAGCATAGTCGTTGCGAATTACCTGTCCGATAATAGGATGTTCCGGATTTCGGGTTTGAAGTACTACGGTACCTCGTTTGTTTTTTCTTCCGGCACGACCACTTACTTGTGCCATCAGTTGATAAGCTCGTTCGTGTGCACGAAAATCAGGGAAGTTCAGCATATTATCGGCATTCAAAATCCCCACCAAACTCACCCGCTCAAAGTCCAGTCCTTTGGTTACCATCTGTGTGCCAACGAGTATGTTTATCTTGCCGCTTTCAAAATCGGTGATTATTTTTTCGTAGGATTTTTTGCTGCGCGTGGTGTCCAAGTCTATGCGTGCCACTTTCGCTTGTGGAAACAGTTCCTCAATTTCCTGTTCTATCTGTTCCGTTCCAAAACCTTTGTTCTCGAGATTTGGCGTGTTGCAAACCGGACAAATCTGTGGAATGGTTTCCGTAAATCCGCAGTAATGGCAGGTTAGCTTGTTCAAATACTTATGTACGGTCAGCGACACATCACAGTTTTTGCATTTAGGAATATACGAGCAGGCTTTGCACTCGATGTAAGGAGCGTATCCGCGTCTGTTTTGAAATAGAATAACCTGTTCGTAGCGGTCGAGAGCAGTTTTGATTTTTTCCAAAAGTAATGGCGAAAAATGTCCCTTCATCTGCTTTTTACGATAAGCTTCTTTGATATCCACCACCAGCACTTCCGGCAGTTCCAATTCTTGGTAACGCTGATTAAGCTCAACGTAGCCGTATTTATCGGTTTTGGCATTAAAATAGGTTTCAATAGCCGGAGTGGCTGAACCGAGCAATGTTTTTGCGCCGTGCATAGATGCCAATACGATGGCGGCATTCCGAGCATGATAGCGTGGAGCAGGGTCAAATTGCTTGTAGCTTGTTTCGTGCTCTTCGTCCACTATCACCAATCCCAACTGTCTGAAAGGAGTGAAAATCGCCGAACGTGCACCGATTACAATTTCATAACCGTTGTCTAGCAATAGATTATTCCAAATTTCCACTCGTTCGGCATCCGAAAAACGAGAGTGATAGACCGCCAGCTTATTTCCGAAAATCCGTTTCAGACGAGAGGTTAACTGCGTGGTAAGCGCAATTTCAGGCACTAAATAGAGAACTTGCTTTTTTTCTTTCAGCGTCTGCTCTATCAGATGGATATAGATTTCCGTTTTGCCGCTGGAAGTTACGCCGTGCAGCAAAACGGTGTTTTTACTTGCAAATTCTTTGTAAATTTCTTGCAAAGCCACTTGCTGAAACTCATTTAACGGATGTTTTGCTTCCGTTTTTACGTGCGATGTATCCAGCCTGCCAATCTCTTTCTGATAAACTTCAAGGATGTTTTTATCTATCAAGGCACGGAGCACAGAGTCAGAACAGCCGGATTGTTCCAAAAGCTCTTTTCTTGAAACCTCTATTAGCGTGTTTTTGGTAAGGCACTTGGATAGCTCAATGTATTTCATCAAAATATCCAACTGCTTTTTTGCTCTGGAAAGTTGATCGAAAATCTCACGCAGATTTTCTTCCGAAGCGGCAAACTCGCTTAGCTGAATATAGCTTTCCGTTTTCGGACGGTATTTTTCAGTAATTTCTTCGCTTATTTCTATCAAGTCTTTTTCAATCAAAAGCTTGATGGTAGGCATAATATTGTTGATTTCCGTGGCATTGCTCAGTTCGGAAAGGTTAAAGATTTTGCCATCCTTTAAAGCATCCATAACTTTATGCTCTCTTTCAGTAAGGCTAATCTCATCTTCAAATTGAGCATTTAGGCGAACTCTTGTTTCACTTTCCAATTTCAGTCCGGCGGGAATGGCAGCTTGATATACATCGCCGATATAAGCTTGGTAGTAGGAGCTAATCCATTCCCAAAACTTTAGTTGTGGATGTCGCAAAATGGGGTAGGGGTCGAGTAGGCAGATAATTTCTTTGACTTCATAAAGTTCAGGTTTGTTGCTGTGAATCAGGCAAATAATGCCTGTGTACATCTTCTTTTTCCCAAAAGGGACAACTACACGCATACCAATACGCGCCTCGTCCTGCCACTCATCGGGGACAAGGTAGGTAAATCGATTACCCAAAGGCAATGGCAGTATGACGTCTATATACTTCATGCTTGAACTTTTTGTGCCTTTCTGCTGTTTTCTATTCTCAGTCAGATTTTATATCTTTGCACTCTCTTTTAGTGTTACAAAAGTACGTTTTAAAATTAGAAACAGGAAATTCAGGTTGTAAAAATCCTTCGGTTTTCTGTCTTTTTACGCTGAAACAAAGTAAGATGAACCCATTAGAAATTATTGAAAAATATTACAATAAAAAATCAAAACTATACAGAATTTTGGTAAAACACAGTTGCCAAGTACGCGATAAAGCATTGGAAGTGGTGGATAAGCATCCTGAGTTTGGTGCTGACAGGCAGTTTATAGCCGAAGCCGCTATGCTACATGATATAGGAATTTTTTTGACGGATGCACCCGAAGTTGAGTGTTTCGGAAAACATAGATATATTGAGCATGGCTATTTAGGTTCTGAGATTGTGGAAAACGAAGGCTATCCGCGTCATGCCCTTGTGTGTGAGCGACATACCGGAACGGGATTGAGCATTGAGTGGATTGAAAAAAGAAATTTGCCTGTGCCGCATCGAGAAATGTGTCCCGTGAGTATCGAAGAGCAAATTATTTGTTATGCCGATAAATTTTTCTCAAAATCGAAGTTAGATCGGGAGCTTAAAATAGACCGAATCGTCGAAAAGCTTAGTAAATACGATGAAGCACACGCTCAGCAGTTCTTGAAATGGCATGAAAAGTTTGGCTAAAAAATGGTCGAAAAAAGTGGAAATTCAACAAAAAGCGCAAGTTGGAAATGTTAAAATTATTAAAAAATAAGTTAAAGTCAAGGAAAATATGTTTTATAACATATATTTTTACTACTTTTGTGGCTGATTTTGAAACATTTATTAATTTTATACACAAAAACGAATAATTATGTTTATCGAAAAAATTGGTACGAATGCAGGTTTAGTATGGACTGCATTGGAAAACGGTGAAATGGAATTTAAAGCTCTTGCAAAAGTTACTAAACTTACTCAAAGAGACGTTCAAGTTGCTTTGGGTTGGTTAGCACGTGAAGGTAAAGTAAGCTTCAGAGAAGATGATAAAGATCTTTACATTGCTTTAGTATAAGCTTTCTGATAGAAAAATTTAGATAAAGAGGTTGTCGGTCATGATAACCTCTTTTTTGTGCTTTTTTAAGAAAAAAGACTTATTGCAGAATAAACTATTCTTTACTTTTTGTGTCTAAAAAAACATAGAGCACTTACGTTCTGAAAGTTTTTGTGGCGGGATTGATTCTTTTTTTATTTTACTAAAAAAACGGACTAATTTGCTGTTTTAGAAAAAATCAAGATAATTTCAATAAAAAATATGACTAACTTTAAAATTTCCTTATATACAAGATATTTGTTCCTTTTGCTTTTTATTTTTTCGGTAGGGATAATCTCTGCACAGAAATATGCGTATAAGCTAGGCGAAGTAAGTATGGCTGAGTTGGAAGCCAATGTTTTTGCCAAAGATACTACTGCTGATGCGGTTATTATCTCGGAATACGCTTATCGTACCATTTCGTCTAAGAAATACACCTTACGAAAAAGACTTAAAACACCTGAAATTCCTTCGCGAGGTTTTGCTCAAAACAGATATTACGACATGATTCCTTATGTGCTGGAAACGGAATTTCAGCGTAAAGTGAAAATTCTTAAATCCGGCGGACTTTCCCAAGCAACGGTGGAAATTCCCTTTTATAATATCCATTCGCCTTATAGAGAGGAACTTATCGAAGGGGTGGAGGCTTGGTCTTATGTTTTGCAGAATGGTGAAATAGTGAGAAATAAACTGAAAAAAGAGGATGTTCGTATCGTGAGAATGAATGATACGCTGTCGCAAGTTCAGTTTACAATCCCTAATGCGAAAGTGGGCGGCGTGTTGGAGTATAAGTTTAAGCGGGTAACTTCTATGGAGTACGCCAATTTGAATTGGGAATTTCAGTCGGATATTCCTACAATGTTTTCTATTTATGAAACATTCTATTACGATGCTTTTGTGGTAAATCAGGAAATTAAAGGTCCGTTCGAGATTAAAACACATGCCGAAACGGAACATCCCGGTTTTACGGATGTAAGCCAAAGCGAGTTTGCCGGACGGAATGCGAGACGGATTCTTTATGTGGCGCAGGATATTCCGGCTTTTAAGAAAGTGGATAGAATATGGTGTATGAAAGATTATACGCCCGGTGTGCGCTCGGAACTGCTTGCTACTCGCTATATGGGGTATGTACCTTATGCGGACAAGTGGGAAGATGTGGAGAATCGAGTGAGTGTGGAGTCGCAATTTAATAAGAATAATTATGGTTCCATGTTTTATGGCAAAGAACTGAAAGCCTTGCTAAAACCGATTAAATCTGAACGCGAGAAAATTGAGGCTATCTATCGTTTTGTAAAGAAAAAAATCAAGTGGAATGGCGTTTATTCGCTTTATGATGAGCCGCAAGAGGCTGTTAATAAAGGTGTGGGAAGCAATTCGCAGATTAATGCTGTGTTGATGCGAGCTTTGTATAGAAATAAATTTTACGTTTATCCTATACTTGTCAATTTGCGTTCAGAAGGGCGTTTCCCTGCGTCATTTCCAACCTATGAGCGAATTAAAACTTATATTATCTGCGTACACACTAGCGATGGAGAAAAATATTATTTGGACGGTTCGGCAGAGTACGGTGGATTAAACATGTTGCCGTCTGACTTGATGACTGATAACGGACGAACGCTTGCACGTTCATTTATGCTTTCCGAGGGTCAGAGCAATGGAAATGTAAACCTCACTGATATAAATTCGGCAGATACACATGTAAATATTATCGGACGTCTGGATGAAAATGGTCGCATAAAAGGTCAGTTGGAACAGGTGTATGGTAACTTGTCGGCTATGTTTTTTAGGGAAAATATTCATCGCAACAAAACGTCAAACTTGAGAAACGAAGCTGAAAAGTTAGGTCAAATATCTGATTATCAACTTGCCAATCATTTGGATAACTTGAGTGATAAAGTAACGGAAAACTTTGGATTTTCTATTCAGTTGCAGCAGTCAGGCGAGAATATTTCGTTTAATCCGCTTCTGTTTAGCAGTTTCTTATTTAAGGAGCAGTTAGAAGAAGGAAGGACTTTACCAGTTGAGTTTGATGTGCCTAAGTCTATCCATATTCATTCGGAAATTGAAATTCCTGAAAATTATGAACTTATACAACATCTGCAACCTGCGCAAGAGAAGCTAAGTTCTGGTGCTTTTGATTTTCAATATACAATAGCTGTACAAGATGGGAAAATAGTAACGGACTACGTGCTGAATATGCGTGAAGTGGTTTTTGCACCTACGGATTTCGATGAACTGCGAAAGATATTTTATATTGTAGTCGAAAAAAATCAAGAGAAGGTACTATTAAAGAAAAGGTAATCAAAGTTTTTTGGTAAAAGGAAGCAATAAAAAAGGATAAGCTGTCCACAGTCTTATCCTTTTTTATATGAGTTGATTTTTAGATAGAAAATCAAACTTATTTTATTTGTTCAAAATAGTTTTAACTATCTCTGAAATCATTCGTCCATCAGCTTTACCTGCCAGTTTTTTGGTAGCAGCACCCATTACTTTTCCCATGTCTTGTGGACCTGAAGCACCAAGTTCTGCGATTAGTTCGCTTAGAATTATTTCTAACTCAGCAGCGTCAAGTTGTTTAGGCAGGTACTTTTCAATCACTTCTGCTTCTGCCAATTCTTTTTCAGCCAGTTCCGGTCTATTTTGTTCGGTGTAGATTATAGCAGTTTCTTTACGCTGCTTAACCATTTTTTGCATGATCTTGATAGCTTGCTCATCTTTCAAAGTGCCGTCGCTACCTTTGGCGGTTTTAGCTTCCAAAAACTCTTTCTTTATACTTCGGAGTGCTTCCAAAGCTATCTTTTCTCGTGCAAGCATTGCTGCTTTGATGTCATTGTTTATTTGTTCAAATAGTTTTTCCATATTGTGTTTCCTCTATTTTCTTAGTAATTTTCTTTTCCACGCCGGTTCTTTTTTCATTTTATTGAGATACTCATCATCTTCCAAATCATCAATGTCAATAGTGGGAATATCTTCTTCTTCGGTTGTTTCTTCTTCAATTTCAAACGGGATAGTTTCCATAAACGTCTCCGCCTCCGTATTTTCTACGGGTTTCTGCGTCTTTACCGAGTCGCCGTAGAATGCACTCATGGCTTTTTCTATTTTTTCGTCGTTTGCTTTTTTGGTTTCTGCTTGTTTCATCACAGACGACATATTTTCAGCCTCATAACTATCTTCTCCTTCTGCAACTTCTGTGCTTGGCAATTCTTCTTCCAATAAATCTTCAGGCATACCGGGGATGTCTTTTACATCAAATCCGGTGGCAATAAGGGTTATTTTTACCTTATCACCCAGTGTGTCATCAAAACTAGCACCCCAAATCACGGTTACATCTTCGCCTACTTCCGCCATAAAGTCGTGGATTTGAGAAATCTCCTCCATTTTAATCTGGTTTTGTGTAGAGCAGTAGAGACTGAGAAGGACTTTGCTGGCGCCATGTACATCGTTGGTATTAAGCAACGGTGAATTCAGTGCATCATCAATGGCTTTGCTAATTCGATTTTCGCCTTCTGCATATCCGGTATTCATAATCGCCACTTTTCCGCCTCGCATAATTGTGTTTACATCAGCAAAGTCAATGTTGATATAGCCCGGAACTGTAATAATTTCGGCAATAGCTCTTGCTGCATTGCTTAATATATCATCAGCTTTAGCAAAAGCATTGGAAAGTTCCAAGTCCGGATAGATAAGTTTCAGTTTTTCGTTGTTGATAATTAGCAGTGCGTCCACATGTTGGCTTAGACGTGCCACACCTTTCAAGGCTTGTGTAATTTTTGGTTTTCCTTCAAAAGCAAAAGGAATAGTTACAATTCCTACAGTAAGGATGCCCATTTCGCTAGCTGTTTTTGCAATTACGGGGGAGGCACCTGTGCCTGTTCCACCACCCATTCCGGCGGTGATAAAGACCATCTTGGTGTTGTCAGCAAGCATGTTTTTAATTTCTTCCACTGATTCTTCGGCGGCTTTGGCAGCTACCTCAGGCTTTCCTCCTGCGCCTAATCCTTCTGTTGATTCTTTTCCAAGTTGTACTTTTATAGGCACCGAAGAACCTTCCAAGTCTTGAATGTCGGTGTTGCAAAGAACAAATGTAACATCGGCAATTCCCTGTGAGTACATATGGTTTACAGCATTTCCACCACCGCCGCCTACACCTATTACTTTAATTATTGATGAATTTGCTAATGGCAAATCCAAGGGTAAAATATCATTTGTTAAGTCCATATTCTTAAAATTTGAATTTAGCGTTCAGAAAATTGGGTAAAATTTTTTTAGATTGAAATACAGAGACTAGCTGCTGCTCTCCTGCTCATTTTCTTCTTTTTGTGAATTGTTATTTTGCATTTCCTCCTCGTCGTATTGAAATAAACTTTGTACAGAATCCTCAAAATGTCCTTTTAATTTTTTTGCTGCTTTTTTAAATATATTGTCTCTGGGTAATTTTGGCTCAATAGCCACCACTTCAAGGGTGATATCCTTTGAAAGAAAATCGTTGGTCAGCAAGATAGAACCAATAGCCTCAGAGTATTTCGGGTCATAAAACTTCGGGTCTGTATCATCCGAAAGCCAGTCGGTGTGATTTCCCATTCTTACTTGAAATCCGGTGTGCTCTTGAATAAACTCAATTAATCCATCAAGTTTGGCTGCTCCGCCGGTAATCACGATTCCCGAATTGAGCGGATATCTGATATTATCTATTTGGTCGAATATCGGATTTAGAATCTCTTCCAAACGCGCTTCGATAATAGTAGCCAAAAACTGTGTGGATATTTTTATCGGTTTTAAATTCGGTGTTTCATTAGGGATTTGGATATTAACCGGATTTTCAACCAATCTTTCCAAAGCCAATCCTTTTTTGCATTTCAGCAGTTCGGCGTTGTTGCGACTTATACCTAACTCTTGAATGTCGCTGGTAATGTCTTCGCCACCTAGTGGAATAACACGCAATTCCTGCAATACTCCTTTGCTATATACGCCTAGACTGGTTGTGTTTGCACCGAATGAAATAATGGCGCATCCGTTTTCTTTCTCTTCCTCTTCAAGTAAAACCGTAGCTATGGCATCCATACCCAAATGAATACGATCTACGCCTATTCCGGTGCGCTCGATGCATCGCTCTAGATTTTCTTGCACCAAGTTATTTCCAATTATTACATTATAGTCAATACGTAGTTTGCTACCTCTCTTGCCTAGCGGGTCGCTAACTCGTACATCATCTACATAATAAGCCAATGGAATGCACCGAAATACATGGACTTTATCCGATGTAACTTCTTCTTTACATTGGTTGTCTGTGGCTGTCAATAAGGTGTTAGATACAACATTGATTATTTGTGTCTCAATTGTGTAGGTATAATGCTTCATGCTACGAGCATTTACACTCGTGCTTACAGTTTGTATAGGGCTCAGGTTCAGTGCGTTTTGTAAAAACCTCAACAGTTCGTTTATTTTGTAAGCCGCACCCGTCATCTTGTCCACAATCCCGCTTTTTACATCATCACTCGGCTTTTCTTGTTCACCCATTATGTTCAGAAAGTTGTCTTCCTGCACATATCCGGCTATCGCAGAAATGCGGGTCCCGCCAAAATCAACATATACAATAGGATCTTTCTTCATCGTTGGATCGGGGTTAAAATTAGTTTTACTTCGTTTCTATTTTGCTTTGCAGTTATCAGTTACTCTGTTTGAAATTAATTGCCACGACTTTTAATCCACGATATCTATCGGGAGTGGATTAATGATTTTGGGTTATATGGTTTTAGCTGAAATTTATATAGTTTTGGGTTAAAGCCCATTGTAGAGTACCTTATTCGTTCACGCCATGAATAGCGTGGCAATTGATAATAAAATTAATTATCTATGCTGTACAACTCCTTATTTCTTTGTGCAAACCACTTGATCTTTAAATCTCAAATCTATTTTAGAATAAATATTCCAGCCAAACTCGTTCATTCCGTAGAGATAGAACTTTTTCAGTTTTTCTAGTTTTTGTTCGTATCGGTCAAATTTTCCTAAATAAATCAAATGGTTACCTACGCGTGGAATTAATTCCACTTCCATTTTTTCATTGATGTTTATTTGGTCTATCTGATCATTCCAAAAAGGATGCTTATGAACAAAGTACGCAAACTCAAAAAGTTCATTGGTCGCCATTTTTTTCGTTATGCGTCCTGTGGCTACAGGTACGTAAGCCGAAAAATTCAATGAAACAGGCATCGTTTTTCCCAATTCATCTACGTAATAGTTTTCTTCGCCCATTACTCGTAGCACTGGTGTGCGCTGTTCTATCACAACTTGTACTTCGCCCGTCGGCGATTTGTAGCACTCAACCTCACGTACCATCGGGTGTTTGGCAATCACATCTTCTATATCTTTGGAAACAATGTTCCGAAGCGATTTGCCGATAGGATGCAGTTGGTTGTTTCTGAGCAACACTTCAATCTCTTTGTTGCTGATAAGTTGCTTGTGATTAATGTCTGTAATAGTTATATTGATGCGATTGCAAACTTTTTCCTCATCAGTTTCGTTGCTTTTGGTGTTTGCAATCACAGCGTAGCTCATGCAAAGTAATACGCCCGCAATAATCAATATGTATTTCAGAATTCTATTCATCTTTCGTGCTGAAATTAAGCTAATTTATCATCGTTGTTTTGGACAGCCGTTTCGTTACTGTCTTCCTTATATCTTTCTTTCAGGTAGTTTTTAATTTTTGGCACCATCTTGTCAATGTCGCCAGCACCAAAAGTTACCAACACATCCAAATCTTTGCTATCAAGCAAAGTTAACAAATTATCTTTGGATGAGATGGTTTTATTTGAAATACTCACATCCTTTAATATCATTTCAGAACTCACACCTTCTATTGGCAACTCTCTTGCCGGATAAATATCTAACAGTATGAGTTCGTCTAATAAAGACAATGCTTTTGCAAATTCCGATGCGAAATCCCTCGTGCGACTGTATAGGTGCGGCTGAAAAATTCCGGTTACCTTTCTGTTGGCGTATAGCTGTTTAATCGATGAAATGCTCGCTTCCAACTCATTTGGGTGGTGTGCATAATCGTCCATATAAACAACTTCTTCATTTTCAAAAATATGGCTAAATCGGCGATAAATTCCTGAGAAAGCCGACATCGCCGTGCGTAGTTCGTCATTGGTTACGCCATTTAGCCAAGCTAATGCCATCGCAGCCACTGCATTTTCCACGTTAATCATCACGGGTACGCCGAGTCTTACATCATGAATGCTTTCGGTTGGCGTGATAAAGTCGAAGAAAATTTTGCCTTTTTCGTGTCGAATGTTTTTTGCCTGAAAATCTGCTTCGCCTTCAATTCCGTAGGTAAAATGTTTCACTCCTTTTTTTAATTTAGGTGCTATTTTTACATTGTTATGCACTATCAGCGCACCGCCCGGCTGTATCAATGAGGTGAAATGCTCAAAACTCTCTACGAACGCTTCTTTTGTCCCGTAAATATCTAAATGATCCGGATCCATCGACGTAATTACAGCCATATAGGGTGTAAGTTGATGGAATGAACGGTCGTACTCATCGGCTTCTACCACTACGTAGTTGCTTTGTGTGGAAAGCAGTAGATTCGTATTGTAATTATTGGAAATGCCACCTAAAAATGCGCTACACTCTACATGCGACTGATACATCAAGTGTGCCGTCATGGTTGAAGTGGTTGTTTTGCCGTGCGTTCCTGCTATACAAATGGCTTTGCTTTGTCGTGTGATATTCCCCAAAACTTCTGAGCGCTTCTGTATTTTGAAATTTCGTTCCGTAAAATACACCAACTGTTCGTGATTTTTTGGAACAGCCGGTGTGATAACAATCAGCGTTTTTTTAGGGTCTATAAATTCATTGGGGATGGAAGTGGCGCTTTCATCGAAAATCACTTGAATCCCTTCATCGGTTAGGTCATCCGTGATTTTGGTTTGCATACGGTCGTAACCACCTACCACGTAGCCTTTTGCTTTGAAGTAACGCGCCAAAGCGCTCATCCCAATTCCGCCTATTCCTAGAAAATAATATTGTGTAAATTTATTGCTCATTTATCTTGTAAATAATAATCGTCTATTTTGAAAAAACAGCTACTCCTTACCTATAATAGCAAATACCTCATCTACAATGCGATTTGCCGAATCTTTTTGTGCCAATTTAAGTATATTTTTAGCTAAATTGTTTAGCTGTGTGTCGTTTTTTATTAATTCTAAAGCCGTCGGAATTAACTCTTTTGGTGCGTTGGCATCACGAACCATTACGGCAGCGTCTTTATTGACCAATGCCAAGGCGTTCTGTGTTTGGTGGTCTTCAGCCACATTGGGTGAAGGCACGAGTATCACAGGTTTTGCAAGTAGGCATAGCTCCGAAATGGAACTTGCTCCGGCTCTTGAAATCACCAAATCGGCAATGGCATAAGCGTAGTCCATTCTCGACACAAAA
Source organism: Bacteroidales bacterium (assembly GCA_012837935.1). Taxonomy (GTDB): domain Bacteria; phylum Bacteroidota; class Bacteroidia; order Bacteroidales; family Paludibacteraceae; genus UPXZ01. The sequence goes on from DUQG01000012.1 coordinate 20,987, forward strand.
TCAGTAACGATAAATTCATCGCTTATGTAGTTCACCGCTGCTTTTCGAGCATCTTCGATATAGAATTTTCCGGTTTGCCAAATCACTTGAATATCAATTACTTTGATGGCATCCAGTTGTTGCATTACGCTTTGGTTGATAGTGCGAGCGCCTAAACTTCCGCCTACTATCAGCAAGGTTTTCTTTTCTGGACTTAATCCGAAAAACTCATACGCTTCATTGGCTTTGGCTTTCACCTTAAACAAATCTTGCCTTACGGGATTTCCGGTCAAAATAATCTTTTCTGCCGGGAAAAATTTTTCCATACCTTCGTAAGCCACGCAGATTTTGGAAGCTTTTCCTGCCAGCATTTTATTGGTAACACCCGCATACGAATTTTGCTCTTGTAGTAAAGTCGGCACACCAAATTTCGATGCTGCTTTAAGCGTAGGTGCACTTGCGTAACCTCCCACACCAATGGCAATATCTGGTTTGAAGTCGCGGATGATTTTTTTAGCTTTAGTAATGCTTTTTTGCAAATCAATCAGTACGCCGATGTTTTTCAGTAGATTCTTTCTGTCAAATCCACGCACGGGAAGTCCCTCAATAGAATAACCTGCCTGTGGCACACGCTCCATCTCCATTCGTCCAATCGCTCCCACGAAAAGTATTTCAGCCTTTTCGTCACGAGCTTTTATGGCATTGGCTATGCTGATAGCCGGAAAAACATGTCCGCCGGTTCCGCCGCCGCTGATAATGTATTTCATTCTTATAAAGTTTTATTGTAAATAAAGCTTATACTGAAAAACTTTTCTTAAATTTCCGAAATCTCAATCTCTTCTGCCTGTAAATCTTCTACTTCCGGAGCTTGTTGGAAATTGTTTGCTTCATTTTCAGCTTTTATCTCTCGTATCACTCCCAAAATAATGCCAAAATAGACACAAGTAACCAAAATTGACGTTCCACCGCGACTGATAAGCGGTAGCGGCTGTCCGGTAACAAGTCCGAATCCAGACCCCACAAACATATTAACTGCCGCTTGTAGCGTGATTATCAAGCCTAACCCCGTAACCAAAAGTGCCGGAAAGGATGTTTTACAGTAGGTGGCTATTTGTCCTGTTCGGAAGAGCAGCACCATATAAAGAAACATCACAAACAGTCCGCCGATTAGCCCCATTTCTTCCAAAATAATGGCAAAAATAAAGTCGTCGTAAGCGTGTGGCAGGTAGTTGCGTTGCACACTATTACCCGGAAACACGCCGAAAACTTTTCCACGCGCTACGGCTATTCTTCCGTGTTGCACCTGCAGGTTTTCGTCGTTAATCACATATTTGTCGGCACCATTGTCATTCATTGAGCGCTCAATTCGTTTTTCCCAAGTATAAGCACGGTCAAACATGGTCGGCATTTTCTCTTGCGGAACGATTTTTATCAATAATACTCCCAATAACAAAGCACCGATAAGACTTGCAGTCAGGATACCCAATCTTTTCCATGAAATCTGTCCGATAAACATCATAGCAAAAACCACAAGTCCTAAAATAGCCGCTGTGGAAAAGTTTTCTAAAAGAATAAGTCCTATAATTATGCCGGATACAACCAAAATCCGGATAAAGTATTTTTTTTCTTCTGCCGGATTGGCTCTCACTCTTGAAATCAAGTCTGCTACAACGATTACCAGCGATAATTTGGCAATTTCCGAAGGCTGAAACTGTATGCCCATAATGCGCACCCAACGGCTCGCTTCGTTGGCACTTTCTCCTTTTATAAGCACGTAAATCAACAACACAAACGACACGACGAGCCCCAAGTAAGAAAGCAATCGCACGTATTTATAAGGTACAAAATGCACCAAAAACGCGATAAATGCACCTAAGGCTAAAAAGCTTACATGTTGCAATACAGGTGCTGTGTAGTTGGCAGCTTTAAATGCCAAGGTACTCGAAGCGCTGTACATTTCGATAACCGAAAATACGCAAAGCATGATAAACACAATCCAAATTGTGCGATCGCCTTTCAAGTATTTTGTAAATATATTATTCATAACGAGTTAATGAGTAGATAAGTAAATGTGAAAATGAGTAAATAAATTAAAAACAACAAATATTCAAATTACTATCAATAACAACAAATAACGGCGCAGCTAAATAACATTAAACAAACGAACAACGAACAACGAACAACCAAACGTCTAAACATCCAAACATCTTACAGTTCTTTCACAAACTTCTTAAACTGTTTTCCCCTATCTTCGTAATCGGTAAACAAATCAAAACTTGCACAACAAGGCGATAAAAGTACGGTTTCGCCCGGTTTGGCTACTTTATACGCCTCTTTTACACAGCTTTCCATAGAATTTACATCAATAATATTTTCTACTTTTCCATCAAAAAACTTATGCAACTTAGAATTATCAGCTCCCAAAAATATCAACGTACTCACTTTTTCTTTAACCAACTCTTCAATTTCGGAATAATCATTTCCCTTGTCTTTACCGCCAAGAATCAGCACGATAGGCGTCTGGATGCTTTGCAGTGCGTACCAGCACGAATTTACGTTGGTGGCTTTGCTGTCGTTAATGTATTTTACATCTTTTACGGTAGCCACGTATTCCAGTCGGTGCTCTACGCCTTTGAAATCATGAAACGACTGGCGAATGTTCTCCTTGCGAATATTTAGAATGGTAGCCGTAAGTCCTGCCGCCATTGAGTTTAGTGTGTTGTGTCTCCCTTTTATGGATATTTCGGATATTGGCATAGTAAAATTAGTATTTAATGTGTTTATAACCAGTTGATTATTTTCAACAAATGCTTTCGTCTTTTCATTCCGTTCTATCGCGAAAGGATAAAATTGGGAATGTATATTTCTCTTTTTAAGTTCTTTTTGAATAATGGGGTCACCGCTCCAAAAAATAAATGCGTCTTTCTCTGTCTGATTTTGCACAATGCGGAATTTTGAATCGATATAATTCTGAAATTCGTTATCGTAACGGTCTAAATGATCCGGTGTGATGTTAATCAGAATAGCAATATCAGCCTTAAATTCCGTCATTCCGTCGAGCTGAAAACTGCTGAGTTCCACCACATAGTAATCAAAATTCTTTTCTGCCACTTGCAGTGCCAAGCTGTCGCCCACATTTCCTGCTAAACCTACATTTAATCCCGCATCTTTCAAAGTTTGATAGGTTAGCATGGTAGTGGTTGTTTTGCCGTTGCTTCCGGTAATGCAAATCATCTTTGCATCCGTGTATCTTCCTGCAAATTCTATCTCAGAAATCACCGGAATTCCTTTTTCTGTCAACGCTCTGACAATCGGAGCTTTGTCGGGTATGCCGGGACTTTTAATTACTTCATCAGCATTTAGAATCAGTGATTCGGTGTGTTGCTTTTCTTCCCAAGATATTTGTCGGTCGTCCAGCATCTTTTTGTATTTGTCCTTTATCTCGCCAAAATCGGAAACAAAGACCTCAAATCCCTGTTTTTTCGCCAAGACAGCCGCACCCGCGCCACTTTCACCTGCTCCAAGTATTACTATTCTTTTCATTCACTTATTTTCTGAAAAAGGTAAAAATTGTATCTGCTTTTGTTTCAATAATTCAAAATTCGTCAGAATTTTGACATCTATGTGCTCTATGTTAACTTTAAGTGTCCATTATTAGCACATTTGGTGTTGATTTTTTGCACTAACCTCTCAAATCAAGACACATTTAAATACTATGTGTTAAATGTCTATTTGTCTGATACTCTAACAATCTGTTTACCTGATTTTCAGTGTAATAATAGTTAATGCCGCTAAAATCAATCCAACCAACCAGAATCGAACCACCAGTTTTGATTCGTGTACAGGATTAAAAGGCTTGTTTATAATTGCTTTGATACCCGATTTACCGCCCACCTGAAAATGATGATGCAACGGTGTCATCAAGAAAATCCTTCGACCTTCTCCGTATTTCTTTTTAGTAAATTTAAAATAGGTACGTTGTATAATAACTGACAAACTTTCTACGAAAAAGACGCCGCAAAGTATCGGAATTAGTAACTCTTTATGTATGGCAATAGCAAAAACAGCGATAATCCCTCCCAAGGTCAAACTTCCTGTATCGCCCATAAATACTTGAGCTGGATACGAATTGTACCACATAAATCCGATAGTAGCTCCAATCAGTGCTCCGGCAAAAATTACCATTTCTCCCGTGCCGGGGATGTACATGATGTTGAGATATCCGGCGTAGTTTATGTTACCCGAAAGGTAGGCGAGCACACCGAGCGTAACCCCGATAATCGCGGTAGAGCCGGATGCCAGCCCGTCCATTCCGTCTGTCAAGTTGGCACTGTTGGAAACCGCCGTAACAACAAGGATAGCCATAAATACAAATAAAATCCAACCGTATTTCTGCGCCTTCTCGCCTGCCCATTTGAATGCATCGGCATAATCCAAGTTGTTGTTTTTTAGAAATGGAATGGTTGTTTTGGTCGATTTTACGTTTTCAGATTTGTAGCTAACCTCTTCTACGCGCTGTGTAGAGCCTATATGTTCTACATTTTCACGAATTACAGCTTGTGGACTTAGATAAAGTGTCAACCCCACAATCAGTCCTAATCCTATCTGTCCGTAAATCTTAAATTTTCCTTTTAATCCGTCTTTGTTTTTATGTTTTATTTTCAAAAAATCATCCGCGAAACCAATCCCACCCATCCAAACAGTTGTAATAAGCATCAAAATTGTGTAAATATTGGTCAAGTCGGCAAAGAGTAGGGTAGGCACCAGAATGGCAAGGATAATAATGATTCCCCCCATCGTTGGTGTTCCTTTTTTCTTTAATTGGTCTTCCATTCCCAAATCACGAATAGTTTCGCCTATCTGCATTTTTTGTAGTCGATTGATGATTCTTCGACCAAAAACCATGGCTACAATCAGTGCCAAAATAAATGCAGAACCAGTCCGGAACGAAATGGATGTAAACATATGTTGTCCGGGAATGTCATAGTATTTTTCTAAATACTGTATTAAATGGTATAACATATTATTATTGATTTACGATTTACGATTGTTGATTTACATTTTTTCTTTACCATTAAGAAGTTAAGATTTAGTTAAGGTTTTCATTAAGCGCTCCTTAATGTCTCTTAACTTCTAAATAAATCTTAATGTTTTTTTTATTTATTCAACCAAAATGCCACTTTTTAGCATTGGTTTGGATTGTCTTTTGGGGGTTATGGGTTTGTTGCTTTTATTACCTCTTCTCTATCATCAAAATGATATTTCACGCCTTTTATAATTTGATAATTTTCATGTCCTTTTCCGGCTACAAGTACCACATCACCTTTCTGAGCGAGTGCGCAGGCTGTTTTTATAGCTTCACGGCGATCCACTATTACCAGACTTTTTGTTTTTTGCTCTCCGTCCAATCCGGTAAGCATCTCGTTGATAATGTCCATCGGCTCTTCATCACGCGGATTGTCTGAAGTTAAAATTGCTTTCCAACTTCCGTTTACGGCTTCTTGTGCCATCATCGGACGTTTGCCTTTATCACGATTTCCGCCGCAACCCACCACGGTAATCAATCTCCCGTTTCCTTGTAAAATCTCGTTGATGGTAGAAATTACATTTTCCAGTGCATCCGGCGTATGTGCATAATCCACGATAGCTGTAAATCCTGCCGGTGCCTGAATAGTTTCAAATCTGCCCGAAACCGATTTCAACGAACTGATGATACGAAGCACCTCCAATTCATCTTGTTCAAGTAGCATCGCTGTTCCAAAAACAGCAGTCAGGTTATATGCATTAAAGTTGCCGATAAAAGGCACATGAACTTCTTTTTGATTCATTTCCAACAACATTCCGTCAAAACCGTCTTCCAAAATCTTTGTTTTGAAATCCGCCATACTGCGAGTAGAGTAGGTGTATTTGGATGCTTTTGTGTTTTGAAGCATTACCAAACCGTTCTTATCATCTGCATTTGTCAGAGCAAAAGCTTCTTTGTCCAACTCATCAAAAAATCTCTTTTTTGCTTTTAGGTAATTTTCAAAAGTTTCGTGATAGTCGATGTGGTCACGAGTTAAGTTTGTAAACACAGCACCGTCAAATTCCAATCCAGCTATACGCCGTTGTTCTACGGAATGAGAACTTACTTCCATAAAAGCATATTCACATCCGGCATTGACCATTTTTAGCAGCAATTCATTTAGTGCCAACGCATCCGGCGTGGTGTGCGTAGCTGCTACTACTTCGTCGTTTATGTAATTTTCCACTGTGGAAAGCAATCCTGTTTTGTAGCCTAATTTTCTAAAAAGTTTGTAAAGCAAGGTAGCGGTAGTGGTTTTTCCGTTTGTTCCGGTTATTCCTACAAGAGTAAGCTTTTCTGAAGGGAAGTCAAACCAACTTGAAGCCGCCAACCCCAACGCATCAGCACTATCAGCTACTTTTACATAAGTAACATTTTTGTCAATCTCAGTCGGAATTTCTTCGCAAAGAATAGCTACGGCACCTTTTTCTATCGCCATAGGAATAAAGTTGTGTCCGTCGGATGCAGTTCCGCGTGTTGCCACAAACAGATTTCCCTTTTCCACTTTTCGGCTGTCGAATTGGATGGCAGAAATCTCAACCGACAAGTCGCCGATTGATTTTTCGATTTTTATATTTTGTAAAATTTCCTGAAGTATCATTTTTTTTGTTAGACTGTTAGATTTCAGACTATTAGACTGTTAGATATTTCTGTGTTTTCCTGATAATATTTTATTAACATTAAGAAATTAAGATTTGGTTAAGGTTTTCATTAGTTAGGTCTTAATGTATCTAAACTTCTTAACAACCTTAATGTTTTTCGTTAAGAAACTAATTTTAAATCTCTAATACTCATATTGTTGTTTTTTTCTCAAAAACTTCCTATTGAGCCAATGTAAGAGCTATTGTCTGTCCTTTTGCGACTTTTGCGCCGGGGGTAATGCTTTGCTCTTTTACTTTTCCTACACCTGCAATTCGGGTTTTTAGTCCCAGTTTCTCACATAGATAAACTGCGTCTTTTGCACCCATTCCGCTTAAATCAGGTACGGTTTTATCTACAAATGGTAAGTTGGCTGTTTCGATTTTCTTTCCATCGCTGGTAACTTTTACCCAGCTTGTACCGCCGCCGTTAAATGGCTGCTCAAGTTTTCCTAGTACATTTTGCAAAGCTTGGAAATTACCTGATTTTACTATCGGTTTTTTTTGTGTCAAAAGCGTGCTGTCTATTCGCATATCGTAAATTGAGGACATTGTGTCAATGGCAGTAATGCGCTCTGCAATATTTTTTACCACTACGCCGGACATTCCTCCACCGGATGGCGGACCGATTCGTGGTTCACGAATAACTACAATGCAGGTGTATTTCGGGTCTTCATACGGAAAAAATCCACAGAATGAAACTTGATGCGATTTACCTCCTGCTGCATATCCTGCTGAACCTTTGGAAATTTGTGCTGTTCCGGTTTTTCCGGCAATGCGAATGTGTGGCGAATGCACCGCTTTACCTGTGCCGTATCTTGGATGTTCCACTACACCTAAAAGAGCTTTGCGAACGTCATTCAACGTTTTGTCGCTACATATTTTCTCACGAATTACACGTGCTTTGAACTCTTTTACTACTAAACCGTTTTTGTTGATTGATTTTACAAAAATCGGTTCGATAAATTTACCGTTATTGGCTATGGCATTGTAAAATGCAAGTGTGTAAATAGGTGCTAATTGCACCTCATAACCGATTGACATCCATGGAAGTGTGGTAGCAGACCAGTAGCTTGATTGGTCTTTCGGGTGCCGAATCCAAGGTTTGGCTGTGCCCGGAATATAGAGTTCAAAGGGTTCATTTAATCCCATTTTGTACAATTTATCTACAAATTTTTCCGGTGCATTGCCGTAGGCTTTCATTACTGTACGTGAAACTCCAACGTTAGACGATGCGTTGATGGCATTTTCAAGTGTAATAGTTCCGTATCCGCCGCGATGTGCGTTGTGGTCTTTCATCGTAGCTCTACCAAATTTATAAAGTCCATTTCCGGTTTCAATAATATCATCAAGACTTGCTTTTCCGTCATCAAGTACAGCCATTAGCGATACTGTTTTAAATGTAGAGCCCGGCTCTACCTTATCTGCCACTGCGCCGTTTCTGTTTTCGGAATAAGTACCGTTCGGGTTTCTGTCCATATTTACAATGGCTTTGATTTCGCCGGTTTTTACTTCCATTACGATAGCGTAGCCCGTTTGTGCTTCTATTTCGTTAAGTTTTTCCAGCAGCGCTTTTTCGGCTATGTCCTGCATATCCACATCAATGGTGGAAATAATATCCATTCCGTCAATGGGATCAATTTCTACTACTTCTTTCCAAGTGTTAGCCACTTTTTGTCGTGAAGACACACCCGGTGTCCCTTGTAGAATAGAATCGAAACCAAGTTCAAGTCCGTTTTTCCCACCTTTTTGATTGTCGGCGTAAATGTCGCCAATAGTTCGAGAAGCTAATGAGGTAAACGGTTTTACGCGGTTTAGCATTTCTTTGACAATCAAGCCACTTCTATTTCTTCCAAGTCTGAAAAGAGGAAATTTTCGAATATCTTTCAGTTGTGAGTAACTTATTCGACCTTTGTAAAATTGATATTCGCTTTTCCCTTCTCTGTAAGCTTTGGTAATGTCTCGTTTGTAGGCAGTTTTTGATTTATCACCAAAGTAATCAGCTAGACTTTCTGCCAGTGAATCAATATTTTCTGTAAATAAAGCACCATCGTTTATATGTAAAGCAGGTACACGTGTATCCATATAAACGTAATAGCTAGGGATGGTGCTTGCCATCAGTCTGCCGTCACAAGAATAAATATTCCCACGATTGGGTGCAACGGTAATATCCTTTTTGTCATAACGCTTCGAAAGAGCAATCCATTGGTCGCCCTCTACGAACTGTATCTTTATAACATTATATACGATTGCAATCATCAAGCATGCAATCAAGATATAAACAACAGCAAATCTACTTATGATTTTTTTTCCTGGTTCCGTCATTGTTCTATTGTCTCCTCATTGCTGGTTGTGTCATTCTTTACGTTATCTGTAGCTACTTTATGTTCTTCTTTTGCTTTTTTTATAGCTTCATATTCTACAGGATCAGGTTCTTTTATTACTACGGGTGCATAGGGACTCTCTTTTAGTTCTAATCCTCTCTCGTTGATATAGTTCAGTATGTAGGTTCTTCGGCTTAGCTTCGTAAGTTCGGCCGAAATCGTCAGAGATTCATATTTAATATCTTGTAGTTCCTTTTTTAGTTCAACTTCCTTAGATATTTGCTTTTCACAATGATATGAATTGCTGATGTAGATAATTGCCAGAACAGCAATCATTCCCAGTAGTTTGTACTGTTTCGTGATAAAGTTTTTTGATAAGATACTCCCATTAAGAATATCTCGAAATCTACTTGATTTTAATTCCGAAAAATCCTCATTTCCTTTGATGGTTTCAACTATTTTACTCCAAAAACTCATTGTTGTTTAGTTAAATGCCTGCCTGCTGCAGGCAGGGTTAATTTGTTGATTAGTTAATTTGTGATTGGTTTATAGCTATTTAACTACTCAACTTTTCAGCTACTCTCAACTTTGCACTTCTTGCACGTGGATTTCGTTCCACTTCTTCATCCGAAGCCACTATCACTTTATTATTTACGGCTTTGAACGGTGCTAAAATATTTCCAAAAAAATCTTTTTCCAGTTTCCCTTCAAAATTTCCACTCCGAATAAAGTTTTTTACAAGCCTGTCCTCCAGTGAGTGATAGGTCAAAACTACCAATCGACCGTTTGGTTTTAGCACTTCTACGCTTTGTTGAAGTAATTCCTGTAACGCCTGCATCTCTTTGTTTACCTCTATTCGTAGCGCTTGAAATACTTTTGCCATCTCTTTTTTCTCCCTTTCTTTCGGGAAAAAAGGTTTCAAAACTTCTAAAAACTGTTCGATGGTTTCAATTCGCTGCGAGCTTCTTGCTCTAACCAGCGTAGAGGCAATTCTACGCGAATTATGCATTTCACCGTAAAGATAGAATACGTCAGCCAGTTGTTCTTCGCTGTAGTCGTTTACCACTTTTTCCGCAGTAAGTAGCGAACGGGTATTCATCCGCATATCCAGTTTTCCGTCAAATCGGAATGAAAAACCTCGCTCGGCATTGTCGAAATGGTGGAAAGAAACGCCTAAATCGGCTAAAATTCCATCCACTTTTTCTATATTGTGGTATTTCAGAAAATTGCTCAAATACCTGAAATTACTTCTAACAAAAGTAAAACGCTCGTCGTCAAGCGCGTTTTGCATGGCATCCTCGTCTTGGTCAAATCCAATAAGTCTGCCCTTTGCGCTTAATTGTTTTAAAATTTCTCTTGAATGTCCGCCACCGCCAAATGTAACATCCACGTACATACCATCAGGTTTGATTTTTAGCCCTTCGATAGTCTCTTCCAACAAAGCAGGAATATGATAAATATTTCCATCCGTTGATGAACGAAAATCAGAATCAGATATGTTTGAATTGGAACTTTTCATTTTTGCACTAAAAGTTCCCCTGCGGGGGATTTAGGGGGCTTGCGCCTTTCATTTTCTCCCTTAACTTCTTAGCGAAATCACCTGCTGAAAGTTTCACCTCTTCGTAGCGTTTTCTGCCCCAAACGGCAAATCTGTCCATCATTCCTACGAAAAGCACTTCGTTATTCTCAATTCCAGTCATTTCAAGGTATCTTTTTGAGATTAAAACTCGACCTTGGCTGTCAATATCGAGCCATTCTGCATCGGATACGAATTGCATCAGTAGAAGTTGGTCATCAGCATCCCATTCGTCCAAATTTCGCTTCAATTCTTCGATTTTTTTGTTCCAAATGCTTTCCGGATAGAGAATAAGGCAGTCGTTATCGGCGTCTTTTCGCATAACAAGTCGATCTCTTTCCCCTTCGGGAAGGATTTTTCTGTAAACGGACGGAATGAATACACGTCCCTTTACATCGGCTTTAGCATCATATTTTCCAATAAATGTGGCCATTTTCTTAATAGATAGTTTTTTGCAACGGTAAAAGTAGTTATAATTTTTGAAATTCCCCACTTTTCCCCACTAATATTTATTAACAAAGTTATCAACAATTTATCGGCAGATTTATTAACATATTTGTCAACAATTTTATTTTCAGATAAAATAAAATTTAAGAGTTAATATTCAGATAATTAAGCGGTTATTTGTTTTGTTTGAAAAGAGGGGTGGAAGGTGGTGGAAAAGTGGGGAAGAAATTTTTTGATTCCTATTGATTTCTGAAAACAATTATTGTATTTTTGTAGAAAATATTTTATTTATGGAAAAAAATAACGTAATGCGGGTGGATGTTGACAGCATTCTAAAAGCTAAACTACCGAATAAAAAACTACCGAAATTTCTTGTAAACTATTTGAAAAAAATTGTTCATCAAGACGAAATGAATGCTTTTTTTGAAAAAGAAGCACGGGGTTTAACCAATCTTGATTTTATAGAAAAAACCATTTTTGAGCACTTGAATTCGGGTGCTGATTTTGAAGGTTTGGAAAACCTACCGCCGAAAGAGGGACGCTATATTTTTGTAAGTAATCATCCGCTGGGTGGGTTGGATAGCTTGGTACTCGGTCTTATGGTGGGGCGTAAGTACGATGGGAAAGTAAAATATTTTGCCAATGACATTTTAATGTTTTTAGACCCGATGAAAACGATGTTTTTGCCGGTAAATAAAGGCGGAAAAGGTGGAAATGCACGCGAAAATGCTCGTGCTGTGGAAGAATTTTTTAAGTCGGACAATCATTTGATAACATTTCCGGCAGGTGCAAATTCTAGAAAAATCAAAGGTAAAATTCAAGATTTGCCTTGGGTTAAAACCTTTGTAACCAAAGCCGTTCAGTACGAGCGAGATGTCGTGCCAATCTATTTTGATGCTCAAAACTCTAAGTTTTTTTACAACCTTTCGAGAATTCGGACAAAACTCGGTTTGCCAAATATAGAAATGCTTTACTTGGTCGATGAAATGTATAAGCAACGAGGCAAACGATTTAAAGTGAAAATCGGTAAAACAATTCCCCACACTACTTTCGACAAAAGCAAAACACCCGTAGAATGGGCACAATGGGTAAGAGAGAAGGTATATGAAATGGAAGATTGATTTTTGAGGTTATCCTAAAACAGAGTATTTTTGACACAACTTGTCCGGCAAAGACGGATAGTGTTTTTAGCCGTTCTCACTACTGTTCATTTAAAATACTTTACTCCAGAATTTGCGTAAATTGAAAATACTGACTACATTTGTATTGTTTAAATAATCTGATTATGAACGCCCTATTTATCTCATATATTAACACTTGCCGAAACTGCTTGGCAGAGACGGATAGTGCGTTTACCCCCCCCTATTTTAACATTAATTAACAAAATAACTTTAATCAACAAAATACCCCCGTACTTAAAAGCTACGAGGAAATTTTTTGTGCTATGTTGAAGCGGGAAGCACAAAGCGGGAAGATAAAAGATAAAAAATAAAAAACTATAACTCTGCTTAGTAGCAGTATCCCAAAGTCCCCTGCGGGGGATTTAGGGAGCTTAAACAAACTTAAACAAATTAATATTAACTAATCTATTTTTATTATGAAGAAAAATTACAAATTGGCAATAAGAGTAATAGCTATGCTCTTTTTGCTTGTCTTACCTTATTCTGCTTTCGCAGGGTCGGTTGTTTTCCCTTCAGCAACTCAGGCGGGAACAGCCTCACTAGCCGAAACAGCAGATGGCTGGGAATTTTCAAATGCTCTATTCTCAGCTTCATTCAAAAAAACAGATGAAGGCAAACTCTTTTTCAACGGTTCAACTGAAATGAGTTTGGATGCCGGAACGGAAATCTTCCAAATTGTGTTGGGTAACGGTACCAAAGTTGATGCTTCTCAAATGACTTGGGAGTCTATTGAGGCAGTTGATTTGGTTGGTGATGCTTCGGCTGTTGTTTACTCTAAAACATTAAACGGCAAGGCATTAAAAGCGACATTGTCTTATGAAAAACTGAACTTTATTTGGCGAGCAGTTTTGCGCGATGATTCACATTATCTGCGTACTGAGTTGGAAATCACAGCAACAGAAGATACCCCTATGCAGAGTATTACTCCAATGATGTACAGAGTGTTAAATAACGGCAAATCGGCGCCTGTGGTAGTTGGAAATACACGTGGTGCGGTAATAGCTTCCGACTATATTTTCGCAGGTACCGAAACACCGCTGGCTTTCAACATGGTAAGCGGTTCATACAATCCTAACTTCAAAGTAAATTCTTGGACGCCTGAATCGTGGGTAGCTGTGGAATCTATTCCGGCTGAAATTTTGGCGCTGGGATTCAAAGAGTCGGAGGTAGTTTCATCACAAGGTCATGTGAAAGTTAGTGACGCTGGAACTTGGACATTCCGTTTTGCGTATGCATCCGGTGCTCATCGAATGAATTTAACAGGAGTTGACTTAATAAAAGACGGTGCTGTTGTTGCCAAAGACTATCACATCGGTTTTACCGGAAATGCGGCATCAAATAATGTGTACACCTTGGAAATTCCGGAAGCAGGTGAATATAAATTGCGCTACTGGGGCGAAACAAAAACAGAGACTATTAATAGCACCGGAAATATTACAGTAACAAAAGCAAATAGTACCTCAACTTATAATCCCGCAAACTGGGAACCTACAGACTGGACAGCAGTTACTGATGCGCCTGCTGATGTGTTAGCTTTAGGTTTTACTGCTTCTGAAATAACTTCAAAAGAAGGCTTGGTGAATATTTCTGTTGCTGGAAACGTAAGCTTTACATTTCAATATACCGGAGGTACACACAGAATGAATCTTGTAGGAGTTGATATATTGAAAGATGGTGCTGTTGTTGCCAAGGATTATCACATTGGTTTCACAGGAAATGCAGCAGAAAATAATGTTTATACGCTGAATGTTCCTGCAGCAGGAGTCTATACGTTACGCTATTTTGGCGAAACAAAGACAGAAACTATTACCAGTAGTGGAACGGTTACATTCGGCGGTGCTACAGTGGTAGCCACCAATCCGCCTGCTACAATTACAGCTATTCAGCCTACCGAGGTTGATCCGGTTACAAATATTTCAGGAAAATGGAGTCGCAATACAACACTTAAAACTACCGATAAATTTGAGGTTTCTACAGTTGTCGGACTTATTGCCGAAGGTCAGGCTCGCCGTTCTGTTCTTTCTTACATAGAACGTGAACGTGCAGTTCCATGGCGTTCGTTCTCGCTGTACAACTCTTGGTACGAATTGAATATTAACCGTAATAATGACCCGGATCCGTTGAAGAGAATGGTGGAAAGTCAGACACTTCCTGTGGTAAATGCTTGGAAAACGAATTTGTTTGATAAATACAATGTTAGTGTTAATGCGTTTGTTTGGGACGATGGTTGGGATGATTTTAACAGTTTATGGGATTTTCATAAAGGTTTCCCACAAGGATTTACCAACGTGGATAAATTGGCTACAGAGCAGGGTGCCGGTACAGGTGCTTGGCTTGGTCCGGTAGGCGGCTATGGTTCTTCCAAAGCACAACGTTTGGCATTCTGGAACAGTACACACAGTCCGGCTATCAGTAATTTCCAATTATCCAATAAAGAATATTTCGATGCTTTCGTTGGAAGATGTTCGCAAATGGTGGACGATTACGATATGCGTTACTTTAAGTTTGATGGTATCAGTGCTCAGTATGAGGCTTTTGGACCATCAAATGAAGAGGATGCAGAAGGTATTCTAAATGTGATTGGCGCACTACGTGCTAAGCGTCCCGATTTATTTATCAATACAACCGTTGGTACATGGGCATCACCTTTCTGGTTCAAATATTCTGATTGTGTATGGCGTCAGCGCGATGATTTTGATAGAATAGGAAATCAAGGTAATGCTCGTGAGCAGTGGATTACATATAGAGACCAGTTGGTTTATAAAAATTTTGTACAAAGTTCACCATTATGTCCTATTAACTCGCTGATGACACACGGGTTAATCGTTACAAAGAATGGACCTCCGGCAGTTATGCCTCGAGATAATTCAGAAGCTACCAAAAAAGGAATCATCAAAGAGATGCGTTGTGCATTTGCATCGGGAACGAATATGGTGGAACTCTATCTGGATAATGACTTGATAAGTACTATCGGAAATGGTGAATTGTGGAAAGAACTTGCGCTAAGTATTCAGTGGCATCGTGAGAATGAAGATGTGCTTGCCGATGTGCATTGGGTTGGTGGAAGTCCGTGGGATGGTTCGAAAACAAATATATATGGTTGGGCTTCGTGGAATGAAGAAAAATCGACCTTGACACTTCGTAATCCTGCGAGAACAGTTCGAGCATTTACAACAACCTTGCGTGAGGCATTGGATATTCCTGCATACGTAACCGGAAAGATAAAATTGACTGATGCATTTGCCGGACAAACTCAATACAGCGGTATAACCGGTGAGGCACTTGATATTGATGCTGAACTGACATTCAATATGCCGGGATTTGATGTAGTTGTGTTTAACGGAAGTGTAGATACCGGTGCTTCTGTTGAAACTCTGAATTTCAAAGATAAAAAAATGGGATTGGTGATTGGAGATGAGCACAAAATTCTTTTCCGTGGCTTTACAGACAACTCAACTGTTCAAGTAATGGATACAAAAGGTGCGTTGCTTGTTTCCACTACTTCGACCTCTGCAGACTTTGAGGTAAAAGTATCTCAAGCCGGAATTTACATAGTGAATATTATTTCAGAAAACGGAAAAATACAATCAGAAAAAGTGGTTTGCTGGTAATTGATAATCAATTTAGATAATACAGAATAGGCTGTACAACACTCGTACAGCCTATTTTTGTATGTATTAAACAAACACCCTCAAAGAAGGTGGATTTTTGATTTATTAAAAATATATCGTTGCTGAAATTGACCAGAAACCTTTGTTTTCGTTAAACAAATCTTCCCATTTTGGGTCACTAAAAGAATAGTCATCGGTCAATTTTAAACGATAATTAACACCTAATTGTACACTGTTAATAATTTCAGCTCCTAAACCTACATTAACTCCTGCCTGAAACTTCTTTTCTTCAATCGTAGATGAGATTTCATCCCAATTAAACTTGTCTCCGGCTACTCTAAACTGAGCATAAGGACCAGTAGCTAAATAAACTTTCAAGGGGGAAGCGATAGCAATTTTGAACTTTAAATTAAGAGGGACATCAAGGTAATGACTTTCTACCTCAAATAAAGAGTTATCGGTTTTAAAATCCTTTACCTCCATTTTTTCGTTACTATATAATACGGAAATATCAAGTCCTAACCCTGTTTCCGATATAGCCTCTAAAGAGGGACCAACTTTGAAAACGTTCATATTTTCAACTTTGAATGCCTCACTACTAAAAGTAGGTTTGTTTAATCCCACTTCGCCTTTTAATCCTAATTTCAATTGAGCAAACGAAGGCATACTAATCATTGACAATGCTACGATTGCAACTAATAGAATTCTTGTTTTTGATTTCATAACTTACCAAATTTTAAATAACAACGATTTTATAAAAGGATTGTATCCAATAAGTTTCCTTTAAAGAAACAACGGGAGTGAAACGCACTCCCGCAGTTAAAAAAAAAGTATCGTTAGTCTCTGATTTTTGCTTTCAAGAACTCTCTGTTCAGTCTTGCAATATGCGAGATAGAAACGTTTTTCGGACATTCTGCTTCACAAGCACCTGTGTTCGTACAGTTTCCGAAACCAAGTTCGTCCATTTTAGCAATCATAGCTTTAGCGCGTGCTTTAGCTTCTACTTTACCTTGTGGAAGAAGTGCTAATTGGCTTACTTTTGCAGAAACGAACAGCATAGCTGAACCGTTTTTACAAGCAGCTACACACGCACCACAACCGATACAGGATGCAGCATCCATAGCTTCGTCAGCATCTTTTTTCGGAATTGGAATGGCATTTCCGTCAGGTACACCACCGGTATTAACCGATACGAAACCACCGGCTTGGATGATTTTATCGAAAGCACCACGGTCCACCATCAAGTCTTTAATGATTGGGAATCCGGCTGAACGCCAAGGCTCGATTGTGATTGTTTCGCCATCTTTAAAGTTACGCATGTGCAGTTGGCAGGTGGTTATTTCGCCGTCCATTCCGTGTGGATGTCCGTTGATATAAAGTCCGCACATACCGCAGATACCTTCACGACAGTCGTGGTCAAACGCCACAGGTTCTTTATGTTCATTGATTAGTTGCTCATTCAGAATATCCATCATTTCAAGGAAAGAGCAATCAGGTGAAACATCTTTTAATTGATAGGTCTCAAAAGCTCCTTTTGCTTTCGGACCGGCTTGACGCCATACTTTTAGCGTAAGATTTAAATTTCTTTTCATATCTTTATAGTAAACGAGTAAACATGTAAACAAGTAAACAAGAAACTGTGTTGTTGATGTTTGCTCAATTAAGAAAGATTTTTAATTTTTATTTGTTATCGGTTCATCATCAGGATTGATTAATGTACCATTATTCTTAGATTTTATCAGACTTGAAAGCATCTTTATTATCTCTAAGACGAGGTTGTTTAGTTCATTGTAAACATCTTCATTTATAAAACGAATTCTTTTAGAAATAATAATTTGAGTTTCCAATTCTGATGCTGAACCCAATGAAATAAATAAGAAACGCACAAGTTCTTTCTGAGAGTATCTTCCATGTCCTTCTGCAATGTTTGAAGGAATAGAAACAGAAGCACGACGCATTTGCGAAGTCAACCCATAAAGTTCTTCATTTGGGTAGCTATCGGTGTGGTTGTAGATTTTCTCAACCAAATCGATAGACTTCTGCCATACTATCAAATTCTTGTGTGTCATTTTAGTTATAGTTTTTAGTTTACGTGTAAACAAGTGTACGAGTAAACTGCGTTTTTTGATTTATTTATTTCAAAGATGTTTTAGAATTAGAGATGGACAAGTTATTATGAAACTATTTCTAAAATCTATTCTCGTTTCTCGTAAACTCGTCTTCTTGTCAACTCGTTTACTCGTAAACTTGTCCACTCGTCTTCTGAACTATGATTTATAATTACGTTGTTCTCTTACAACAAATTCGTAATCAAGTGGTTCTTTAATCAGTTCAGGCTCATTGCCTTCGCCGGTATATTTCCAGCAAGATACGTATGCGAAGTTTTTGTCATCACGCAAAGTTTCACCTTCCGGTGTTTGATGCTCTTCACGGAAGTGTCCGCCGCAGCTCTCTTCACGAAGGTATGCGTCACGAGCCATCAATTCACCTATGTCGATAAAGTCTGCCAAACGAAGTGCTTTTTCAAGTTCTAAGTTTAAGCTGTCTGCTTTACCCGGTACATATACATTGCTCCAGAATTCCTTACGGATTTCTTTGATTTTTTCCAAACCGATTTTTAAACCTTCTGCTGTACGAGCCATTCCTACGTGATCCCACATGATAAGTCCCAACTCACGGTGAATGCTGTCCACCGAGCGTTTTCCTTGAATACTCATGATTTTGTTGATTCTGTCGGTAACGTCTTTTTCAGCTTGCGCAAATTCTTCGCGGTCAGTGCTCATACGTGGAACCTGAATCTGGTCTGCCAGATAGCTTTGAATAGTATAAGGCAGAATGAAATATCCGTCTGCCAAACCTTGCATCAATGCAGATGCACCCAAGCGGTTTGCACCGTGATCTGAGAAGTTAGCCTCACCAATACAGAACAGACCCGGAACAGTTGACATTAGTTCGTAGTCCACCCAAATACCACCCATGGTGTAGTGGATAGCAGGGTAAATCATCATCGGTGTTTCGTACGGATTGTCGTCCACGATTTTTTCATACATTTGGAACAAATTGCCGTAACGAGCTTCTACTACGTCTTTACCCAAACGATTAATAGCGTGAGCAAAGTCAAGATATACTGCCAGTCCGGTAGCTCCAACACCGTAACCTGCATCACAGCGTTCTTTGGCTGCACGTGACGCAACGTCACGAGGTACTAAGTTACCGAAAGCCGGATAACGACGTTCCAAGTAGTAGTCGCGGTCTTCTTCTTTAATATCTGTTGGTTTTAATTTTCTTGCACGAATAGCTTCGGCATCTTCTTTTTTCTTTGGTACCCAAATACGTCCGTCGTTACGCAAACTTTCCGACATCAAGGTCAATTTAGACTGATAGTCACCTTTCACAGGAATGCTGGTTGGGTGAATTTGTGCGAATGCCGGATTGGCGAAGATAGCACCTTTTTTATACATTTGAAGAGCAGCAGAACCGTTAGAAGCCATCGCATTGGTTGATAGGAAAAATGCGTTTCCATAACCACCCGTACCTACTACCACAGCGTGAGCAAAGAAACGCTCAATTTCGCCGGTTACCAAGTTACGAGCAATAATACCGCGAGCACGTCCTTCAACAATAACCACATCAAGCATTTCGTAACGAACGTAGAGTTTTACGTTGCCTTTACCTACTTGACGGCTAAGTGCAGAGTATGCACCCAATAGAAGTTGTTGACCGGTTTGTCCGCGAGCGTAGAATGTACGAGAAACTTGCGCACCACCGAATGAGCGGTTGTCAAGCAAGCCACCATAGTCGCGAGCAAAAGGAACACCTTGAGCAACGCATTGGTCAATAATTTCATTAGACACTTCAGCTAAGCGATACACGTTTGCTTCACGAGCACGGTAGTCGCCACCTTTGATTGTGTCGTAGAATAAGCGATATATGCTGTCACCATCGTTAGGATAGTTTTTTGCAGCATTGATACCACCTTGTGCAGCAATGGAGTGAGCGCGGCGAGGGCTATCCTGAATACAGAAGTTCAGCACGTTGAAGCCTAACTCAGCTAATGATGCTGCCGCAGAAGCACCGGCTAATCCAGTTCCTACTACAATAACATCCAGACGACGTTTGTTGGCTGGGTTAACCAACTTTTGAGTAGCTTTATATTTAGACCATTTTTTTTCTAGTGGTCCTTCCGGAATTTTGGCGTCTTTCGGTGTGATGGTTTTCGTAGCGGAAGTAGCTTTTGGCTCTGATTTTTTAGCAGGTTCTGTTACATCAGCTACTTTTTGTTTTGCACTTTTAGTAGCTTTAGTTTTTGCTGCTTTTTTTGAGTCGCCTTTGCTTATTTTTTCTTTTACTTCTTCTACTAATTCTTGAACATCTTCCACTAAGTCTTCGGCTTTATCTTTAATCACATCAGCTGCTTTTGCTGCAGCTTCTTTCGCCTTATCTATAATATTATCTTTCTTTGACATAATTCTTTAAATGTTAAAAGTAAAACAAAATATCGGCATTATAAAACCCGAAAACCTAATAAAAAGTAAACCGGAATAGCGATGAACAATAGAATAATTATCGTGGAATATACGTTTGAAATTTTCTTCACACGTGGTAACCATGTTTTATTGTTCAGACCAATAGAATGCAAAGCACTCCAAACACCGTGTGTAAGGTGAAACCAGAGTGCAGCCAGCCATACAATGTAAATAATACTGTAGAGAGGTTTGCTGAATAGTTCATTTATTAAAAATGCTCCATCATGTGGGTTAACCTGGGTTAAGGTTTCCCAATTCACTTTTTTTGCTATTGCTGTTAGTTCAACTAATTGCATTTTTGTCCAGAAATGGAATAAATGCAGTGCCAAAAATCCAAAAATAATCAGTCCGAGAACGAACATGTTTTTAGAAGCCCAAGATACGCCTTCTTGCCGTTGAGTTACGGCATAGCGGTCGTTTCCGCGTGCTTTCAGATTAAGCCACGTCAGATACAACGCATATAAAATATGCACCACGAAACCAGCTGCAAGTACTGCTGTACCAATAATGGCATACCAATTTGCTCCTAACAATCTACAAATATCATTATAAATATCTCCCTTTTCGCCAAAAAGCACGGTAATATTCATAATACTGTGAAATGTTAGGAACAGAATGAGAAAAATTCCGGTTACACTCATGATAACCTTTCTCCCTACTGAGGAATGAATTAACCACATAAGTTTTTCTGTTTTTGTTAGTTTGAATATAGTTAGTATTTAATTGAATTTCACTGAAAGAGCTAGAAAAGAAATATAGTCAACTCTCAAAGTTTTTGAAAAATAAAGCACAAAGATATGTTTTTTCAAGTTAAAAGGCAAATGATTATGGAAAATTATCCGTAATTTAGCAGAGTATTTGAAGTAAAAGCTGGAAGCCGAAAGCACGAAGCTGGAAGTAACTAAGTTTATTGTCTTTTTATCAGATAGATAGGTTTATGTCGACAGTCTAAAACATGTTAGTTTGTCAACTGTTTTACTACTTATTAACGGTTAACTGCGGACTACTTCGTGCTTCCGGCTTTTCAGTCTAAATGTCTATCCCGATAACTATCGGAACTAAAAGTATATAAAATAAATGAAATTTACACCTGAAACTTACAAAATTCTCGATGAGCCGATGACATCGTTTATCGACAGTGATGAAATTTGGGATTACATTAACAACACTGTTTCCACACCTGAACGTGTGAGAGAAGTAATTGCTAAGTCGCTTGCCAAAAACAGGCTTTCCTTAGAAGAAACGGCTGTATTGATCAATGCAACCGATCCGGAACTTATTCAAGAGATAAAAGAAGGAGCAAAAACACTGAAACAGACCATTTACGGAAATCGAATTGTTCTTTTTGCGCCGCTTTACGTGGGGAATAAATGCTCGAACAATTGCACCTATTGCGGTTTCCGCGCATCTAACTCACAGCAAGTTCGTAAAACGCTTGACCACGACGAGTTGGTTGCTGAAGTGGCAGCTTTGGAAGATAACGGACAGAAACGCTTGATTTTGGTTTATGGCGAACATCCGCAATACAGTCCGGAGTTTATTGCCGAAACGGTTCGAACGGCTTATTCCGTGAAAAAAGGAAACGGCGAAATTCGCCGTGTGAATATCAATGCTGCACCGCTTGATATCGAAGGTTTCCGCATGGTAAAAGAGGCAGGGATAGGTACGTTCCAAGTTTTTCAAGAAACCTACCATAGAGAAGCTTACAAAACCTATCACTTGCGAGGTAAAAAAGCAGATTTTGACTATCGTCTTACTTCGCTTGACCGTGCACAGGAAGCTGGATTGGATGATGTGGGAATTGGCGCCTTGTTTGGTTTGTACGACTGGCGATTTGAAGTGCTCGGACTTGTGCGCCACACCAATCATCTGGAAGCTTGCTACAATGTGGGTCCGCATACCATCTCTTTCCCGCGAATAAAAGACGCATCGATGCTTGACATGGGAGATAAATATTTTGTCTCGGATGAGGATTTTGCACGCTTGGTGGCTATTTTGCGTTTGGCAGTGCCTTATACCGGAATGATTTTGACTGCTCGTGAACCGGCGCAATTACGTACGGAACTTATTCAGTACGGTGTTTCACAAATTGACGGCGGAACGAAAATTGAGATTGGAAGTTACGTGGAAAAGGAGAAAAATCACGACCTAAACAAAGGTCAGTTTCGTATTAACGATGACCGTTCACTAAATGAAATCATCGATGACTTGCTCGACCAAGGTATGCTGCCATCGTTCTGTACATCTTGCTACCGTGCGGGACGTACCGGAGAGCATTTTATGGAATTTTCCGTTCCCGGTTTTATAAAGCGTTTTTGTACCCCGAATGCGATGCTAACTTTGGCGGAATACTTGGAAGACTATGCACCTGCTGAAACTGCCGAAAAAGGTTGGAAAGTGATAGAGGATAACATGACAGACGTGAGCGAGCAAATGCAGAAATCACTACGTGAGCGACTTGAAAGAGTAAAACAGGGTGAAAGGGATTTGTATTTTTAATGTTAATAGAACACGGATTGACACAAATTATTTACACAGATTGTACAAATTTTTTATGTTATTTTAAAGTTACAGTTCTGTAATTTCAAAATTAAAGAATGATAATGAATAAAAAGTCAGATATTTATACACCCAAAATTCACACTTCAGGGGGCGAGGGGGCAAGTTCTTCTCTTTTTCTCGGCATTTTTGGTCGTAGAAATACAGGAAAAAGCTCATTAATTAATTTGTTGACCGGACAGGATATTGCTATTGTTTCGGAAGTTCCGGGAACAACAACCGATCCGGTGCGGAAATCGGTAGAAATTTTGGGACTTGGTCCGGTGATAGTAGTGGATACTGCCGGGATTGACGATGAAGGCGATTTGGGTCAAAAACGTGTGCAAAAAAGCAAAAACACCATTAAAAATGTTGATTGTGCGGTGTTGCTGATTTCAGAAAATCGCTTTGACAGCTATGAAAAAGAGCTGATTAAAGAGTTTGAAAATTTCGATACGCCCTATTTGATTGTACACAATAAGAGCGATTTGGAGATGTTGGAACAGGCATCAATTGATACTATCCGACAAATCACACAAGCAGAAATTGTTGATTTTACCACGATTAACGATCAAGGAAAAGATGCTTTGATTGAGAAAATCAAAGAACTTATTCCAAAATTCCGGCAACAAAAAAAATCTCTTTTCGGCGGGTTGGTAAAGCCGAAAGATGTAGTTTTGTTAATCACGCCAATTGACAGCGCAGCACCTGAAGGCAGATTGATTTTACCACAAAATCAATCCATCCGAAATTTGTTGGATAACGACTGTATAACGATTGTGGTGAAAGATACCGGAATAGCTGATTTCCTTAAACTTGGCATTACACCTGCTTTGGCTGTTACGGATAGTTCAATTTTTGATTATGTGTCGGAGATTTTGCCGGAGAATATTCCGCTGACGAGTTTTAGTATTCTTTTTGCACGACTGAAAGGCGATTTTGAGCAATACCTGAAAGGAACACGGTATATACTCAAGCTAAACGACGGCGACCGTGTTTTAATCCTTGAAAGTTGTACGCACCAAACAAGTTGCGATGACATAGGAAGGGTGAAAATTCCGAAATTATTGCAGAAATATACGGGGAAAAAATTGGAGTTTGATGTTGTGTCGGGATTAGCCCCCGCCCCCCTAAATCCAAGCCCTCCTAAATTCCCCCAAGGGGGGACTTATGCATTGGTAATCCAATGTGGCGGATGCATGGTTACTCGAAAGCAACTGCTTAATCGCTTGAAGCCTTTTGTGGAGGCAGGAATTCCTGTTACGAACTACGGGATGACTTTGGCTTATGTAAATGGAATTTTCGAGCGTGCAACTGAGGTGTTTAGGTAAATTCTTACTTTTGGAATAGTAAGCAAACAAGAATATGTCCCAACTTTTTAAAAATGATATTATCAATCTTCTTAACTCGTCCGGTGAGGAGGAGCAGGAACTTTTTGCACGTGCATCGCAAGTCAAATTGCAAAATGTAGGTAATACTGTTTACTTGCGGGGATTGATAGAAATGTCTAATGTTTGCGATAAAGATTGCTACTATTGCGGTATTCGGAAATCCAATTCAGCCGTTCATCGTTATGTGATTAACGAAGAGGAAATTTTGGAGGCTGTTCGTTTTGCCTATGAAAACGGTTACGGCTCGGTGGCTATTCAGTCCGGCGAACTGCAAAGTTCGGCTTTTACCGAAAAAATCAATCGAATTTTACAGAAAACAAGGGAAATATCCAACGGCGAAATAGGTGTAACCCTTTCTTGCGGAGAACAAACGGAAGAAACCTACCGAAAATGGTTTGAAAGTGGTGCGATACGCTACTTACTTCGTGTTGAAACATCTAATCCAGAGCTTTATCGGAAACTTCACCCCAACACACCCAAACACAGCATAGAAAAACGAATTGAGGCGCTTGAAACTTTGAAAGCTATTGGTTACCAAGTAGGTACAGGTGTGATGATTGGTTTACCATTTCAGACGGTGGAAGATTTGGCGGACGACCTGCTTTTTATGAAAAACTTCAATATAGTGATGTGCGGGATGGGACCCTACATCGAGCATCATCAAACGCCTTTGTATCAATATAAAGATGAATTGTTACCGTTAGGAAAAAGGCTGAATTTAGCACTGAAAATGGTAGCGATTTTACGTCTTTTAATGCCGGATATTAACATCGCATCCACTACCGCTCTGCAATCTATCGAGAAAAATGCCCGTATGCGCGCCATCCAAATCGGTGCTAATGTGCTGATGCCCAATATCACACCACGCAAATATCGGGATGATTATTTCCTTTATGAAAATAAACCTGTTTCCGAACAGAGCGATGAAGACGACTTAAAAGTTTTGGAAAAATCATTGTCGGAAATAAATCATGAGATTGGATATGGTGTGCAGGGGAATTCGAAAAGATTTTTGATAAAATAACTAACTCAATCAAACCTATATCCCGCTTTCCGCATTGCTTTTGCATTCTTAAAAGGTTTAGGCGGATTTAGGTGTTTTTCCAGAAACTTATAGATTGAAAAGCGAATATCGGTCGCTTCTTTCATATCTATTCGGTCAAAGCTGTGACCACCCGATGAATTTTCAAAAATCCGATACTCAAAATCCTTTCCGTGATATTTTAGACTATCTATCATCAGTTTCACTTCTTCCACATACACATCGTTGTCGTTCGTGTTGGTGTGGATTAGGAGCGGTTTGTTCAGGTTTTTTGCATAGTGAGTTGGTGAGCGACGCGTGTATTCCTGCGGATTTTCATCCGGTGTTTGTCCGATAAAATAATCGGCAGAGAAATACTTGGTATAACTTTCATCGTGTGACTCGAGCCGATTGTGCAAATCACTAACCGGAACACCTGCAAAAGCACATTTATATCCATCAGGATTGAGTAAAATTTGCATCAACGCAATCATTCCACCATGACTCCAACCCACCACTGCCACGCGCTCTTTATCCACAAAACTATAATTTTCAAGCATATAATCACGACTTGCCAGCACATCATCATTTTCCCGCCCGCCATAGTCGATGTTTTCGTAGTACTTTTTGCCGTAACCCGTACTGCCACGGTACTCTGGCGCTACCACAATATAGCCTTGTGCCATCATTTCGCGGACAATATGTGTGTGATACGTGGTGAAATCGGCATGTACACCACCGTGTGGCAGCACAATCAACGGATATTTCTTTTCAGGATTGATGTTTTTGGGAATAAAAACGTAGCTGTAAATCTGCAACTTATTTCCTGCAAAACGGTCGTCAGGAGTTCTCGGCTTCCAGCGTGGCGTGGTCGCAATCCGCACTTTGTCGATGTAAGCAACATCGCTCACTCGCTCAAACCAGAGCACATCATCGATGTTTTTAAGTACTTGGTCAAACGTATGTTGGTAGTTATCCAGTTTGTCATTCAGTTTTTGAATTTCCTTCAAAAGTGTACTGTCGTTGTTTTGAGAAAAAACAGAAAATATTGACAGTAGAAAAACGGTAAAAAATAGTTTTGTTTTCATGGTGTAAGATTTTTTGTAAAAGTAACTTCATTTCCTGAAAAAAGCAAAAGGAATTGAAAATTTTTCAATTCCTTTGCGTAAAATGATTTGCTGTTAAAATTAGAGTTATCTACCCATCAAAAACTCTTTAAAACCATCAAAATCAGCACCTAATTCAATACTTTGCTTTTTCCCTTTCATAAATTTTTGCAGTTTTTGCGGGATTTCCACTTTTTTACCGATGATTTCTTCCACTGTCTCTGCAAATTTAGCAGGATGCGCCGTTTCAAGGAAAATTCCTTTTTCGTCTTCCGTTAATCCTTCTTTCAATGCTAAATATCCGCAAGCACCGTGCGGGTCAAGTAGGTAGCTGTTTTTGCTCAGACAAGCACGAATTCCGTCCGCAATTTCTTCGTCGGTGTAGCTTACACCGCTGATTTCGGCAGCAATTTCCGCATGGGAATGATTATACAAATCCAAAATCCGCACAAAGTTACTCGGGTCGCCCACGTCCATGGCATTCGCGATAGTTACAACGGAAGGTTTCGGGGTATAAGTTCCTGTTTGAAGGTATTTTAGGAAAATATCGTTGCGGTTATTGGCAGCGATAAAACGTTTAACGGGAAGTCCCATTTTTTTTGCGAAAAGTCCGGCAGTGATATTTCCGAAGTTTCCGCTTGGTACACAAATCACCGTTTCAAGTTCGTCAATTCCCAATTTCGGGTTCATCGAGCGAAGTTGCGAGTAAGCATAGAAATAGTAGAAAGCTTGCGGAAGGAAACGAGCCACGTTGATGGAATTAGCCGAAGTCAGACGCATTTTTTCATTTAACTCTTTGTCCAAAAAGGCAGTTTTAACCAATCGTTGGCAGTCGTCAAAAGTTCCGTCAACTTCGAGAGCAGTGATGTTTTTGCCCAAAGTGGTAAACTGACTTTCCTGAATTTTACTCACTTTTCCTTTCGGATAAAGCACATAAACATGAATGCCTTCCACACCCAAAAATCCATTGGCAACGGCACTTCCTGTGTCACCCGAAGTGGCTACAAGCACGTTTACAAGTTCGTTTTTAGCTTGCTTTTGAATAAAATAAGCCAGTACGCGCGACATAAATCGAGCTCCGATATCCTTAAAAGCCAAAGTCGGTCCGTGAAACAGTTCCAAACTGTAGATATCCTTTTCCACTTTTACCAGCGGCGTGTCGAAATTCAGCGTATCATTCACAATTTTTTCAAGTGCATCGACTTCAATGTCTTCATCAAAAAACGCCTTTGCTACTTCCAGCGCAATTTCTTGAAACGAAAGCGTGCCGATAGTTTCAAAAAACTCATCAGGAAGTTTTTTAATTTTTTCCGGCATAAAAAGCCCTTTATCATCCGCTAAACCTTTGACAACGGCTTCTTCCAATGAAACTTGGATTCCGGGGTTGTTGGTGCTGTAATATTTCATGTTTCTATTGATTATTTTTCCATTAAAAACAAATATTCTTTATGTTTTCCGTCGCTATTGACCCACTCGTTTGACCAACGCATATTAGACATAACGTTGTGTTGATAGTCGATTTCGACGATGTTTAGTAATTTTCCGTTTTCGTTAATTGCCTGAAACAGTTCATCTTTTGTTGCTCTACCGCCGGAACTGTACGAAAGCAAGATATATTTTGATTTGGTTTCTTCAATAAGTTTCCTAAGTGCTTGAATAGCAATAAAATGTCCGTTTTCGTCTTTTCTAAATTCTTCAAATACAGAGACAGATTTTGTATCACGTGTATCTTCCCTGCGATTTGCATTTCCAAAAAGCTTCGGTCGGTCATTTAGTATAACGGTTGTCCAAATATGATAATAAGAAGCATATCGAACCCTGCTTGGCGGCATTTTTTCGTTGTTCGAGCCGTAAGGCGGGTCAAAATAAGCCAAATCATACTCGTTGTTCGCAATCGTATCAAAAATATCCCCTCGGATAACTTCGTTTTCAGTTGTCAGCGGAAATCGTTTGGGTAATTTCAGTAACAAATTGTTATGCGAGCGCGGCGCCCATTTTTTAAGATAAGCTACAAAATGACCAAGCGTGCTATCCACTTTATCCAAAGCGTAGATTAGACTTGTGAGAATGACACATTTGTCTTCCCATTCTAAATCAAGCTTATCTATTTCTTCTCTTATCGCATCCAGTTTTTGCGTGTTTTTGCGTTGAAAAGGTCTTTTGTTTTCAGCCTCGTCTGCTCCGTAATTTTCCGTAAACCAACCGTCAAATCCCTGCAAATTATTGAGATAATCAATAATTTCTTGATAATATTTGTCTGAATGATTGGACTTTAAGTAACAAGTTGCAAATACTTCCGACCAGTGCGAAATATCGTTGGCCGTGGTGTTGTAACCCAATTGTGCAAAAGCTTGCGACACACGCGTAGTCCCGCTGAAACCGTCCAAAATGGTCTTTACATGCTCTAATTCGCTAATGATTTGAACGATATAGGGAATGATTTTTTTCTTGGAGCCCGTATATTTTATTCCTTCAGTTTGCAACTTCTCTTTCGAATTATTAGCTCGAAAATTTGATTATTTCTCAAAAAATGTTTCTATAAATTCTCGTCCTTTCAACAGACCGTAACTTCCTTTTTTACAGGAAAACTCATCGTAACTTATTACTTCATCGGCTTTATTTCCTGTTTTGAAAATCACAAAAGGCACTGGATCAGCCGAGTGCGTGCGAATATTGCAAGGTGTCGGGTGGTCGGGAAGTAGTGCTATCGTTACCGATTCATCCCAATTGAGTAATTCCTCTAAAATCGGCTTTACCACACGGCTATCCAAATCTTCTATCGTTCTCTTTTTCAGTTCTGCATCACCTTCGTGTCCGGCTTCGTCGCTTGCCTCGATATGTAAATAGACAAAATCATCATTTCGCAAAGCATCAATGGCAGCCTGTACTTTTCCTTCGTAATTGGTGTCGTAAAGTCCTGTAGCGCCTTCCACGTCGATGTTTTTCAAGCCTGCATACACGCCAATCCCTTTTATTAAGTCCACTGCCGAAATTACCAAACCGTTTTTCAGTCCAAATTCCGGCAACAGATGTTCCATTGAAGGTTTGTAACCCGGTGACCAGAGCCAGATGCTGTTGGCTTTATCCTTTCCTTCTGCCGCACGCTTTAGGTTAATCGGATGGTTTTCCAAAAGCTCCATCGATTTGAAAATCAAGTCATTCAGGAAGTCAGCTGTAGGTCTGGCTTCTTCAGTTTTTGCCTTGATTAGCAGCGGTTTATACTCTTTTAAAGGAACATCGTGTGGCGGTGTGCAATCAATGTTTTTATTGCCGTTTTTCATTTTTAGAACATGACGATACGACACACCCGGATGAAAACTTACCACCTCATTTCCTAACTTTTCTTGTAAAAAAAGAATCAACTCTCTTGCTTCCGCTGTGCTAATATGTCCTGCTGAGTGGTTTTTGAGAATGTCGCCGTCAATGCAAACCAAATTACAACGCATAGCCATCTCACCTTCAGCCACATCCACACCCATACTGGCAGCTTCCAACGTTCCACGCCCTTCATAAACTTTTGCTACATTGTAGCCAAGCACCGATAGATTGGCTATTTCACTTCCCGGCGAAAATCCTTCAGGAATCGTATCCAGCATGCCACAACGACCCATTTTTGTCAAACGGTCGATGTTTGGTTTGTTAGCAGCTTGAAGTGGCGTTTTATTCCCCATCGATGCTATAGGTTCGTCAGCCATTCCATCGCCGAGTATAATTAGATATTTCATTCTGAGTGTGATGTGAAGGCTTATTCTAAATATTTAGTGTATTTTGGCAATCCTTCTTCAAATTTTTGGATAGCTTCTTCCATTGTCGTGTAGCTTTCGCCACCAGAAGCATTTAGATGTCCGCCGCCGTTAAAAATTTCTTCGGCAAATTTATTTGCCGGAAATGTGCCTTGCGAGCGAAGAGACACTTTAATTTTGTCGGGATCTTCACGCAATAAAACCGAGAAAATCACACCATCAATAGATAGCGGAAGATTTACGAAGCCTTCTGAATCACCATTTACATAGCTAAATTCCTTCATTTCTTCGGCAGTTAGCGTGATAAGTGCGGCTTGATATTTGGGATAAATCTTCATTTTTTTGTAAATACAGTATCCTTGCAAACGCATGCGGTGCTCTGAAAAAGTGTCATATACACGTCTGTAAATAAGGTCTTTATCAATGCCTTTTTTTATCAGTTCGTAGATAATGGCATAAATTTCTTCGTGATTGGAGTTAAAGGTAAATCCGCCCGTGTCGGTCATCATTCCGGTGTAAACACACTCTGCACAGCCTAAATTTATATCTGAAAAATGTCCCATTCTACAAATCAGTCGGAACACCAATTCACTTGTAGAGGATATTTCCGGATGGGAAATAATGATATGTGCGAACTCCTTGTCTGGATTTAGGTGGTGGTCAACCATTATTTTTGGAGCTTTTGAATTGACTACCGAATCAGCCATATACCCCAATCGGCTTGGCGTGTTAAAATCCAAAGCAAAAATCAAATCAGCTTTTTCAATGGCAGTTTCTGCTTTTTCTTTATCAAATGCGTGAACAATCACTTTATCAGCACCCGGCATCCACATCAAAAAACCGGGTGGCGGTGAAGGCACAACTACAGTGGCTTCTTTTTCCAAAGTCATTAAAAAATGCCACAAACCGAGTGATGCACCGAGCGAATCTCCATCAGGTCCGAAGTGAGAAACAATAACAATATTGTCTGCATCGTCTATTTCTCGTTTGGCTTTGTGAACCAACTCTTCGGCTATAACTTTTGAAATCATTTTAAGTAAATTAGGATTTAATTTGCAAAAATAGCAAAAAAAGATGGGATATTTGTACACTTACCCAAAGACTAGCTCGAAGCCAGTCCTTGGGTTGTTAAATTTTCTCTAAAAATCTTCCACATATGCGCCACTCTCAGCTACAGAGTAAAATGCAATATTTTTTTCTTCGCAAGTCTCTTTGATGTTATTCGTGTACCATTGACTAATACTTTTATCTACAATAATTTTCTGTGGAACAACAAGCTCAAGAATTTCATCTATTCGTGGTCGAAGCCGATTGGCAATAATCAAATAATCGATTTCAAGTGGTTGTTTGCTTGTTTTATAGCGAAGTAAATCGTCTTTCAATACCAAAATTCTTTTTCCCTTAAAACAGGCAAATCCATCCTCAAACCACTCGTTTTTCTGAATAAATTTAGGCGTTTCAAGCAAAGACGAGCGCCAATAGGCATTGCCCACATTCAAGGCTTTCAACTCGTCGGAAGTGTAAACGTAGTTCTTTTTCCCATCAATAAAATTGACAATCGGTGTTCGGTTATCTGAGAAAATAATCATTTTCGAGCCATCGATGCTTTGATATTGTCGCCAGGCAAGATTGACAAAAAATCCCAAAATCAAACTTAATCCGATGGCAAGCGGTGCGAATTTTTTATTGTATGCAAATGAAGTGAAAAACAGAATAGCTGCAATCAGCATCATCATTTGCAGGGAAGTAATACTGATAATGCTTATAGAGCCGGGTAAACTGACGATTAATCCCAATACAAAATTCATTGTCCAAATCATCCATTTTACAAGAAATGCCACAACTGTTGCAAGAAATGGAATAAAGGAGATAAAAAGTAGCAAAATAGCACCGTAGATAATAATCGTGGAAAGCGGAATGGCTGCGTAATTTGTGAGTAGAAAATAGTTTGGAAATTGGTTGAAATAGTAGATAGAAATAGGTGCCGTGCCGAGTTGTGCGGCTATGGAAACCGAAGTCAAATCCCAAATAGATTTTACAAACTTATTGGTCGGAACGTAGAGTTTAGAAATGGCTTTTTGATAGGCTACAATGCTTAGAACGGCTGAATAGCTTAGCTGAAATCCGATATTAAAAATCAAATTCGGATTGAATAGTAGTAGGAGAAATGCCGAAGCCAGCACGCTGTTATAAATTTGAGGTCGGCGATTGAATAGGGTTGCTGATGCTGCAATGGAAAGCATCATAGAAGCTCGAAGTACCGCTGGTGAAAGTCCGGTAATAATGGCATACGCCCAAATAAAAACAATGGAAATTAACAAACGAGCAACTTTTTGACGGCGATTTCTTTTCAAAAAGCCTAAGATAAAATAGATTGCTCCATAGACAATTGCCACATGAAGTCCACTTACCGAAAGTATATGTACAGCACCTGTATGACTGTAAAGTTGATATATATCCGGTTCTAAACTGTCGGTAAATCCCAATGTCAGCGCTGCCAAAACAGCAAATTCCGCATCTATTATACCATATTTCTTATAAATTTCAAGCAGGTAGTTTCGGCATTTATTGGCAAATCTTTTTAGAGAGAAAGCCGTGTTTTGTCCTGTCTTTTTCCATTTTTCACTTGCGAGATAAACCGTGGCACCTACGCCTTGACGTTTTAAGTACTTTGCATAATCAAATCCATTCGGATTTTGTACGCCATCCGACGCTTTGAATTCGGCGTCAATCATCAGTCTATCGCCAAGCAGTAACTCACTAGCCAAGCTATCTTTTTGAATATAAACCATCGCATTGCCGTTAACAGGTGTAGTCGAAATGCTGTTGTAGCGTTGTAGAAGTTTGACTTGAACGGAATAGGAGCGTTCTTTTTCTTGCGGTGCGGAAGTTAGCTCTACTTCGTAAATAGCTCGATGATTAAGCTCGGTAAAGTTGTTTCTTTGCTCAAAACTAAGGCAGAGGTAATAGGCAATTGTAGTAGTGCATAAAATTACGCCAATTCCAAAAATATGTCTTAAACGATATTGAGAAGTGGATTTTTCTAAGAAGAAAGATAGGACGATAATAAAAATGCTAACTACCAATAAACCTATCAAAATATCCAGCGGAATTTGGATATACTGATATAAAATGATGCCTGCAACAAGCGCAAGCAACAGTTGAAAAAACGGTGTGCGTTGCAGTAGGCTCATAAGTGTTTTAGTAAGGAACGAAAGATTTTGAATTATCTAAGCATCGTTTCGATGGTTGCAAGCGGATTCTCAGATTTGAAAACAGCACTTCCGGCAACAAGTATATGTACCCCTGCATTAAAAAGCTTCGGTGCATTTTCGGTATTTACACCACCGTCAATTTGAATTAGGCAGTTCGGATTTTCATCGGTAATAATCGCTTTCAATTCTTCAATGCGCGAGTAGGTTTCTTCAATAAATTTCTGTCCGCCATAACCTGCAAAAACAGACATCAGCAGCACCATATCCACTTTGTCAACTAGTCCACGCAATTGGCTTACGGGAATATCGGGATTAATGGTAATCCCTACTTTTACACCCAAGGCACGCATCATTTTCAGCGTTTCGGCAGGATCTTTCAGAGTTTCCAAATGCACGGTAAGAATTTCAGCACCTGCTTTTACAAAGCGTTCCACATATCTTTCAGGTTCCACTATCATCAGGTGTACATCTAGCGTTTTTTTGCAGTGTTTTTTCACGGCTTCCATTACCGGAAAACCAAAGGAAATATTGGGTACAAAAACGCCGTCCATCACGTCGATATGGAGCCATTCGGCAGCACTGCGATTTATCATTTCGCACTCAGCTTGCAGATTTCCAAAGTCCGCAGAGAGTAGAGAGGGGGAAATTATTTTTGTCATAATGGGTGTTTTTTATCCTTACAAACTTATAGTAAAATGACTTAATTTGCAAACCTTCTGCCTTAATTTATTCAAAAAAGAAGCCACACGCTCGAAAGTATGCGGCTTAATGATTTAGTGGGCTGCTTAAAACGTTGCCTTTATAGAAATCAGAAAATTTCGTCCGGGTGCAGAAATTCCTGAGCTATATGGTCTGTAACGTTTATCAAGAATATTTTCTATTCCGGCTGTGATAGACAGGTTTTTACAGATTTGATATTGTGCATGATAGTTCAATGTCCACCAAGCTGGTGCGAAGGTGTTTCCATTTTCATCCTTGGCATAGATTTCAGTTTTGGATTTCTCTTCGTGCGGCATCTCTTCGTGCGATTTTTCTGCTTGATATTGAGCGTTGAGTTGCATTTTTAGCTTTCCGTGTTGGTAATTAATTCGGCTTACGCCAAAAAATGGTGCTGCATGTCTTGATGGACTTTTTTCGCCGTTATCGAGTTCTTCAATTCCTTTTTGAAAATTCAAGTCGGTACTTGCCGAAAAACCACCAGCAATTTTCACTTCTAAACCTGCTTGTAATCCATAAACTCTAGCTGTAGCTGCATTTTGCACGGCTTCTACAGCACTCATTTCACCTTTGTAAAGAATGCTGTCTTGTCCGTTAAACTGCATAGGTCGTCTGACTAACGCATTGTTCAAAAAAGTGTAATAGCCTGTCAAATCTAATTTCACTATATCGCCCAATATTTTTACCACGCTTAAGTCTATGTTAGTCGCATATTCAGCTTTCAAGTTAGCGTTTGGTACCACTACAATTCCCGGTGCGCTGTCAAAAATTTTTCCCATATCGTCCACATTGGGGGACCGGAATCCGGTAGAAAGATTGGTGCTGATGGCCCAGGTGTAATCCGGTCTAAAAATCAAACCGAGATTTCCCGTTAATGCACCGCTCTGAAAATGAATATTGTCAAATGGCAGAGTATATTCTTTTTGTGTAAATTTATCAAAAGTTCCGTGTAAAGAAAAAGCATTATAGCGAAGTCCTGCCTGTGCTTTTAGCTTTTTATTAAAACTATGATGATTGCTGACGAAAGCGGCTACGGAATGCCAGTTAGAAATTGGGTAGCGGGCAGCACTGTTCCCGGTTTCTTTAGTTGAAATATTGGTTTTACTTCCGAATGAGTTTACATGATTATAAACCCATTCTAAACCGTAGAAAATTTCATCTTTTCCACCAATTTTTTTCTCAAAATCTAAATTTGCGGAATAGGCATCAACCTTTTCTGTTTGTCTGGTTCTTATATCAGAGTTGAAGTTTCTATCAATTCGGCTCTCTTCAAAATTTTGCACTGCCAGCTTCAATGCAGCTTGGTCATAGAGCATATTTGCCTGAGAGTGACTAACATCAAAAGCATACATTCCCCAAATTTGATTTCCATAATTCCACTCGGAGTATCGAGGCAAGTTGTTGCGTGTGCGTAAGTGTCTATCATAACGAGAGTAGGGTGATGTTTCGGAATAATGAACGGATGCGTTTGCAGTCCAGACAGCAGAAGGTTTGAAACTAACTTTCTGCATCAAGTTAAACTGCGAGTAACCCGATGGGGACTGCAATTTGGGATTGGTGTTAGCTATTGCCACATCTTTTCCGTCTATTCGTTCCACTGCGGCAAAAGGTTTAATATAATCTTTCGGTCCTCTACTGCCTTGCAATAAATCATCAAAATTGAAACTGCTTATGCTTGTAAGTAATGCCCATTTTTTCCAACCGATATTAATATCAAAATGTGCTGTTTTTTCGCTGTTTGCCGTTGCATATTTTCCACTTACACTGCCTGTAATTAGTGGAGAATTAGTGTTGGAAAATTTCGTTTGCAAAGTTTGAAAACTCATTACCCCACCTATAGCATCACTACCATAAATCACGGAATTAGGACCGAATAACACTTCAGTATTTTCAATGGCGTATGGGTCAATGGAAATTACATTTTGGATATTTCCCGACCTGAAAATAGCCGTATTCATTCGCACGTCATCTACCGTGTAGAGAAGTCTATTGGTTGCAAATCCGCGTATCATCGGACTTCCACCGCCTTGTTGACTTTTTTGCATATAGACTTTTCCCGAAAGCGTTAGAAGGTCTGCAGTGGTTTGTGGTGCGTGAAAGCCTACGGTTGCAGGACTGATTTGAATTATCTTTGAAGCGATGTTGCTGGATGATTGTTGCCAACGAGTACCTGAAATTACCACTTCATCCAAATGGAAGTTTTTTAACGTATCTAATTCTAATTCAATCTCATTCTCAGCAGAGAAAACATTTGTAAAAATAAATAATAAAAGAAAAAGGATTGTCAGTGTTCTTTTCATTTTATTTGTATTGTTGCTTGGTTTATAGGATTTTACAAACAAAAGGCTGTCTTTGATAAAACAGCCTTTTGTCATTAAGTTAGGAAAATATTAATTCTTTATAAATTTCACTCGGAAATTAATGCCTGCAACATCTCTCAGTGTTACAAAGTATTGTCCTACAGGATAATTACTTACATTGAGTTCAATTGAAGTTTGAGTTTCATTTGCTTTTCCGGATTCCATTAGCTGACCGTTCATGTTAAATACACTGTAATAATATGAGTTGGTGCCGTTTTGGAATGGAAGTTTTACGGTGAAAATATTGCTTGCCGGAATTGGGAAAGCATGAATTTTTTCATCACTGAAATATCTATTTATTGATGTACGAACTCTACAACCCACAAAATCCAATTCTGCAATAGATGTAAATCCTCGATCTTGTACTTCACTTAATGCTATCAATTTAACATAGCGACCTACTGTTGGTGTAATTTCAATAGTAGATGGAGCGCTTGTGTTTTCAAGTGAATCTTTTTTTACATAATTACCCCAATTGTTCGGATCATTCGAGATGTAAATTTCGTAATCTTTAATTCTACCATTATCACCGTCAATGCGAGGAGTATGGATTATTTTGCTAATACTAAACTCTTCACCCAAGTCAATACTAATATGGTGTGGATGTTTTGGATTCTGATTCCATGAAGTATGCCAAAGTGTATGGATGTCACCATCTATTGCACGACTACCATTTTCACCGGGTTGGAAATTATCCACATCAAGTACTTTCATTAGTTCATTTGGAACTTTTGCCGGATTTTCGCAGTCATCTAAAGATGGTGTTGGGCGAACGTTAATCATATTCTCTACTGTTTTTGAAGTAGTAACACCATTTTGAGTGATACTTAAAGTAACAGAGTATTTTCCGGGTTTAGCAAATAAAACTTTTGGATTGCGAGCATTTTTGTTACTAATATAACTTGCTGCAGGAGAAAAACTCCAAGTCCAAACTGCATCTTTGTGATTTAAGTAAGAGTGACAATCAAACTGAATAGTGTCATGAGGCGAACTGTATTCATATTTTTCTACCCAAGGCACTACAACCGGAGTAAATTCGGTTTCAGCTAATGGACTTTCCCAAACACCGCCATTTCCGCCGATTCGTAGTTTGCTGTCCCTGAAAAATGGGTAAGCGTGGTTTGCTCTCATACCACTTGGGTATCCGGTACCGAAGTCTATCCAATTGGTATTATCACCGTCTTTTCTGTATTTTACATCACCGGAAACAAATCCAACTGTGTTAATTATAGCATACACAAGGTCTTTGCCATCGCTGGTGGGTTGTATAGCAAGGGTTTTAATCAGTGTTTCGCTACCAAAGTTTGACCACACTTCCCAGCTAGTACCTCCGTTTGTAGTTTTGTAAACCTCACTTCTGGCACTATTCCACGCATCTTGAGTCCTTGATGCGTATAGCACATCACAGTTGTACGGTGATATAACAAATCGTATGTCTCCACCTTTGATTCCTTCAAACAAGTTTTTTCTAACGAATGTCTGTCCGCCGTCATCACTTCTGTAAAGTCCTTTACCGTTTATATCCACGTAAATTACATCCGGATTGGCAGTACTGATGTCAAAATATCGCACTCTTTCTTCAAACTCATAAAGCTTGTCAAATGTAGCACCAAAGTCTTTACTTATCCACAGTGCGTTATCACTACCCACATAGAGTTGACCTGAATAATATGGATGTGTTGCCACGTTACTTCTAAGAGCACCGTAAGCATCCATATTTGGGTATTTTGAGAATTGGAAACGACCTTCTACCAAGCCTTCGGCAGTTTTTGGTAAAATCCAACCGCTACCCAAGTCGTCAAATACTACGTGGCGGCTTTTACCTTGAAGAACCCAACCTGTTGGTGATTCACCACCACCCATTCTTAATGCTTTGTCGCCATAGAAATCGGATATTGCAGTGTTTCCATTGTGATATCTACCGCTTACAATCAAGTCTTCGTTCCAACCTTGGTGGAAACCCCAAAAGTCAGACCCTACAAGCATATTGTTTAGTGGAAAGTGATAATTTAATGATGTGAAATTATCCGTACTCAGGTTCATACCTCCATCCGTAGCTACCCAAGTGTCGCCATTGGCAAGTATTTTCATATCTTGAATGTCCGGATGCACGGGGAATTTGCCTGCATAACCACCTGTAGGTGAAAAATATCTACCGCCCGTAGTTGACCTAAATAAAGTAGTAGTTCCGGCAAAAACCATGTTTTTATTTCTTGGAGAAACTTCGAGAACCAAGTCAAAGTAGCCTTGTCCATTTGTAAGTTTATCGCTTGTAAATGCTCCATCTGAACCGATATGTCTTCTTTCCCAAACCCAATCATCACCCGTAAGGATTCCTTCATAAACGTATGGACGTCCGTTAGCATTTTCGGTAAGCATTATTGCAAACAGGGAGTTCGGTGCTGCCGGAGTTACAGCTAAAAGACCACCGGAATGTTGTATTAAACTGTCCGGGAAACTTTTCATAACGCTAAAGCTTTTGCCACCGTTAAATGAATGTCGTACTTCAAAATAGTTACTAGAGTTTTTAGTTAGAGCAAATAGAGTGTCGCTTTGTCCGGGTTTGTATTCAACGTCCCAAGTGTCTGAATAGGAGCATCTTCTCCAGCTTTCTCCGGCATCAATACTATAATAAATGCCGTTGGAACCAGCTACAATTGCATTATTCGGGTTGTTGTAATCGTATCTCATTCTGTTTACGTAGCCGAAATTTGATCCTACTTGTGCTCTTTCCCATGTTTTTCCACCATTTTTTGTAATATGAATAGCTCTTCCGGCACCCACTAAAACGGTGTCTAAGTTTTCAGGGTGAATGGCTATAGCACCTACACCACCACCAAATGGATAGTTTAGTCCTGTGATTTGCCAGGTTTGCCCTTTGTCGGTAGTTTTATTTACGAATCCGGTTTCCGTTCCGGCGTAAAGTAAATTCGGGTCTTTGTCCGTAACATCAAATGAATATACGTTTGCTTGCCAAGGAGCCGGCTTTGGAGTTTCTGTACTACCATCATTTAGGAAAAAGGTTTCTTTTGGTCCCCAAAAAGTCCAGTTGGAATTGTTGCCTACAGCAGGAGCTCGAAACGGCTTTCTAGAGTTGGCTTGTGCACGCATCAAGTTTCGATTAATAAGTTCGATGCTTGGCATGTTAATTTCACCATCGGCATCAACATACGGCGTAATTGCTTTTCGCCAGATTTTGAACCAGCGCATCAGAGCCGTTTTTTTGTCTTTGTTGGCAGCTTCCCATTTCACAAAAGCTCTGTCAACCTCATTAAAGTTGATGGGGTACTGGTAGAGCATTTTTCCCCATTCGGGCATGTTGTCAGAGTAAACAGGTTTGTAGCTTTTGTTTAGCTCGGGAAGTTCATCGTAAGGAGTGAATTGTGATACTTGAGCAAAGCCGAAAGTAAAACACACTAAAAATAGTGATAAAAAGAAAGTTTTTGATTTCATCATTTTTGTTAAATTTAAGAGTTTAGTCTGCAAAGATACGAAAAATAAGTGTAGGATTTAGTTAAAAATAAATATTTGTTCAAAATTGAGATTTAAAGTCTTAGTAAAAGATTTTGTTAGCCAGTAGGATGATTGCTAAAATTCGTTTTTTTCTATCTTTCTTCACTGTTAAAATCTCGTGTAAAGTTTACAAATTCATTTATTTTATTTGGATCGCTCTCAAAGATATTTCCCACCACTACCAAGTCAGCCCCAGCCTCGAAGGCGGTTTTTAGCTGCTTTTTGCTTTTAATACCACCGCCCACTATTAGAGGAATGTCTAAGTGTTTTTTTACTGTGGCAATCATTTCGGCTACAACGGGATTTTTAGCGCCACTTCCGGCTTCTAGGTAGATTGCTTTCATTCCAAGCAATTCACCTGCTACGGCAGTAGCTGTAGCTTTTTGAATATCATCGGCAGCAATGGGACGGGTTTGGCTTATTCTGCTTACGGAAGAGTCTGTACCTCCATCAATAAGAATGTAGCCGGTAGGAATAACTTCTATCCGTGATGCCTTAATTTGTAAAGCTGATTGTACATGCTGTCCGATAAGGTAATCCGAATTTCGTCCGGAAATAAGAGAAAGGAACAAAATTCCGTCTGCTTTTTCAGAAAACTGCGAAGCATCGCCGGGGAATAGAATTTTAGGCGTTTTAATAGTCTGTAATGTGGTAAGTAGAGCATTAGTAGAGCAGGATTTAGAACTGCCGCCAATTAGTAGTAAGTCGGGAAGAGTTTTTTCAAGTTGCGCTAATGTCTTTCTTAATACTTCACCGACACATTTCTCAGGGTCAAGCAGCACGGCAAGCATTTTTTTCTTCTTGGTTTTTTGTTCCAGAATGTTTCGGTATAAATTATTCATCATCAATGCAGTAGGCTAAAGTGTAGCTGTCGTTTAGAAAATAGTTAAGCTTATATTTTTTATTGGTGTCGTTGTGGATAGCATGTAGAGTTCCCACTTTACCTATTTCAAAAGGTAAAATTCGTAGTTGTCCGGCAAAATTGTAGGCTTTTTTGCCGATGATTTTATAGAGTGCCTCTTTTACAGACCAAGCAATACGCAAAAAGTCAAAAGAGCCTGTTTTTTGATAATATTCAAGTTCCTCTTTTCCTAAAAAACGAGTATGGATTCGCACTAATTTTTTGGATGGCGCTTCTACGTCTATACCAACTTCGAGGGTTGGATGCACAATCACCCCGACACAGCTTTGGCAATGCGAAAAACTGATTTTATAGCTGCTATCCTTCAATTGCGGTTTTCCATCCGATGTATATATAATCTCTTTTTCCTGTCCGCCCAGAGCTTTTTTGAGTGCTAAGCGAATAGCTAAAAATTCCTTTTTGCGATAGTCCGTCTTAAGTTTTTTTAGGTCGTTTTGATAATATTCTAAGCTGTCAAGTTCAGACAATAATGCATCGGTCGAATATTTATTTTCGATAATGCACACAGTAGCTTCGTTATAAGTGATTGATTGACAGTTGATCATTCGGGGAAATTAAGAATATTAATCAATATGGTGTTACAAACTTACATAAAAAATTTGTTATTTTGTACGCTGCCGGATAAAAATCAAGCTATAGATAGTTCTATATGTAGCTTCCGGTTACAAGTCGAGCAATCCTTCCGGCAAGGTAAAGTAGATACGTCTTTTTTTATGGTCGATTTCTGTAATAAACTCATCCGCCACAGGAATTAAAATTTCCTCATTGTTATGATTGACTACAAAAAGCATATTCGCAGTACTATCATCTACGGCAGTGATTTTACCAATGTTTCCTTTTGCGAACTCAATGATTTCAAAACCAACAAAATATTCTACTTCGAACTCAGTCTCTTCCATCTCGTTGAGAAACATATTTTGCAGATAAATATTTTGTCCGATAAATTCACGTGCTTGTTCTTCGCTGTCAATTCGTTCCAGTTTTATCATTCCGGTGGTATCAGTATTCATTCGTACGCTTTCTATATAAAAAGGCACAAAAAGTCCATCCGGTTCCAGAATTACAAAAGGAATATCCACATCTTCCAGAATGCTCGATTGGGTTGTGAAAGCCATTTCGCCGTTAAGTCCGTGCGGTTTGGTTATTTGTCCGATTGGGAATATCTCGTCTCTTAATATCATTGTTTTGGGATTTTTGTATAAATTTAAAAACATAGAGAACAATAGTTTCTTTTCGACCCTATTCTCTACAAGCATGTTCGTTGTTTCCGAAATCATGAGAACAAGTGCGAATTTTTCTATGTTTGCTACTGTTTTGAAAAAGCCAATATGACTTCATATATAGAAAACAAATGTACAAAAAAATCCCCTTCCTAAAATAAGAAAGGGGAT
The DNA here is from genome assembly GCA_012837935.1 of Bacteroidales bacterium. Taxonomy (GTDB): domain Bacteria; phylum Bacteroidota; class Bacteroidia; order Bacteroidales; family Paludibacteraceae; genus UPXZ01. Next base: position 63,250 of record DUQG01000012.1, read on the forward strand.
AAAATATTGAAATGTTTTGGTTTAATTGGATTAAATCCAAAATTATTGTTTACAAATCAGTCTTATTTAACAGTCCATTTGCAACGAACAGGCGAAACAATGACTTCCTCTTTTTTCAATTGGTTCATTGCTTTATCCACTTCTTTGCGGTCAAGACCGGTAAGTTCAACTACTTTCCCTGCGTTAATCGGTTCACCGGCTTTTTTGAATGCTTCTAATACTTTGTCTTTTGCTTCCATAATTTTTTAAGATATTATGTTAATAATGTTCATTAATCTTTGCAGCAATTTCAGCCATTTCCTTAGCTTCCAGTTTCAATTTCGGGTTGCTGAGGTTCATATCACCTTCTTTGTTTATTGGCACAAGATGAATATGCGTATGTGGGACTTCAAGTCCCAAAACCATAACAGCCACACGCTTACAGTCGATTGCTTTCTCGATGGCAAGAGCCACTTTTTTTGCAAACTCCAGTAGTCCCAAATAGGTTTTGTCGTCCAATCTGAAAATATAATCTTCTTCCGTTTTTTTAGGAATTACCAGTGTGTGTCCTTTCGCCATTGGATTGATATCCAAAAACGCATAAAAATCTTCATTCTCAGCCACTTTGTAGCTAGGAATTTCGCCGTTGGCTATTTTTGTGAATATTGTCATGGTGTTGTTAGTCTTTTTGTCTTTGTTCTTTACTCTTTGTTCTTAAAGTCTACAGCGATATTTCCAGAATTTCAAACTCAATTTCACCGGAAGGAACTTTTACTTTCGCTATTTCGCCTACTTTTTTACCCAGTAAGCCTTGTGCGATAGGAGTTTCTACCGATAATTTTCCTTCCTTAAAGTTGGCTTCACTTTCGGATACCAACTGATAAGTCATAACTTGATTATTCTTTGTGTTTTTGATTTTTACACGCGTAAGAATCTGCACTTCGTCCGTAGATATACGACTTTCGTCAATCATACGAGCCGAAGCAAGCACTTCTTTCAATTCAGCAATTTTCATTTCTAAAAGCCCTTGAGCCTCTTTGGCAGCATCGTATTCGGCATTTTCAGATAAATCGCCTTTGTCGCGAGCTTCTGCTATCTGTTTAGAGATGGCAGGGCGCTGAACGCTTTCCAACTCATTAAGCTCTTCCTTCAATTTCTTATAACCGTCTTCGGTCATGTAAGTTACAGCCATAATTGTATTTTTTGGTATGGTTAAATATTTTCTTTTTTTATAAAATTATAAACATAAAAACCTGCCGAAAATAATTTTCTTTTCTATTCTCGGTGGGTTAAAATGTCAGTTATTGTTAGTCTGAAAAATAAAAAGAATTCCGACTTTTGATGACGGAACTCTTAATTATGCCTCTTTATGTAATGCAAAGATACGAGATTAAATTTGAAAACCAAATTTTACAATGCAATTATTTTTTAGGTCAATTGTATTTTCTATTAAAGATTTCAGAATAGATAAAAGCCATTTTAGCGTCTTCTTGATTGTCAAGCGAAATGTTTAGCGTTCTTTCAGCATCTTCCGTTTCATTATCCAAATCAACCACACGCAAAGTGCTCTGCTTTTTGAAAACACTCTCTTTTATTCGTTTTTTTACGCGTAATTCACTAAAATCATCCGCATTGTCGTAGCTAAGTGGCTCGTGTTTTAGAGTCTCATACTTCATCGGCTCAATAGTTGACTTTGGCTGAGACTCAAACGGCGAAACATACGGTTTGGATGGCATTGCTGGGATTGGGTCGCTTAGCGGTCTATCAATCGTAGCCTCAAACTCTTCCCAACTTTGCTCCAACTCTTCGAAAACAGTTTTTTTCTGTTGCTCAGCTTCTGCCTCATGTTTTTTCTTTTTGCTCTTGCCTAAAATACTACCAATTGCAGCTACAATGATAAGAAGCCAATATATAATATCACCAAAATCTTCCATCTTGCATAGTTTATTAGTTTGCAATATTACACATTATTTTTGAATAAAAGAAATGAAATCAGGCTGAAATCTTATCGGGTTTGATGTAGATTGGTTGTGGAAACACTAAGGCGAGCATTTAAAAAAACAATGGGTAACTTCACAGCCACCCATTGCTACATTTTAACCTAAACCTTAATTATGAAAAATTTATCTGTTTGTAGCTGCAAAGATAAAACTATTTTTCAAACAACCAAAACAAAAGGACATTTTAATTAAAAAAATGGACACTTTTAACAAATTGAAATTTTTGGTTAATTTTATATAAAGGTTTGATAGTCTATGATTGCTGTGTTTTTTTGATAAAATTAAGTTATGGTGGATTTATTGTTTTTTAACTATTAGTGTAAAAACGGAGCATCCGCCAACAGTCTGACAAGTTGTGCTGTCTCTATGCAGATACCCCATAAAAAAACTGTGTGGATTGACATTCAAGTATTAACGCAGAATTATGTAACTTTGCAACCTGATTTTTAATATATAATGACTATGAGTGAAAACAAATCCGTTGCGACACCGGACTCTAAATCCGAACTAAGCGACAAAAAACTTTACATTGAAACTTACGGCTGTCAGATGAATGTGGCTGATAGCGAAGTGGTGGCGTCTGTGATGAAAATGAGCGGTTATGAGTTGACCGATAACGAACAAGAGGCAGATGCTATTTTTATAAACACCTGTTCCGTGCGTGATAATGCCGAACAGCGCGTCTATAATCGACTAAGTAATTTTCCTGCACTGAAAAGAAAAAACAAGAAGCTAATTGTTGGTGTGATTGGTTGTATGGCGGAACGTGTGCAAGAAGAGCTAATAGAAAATCACGGTGTAAATCTTGTAGCCGGTCCGGACGCTTACTTAGATCTTCCGAATTTGGTGGCAAGTGCCGAAAAAGGCGTGCCTGCTATTAATATTGAACTTTCTAAAACAGAAACTTATCGCGATGTACTTCCGGCTCGAATCGGCAAAACTATTTCCGGATTTATTTCCATTATGCGAGGCTGTGATAATTTCTGTTCTTACTGTATTGTGCCCTACACGCGTGGTCGTGAGCGTAGCAGAGATGTGGAAAGTATCTTGAATGAGTTGAGAGATTTACAGGCTAAAGGTTATAAGGAAGTAACGCTTTTAGGACAAAATGTAAATTCTTACAGACTGGAAAAAGAGGGTAAAATAGTAAAATTCCCCGATTTGCTGAAAATTGTTGCCGAAACTGCACCGGAAATTCGTTTCCGCTATACTTCGCCACACCCGAAAGATATGTGTGACGAAACGCTGCAAATGATGGCAGCTTACCCGAATATCTGCCGATTCATCCATTTGCCTGTGCAGAGTGGCAGCAATAAAATTTTGAAATTAATGAATCGGAAATACACTCGTGAGTGGTATTTGGAACGAGTGGCAGCAATCCGTAACTATATGCCTGACTGTGCTATTGGTACGGATGTTTTCTGCGGTTTTCATAGCGAAACGGAAGAAGATCATCAGGAGACACTTTCACTGATGCGAGAAGTAGGTTTTGACCAAGCATTTATGTTTAAATATTCCGAACGTCCGGGAACATATGCTGCTAAGCGATTAACTGACGATGTACCGGAAGAGGTAAAACTTCGTCATTTGGATGAAATCATTAAGTTACAAAATGAACTCTCTAACGAAAGTAACCAACGTGATATAGGTAAAGAGTTTGATGTGTTGATAGAAGGCTTTTCAAAACGTTCAAAAGACGATTTGTTTGGTCGTACATCACAAAATAAAGTAGTGATTTTTCCTCGTGGCGGACATAGAATTGGCGAAACTGTTCGAGTAAAGATAAATAGAGCCAGTTCTGCAACGTTGTTTGGTGAGGTGGTGGAGTAGAGCGTATATTGTAGGTGAAAAATAAAGAAAAAATGTAAGGTTAAATATTTAAGAAAGTTGTATATTTGATGCGGGAATAGATGGAGATTTTTTCAGGAGACGGAATTATTAATAGGTACAGTTTGAGAAACTATAAACAAGCAAAGCTAAATGAAGTATAAAAACATAAGAGAAGAAGAGCTTAAAAACAAAGTTGCACAAGACTACTTTGGGAAATACGACTGCACCAGAATAATTGGCAACGTGGACTTTTGTGTTTCTATTAGCCAAAGCGAAAAAGAACTTTTTGAACAAGAATCTCTACTTTGGGCAGAAGCAAAAAAAGGCTCTTCCGACATTTACAAATCTATTGTTCAACTTATACTAACAATTGGAAAAGCAAGGACTTTTGACAAGTTTTTGCCACCGGCAATGTTAGGAGCATTTGACGGAGAAAAAATTGCTTTTATTCCTTATAATGATATTCACGAAGTTTTTTATCTTAACGACTTTAACTGGAACGTAACACCTTCAGACCACAACACTAAGGAGTTTAATCTTATTCACGAAAAAGTAAAAACAGTAATTGACAGCAAAGCGCTACTTTTTAACTTTTTAAAAGACAACCGTGAACTAAAAAATTTTATAAAAAAGAATTTCATTGTCGGCAAATTCGGTTTGACTAAAATCAAAATTGACAAAAACAATTTTATGGTCATTTACAACAAATGGCTACAATCAGTAAAACTAAGCATTGCTGTAGATTGGGACATTGCAAAGAAAAACGGAATTATTGACGGGGACTTTTATCTTGCAGACCTTCTCTCACAAGAAAACAACACTTTAAAGGAAAAACTTTTTGTTTTACTAAAGCAAGACCATTACGAACTTGACCGAAAGTTTGATGAAGCAGGATTATTCAGCAGTAAACGAACTGACTTCACAGACAATCAAGTTGCACATACACAGTTTTGGAACAAATACGACCGACCACCCAAAGAAATATATTGGGATTACATAGTAGAACGTAGAGATTTGCTTGTTCCGCAAGATGTAAGAGAACGAAAAGGGAGTTTTTTCACTCCGCAAATTTGGGTAGAACTTTCTCAAAAATATTTAACTGACCTATTAGGCGAGGATTGGCAAGACGAATATTATGTTTGGGATTGTGCCGCCGGTACCGGTAATCTCTTAAATGGACTAACAAATAAATACAATATTTGGGCTTCAACTTTAGATACACAAGACGTTAAAGTAATGCGCGACCGTATAAAAAACGGTGCAAATTTGCTTGATGACCACGTGTTTCAATTTGACTTCCTTAATGATGATTTTAGCAAATTGCCAAAACTGCTTCAAGATATAATCAACGACCCCGAAAAAAGAAAAAAATTGGTGATTTATATCAATCCGCCTTATGCGGAGGCAGCAAGTACTGCAACTATAACAGGTCATAAAGAAAACAAGAAAAATGTCGCAGTTTTAAAAGGAACATATAAAAAGTATTTCAGCCAAATCGGTATAGCTGGAAGGGAACTATATGTTCAATTTTTGACAAGAATTTATTCTGAAATTCCTGAAGCCATTATTGCTCAGTTTTCAACATTAAAAACTTTACAAGCCCCAAATTTTAAGGAGTTTAGAGCTTTTTTTAAGGCTAAACTAAAAAGTCTTTTTGTAGTACCTGCATATACTTTCGATAATGTCAAGGGGAAATTTCCAATTGGATTTTTCATTTGGGACACTACAAAAAAAGAACAATTTATCTCTATTGAAGCAGATGTATATGATGAAAATGGGGAACTGAATTCTACCAAAACATTTTTTATTGATGAAAATATTAAATCGATTAATGAATGGCTAATTTCAACAAGAAGTAAACCACACACTATTAACATTGGCTTTATTTCAGCAAAAGGGAATGACTTTCAAAACAAAAATTTTGTATTTATTATCAACGATAAAAATCAATTACCACACCCAAGAGGCTCTTGGATAAATGATGGAAACTTAGTTGAAGTAGCGGTTTATTTTAGTGTTAGGCACTGCATTGAAGCCACTTGGCTAAATGACCGCGACCAATTTTTATTTCCAAATTACTGCTGATGCACTAATTTGTTAATGATTTTAACTAAAATAATAATTGTTCTTTGAAATTTTGATTTTGCTTGAATTGAATCTCTTCGTCAGGATTTAGCAGTTCTTTTAATGGTATTTTGTCAAATAGTGACGTATTTAGAATCTGCATTATTTCATAAATTGACAGTGTACTATTTGTTAAATTCTTGATGTAAGCAACTATTAAATGTGTACAAACAGCCATCCACAAATGGATTTTCAC
>DUQG01000016.1 GCA_012837935.1 Bacteroidales bacterium
ATCAAAGATACAAATAATTGAAAGCAATTCACAACACCAATATATCATCAACAGACAATCCGATAGTTGTTCAGAATATCAAAGATACAAATAATTGAAAGCAATTCACAACAGTTAAGAGGAGTGGTTCTATTCCATAATCGTTGTTCAGAATATCAAAGATACAAATAATTGAAAGCAATTCACAACTTAAAATAGTAGATAGGAGTGCGAGAATATGTTGTTCAGAATATCAAAGATACAAATAATTGAAAGCAATTCACAACGCATTTGCTGATGGTGCTACTGTGCTTCCGTTGTTCAGAATATCAAAGATACAAATAATTGAAAGCAATTCACAACTCCGTAGTAGGTTGTATGTAAAACTGCCGTGTTGTTCAGAATATCAAAGATACAAATAATTGAAAGCAATTCACAACATATTTGGAACCCTGTCGTCCTGAAAATAGGTTGTTCAGAATATCAAAGATACAAATAATTGAAAGCAATTCACAACAACCACTAACTAACTACCTACCTACTAATAGTTGTTCAGAATATCAAAGATACAAATAATTGAAAGCAATTCACAACTCGTCTGGAATTTTAGGAATTTTTCCTTTAGTTGTTCAGAATATCAAAGATACAAATAATTGAAAGCAGTTCACAACAACAATATCATCATTAAAACAAAACAAGGCGTTGTTCAGAATATCAAAGATACAAATAATTGAAAGCAATTCACAACATTTTTTCTCCCATAACCCATCTTTCGTTTGTTGTTCAGAATATCAAAGATACAAATAATTGAAAGCAATTCACAACGCATTTGCTGATGGTGCTACTGTGCTTCCAGTTGTTCAGAATATCAAAGATACAAATAATTGAAAGCAATTCACAACAGCAAGCAGTGGCGGAGGCAAAGGCAAAAGGTTGTTCAGAATATCAAAGATACAAATAATTGAAAGCAATTCACAACAGAAACTATCCGCGATATTACGATGGGTATGTTGTTCAGAATATCAAAGATACAAATAATTGAAAGCAATTCACAACAAGCGCCTAATGGTGGTTATTTTGGTAAAGTTGTTCAGAATATCAAAGATACAAATAATTGAAAGCAATTCACAACACAACTGATGCAACTGTTGATTTCACTTGGGTTGTTCAGAATATCAAAGATACAAATAATTGAAAGCAATTCACAACATTTCTTTCTATTGTTGTTACGTTTGTTATGTTGTTCAGAATATCAAAGATACAAATAATTGAAAGCAATTCACAACGGACAGCGTGTGGGACAGTCTGAAAATATGTTGTTCAGAATATCAAAGATACAAATAATTGAAAGCAATTCACAACGTATTCCGATTTATAAAAAGAAATCGAAAGGTTGTTCAGAATATCAAAGATACAAATAATTGAAAGCAATTCACAACTACCGGCACCAATGGAACGGTACAGACACCTGTTGTTCAGAATATCAAAGATACAAATAATTGAAAGCAATTCACAACATCCGGCATTTACGGAAACAGGCGGTGTGGGTTGTTCAGAATATCAAAGATACAAATAATTGAAAGCAATTCACAACCAAAGAGAGAGCAAAAAATGAAAGAACTCGGTTGTTCAGAATATCAAAGATACAAATAATTGAAAGCAATTCACAACGCTAAAATATCTTCCCTTATAGTATCAATAGTTGTTCAGAATATCAAAGATACAAATAATTGAAAGCAATTCACAACGAAACAACTGGAAAACCACTCGGAACATTAGTTGTTCAGAATATCAAAGATACAAATAATTGAAAGCAATTCACAACCTCCCAACGCTTCATATTTTTTGCGATTTTGTTGTTCAGAATATCAAAGATACAAATAATTGAAAGCAATTCACAACAGCATTAATCTGCATATTCAAATGCTTGATGTTGTTCAGAATATCAAAGATACAAATAATTGAAAGCAATTCACAACTGTTTGGCGGCTTTGCTTTGCACGTGAATTGTTGTTCAGAATATCAAAGATACAAATAATTGAAAGCAATTCACAACATCCAACTACAAACCTGCAAATCGTAGAACGTTGTTCAGAATATCAAAGATACAAATAATTGAAAGCAATTCACAACACCGCTGATTGTCGGTTTTGTTGCTAAGTAGTTGTTCAGAATATCAAAGATACAAATAATTGAAAGCAATTCACAACCGCTACCCTTCGGGGATTTTTGGTGATCCCGTTGTTCAGAATATCAAAGATACAAATAATTGAAAGCAATTCACAACTAAAAAATAATAATATATGAGTAAAGCAAGGTTGTTCAGAATATCAAAGATACAAATAATTGAAAGCAATTCACAACGTAACTACTCCGGGAATAGTTTTTTGGATAGTTGTTCAGAATATCAAAGATACAAATAATTGAAAGCAATTCACAACAGGTTGAACTCGAGCATACGATCCTTTATGTTGTTCAGAATATCAAAGATACAAATAATTGAAAGCAATTCACAACAAACGGCTCCATTAAGACTCTTTTAGCATGCGATTATTTAAAAAGTCTTATTCTTCCGCATTGGCTTGGTTTTGCCTTGCTATTTCTATTGATTTTTGCAATTTTTCTGTAAACCATTCTTTGTCTGGTAGCTGTGTGAGATATTGTGCCACTTTTATGTTTTTTTCTCCCAACAAGAGTAGTTCTATATGTTCTGTATTTCCTTCGCTACACAACAATAGTCCGATAGGTGTGTTTTCATTTGGTTGTTGGTCATACTTTTGCAAGTAACGCAGGTAAAGTTCCATTTGAGCTTTGTATTTGGGTTTGAACTTACCCAATTTTAAATCAATTGCTATCAATCTGTTTAGCTTTCGATGATAAAACAATAAATCAAGGCTGTAATCTATGCCGTCAATAGTGATTCTTTTTTGTCTTTCAAGAAAAGCAAAACCCTGTCCGAGTTCTAAAATGAATTTTTCCAACTGTGCTACAATCGTATTTTCGAGGTCTTTTTCTGAATAATCTCCTTCTAATCCAAGAAAGTCAAGAACGTATGAGTTTCTGAAAACAAGGTCAGGCGAAAGTTCTGTTTGGGATTTTTCAAGTGCCGATTTTATGATCTTATCAGGTTTTTTAGCAATTAATGTACGTTCAAAAAGCATTGCATCTTGTTTTTGCCTTAAGGTTCTCACACTCCAATGCTCTAAAACAGACATTTGCTGATAAAACAATCTTTTGGTTTTATCTTCAATGGTAACTAATTCAACAAAATGGCTCCATGTTAATATTTGCGACACTGTCGCAAACATTTCACTGTCATACTCACTTGCAACTTTTATCATTCTAGTAAGTGCAGAATAGCTATATCCTTTTCCAAAACTTTTTGTTAATTCTTGCGACAGTGTCGCAAGAATCTTTTTCCCATAATCTGAATAGATTTCGTATTTTATTTCAGAAATAATGTAGTTACCAATAGACCAATTTAAGTTGTTTAGCGTATTATTTACATAAATAGCTACTTGTTGCTTTGTGTGATTTATCAACTTTTCTATGCCAAGAAAAAGTTTCTTGGTAGAATTATTTGTATTTTCAATGTTAGCCATAGTTTTTAAAATTTAGTTGATTGGCAGTAATAATTTATCGGAGCGACAAACTTAAAAACATATCAAGTTGGTATTTATGCAAAAACTATCTCTGTTGCTGTTTCTGTAATCAATTTAACTGTTGAAACGAGTTTAGGGTAAAGGCAGTTTTCAACATCTCTCAAACTTGAATTATGATACAGATATTCAACCACTTACCTCCAAACAAATAATTGAATTTTCGTGGAAGTACTAGACAATCGTACTATTTGTTATTAAATGTTGAGTGTTAAAAACTACACAAATATATGAAAATAATTTGGAAATTAAACCTAAATTCTCCTAGTTGTCTGCTTTTAAGACAGTTTGTCAATAGGCTGGTCGAAAAGGTTTTGTTTTCATCTTGTGATATTTTGCTCTTAGTTCTATTATCACACGGCAAAGTATATCACACAAAAAGTTTGTTTAATCAACATGCTTAAAACTATGAAACTTATAAAAAAAGGAACTTTTGAAAGCAATTCACAACGAAACGTAACGTGGAAAGAAAAAGGACGAGTTGTTCAGAATATCAAAGATACGATTAAAAGCGGTTTTTTCGACATAGGATTGTCCTTTATTTTTGTTGTTTCAATTCCACACGGTTCGATTAAAAGGGACTACCGCTGTCTTGGAACGCCTCAATATCATCGCTGTTTCAATTCCACACGGTACGATTAAAAGTAAATGGCTTTTGAAATTTGCGTTTTTGTCCCTGGAAGTTTCAATTCCAAGCGGTACAAATTTTTGAAAGCAGCTTACTCTCAACTTATTCTTTCTTCCAATTGGTCTTTCCAAATAATAAATCCTTTCTGCGTGTCCCGGTAGTCGTGGATGATTTTGCTGAAATTGTCCGGTTGAGATCCAAGAAATGCCTGTCGACCTTGAAAACGAATGGTGGAAAGTTGCTTGTCAATCAACTCCAATTCTGTTCGCAAAAGATGTTTGTCTTTCTTTAAATGCCATAAATAAGTTGCTTCTTCTGTGTCAAGCGTTTCCAAAACCACATGAAATTGATTTTCGCCGGCAAGCAAAAACACAAAGGAAAAGGGATTTAGCACAAATCGGATTTTCAGAATGGAACTTTCGTGACGGTCAGCCAAATATTTTAACTGTTTCGAATGCTTATATTTTTTCTTATCCAACAAATCCTCCAACAAACTTTCTGCATCACTATAAGGCGAGAGGTTTTTATCGCCGGATAATTCTTCGATGGTCAGCAAATTGCGGTTTGATTTGACTTTTGATTTTATAAAAGCATTTTCAACGTAATTAAACTTTACGCTGTCAATGACTTCTCTGTTTATTCTCTGCAAATCGCTTGACGAGGCTGTTTGCGACACTAATTTCTCGTTTTCAAATTCAGCAAAAACCTCAAAAACAAACTGTTTCTTTTTCAAAACTTTCGCGAAATAAGATTTCAAAACTTCCAGTTCGGGTCTGATTAGAATATTCTCAACTTCAAATTCCAAATCTTCATTCACTTCCGAGAAATTATACGTAAATGCAACGCTTCCATACCGAAAATCAAGTTCTTCCAACGGCACTTTAATCGATTTTTCAAAACTTTTTACATCATTAGAAGTTGACACATCTTCTGTCGGGTCATCAAAAAGCGTGGCTTGCTTCTCGATTTTCCTGTAATAGGTATTTCGTATCAGAAAAAGTTTATTTAAATAATCAATTTTAACATCCCTGTAATCAAAAATTGTCGGAGCAATTTCCGAACGCTGCACCCTGCCGATATACTGTATCAACTTCCCTTGAAAAGAAAACGGATAAACGAGAAAAAGCGTGTTGGCATTTTGCAAATCAGTGCCTTCTCCAAAATATTGTCCCGTGGTAATAAGCACCTGATAATTACCTTCTTTTAAGCTTTTCCATTTCAAAATCCGACTTTTTTCGATATCATCTCCACTCAATGTCAAGGTCTCAAAAGACTGTTTCAAGTATTGGTTTAATGTCTCGATATGTTCCTTTCGCTCGGTAATAACCACTACTTTTTTACCCTGTGCTAGTTCAGACACAATATCTTCTAAAATCAATTTGTTGCGAGCCGAATCGTGAATTAAAATTTTTGAAATAATTTCAAATTCATCGGTTTTAGAGTTGAAAGGCACGTCAAGTTCTGTATTTCTGACAATGATTTTGGGATGTTTATGCGTTGAAATTTCGGCTGGTTTTATTTCTGCTATTATTTCTCCCAAATGCGAAAAAATAATTTTCCCGTCATTGTGTTTTCTGAAAGGCGTAGCAGTCAATCCATACAAATAATAAGTCGGGATTTGGGAAATGGCGTCTCTATACGTTTTGGCGGGAATATGGTGGCATTCATCCACAACGACAGTTCCGAATAAATGTTGGATAAGCAGTTGCTTGTTAGTTTCTTTTGAGAGACTTTGAATGGTGGCAACTGTGATTTTATTGCCGAGTTTAGCTTTCCCTTGTCCAATTTTGCCGATTTCATGCTTTGGAATGCCTAAAAAAGTTTCAATCCGCTCCATCCATTGCTCAAACAACTGCTTGCGATGAACAATTATCAAAGCCGGCTGCTGTTTGTCGGCAATAATTTTCAGTCCGATAATGGTTTTTCCTGCTCCGGATGGTGCAACAATTACTCCGAAATCCTTTTTGGATGATGCTTCTATCGCAATCTGCTGATAATCTCTGACAATTGCATTGAATTGAAAATCAATAGTTTTCTGTTTCTTCCTTTTATCAATAAAACTAAATTCAATTCTACTTTCATTGCAAAACCGCACCAGCCTGCCAATAAAACCTCTTGGTACAATTACTTCATTTTCAGCCTCTTCAATAAATTTGAAATAACGCTCAGTTTTGTAGGTACTTTTTCCCGTTTTCTTTTTGATAAAATACTCGACATTAGCAAAATTCAGTTCGTCTTTCAGAAAGTTAATCAATTGACTTGACATTCCTGTTTTGCTTACTTTTAGAGTATTGTTTAACTCCAATCTGAGTTTTCCTGTGATTTCGGGAATCTGGTTATTTAAAGTACTTTCAATCGGAGTAGAAATAGATTTGTAAAGCTCGTCTAACTTGGCTGATGAAATTTTGCTGACACTCTTCAAAAAATCAAACTGATTATCAAATGGTTGTAATGTTTCTACATCCAAAAAACAACTATTTCCTTGCTCCGAAGTTTTCTTAAATAATGGCAGTGCAATCAAATTTCCCAATCCTTTTCCTGAAAGATAATCTTGATTTGGGAAAAGCCTGTCGAAACTTGAATTTTTATCAAAAACCGACAATACACCTGACTTTTCAAGCAATGAAAGCATAATTTTTCTGCTCCGAAACGCAGGATAAGTTTGCTCGAAAAACACCCAAATATGTCCTCCTTTTCCGGAGCGAGAACGTTCCAAATAGGCAGGAATTTCATTTTCAGTACAGATGTTTAAGAACGCTTTGTACTCGTTAATCCAGTTTTCTCCGTCAAAATCAGCTGCTATAAGCCACGAAGTGTTGTCTTGCAGCAGCGGATAAATACCTATTTGTTGCTCGCCTTTTAAGTGCTTTTCTATTTCCTTATCCGTCAGCGGCAAATAAGTTTTATCCGCATAATTCTGAAAAGTTCCGCCTCTCATCTTGTGCATACGATACAGGTAGAGGTCATAGCTGTATGCAGGCATATATCCGGCTTTCCCGCCACTTTCCCACCGAATAGCAAAAACATCTTCTCTGCCTTTGAAAAGAGATTTGAATAGTTGGATTTGGGTCATTTTGTAATAATCTTAGAAAACATCGGCATTACAGTCCTCTCGTTTTGTTTTTACATTTTCAAAGATACAATTTTTAAGAGCAATTCACAACGGTCATTGTAACATGCCATAAAAATGGCATGTTGTTCATAATTCAAAAATACATTTTTTGAAAGAAAATAAGTACCTTTGCCTTAACAATTTTTTCTTTAAAAATAAAATCTATGAGAAGTTTCGGAAGTGACAATAACTCAGGTGTGCATCCGCGTATAATGCAGGCTCTTGCTGAAGCAAATACAAACCACACAATTGCTTATGGTGATGATAAGTGGACGCAGCATGCCGAAGATGCGGTAAGGGAGTTATTGGGTGAAAAAGAGATACAACCGATGTTTGTTTTTAACGGTACGGGTGCAAACGTAGTTGCTTTGCAAGCTTGCGTACTGCCATTTCATTCCATTATCTGTGCTTCTACAGCGCATATCGCGGTGGATGAGTGTGGCGCACCCACAAAATTTACGGGGTCTGTACTGAAAGAGATTGATACACCGGACGGAAAACTTACACCCGAATTGGTCAGACCGCATTTGCACGGTTTCGGATTCGAACATCACTCACAACCGAAGGTTTTTGCCATATCGCAAACTACTGAACTTGGTACGGCTTACACGCCCGATGAGTTGAAAGCACTTGCTGATTTGGCTCACGAACATAATATGTATCTTTTCGTTGACGGAACACGAATTGCCAATGCATGCGATTACTTAAATGTTTCATTGCGAGAAATGACGGTTGATTGTGGTGTGGATATTTTCACCTTGGGAGGTACAAAAAACGGCTTAATGATGGGTGAAGCGATTGTTCCGCTACGCAAAGAACTTGCCGAAAACCTGAAATATTATCGCAAACAGACCACTCAACTCTATTCTAAAATGCGATTTATTTCCGCGCAATTTATCCCTTATCTGAAAGAAGGTATTTGGCTAGAAGATGCTCATCGTTCTAATACGGCTGCTAAAAAACTGGCTAGCGAAATGAAGAGAATCGGCGTGGAATTAACTCAAAAGGTAGAATCGAACCAACTGTTTTTTATTCTTCCGAAAGAAATTACCGACAAGTTACTCGAACGATATTTCTTTTATTTCTGGGACGAAGAACGTAACGAATCGCGCTTGGTTTGCTCATGGGACACAACGGACAAGGATATTGAAGAGTTTGTAGGATATTTGAACTATCTGATGTAGGGTGGTACTGACATTCAGCAAACAACAAAACAAAGCCAACTAAATCATTGTGAGACAGTTGGCTTCATTATTAAAAATCTCAAATATTAGAATGTAAATCTTTCTAACCACCTACAGCTTTATATCCTGCATTCCCAGTTTCAATTCTTTCTTTTCAATAGGCACAAGCGGTTCCTTCACCCGAACTGTTGATGTCGTATCCATACGTTCTACTTCGGCACGAATGCTGTCTTGCATATAACTCTGATACTTACGCAGTAACGAAATGCTATCCACCGTGGCATTCATCTTTCCGCGTGCAGCATCCGTTCCCAAAATGCGCCCGCTAACAGACTTCACTTTCAGCTTTTTGCGTGCTTTGAACTGCATAGTGTATCTTCGCAGCACGCTGTCATTTTTCGTTTTTGTATAAATGCTATCCACCTCGCCGTTCCAATAATTCACATACATCACCGCGTGTGGATTTAGGCTTGAATCGGACGGCGCCAAACGATGCAAAAAGGACAGCACATACATATCTTCTGCCAAAAGCGAACCGTTTTCAATCTCAAAATCCAATTGATTACGTGCCGAGTCTTTGGTAAAAGTGTATTTTATCGGCTTTGTCCAAAGCTCTACTTCAGCATCACGAGCCGTGGAATCTATCGGATGGAATTTTCTTGCAGTCACATCGGCAGATAAATCATCAATTCGCTTAGTCACATTCAGATAAATTCGCTCAAACTTTTTGGGATGAACCGTGTACCAAGCCAAACAGGAATCAAACTGCTGTTGCGTGATTCCGTACTTTTCAAACAATGCCGTGTAGTATGCCTCAGAGCCACTTATCGAACTGTTAGCCATCCCGTTAACCTGCAACGTACCTTCCAGCACGTGCAAATCCACCATCAGGTTTTCCATTTCCTTTGCGCTCAGCACACCTTCAGGACGCTTTTCGCAAGAACTGACAAAAATCCCTGACAGCAAGGCTGCAATTATCCATATGGCAAAATTATTCCTCTTCAACTTCCGTTTCTTTATGTTTTTTACGACCTTCCAAACTCTCGTTCAACTCTTTTCTAAAAAATAGAAAAATCACAACCACCGAAACCGTTACACACGAATCGGCAATATTAAATATCCATCTGAAAAACACCGTTTCGCCTGCACTATTTGTGATTAGCGGAAAATAGAGCATATCCACCACTTTCCCGTAAAACAGCGGTGCATAGCCGCCCCCTTCGGGAAATAAAACAGCTGCCTGCGTGTAGGTACTTTCACTGAAAATTACGCCATAAAACACCGAGTCGATGATATTTCCGGCAGCACCTGCCAACAGCACCGAAATAGCTAAAATGTATCCCGTGCGAGCATTTCGCTTGATTAATTTGTGGATAAAAATGCCTAAAAAAATCACAGCCGCAATCCGAAACAGTGTCAGAAACAGTTTTCCGACAATTTTCATTCCGAAGGCAGCACCTTCATTTTCTACAAAAAATATCTTAAACCAACTGAAAACCTCTACCGCATTGTGGTCGCCGTAAAAGTCGGAATACGAAAGCGGAAAGTTAAGTTTGATATAAAATTTTGAAACCTGATCAATTAATATCAGAAAAATAATTAACAGGATTGATTTCTTTTTTATCGACATTATGCGTAAAATTAAAGCGTAATTTTTCTATTAATAAACAAAAATTCGGCAAGCATACTTTCATTCTGCAGCCGAATTAATGTGATATCAATTCTCTTTTTCATCGACATGTGGAAAAGTCGATAAAATTATCTTTTCCCTGCGGACTTAGCCTCAATGCTCAATGTAGCATGCGGCACCGCACGTAGTCTTTCCTTCGGAATCAGCTTGCCGGTTTCGCGGCACACACCGTAGGTTTTGTTCTCAATGCGAATCAAAGCCGCTTGCAAGTGTTGAATAAATTTCATTTGACGTTGCGCCAACTGTCCGGTCTCTTCTTTTCCAAGAGTTGCCGCACCTTCTTCCATCACTTTGAAAGTGGGCGATGTATCTTTCACGTCATTTCCGTCGGAATTATTCAAACCACTACGAAGTTGGTCGTAGTCTTTTTGTGCTTTTTCAAGCTTTTTCAGAATTATTTCACGAAATTCTTCCAATTCCGCATCGCTATATCTTGTTTTTTCTTTTTTGCCTGCCATAATTCATCGTATTTTAAGGTTCAACAATTTAGATTTTGAATGTGCGAAAATAATCAATTTATTTCACATTTACAATTATTTTGCATTTGTTATGATTATTGTTTCTCTACACTGATTTTTACCACGTAGTCTTCAAAATCAAGCTCTGTCGCATCGTCCAGTTTTGCAACCAATTCTATCGAGTTGGCAAGCACTTGTGATGTAATATATTCCGAATGTTCTTCAACAGCAGCGTTGATTTCATCGTTCTGCTCGATTTTTACAATAATTTTATCCACAATTTCAAAACCGCTCGACTTACGGATATTTTGAATACGGTTTACCAGTTCGCGAGCAATTCCTTCACGTTCAAGTTCTTCCGAAACTTCAATATCCAATGCCACAGTCAAAATTCCTTCATTGGCAACCAACCAGCCCGGCATATCTTCCGTGAAAATTTCCACGTCTTCGGCTGTCAGATGCACATCGCCTGACGGCAAATTAAGCGTATATTCGCCTTTTTTCTCAAGCTCGGCAATTTGCTGTTTGGTCATATTCGGCATGGCAGCAGCAATTTCTTTCATCTGCTTACCGTATTTTTTACCCAAAGTACGGAAGTTTGGTTTCACTTTTTTCACCAAGCCTTCCATATCGCTGTCGGCAGAAATTACTTCCAGTTCTTTGATATTTACTTCGGCTTTTATCAGCTCTGCAATGTAATTGATTTGCTCGTAAGTTTTCTCGTCCGGAGCGGGGACTACAGCTTTCAGCAGCGGCTGACGCACTTTCAATTCAGCTTTTCTACGAAGTGCCAAAATCATCGACGAAGTTTGTTGTGCCAACTGCATACATTCTTCCAGGTTTTTGTCGATTAGTTTTTCGTCAAATGTCGGGAAGTCAGCCAAGTGAACTGACGCTTCACCTGTCAAGTCTTGATAAAGTCTGTCTGCATAGAACGGTGCAATCGGCGCCATTAGTTTAGAAACAGTTACCAAGCAAGTATAAAGTGTCTGATAAGCAGAAATTTTATCCTCGTTGTAATCGCCGCCCCAATAGCGTTTGCGGTTCAAGCGAACATACCAATTACTCAAGTTTTCGCCCACAAAATCGGAAATGGCACGTCCGGCTTTTGTCGGCTCGTAATCTTCGTAATAAGCTGCAACGTCTTTCACCAAAGTATTTAGCAATGAAATTACCCAACGGTCAATTTCAGGACGATTTTCAATTGGAATTTCCGCATCTTCGTTTCTGAAGTTATCCACATTCGCGTAAAGCGCAAAGAATGAATAGGTATTATAAAGCGTTCCAAAGAACTTACGACGCACCTCTTCCACGCCTTCGATATCAAATTTCAGGTTGTCCCAAGGCGATGCATTGGTCATCATATACCAGCGCAGCGGATCGGAACCGTATTCTTCGATAGTCGTAAATGGGTCAACGGCATTTCCAAGACGTTTAGACATTTTTGCACCGGTTTTATCCAGCACCAACCCGTTGGAAATTACGTTTTTGAAAGCCACAGAGCCTCTCACCATTGCGCTAATAGCGTGTAGCGTGAAAAACCACCCGCGAGTTTGGTCCACACCTTCCGAAATAAAGTCGGCAGGAAAATAGCCCCCTAAATCCCCCGCATGGGGGACTTTTAAACCCTCCTTATCTTCCACAGGGGAATTAGAAAGTTCTTCTTCAATTCTTTTAAGCGTATTTTCAATGTCGAATAAAACCTGTTCGTTAGTAAACCTTAATACTCTGAAACCTTGTTTTTCCAAATAATTAGTTCTGATTTCATCCAATTCCATCTGATTTTCCTCATCATGATATCCACCGTCAACTTCAATAACCAACAATTTCGACAAGCATACAAAATCAACAATATAATTTCCAATTATATGTTCTCTACGAAATTTATAACCACCTAACGCTTTACCTTTTAAATTTTCCCAAAGAAAACTTTCTGCCTCTGTCGGATTTTTTCTTCTATTTGATGCTTTTTCTTTTAACAATCCATAATTTGCAGCATCAGCTCTATTGAAAACCTTCTTTTTATCCTCAAAACTCACATCGTCGGGTAAGTCCCCCTGCGGGGGATTTAGGGGGCTTTCAAACGGATAATGCAACTGTGCAAACGGCATCGCACCACTGTCAAACCACACATCAATCAGGTCAAGCTCACGATTCATCGCTTTTCCCGAAGGGGAAACCAAAACTATATCATCCACATACGGACGGTGCAGGTCGATATTTTTCGGGTCGTAATTTTCAGCCGAATAATCACCCACTTTGAAGTTTTTGAATGGATTTTCAGCCATAAATCCGGCTTTTACGGATTTTTCTATCTCGTTCATCAATTCTTCCACCGAACCGATGCAAATTTCTTCCGCCCCGTCTTCCGTACGCCAGATTGGCAGCGGCGTTCCCCAGTAACGACTGCGGCTCAAGTTCCAATCCTGCAGGTTTTCAAGCCATTTTCCGAAACGACCTGTTCCCGTAGATGCAGGTTTCCAGTTGATGGTGTTATTTAGTTCCATCATCTCTTCGCGACAAGCGGTTGTTTTCACAAACCAACTATCGAGCGGATAATAAAGCACCGGTTTGTCAGTACGCCAGCAGTGTGGATAGTTGTGCGTGTAGCGCTCAATTTTGAACGCCAAGCCTTGCATTTTCAGCATCACCGCCAAATCCACATCCAACGTAGTATCTTCTTCGGTCAATTCGGCGTCGTAATCATTTTTCACAAAACGTCCCGCAAATTCCTTGTAAAGCTCTACGTTTACATTATTCTTCACAAAATCATCGTCCAAATCTTCTATTTTGTAGAATTTTCCGGTCAAATCCACCATCGGACGTCTATGTCCTTCTTTATCAATCAAGATTAGCGGCGCAATGTCGTTTTGTTTTGCCACGCGGTCGTCATCCGCACCAAAAGTCGGTGCAATATGCACAATTCCGGTACCGTCTTCCGTAGTTACGAAATCACCAACGATTACACGGAAAGCATTTTCACCCGGATTTACCCAAGGAATAAGTTGTTCATACTCGATTCCGGCAAGTTCCGAACCTTTGTACTTTTTCAGCACTTCGTACTCATTTTTCCCCATCACCGAACCAAGCAAACTTTCAGCCAAAATCAGATTTACCTCTTCTTTGCTGTATGGATTTTGTGTTTTCACCAGCACATATTCGATGTTTGGACCCACTGCCAAAGCCGTATTGGAAGGAAGTGTCCAAGGCGTAGTCGTCCAGGCAAGGAAGTAAGTATTTTCTTTTTCCTTCACTTTAAATTGCGCCACCACCGTTGTGTCTTTCACATCTCGATAGCAACCCGGCTGATTCAATTCGTGCGTAGAAAGTCCGGTTCCAGCGGCAGGCGAGTAAGGTTGAATGGTGTAACCTTTGTACAGCAATCCTTTGTTATACAACTGCTTAAGCAACCACCAAACCGTTTCGATGTATCTATTATCGTACGTGATGTACGGGTCGTTCATGTCCACCCAGTAACCCATTTTTTCGGTCAAATCTTCCCACTCTTTGGTGTATTTCATCACTTCCGTGCGGCAAGCCTTGTTATACTCATCTACCGAAATGGTTTTACCGATATCTTCTTTGGT
The DNA here is from genome assembly GCA_012837935.1 of Bacteroidales bacterium. GTDB lineage: Bacteria > Bacteroidota > Bacteroidia > Bacteroidales > Paludibacteraceae > UPXZ01. The sequence continues at coordinate 14,298 of DUQG01000016.1, forward strand.
AATTCCAAGCATTTTTTCCACGCCAAGCTCTACCGGCAGTCCGTGCGTATCCCAACCGGCTTTACGCTGAACCTGAAAGCCTTGCATGGTTTTAAAACGACAAAACACGTCCTTAATCGTACGTGCCATCACGTGGTGAATACCCGGCATCCCATTGGCTGAAGGCGGTCCCTCATAAAAAACAAACGTGGGTTTTCCCTCACGAATTTCGATACTTTTTTGGAACATATCCTTTTCGTTCCAATATTCAAGCATCTCTTTATTTACCTCAGAAAGATTAAGTCCGGAATATTCTTTGAATTTTTTCATTTTGAAAATACGAATTATACAAGTTTTTGTGTAATGCTCAATTATTTAACCGATTTCACGCAATATCGGAACGGTCAAATTTTTAGTGTGCAAAATTACTGAAAAATAATCATTTGAGAAAGAAAAAGCCGGGATAACTCTTGTTTCTCTTTCGGACAAATGCTTTTGGATTGCGTAAAAGAGCTTTTTCTAACTACACTTAAGATGTTTTTGTAAATATTTTCCCGTAGGGAATTAATGTCAATAGAAAAAGGGTCACCCTTAATAACCGTTCCCCGTAGGGGAAAAACCTTATACATTTCTGCTTACTATTCCATTGTATATCCCCATACGGGGAATAGATTCCTTTTTAAATACTCGCTATTGATATTTATCACCTACGGTGAAACCGAAAATTCATTGATTTTGCTATCTTTGCAATACTTTTTAGCTCTGTTTGCAGTTTACTAAAAGCAGACTTTTATCGAAAAATGAAACTCATTTCCAAAAATAGCCTTATTTTCCTGCTTGTGGCAATTTTGCTTTTGCTAATTTCCACACGCTTTTATTTTCGTATCGACCTCACATCGGACAAGCGGCACAGCCTCAGCCCGCAGTCAAAAAGCCTGATGAAATCCGTACGAGAGCCGATTTATGCGAAAATTTATTTGTCAGGCGATTTGAATTCGGGTTTCCTCAAACTTCAAAAAAGCACAATTGCTGTTTTGGAAGAGTTGGGTGCTTACAGCTCAAAAAAGATAATTATCTCATCGGAAAATCCTTCCGATGCTGCAACTGCCGCCGAACGCGAAGAGAAGTTTTTTGAGCTGCAAAGCCGTGGATTAGTGCCTACTTCTGTTTTTGAAAAAGACAAGGAAGGCAAAGCGATGCAGAAAATCCTCTTTCCGTGGGTGGAACTTTCCTACAAAGGAAAAACCATTCCGGTTAATCTGCTTAAGAACATCCCCGGACTTTCAGGCGAAGAAAATCTGAATATTTCCATCGAAAACTTAGAGTTTGAACTGACAGACGCCATTCGCCGACTAAGCAATGAAAAAGTGCAAAAAATCGCCTTTCTTGAAGGACACGGCGAACTGAACGAATGGGAAACCTACGATATTAGTCGCAGTTTGAGCCGCTATTTTCAGATTGACCGCGGCGTAATAGGTACAGATGCGAACATCCTGAACGGCTACAAAGCCATCATCATTGCCAAACCGACCGAAAAATTCAGCGAAAAAGATAAATTTGTGATTGACCGGTACATTATGAATGGTGGTAGTGTACTATGGCTGCTTGATGCGGTCCAAACTTCCGATGAAAGCCTGAGCCAAATCGGACAAACACCTGCTATTCCCTACGATTTGAATCTGACCGATATGCTTTTCCGCTACGGCGTTCGCTTTAATCCGCTACTTATTCAGGATGTGCAGAGCGTTCTCGTGCCTGTAAATGTTGCACCGAAAGGACAAGCCGCTGAATTTCAACCGATGCCGCTAGTCTATTCACCTTTGCTGCTGACTTCCCTTAATCACAGCATTTCCAAAAATCTACCGCCTGTAAAAGCTCACTTTGCATCGCCGATAGAATTGGTTGGCGAAAACAAAAATGTAAGAGCTGATTTGATTTTGGCGAGTTCCGAGAACACGCATCTTGTGCAGACACCTGCCAATATTTCATTATCTGAAATCCCTGACTTAAAAGATAAAAACTATTTTAATCTTGCCTACGTGCCCGTAGCAGTAAGTTTAGAAGGCGAATTCCAATCGGTTTTCGCCAACAGAATGCCGCCACCGGAAATTGAAAACCCGTCAGCCATCAAGAAAACAAGCGCAAGAAGTCGCCAGATTTTCATTGCAGACGGCGACATTATCCGCAACGAAATCCGGCACACAGGCGACAGCATCGAAGCTCTTCCATTGGGATTGGACAGATACACCCAGCAACAGTACGGCAACAAAGACCTGATTGTCAATTCCATCCTTTACCTCACGGATAAAGAAGGTTGGATGAATCTTCGCTCACGCACTATCCCACTGCGACTGCTAAATAAAAATTTAGTTATCTCACAACGAACCAAATGGCAAGCCATTAATGTAGTTTTACCGTTGGTGGTGCTGTTGATTTTTGGGTTATTGTATGGGTGGATACGAAAAAAGAAGTACACGAGATGATGTTTGGGTGTTTAATTTTGAACACAAATTGCACAAATCACACAAATTCACACAAATTTTATTTTCAGTTAGTCCATCATTCCGTGCTATCGGAAGGTAAGTATCAATTGAACCAAAAGGAGTGAGTTACATAGTTGCAATATATCTTTAATCACATCAATAGTTATTAAATCACTCTTTACCGTTTCAATTGATATTCTGTTTGGAAAAACGAAAAAAAATTCTGCGTAAATCTATAAAATCTGTGCAATCAGTGTCCTATTTATCGTCCATTTCAAAAATTTACCATTAAGCACAAAATTAATTTCTAAACAAAACTAAAATAAATCTTATTATCAGAGTTTTAAATCGTATTTTTGCAGAAAGATAAACTATTAAATTATAATATTTATGAAAGACATTATTAGCAATTTCCAGATTAAATCTGAACCGGGTGAAGTCAGACCGCTTAAAGTCGGCATTATCAATGATTCTTACATTGTTGACAGCAAAAACCCCGGCGAAGAATCCTACTTTTTACAACGCATCAACCACAACATTTTCAAAAATGTAGCCGGTTTGCAAAAAAACATCAGCATCGTAACTGACCACTTGCGCAAAAAGTTGGCTGAGCGTGGTGTTACCGATTTGGACCGCAGAGTATTGAGATTAATTCCTGCGAAAGACGGACAACTTTTCTACAAAGACAAAGACGGCAGCTATTGGCGTGTATATGTGAATATCAAAAACACCAAGAGCTACAATGTAATCAACCCTGAATTGGCATACAAAGCAGGATTGGCATTTGGTGATTTCCAAAGCATGCTTTCCGACGTTCCGTTGGATGATATGATTGAAACAATTCCAAATTTCCACAACATGGAATTCCGTGTTGAAGAGTTCCGCGAAGCGGTAAAAAACAACGCTGCAGGTCGTTTGGAAAAAGTACAATGGATGGTGGACGAAATTGAAAAACGTGCCGATGAAATGTGCTTGCCGGAACGTTTGCACCGCGAAGGAAAACTACCGAAACGCATCAACCACTGCGACACAAAAGTAAACAACATGCTGTTTGACGACAACGACGAGCCAATCTGCATCGTGGACTTAGACACCGTAATGCCGGGATACGTACTTTCTGACTACGGCGATTTTATGCGTACTGCAGCTAATACAGGCGCAGAAGACGATGAAAATTTGGATAATGTAGGTGTAAACTTCGATATTTTTGAAGCATATACGAAAGGTTATTTGGAAAAAGCCAAAGGTTTCTTGACACCAACGGAATTAGGCAACTTAGCATTCGGTGCAAAATTGCTTAGCTACATGCAGACCGTACGTTTCTTTACCGACTACCTAAACGGCGACACGTACTACAAAATTGATTCGCCCGAACACAATTGGGTACGTACATTGGCACAATTCGAGTTGCTGCAAGAGCAAGAGAAAAACTTCGATAAAATGCAAAATATCGTTTTTGAAGCTGCGCAGTAGTTTATTGTGGGGAACATCGGCATCTTGCCGATATCAACGGCTAGAAGCCGTTGAACCCAAAGCAAAAAACGGGTCAATTCACATTGACCCGTTTTTTATTCATTCACACACACTAAATTTCACGTATTGACGAACAACTATTTCCACAGCCTCCACATCCTGTGTTATTTGAGTCTGTGTTTCTTACGGTTTTATACACCTTGTAAACAACGTATGAAAAAACCGCAATTCCTATCAATATGACGATTAGTTGTTGCATCAATTTATGTTCTGTATCTATAACAATATTGTTTCAAAAAAGTTCAAAAGCTTTGAATCGCAACATATAGATTTCATAAAAAATCTGAATAAAAATTAACTTATAATGTCGCAGCTACGCAGCTTACTTTTCAATTTGTATTAATTTTACTACCATAATGTCGCCACTACGTGGCTTTGAAAGTGCTAACAACAATAAATAACGATTAATAAAACGAAGCTAAATAACAACCAATAACACCGTAGGAAAAGAACGCGAAGCAAATAACGCCAAACAAATAGCAACGAATAACATCGCAGATCAACTAACTTATCAGCACTACCCAAAAGTCCCCTTGAGGGGGATTTAGGGGGCTTTAACACACCATCGACACCATCCTCACCAAAAACGCCATTATCCAGGCAAGCGCCACCGAATATCCAACTGCAAATAACGCCCATTTCCAAGCACCTGTTTCATTTTTTATGGCTACAATAGTTGCCAAACAGGGGAAATAAATTAGTACAAAGAGCATCAACCCAAGCGCCACGGCAGGCGTAAAAACCTTGCTACCATCCGACCAAGTATCAGCTTGCAGTTTCTGCGACAGTGAAGCGGTTTCTTCTTCGGCATCGCCGGAATAAATCACTCCCATCGTACTAACCACAATCTCTTTGGCAGCCACACCGGATAGTAGCGAAACTCCAATTTTCCAGTCAAAACCAAGCGGTTTAATAGCCGGTTCAATGGCGTGACCAATTTTCCCGATATAGGAATTTTCCAACTGTTCGGTGCGTTGTTCCGCTGTCAGTTCGCCCTCTACATTCGGTCGCGGATAATAGCCTAAAAACCAAATAACAATCGAACCCAGCAGGATGATTGTTCCCATTTTTTTCAGATATTGCCAGCCCTTATCCCAAGTGTGGCTCCAAATGGCTTTCCCGGTCGGGAAACGGTACGGCGGCAACTCCATGACAAATGGCACTTCATCTTGCCTAAATAAAAACTTCTTAAAAATTCGCGCTATCAGTACCGCCAGAATAATTCCCGTGGCATAAATTCCGAACAGCACCAATCCCGCATGATTGGGGAAAAACGTTCCGGCAAGCAGCAGATAGACAGGCAGTCGCGCGCTGCAAGACATCAGCGGATTTATCAGAATGGTAATAATTCTGCTTGTTCTGTTTTCAATGGTTCTCGTTGCCATAATTGCAGGCACATTACAACCAAAACCCATTATCAGCGGAATAAACGACTTGCCGTGCAGCCCCATTTTATGCATCAACTTGTCCATAATAAATGCTGCCCGAGCCATATACCCCGTGTCTTCCATCAGCGAAATAAAGAAATAGAGAATAAGGATATTTGGCAAAAACACAATTACACCGCCTACTCCACCCAACACACCATCAATCAGCAAATCTTTGAACGGTCCGTCAGCCATTTTTCCACCAAGCAAACTACTCAAATAAGCCACACCACTCTCAATCCAGCTCATCGGATATTCGCCCAGCGAGAAAGTAGCTTGAAACATAATGTACATAAACAAAATAAAAATCGGGTAGCCCCAAACTTTACTGATAAGCACATTATCCAGTTTTGCGGTAAGCGTATTTTGAGTTTTTTTTGCGTTTTCTTTATACGTCTCTTTCAATGCACCGGCTATAAAACCGTATTTTGCATCGCTTATGGCAGTTTCTGCATCTACTTTCAGGATAGAATGCAGTTTTTTCTGCTCTTCATCCCGAAGTTTGAAAATCTTATTCGCATTTTCCTCCTCACGAATTAACGCCTCCATTTCAGCGTCATTTTCCAAAAGTTTTATAGAAATATAGCGGAATGAATATCGAGAACGCAGATGATGATTTTTTTCAAAAATATAATCGCGCAAGTGTTTAATACTCTCTTCCAACACTTTACCGTGATTAATATGCACGTGTCTCGAAAGATTGTACACTGCAGACGAATTTTTATTGATTAAGTCGCGCGATGATTTCTTTTCATCATGTTTGTGTGCAATATTTTGTTCGTGAAGGAATTCATCGAGAATTTCATCGTCTTTCACTTGCGGAATCAACATGCCTTCCTCGCTCACAATATGCGAACTTTCATAAGCTTTTATCACTTTACGAAAAAGCTGAATAACACCGAAACCCGTTTTGGCAATAATCGGCACAAACGGTACTCCGAGCATATTCCCGAGCAGTTTGTAATCCAATTTATCACCGGATTTTTGAAACTCGTCGTACATATTCAACGCCACAATCGTATGCTGATGCATATCAATCAACTGCGTGGTCAGGTAGAGATTTCGTTCAAGGTTGGTAGCATCCACCACGTTGATTACCACATCCGGCATCTCTTCGGTAAGAAATTTCCGAACATATTTCTCTTCCGGCGAATAAGCTGAAAGAGAATAAGTTCCCGGCAAATCCACTATGCGAAATGTGTAACCATCTTGCGTAAACTTTCCTTCTTTGGCATCTACAGTAACTCCACCGTAGTTTCCCACATGCTCTTTGCTGCCGGATGCCACGTTGAAGAGAGTGGTTTTACCACAGTTTGGATTTCCCACCAAAGCCACGGTAATTTCTTTCCGTTTTTTCAATGCCAAACGTCTAAAATCCTCCTCAACAATGCTATTCACATCTTCGCTCTTCTGCAAAGTACGTAATGCCTCTTTCTCACTAACCACTTCGATAAGCTCCGCCTCGCTGCGCCGCAAAGAGATTTCATAGCCCATCACCTTGTATTTCACGGGGTCGTGAAGTGGTGCTTCCTGCAAAGCCTGCACCACCTTCCCTTTCACAAATCCCATTTCGATAATGCGCTTACGAAATCCACCGTGACCGGAAACCCGTACGATGGATGCTTTTTCGCCCTGTTTTAGTTCGGAAAGTTTCATGCTGTTGATTTTCTTATAAAGATAAGTTTGCAAAGATAGCTATTTAGATTGATTCTAAATATAATATTTGGAAATAAAATGCTTTGAAGCCGTAGATATAAGTGAATTATTACAAAAAAACAAGGCGAGAAGTTGAATTCTCGCCTCGTTTTTATCTTTAAATGGCATTACCATCCGACATCGGTCATCTGTTACCCGACACCCAACATCAGACACCAGACATCAAGCACCCGACATCCAACACCCAACATCTTAATCCATATCCATATCGCTGCCGGTGTCCATTCCCTCAGAAGCAGGTGTTGGTCTATCTATTTTCTTCGGTTTCATATTACCAAAGTTATATGTCAGAGTCAAACCAAACATACGTCCGCGACGCTGCATATCCGAGTATTGATAAAAACCTTCGCCCCATGTTGTACCTCTAAATCCACGCGTGTTAAAAATATCTCTCACGTTAAAATTCACACTTAACTTACGGTCAAAGAATGTTTTTCGCAGTCCGGCATCCATCGTATATCGAGCTTGCCTTTCTCCTTGCGCCAAGAGTTGTGCTGAACGATAGTTTCCGGTAACTTGTCCCGAGAATGTAGGTGAGAACATTACATTTGCCATTACACGTACATCCCAAGAGAAATTTTTGAGTTCCGGCAATTCAAATCTTATACTATCACAGAATGGATCTATATATGTAGAACCATTCAAGCGATTGTAATACATATTCAGCGTAGAAGTTAAATTCAAAATTTTGAATAATTTATTTCTCGAAATTAGTTCCACACCAAAATCATGTTCTTTCGTCAAGTTCATAAAGGTGCTCTCCATTTGTCCATCCCTAACCAAGCTAACTCGCTCTATATCATCATCATTAAAGCGATAGAAAAGCGACGAACTAAACGTGTGATTATCCCATGTTTTGATATAATTTAATTCAAATGCCGATGTAATTTCAGGACGCAATGACGGATTACCGTAGCTGATATTGGTCGAGTCTGAATAATCTCGGAACGAGTTAATCATCCTTCCGCGTGGTCGGTCAATTCGGCGTGTGTAGTTCAACTGAATTTCCTGATTTTTGGGCAATGAATAAGAGAGATATACGCTGGGGAAAAGTTGAAAGTATTGGTTTTTAATCGGCTGTTTGCTGTCCGGAGAAGGTGCAGGCGTAGTAGTTGATTCACTTAAGAAATACTCTCCACGAAGTCCGGCTTGTGCCGAAAAATTATTGATTCGCATGCCATATGTTCCATACAGAGCATGAACTTGTTCATTATAATCAAATTTATTATAATAAGCTTCAATCGGTGTTTTATTTTTTAAGGTATCATACTCATAAGCCGTAGCTACACTCAGACGTTCGTTCCAACGACTGCTCCAACCAAGCTCCAAGCGATTGTTTTCTGTAAATTTCCAAGTGAAATCCGATTTCGCTTCAAAACCGTGACTATTTCCGTTAGCTATTTGATCTATATCTTGTTTATTAGCAGGAACTAAGCTGTCTGTCTGTACATAATTCTGAGTAGATAAATTTTTGTGTCTCGAATAAATCAGGTTCGTCATCAAATTTGAGCCTTTGTTGTTAAAGTCAATTTTATGATAAAGGTTGAAATTGTATCCTTTATGTTCGTGTGAACCCTTATTTACACGCGAATAATTTCTTAAAATATTATTGGATGGTTTTTCTCTCAACAAATAACTCGTTTCTGTATTCATGGTGGGTGTACCCAAATGCCCCATTCCGCCGATTCCGATGGTGTTTTTATCGTTAATATGGTAATCGATTCCCGCACGGAAAAAAGTTCCGCCCATTGAAAAACCATTGGTGCTGTTTTGTATCAATTGAGTAGTATCGCCTTTATAATAGTTTAATCGGTCTGTAAAGCCGCGTCCTTGACTGTTCATATTTCTGTAGCCTATATTGGCATACATATCAAAACGCTTTACATTATAGTTGATGCTTGCGCCGAGATTGTAACCCGGTTTGCCTCTCTCTATCGTGGTTCCGGCTGATAAACTACCGTAATATCCTGCTTTTCTGTTCTTTTTCATCACAAGGTTAATGATTCCGGCTGTTCCTTCAGGATTAAATTTCGCAGAAGGATTGGTCATCACCTCAATGCTTTCTAAATTTTCAGCAGGCATTTGCTGCAAAATTTGCGCACGGTTATCGGCTGTCAATCCGGAAGGTTTTCCGTTAATCCATATTTCCACGCTTTCATTATTTCTCAAAGAAATGTTTCCGTCGTTATCCACCTCAATAGCGGGAATATTTTCCAACACATCCGTAGCAGAACCGCCTGCCGCAGCGATATTTTGATCCACACTAAATACTTTTTTATCAATATCAAAGCGCATCTGTGTACCTTGACCGATTACTTGTACTTCTTTAAGCATCTTAGCATCTTCTTTCAAAGAAATATCACCAAGCCTGATTTCTGTGTCTTTTACCTTCAAAGGTGCTGAGTAGCGTTCGTAACCTACAAAACTCACACGTAGTTCGTAGTCGCCGCTTTTTATATTCGATATATTAAAAACGCCTGCTTCGTTCGTCAACGTACCGCTCACAGTTTTCTTATTTGCGGGATTAATAACAGCAACTGTAACAAACTCAATAGGCTGTTTTGTAGCTGCATCTATCACACGTCCGGTAATCGTAACAGCCGAAAAAGCAGGCAGTGTAATAACAGCAAGCAAAATTGTTAGAAAAAATTGTTTCATAAAATGATTTTAGTTTGATTTCTATAAATAAAAAATTAGTTCAGCGAATTTCGCTACACAGCAAGTTCCTTGCTAGTTACATAAGACAAATAAGAATGGAAAAGGTTTAAAAACTTAGATTTTTTCACATTCTATAAGCTTTAAATAAAAATTCTGCCATAGTTTTTTCTACCATGGCAGAATTAATTAGGTCTTATTTAATACTTTTTTATTTTCTCAATGTATAATTACCAATTTCTGAGAGTAACCTTCCGGCGGTATTTATCTCTAAAAATGTTGTTCCATAATTTCCACTTGTAGGACCGCTTAGATAACAAAGCAGGTCTTCTTCACTGATAATATTTCGGTCAACAATATTTTTCAACAAGGTTACAAAGTAGTTTTTTTCATCCTCCACCAACTCTTCCTTGTAAAAAGAATAAACACCGTACGAAAGCGCCAACTCACGTGATGCGCGCTCGTTGTAGCAAAATGCAATAATCTTATCTGTAGTTCTATAAGAGGACAAGTAACGAGCCGTACGACCGCTAAATGTATCTGTAATCAGTGCTTTGATATCGATATTGGCACCTGCCTCAGCTGCAGCGTGCGCTAAGAAACCGGAAACATCGCCTCGTCCGTATTCAATAGGAATATCGTTCTCCGGCATTTTGGTTTTTTCAGCTTCAAGCGCAATTTTTGACATCATACGAACAGCCTCTACCGGATATTTTCCATAAGCTGTTTCGCCGCTAAGCATCAGTGCATCGGTGCGATAGTAAATAGCGTTGGCAATATCGGTTACTTCCGCACGCGTCGGACGCGGATTTTCAATCATCGAGTGAAGCATTTGAGTAGTTACAATCACAGGTTTATGTGCTTTCACACATTTACGGATAAGCCTGCGCTGAATTCCCGGGATGCGTTCTTGCGGCACTTCAATACCAAGGTCGCCACGAGCCACCATCACGCCGTAGCAATGTTCAAGAATCTCATCGATATTATCAACGCCTTCCTGATTTTCAATTTTTGAAATAATCTTTATTGAACTATTGTGCTCATCCAGAATTTCCTGAATATCAAGCAAGTCTTGTTTTGAACGAACAAAAGAGTGTGCGATAAAATCCAAATCTTGCTCAATAGCAAAAAGAATATTCTGACGGTCTTTTTTGGTCAATGAAGGCAAATTGATACGAACACCCGGTACGTTCACACTTTTGCGACTTCCCAGCGAACCGTCATTTTGCGCTATACAAATAAGATGTTCTTTATCTTTGGAAACGACTTTCAACTCAATTTCACCATCGTCAATCAGCACATCATCACCCACATGCAAATCGCGAACAAAGTGTGGGTAACTTACCCCGATACACTCTTTCGTAGAGATATGATTGATATCACCTTTTACTTTTATAAAATCACCCGTTTTAAATTCGATTCGGTCATTTTCTGCTATCGTTGTACGCACTTCCGGTCCTTTGGTATCAATCAATAGCGGAATTCTATGGCTCACAGCTCGGACATTATTGATAATTTTCATAAAACCTTCCCTATCAAGGTGTGCCGAGTTCATCCGTACCACATTCATTCCTTCTTTATAAAGCTGGCGAATAAAATCCACATCGCAGCGTTTATCGCTGATAGTGGCAACTATTTTGGTGAATTTTTTTTGTTTTTCCATGTTATTTAATTGTCTATTAAAAAACTTTCTAATGCCAATCTGTACGAATCCAATCCAAACCCTACAATTACCCCTTTACATACTTCCGATAGATATGAGTGGTGGCGATATTCTTCTCGTACAAAAACATTGGATATATGCACTTCTACTACCGGCGTAGTTATTCCCCGAATAGCGTCTGCAATAGCGATAGAAGTATGAGTGTAAGCCCCGGCATTCAGAATAATTCCGTCGTAGCTAAATCCTACTTCATGCAGTTTGTTGATGATTTCGCCTTCCACATTCGACTGAAAATAGCTAAGTTCAATCTCGCTAAATTCTGTTTTCAGTTGATTGAAAAAACTGTCAAAATCCTGATTTCCATATACGCTCGGCTCTCTTTTGCCAAGCAAATTCAGGTTAGGTCCGTTGATGATAAGGATTTTTTGCATGATAAAAAAATGTGTTAAATAATTCAGACAAAAATAGGAAATTTATACGACTTAATCGACATTCTATCAACAAATGAATTACTTTTGTAATATCAACCATTTTTATTTGTATTTTTGTGATTGAGATGGAAAATGAATTCTCTATATGGCATCGGTTGAAACCCGGAATTCCCAAAAGAGTTTTGCTCTTTATGGCAGGCGGTGTGTGGATTTTTGCCGGAGGATTTTTGCTTTGGCGTGGTTGGAATATGATTTCACATATTTATGAGAAACCATTTATCACGCTACTAATCTGTGCTGCATTAGGTGGATTATTTTATTATATCCTTTTTGATAAAATTTCTTCCGCACATACCAACCGTATCAAAAGTTTACCGCACTCAAATCCTTGTGCTTTTTCATTTTTCAATTGGCGTAGCTATATGATGATGGCGCTGATGATTACCACGGGAATTATCTTGCGAAAAGTAGGACTTGTTCCAACTAAGTATATGGCACCATTTTTCATTGTTATGGGTACGCCGCTCGTTATTTCTGCAATACGATTTTATAAAAATGGGATTTGCTATAAAGGTAATCAAAATCAATCGAAGTAATTTTTAGAATTTATGACAAGAAACATTTCACGAAGAAAAGAACATATAGGTCGTTCGCCTTACGAAATGGTTTTCAGAGGTGAGAAAAAGACCGAACAAACAAGTATGGCTGTTATTGATTTCAACCTAAATTCGTTGAACGAAACTGAAATCAACAAGGCGGAAGAATTGGAGCCGTTTATCAATTCTAAAAGCACTACTTGGCTAAATATAAACGGATTAGATGATTTGGAGCTAATGAAGAAGCTATCTGTTTTATTCGGAATTGACAGTAATATTATGGCTGACATTATGAATCCTTCCATCCGTCCGAAAGTAGAAGAGTTCGAGAACGGCTTATTTGTTACGCTTAAAATGCTTCAAATGAACGACAAACATAAAATTTCTGCCGAAAATCTGAGTTTGCTGATAATGAAAAACTTTGTGATTTCGTTTCAAGAAGTAAGTGGCGATGTTTTTGACCCGATACGAGAACGTATCCGCAAACACAAAACAAAAATAAGAACAGGCGGTGCTGACTATTTGGCATTCGCATTATTAGACGTAGTAATTGATAACTATATTTACACGCTAAGCGAACTCGGCGAACGAATTGAAAATCTGGAAAACAAAATGAGTGACACTTTTAACAAACAGACACCTTCTATAATAAAAACGTACAAACAAGAATTGAATCACTTGCGTAGAAATATCAAACCCGCTCGTGAAATGATACTTACGCTGGCAAAGATGGAAACGGAATTTATCCAAAAATCGAACCACATCAACTATAAAGAACTGCAAGACAACATCAACGAAGCCAATGAGCTTGCCGACAGCTACCGCGAAATGCTCTACGACCTGCTAAATATTTATCATACATCCGCAACTACCCGTCTGAATGATATTATGAAACTGCTGACAATTATCTCTGTGATTTTTATCCCTTTAACCTTTATCGTGGGTGTGTACGGGACTAATTTTGAATACTTCCCTGAAATACACTGGCGTTACGGCTACCTTGCCATGTGGGGTGTGATGCTGGCAGTTGCAGGCTTTATGGTCTGGTATTTTAAACGAAAGGATTGGTTTTAGAAGTACTAATTACACGAATTTTAGCAAATTACGCAAATTCTGTTTGTGCGTTAGATTTACATATTTGAAACCATTGTTGTCCGATAAAAACATTTAGCTTTAATGCAAATTGTTTATAGCAAGCTATTTGAAATGTTTTGACAACTTACAAGGTTGCTTTTGAACTTCGTAGAAGTTTCCTGTGCATAACCCCAGCCCCATCTAAATCTTCCCCACAAGGGAAGACTTGTTTTTAATTGGGGGCGTACAATGAATGAACGATATAAACACTGTAAGTGTTTCCCTGCTTATGTTATGGGAAACTCTTACAGAGTTTCGTTAAGTTGGTATTTCCTTTCCCCAGATAAATCTGGGGGTTATTTACGGTTTTGTCCTACGGACAATTTTTGTTGGACAAATAGTGTTATAGAATAGATATATGGAACAAAACAGCAACTTGGGTGTTTAATCAAAAGATAACAGTAATAATTCGCGTAAATAAGTATGAAATATATACCATCCAAACCCAATAAAATTGGGACTTTTTATATAAATGATATTCCGCTCGAAGAAGTGATCCGCTTTATTGATTGGCGATTTTATTTCATGGCGTGGCGACTTTCGGGACGATACGAAGGCATAGAAAAAGTGCATCGTTGCAGGTCTTGCGAAGCATCTTGGTTATCCGAGTTTGACGAGAAAGACCGTGCAAAAGCCGAAGAAGCTCTAAAACTCTTCCGCGATACGCAGGAAATGCTTAAAGACGTAGTAGAGCAAAAAAGCCTGAAAATCAATGCGGTTTACTCTATTTTTCCGGCTTATTCGGAAAATGATAATATTGTAATAGAAACTGAAAACGGACAAATCACTTTACCCACATTACGCCAACAAAAACCGTCAGCTGATGGGTTTTGCTACTCGCTTTCCGATTTTCTGGCAGAAGAGAATGATTATATCGGTGCTTTTGCCAACACTGTATTAGGTGCGGAAGAGATAACCGAAGAATTTGAGAAAGATAACGATATATACAAATCCATCATTATCAAAACGCTATCCGACCGTCTTGCCGAAGCTACTGCCGAATGGCTGCATTGGAAAGTGCGGACGGAATTTTGGGGTTATGCACCGGATGAAAGTTTAAGTGTGGAAGAGATGCTGAAATCAACTTACAAAGGCATTCGTCCGGCTGTAGGCTACCCTTCTCTTCCCGACCAATCCATCATTTTTGAGTTGGATAAGTTTTTGAACTATAATAAAATAGGCGTTTCACTCACGGAGCACGGTGCTATGTATCCCAACGCATCGGTTACAGGATTGTATTTTGCTCATCCGATGTCCCGCTATTTTATGATTGGAAAAATTGACGACGAACAACTCTACGATTATGCACACCGAAAAGGAAAAACGGTAGAAGAAACACGGAAGTGGATGAGTGCAAACATCTAATCAGAGGCAAGAGGTAAGGAGTAAATGGCAAATCTTCGTATTCCCTTCTTCGTGTTTTCGACTTCTAATTTCTAACTTTAAAAATGAAATACTTCTTTTTTATACTTGTTTTTATTCTGTGGCTTGGTTTAGTCGCATATACATTTGTGCGTGGCAGTCAAGCTTTAGCAACAGTGCCTACGGCAAAATGGCTTTATCTTTCGGTAATGACGATTTCGTTTTTATCGTTTTTCGTGGGATTTTTCTTAAATGAGTATTTCTCGCCTACATTGGGAAAAATTATCAGCTTTATCGGTTACAGCTTTTTGATAATTACCATTTATCTATTCCTCTCTTTCTTACTTATTGATCTTGTTCGGGTGGCAAATCATTTTTTCCGGTTTATTCCCGATATGGGAAAATTCAGGATGCTTGCAACTGTAATTACCTTAGGCGTTATAGCCATAGCATTGATTTTTGGCAATATTAAGTTTAATAATCCGCAAGTGGTTCACCTTGATATTCAATCGTCTAAACCTCGGCAAGGAAAAGAAGTGAAAATCGTTGGAATTAGCGATGTACACTTAGGAACTTCGATTGATAAACAAAGGCTGAAAAACTACGTCGAACTGATCAATCAGCAAGAGCCGGATTTAGTAATGATTGCAGGGGATTTAATTGATCGCTCGCTGAAACCCGTTATTGCACAACGAATGGATGAAGAACTGCGACAAATTAATGCTCCATTTGGTGTTTTTGCAGTGGAAGGCAATCACGAACATTTCGGGGAAGGTGTAAAAGCAGTTAGCGACTTTTTCAAGCAATCCAATATCACACTTTTGCAAGATAGTGCAGTGCTGATTAATGATGAATTTTATATCGTAGGCAGAAAAGATTTTATCGTTCACGACCGACTAAGTATCTGCGAAATCATCCAGGAAACTGATAATACGAAACCATATATTTTACTCGACCACCAACCTTACAATCTTTCCGAAGCACAGGAAAATAATATAGATTTCCATTTTTCAGGACATACGCACAACGGACAATTTTTCCCTATTAGTCTGATTATCAAACTAATGTTCGAACAGGCTTATGGACACCTTCAAAAAGGTAACACGCACTATTACCTTTCATCCGGCTTGGGGCTTTGGGGACCGCAGTTCAGAATTGGAAGCCAAAGTGAAGTGGTGGTGATTAGGTTTAGGTATTAAGTCTAATTCTCTAAATAAAGAATAGACAGCATTAATAGTTTCCAGTAAAATAACCAAAAAACTTTAACTACTTTTTGTCTATTTAGTAAATTCTATTCTGCCAGATAGTCTTTGACATTTAAATAATGATAATACCAAGGAAGACCAACTAATGTAAAAAGATAATTGTTAATGAGTTCCACATTATAACCTCTGCCTAGAATTTTGTAAAGAACTTTCGATTTTGATTTATTATAAACCACAAAATAGTCACTACCCTCCTCATCTTTCTCATAACATACTCTATTACCCGTAAACGGGTCTATTCTACCATAATCAGTGGTTACTGTTTCTATTACTTCACATTTAGAAATATCAAAAACCGAATATCCACGATTATATCTCATAACAAGATTCAAGCGATTTAAATCTTGTGGATCGAATTCACAGTATTCTACCCACCAGTCCTTAGCGAAATAAATTTGACCGGCTGAAGTCTTGGTTAAAGCATGAATAGAAATAGAACCGTTGTGTGACGGCTCGTATAACACTAAATATTTCCCATCCGGCGATAAAAGTACTTCGGTATTGTTATTCTCAATCGGAATATCAAAAAGGATTTTACCGGTGTGGCTATCATAAATATCTGCTTTATTATCATATCTATTGTAACTTACAAGATACTCACCACCAATGGAAGCATACGAGTATCTTTTAAGTTTTGATTTATAACCTTCAATTATTGTCGGATTTTTCAATGTGGCATCCTTAAAAATGTAGAACGTTGTGCCATCTACCACCAAAACTCTCGAATCCGATTGAGATACATTTAAATGGGCACCCTCTATGCTGTAAGATGATATCTGCTGCATTTTATCCGCATTATAAGACAAAACTTTATCTGACAGCGAAAAATAAAGCGCTCGATTTTTAACGTCAACGGCATATCCGGTTCTGTATTCCGGATACCCTTGAAATAGGTATTTGCCCGGGTATGACCAATAAACACGCTCTTCATATAATGGATTTGCCGGATCTCCATTTATGGGGATAATGTATAAGTTAAACTTCCGATCTTCTGGAAACTCTCTATCAAACTCAATACTTGTTTCATCATGCTTGAGAACAAAATCTATAACATTTTGACCCTCTGCCACAGCGATACTGTAGATACATTTGAAATCATTCTTTCGCCACGAAAACCTTGCCCTTTTTCCATCTATATATTCATACAAAAAATCATTTTCTGTATATTTCCGATATCGAACAGTATAATCAGCACTAACAAAGCTTTCAGGAAATGTCGTGTCTTTTACGGCATAATATGTTTTCAGATTGAAATCCCTTCTGCCATAGACATACGTGCTGTCAACATAAAATGTTATAGAGGAAGGTAATTCTTTTACTATCTCATTAGAAAATCGATCTTTAAAAGTTAAGACCTGTTTCTCTATTTTTAAGTTTTTATACTCAGGTAGCTTATTCCAGAAAATTTTCAAAAAACCATCCGGTGTTGTCTCTTGCCGGATTTCAAGGTTATGATTGTTTAGTTGAAAAACTTTAAACCTAAAATTTAACTCACTGATGCTGTCGGTTATTTTTACCTTAACATCTAATGTGCTTCCAACATCCGAAACATTATTGTAACCTAAAACTATCCAGTCATTCCCATAGTTATTAGAACTGACAGGTTGATTATTTAATATAAATGTAACCTTCTCAATAGGTACAATGCTGTCATGCTGATTTGTCAAAGAATATCGAAAATAAGTGTTTTCGTAAATATAGATTGAATCGTATGAACTTATTCCATTTAACTTAAATATATAATTTTTTTCAAGTTTTACACTATCTTTTATTTCTACATCTTCATCTTTATCCGGCTCAATAGGCGGCACTTCCTGCCCACAGTTATACAATAAAAAAGCAAAGACAAACAACATAAAAAATTTTAGTGCTTTCATAAGCTAAGAATTTTATTTGTAAAGTATTTTTGAACTGTTTATTCTCTATCTTTTCCTCCTAAAAAACTCCTTAATCAACTCTCCACATTCCTCTTCTAAAACCCCTGACACAACTTCCGTTTTAGGATGTAAGGCATTCGGTGCAAAACGACTAAAACCGCGTTTTTCATCGGATGCTCCGTAGACAATTTTGCTAACTTGCGACCAACCAAGTGCTCCGGCACACATCACGCATGGTTCCAATGTAACATATAAAGTACAATCTGTCAGGTACTTTCCACCCAAGAAGTTAGCTGCTGCTGTGATAGCTTGCATTTCAGCATGTGCGGTAACGTCGTTGAGTGTTTCGGTCAGATTATGCCCCCGTGCAATAATACGGTCGCCACAAACCACCACAGCACCCACAGGCACCTCGTTTCGCTCAAAAGCCCAATGAGCCTCATCAAGTGCTTGACGCATAAAGCGTTCCAAGCCCCCTAAATCCCTCAAGGGGGACTTTTTTGAACTGCTATTAACTTTCATATTACTACTTATAAACACTTAATTATCCAACAACAAATAATAACAGCGAAGCATAATAACCACTAAACAACAACAAATAAGCATTGAATAACATCCAGCACCCTACATCCAACATCCAGCTCTAAGAAACTTCCTCCTCCACCACCAAATTCTCAATAATAAACTCTTGACGCTCACTGGTGTTTTTTCCCATATAGAACGAGAGCAACTCTTGCACGGCATCTTCTTTTCGCAGTTTTACCTGCTCCAAACGAATATCTTTACCGATAAAGTTTCTAAATTCATCCGGTGAAATTTCACCCAAGCCTTTAAATCGAGTAATTTCGGGATTGGGACCTAAATCTTTGATAGCTTCAATTCGCTCTTCTTCCGAATAGCAATAGCGAGTCTCTTTTTTATTTCTAACACGGAAAAGCGGTGTTTGTAAAATATGAACGTGTCCTTTTTTAATTAAATCAGGGAAAAACTGCAAGAAAAAGGTAATCAGCAACAGTCGAATATGCATTCCGTCCACGTCGGCGTCGGTCGCTACAATCACTTTGTTGTAACGCAATCCTTCAAGCCCTTCTTCGATATTAAGCGCAGCTTGTAGCAGGTTAAATTCTTCATTCTCATAAACCACACGCTTTGTCAAGCCAAAACTGTTCAACGGTTTTCCACGAAGGCTGAAAACTGCCTGCGTATTTACATCACGACTTTTGGTAATACTTCCACTTGCCGAATCACCCTCCGTAATGAAGATTGACGAATTTTGCATCATTTCATTTTTCGCTTCGTCTTTTACAGGCGTATCGTTAAAATGATAGCGACAGTCACGCAGTTTTTTATTGTGCAGACTCACTTTTTTAGCTCGCTCACGTGCCTGTTTGGTTATTCCTGCAATGGCTTTTCGCTCTTTCTCAGCTTCCAAAATTTTCTGATTCAGAATTTCCGCCGTGTCAGGATTTCGGTGCATGTAGTTATCCAGTTCGTGTTTCACGAAATCATTCACAAACTTATTAACCGTTACTCCGTCTTTGGATACATTGGTTGAGCCGAGCTTAGTTTTGGTCTGACTTTCGAAAACAGGTTCTTCTATGCCGACAGCAATAGCCGCCACGATTCCGCTACGGATATCGGCAAGCTCCATATTTTTATTGTAAAACTCTTTCAGCGTCCTTCCTATCGACTCACGGAAAGCACTTTGATGCGTACCGCCCTGCGTGGTATGCTGACCATTTACAAACGAATAATACTCCTCACCGTACTGCTCCACGTGCGTAATGGCAATTTCTATGTCATCGCCCTTCAAGTGAATAATCGGATAAAGCGCATCGGATGTCAGGTTTTCATTGAGCAGGTCAATCAGTCCATTTTTGGAAATAAACTTCCTTCCGTTAAATGCAATGGTCAAGCCTGTGTTCAAGTACGAATAGTTCCGAAGCATGGTTTCTATAAACTCTTCGTTGTACTCGTAATTTGGGAACATCAGCAAATCCGGCTCAAAATAAGTATATGTTCCGGTTTCGTTTTTCGTGTTTGGAATTTCTTCCTCAGAAACCAGCACCCCTTGCTTAAAAACAGCTCTGCGACCTTTTCCCTCACGGAAACTTTCTACCGTAAAATTGATAGAGAGCGCATTTACCGCCTTCGTTCCCACACCATTCAGTCCCACTGATTTTTTAAACGCCTGTGAGTCAAATTTTCCTCCGGTATTCATAATAGAAACCGCACGCACCAGGCTATCCAAAGGGATTCCACGTCCGTGGTCTCGTACAGAAACAGTTCCATTCTCTAGTTTTATCTCTATCACTTTGCCGAATCCCATCCTAAACTCATCAATCGAGTTATCAATCACCTCTTTCAGCAAAACGTAAATACCGTCATCGCTGTGTGAGCCGTCGCCTAGCTTACCGATATACATTCCCGGACGACGGCGAACGTGCTCCAGTCCCTCAAGTGTTACAATATTCTCATCACCGTAGATTACCTCTACATTTTCCAATTCTTTTATTTCACTCATATTATTATAATATAATCTTTCTTTTTAATAATTATCCGCAATTACTTCTATGCAGAAAAACTTCAAAAAACTACTTCGAACTTCATTCTCCCGACTACTGACTACCATCTACCAACTTCTATCTTGTTATCCAACCTTCGGGGTTAAGCAAAGTTTTTTCTTTGTAAATTTGAAACTGTAGCTTTGCTTGTCCTGTTTCACTATCTGTATATATTTTTCCAAGTGGCTGCTTTGCTGAAACCTTCTGTCCCGTCCGTACAAACACTTGAGAAAGATTTGCGTAGATAGTACGATAATTTCCATGTGAGACAATCACAACTCTTCCTGAACCGGATATATCAAAAACAGTAGTAACCTCTCCATCAAAAACGGCACGAGCATTTGTTCCGGGTGGCGAACTAAAGAATGTCCCTTTATTGACAACCTCTACATGTCTGTGTACCGGATGAGGGTGCTTCCCATGTCTGCCACTAATAATTCCTTTATCCACAGGCCAAGGCAAACGTCCTCTATTAGCCACAAAGCCTCCGGTTAACAGTTGCTCTTCACGGGTAGCCTTAGAAACAGACTCATAGGTCTGTGTAACTTGTTTGGCTGGTTCTGTTTGCGATGCAGGTTTGCTTTGAGTTGTTTGCGATGTAGTTTTTTTAGCTGCACGCGCATCTGCCTCTTTTTTCCGACGAGCCTCCTCTGCCTTTCTACGCTCTTCTGCTTTTCTTACTTCCTCTTCTATTGCTTGTTGAAGTCGGCGGTCAATTTGCTCTTTTCGTCTTTGATGGCTTCTATACTGTTCAAGCAGTTTTTTCTCTTCTTTTTGCAATCCGGCAAGGAAAACCTTTTCGCTTTTTTCATCTTTTTGAAGTTTCGCGGCTTCAACTTGCTTAGCTTTCAGCGCTTCCATTTTTGCCAGTTTACTCTTATCCAAACTATCCGTTTTCAGTTTTATCTGCTCCTGCACCTGTTCAATCTGCTTTACCTGATTTTTCTTGTATTCAGAAAATTTTTGCAGATATCGAACCCTTCGAAGTGATTGGTCGAAGTTTTTGGCAGAGAGTAAAAACATCATCTTAGAGTATGAGCTCCGGTTTGACTGTGACTTCCTAATCAAACGAGTATAATCCTCTTTCAGCTTTTCCAGTTCCTCTTCCAGTTTTTGTTTCTGCGCAGTTAAGCTGTTAATATTTCTATCCAGCACTTCTATTTCCGCATTATAATTGCTTATCAAACTTCTACGCTCTCTTAGGTGTTTTTTCAGCACACTAAGCTTATTGATTGAAGACTTTTCATCTTTTTGAGTTTGTTTCAGTAGCTTGTCCGTTTCCTTTATGCGTCCTTCAATCTCTTTTCGCTGCTTTTTTAGTGCATCAACAGATTGAGCTTGAGCAGGTGAACTCGCCATACCCAACAAACTAACGAGTAACAATATATGTAATACTAACTTTCTCATCCCAAACGTTTATTTTCTAAAAAAAGACCTAATATCCCCCTGATTGTATCTTTCCAAATTAATTGGCTGCATGTTGAATGGCTTATCAAACGAAATTTCTTCCATAGTAAAATGAAAAACTGCCTTGCTACGGGAATTGGATGCGTCAATCATTATTTTTTCAGGAAAAAGTACGCCATCAAAATCCTTAAAATCAGCGTATTTCGCAGTTATTACATTTTCGTTTTCTTTTGCACCTAACATTATTTCGATAATACGCACCAATGACAATTCAGCCGTAACTTCTTCATTTATATTGTAGTTATATAGTTCCAACACGTTTTTGCTTTTTCCATCCTTCCAAATAAAATCATCCGCTTGAATAACCGTTTTCCCCGGCACAAACATACGGTTGCTAATCAGTGATTGCACGCCTTCGAAATTGACAATCACACCCGACATGTTGTTGAAAATAGAATAGTTGCTCTCGTAGTAAGTTTTATTCGGTTTATCCACTAAAATTAATGATTTCGGTGTCATTTCCAACTTAAACAGTTCCACACCGAAAAACGGCTGAATAGATAAGTGAATAGCCGAATCACTTACGATTTTACAAGTAGCTTTCACGTCCAACTGACGACCTTTGAAATCCACGTAAACAGACATTTTCTTCACGTATGCACGGGTAAATGCCGGTTGTGCTTTTTGCAGTTTCCGTATCATTTCATCCGGACTTAGCTTATGCGAATAAGCTATCTCTTCAACTTCACTCGAAACCAGCTTTGTGGCAGATTTTGACGTTTTACAAGCTGCAAATGTAACTGCTAAAACAGCTATAAGTACTATTTTGATATGTTTTTTCATTTTTATTTCTATCTGTTTTGATTTTCTCATTTTCACATCTTCTCATATCCTCATTTCCTCATTTTCACATCTTCTCATTTCCTCATTTTCAAATTATCAATTTTCTCTTGCAGTTCAGCTTTATCCTCTTTCAGCTCCAAAGCTTTTTGCCACATTTCCAGCGCTTTTTCATTATTTCCTAAAGCAGCATGAATATCGCCACTATGCTCATATACAACATCTGAAACTTCATCTGCTTTCATATTTTCTACCGCTCTGTCGATGTAAATTCTTGCCAACATATAATTTCCTTGCTTAAAGAAAATCCATGCGTAAGTATCCAAATAAGTACTATTATTTGGCTCTGCCTCCACGGTTTTCGCACTCAGTCGCTCCGCTTTTCGCAAATCCATATCTTTCTCCGAAAGAAAATAAGCATAATTATTCATCACATAGATATTATGCGGGTTTAGTTCTAATGCCTTTTCATAATTTTCAAAAGATTTTTCTTCATTGCCTTGCTGATGATAAATATCGCCTACTTGTCCGTAGAAATTACTTAAAACCAAGCCACTAACCGAGTTACTCAGGTTTTGCACAGCCAGCTGATTGACTTCCAAAGCCTTATCCAAATCACCCTGCTGATAGTAAGCCATTGACCTGTAAAAGTAAAAATCCGGCACTTCCGGCAGCTCTTCCAAAGCACGTTCCGTCAGTGATAAAATCCCCACGGTATCCTCACGCTCGCCAAGAATTTGCAACGTCGTTTTCCACGCACCTACATTTTTCGGATTGATATTAATAACGCTCTCCAACTCATCAAGCGCCTCATCCGGTCGTTTTTGGTTCATTAGGAAATGAGCATAGTAGGCGTGCGGCATTTCGTTAAGCGGATACATCTCTATCAACATTTGGAAAAGCTCTTCCGTCTCATCTATTTTTTTTGAATCGGCTAAAAGTTGATCCACATACTGCGCCAAGATATCCATTTTGGTCTCTGCCGGCAATTTCGGATTTTTAAGCGCTGAATAAATAGCATCCATCGCTTTTGCAGGTTCCTTTTGTAGCTTGTAATAGTTGGATAACGAAACATATACAAATGGATTGTTCGGGTCTTCTTTCAAAACTTGCTGATAAATCTCAAAAGCCTTTTTCGCCTGCTTTTTATCCAAATAAACATCTGCCAGCAAAATCCGATAACGAATTTCCTGCGGATACTTTTGTGCTAATCTGCGAATTTCATCAATAGCCTTTTTCTCTTTATTCAACAAAGAATAAAGCTCAAACTTTTCCAAAGAAAGATACTGATTGACTCCTGTATAAACCTCCAGTTGGTTAAGCGCATCAATGGCTTTGTCGAACTCGCCTGCCTGACGATAGAGCGATGAAAGTGCCGTGTAAACCTCATCTCGCTTTGGAAAAATTCTTCTCAGCTCTTCCGTCTGCTCAATAGCGGTTTCGTACTGTTCCGATGTAGCAAGAACTGATATATACTGAATTCTGTACCACCAGTTTGTAGGTTCGGTCTCCACCGCATTTTTCAGCAGTTGACGACCTTCAGCCACTCTATTCAAATGCACATAAAGCGTACCCAAATCAAACTGCACCGCAGCATTAGTCGAGTCAATTTCCATGCACATTCGCAACGCATCCAGCTGTGCATCCGGTTGCTCCAAGAGTTTTAGTCGCTGTGCCTCAAAGTAGTAATAATCAAACCTCGCCTGAGCTTCAGTCGTTATTTTTGGATGTGAAACTTTGGCAGACTTTGATTTCTGAGCGACAAGACTACTCACACTTAGCCACAAACATGCAATTAATATAAATTGAAGGTGTTTCAATCGAATTTACTTTTTTAAGACAATTATCAAAATTTAGCTTTTCCCCGTATGTCCGAAGCCTCCGGCTCCTCTGTCCGTTACGTTTAGCTCATCCACCTCAAGCCATTCTACCTGTTCGTGTTTGGCTATTATCATTTGGCAAATGCGCTCTCCGTCATTCAGCACAAAAGCCTCATTGGATAAGTTTACCAAAACAACACAAACTTCACCTCTGTAGTCGGCGTCAATCGTTCCCGGGGAATTCAGTACGGTAATTCCTTTTTTCACCGCCAAACCACTTCGCGGACGTATTTGAGCTTCGTAACCTTTCGGCAATTCAATATATAATCCGGTAGGTATCAATTTTCGTTCCAATGGTTTCAACGTAATAGATTCATCGATGTTTGCTCTTAAATCCATGCCGGCAGATAATGCCGTGGCATACTCAGGAAGCGGATGCTTAGATTCATTTACAATTTTAACTTTCATTGTCTTATAGGTCTTTAGTACGTTTTTCCTAAAAAAATTATACTTTAGGTTTTTAACTTACAAAGTTACAATTTTATTTGAATTTTACCATAAAAAAATCATAAGCCAACCCAACAAAAAAAGCTATTTTTTCATTTTTTAGACAATAAAAACAGGCTTACAACTTTTTTATTTTTGTGAATTACTAAAGCTTTATTAATTTTGCATTTAATTTTTAAAAATGAAAAATTAAGGTCTCTGCTTTTTTAATGCTTTAAGTGTTTTTTTACAAAGACTTTGCTGATAGCAAGCAAACTTGATTTTTTATAAGTTATAGGCGATTATTATGGTTAAATTATTAAATACAATTCTATTTTTATTTCTTTTTACCACCACACATGCGCAAGTAGCTGTAATGATGGCTAATCAAACTGACAATACAGCACCAACTCATACTGCGAGTCAAAATCATATTACATCGGCTGTAAGTAGCAGTACTGTGGCTAATTCCTATTCTACCCTAGAATATATAGAAAAAATTTATACTCCCGAAATTCTAAAATCTGAAGTAGGACAGACCACTTATACAAACTTAACCCAGCTAGCCAAAGACCCCAAATCCAACTACTTACACCCACAAACCAAAACTATTTTTCCCTACAACTTAGGCGAGTTTGAGCGTAAACAAGTTTTTGAGTATTCCAAAGAGCCGGGCAAACTGTCTGTTATTTACACGGATAAAAACGGAAAATCATTTATCGAAGTACATCTGACACCTACACATGATGCTCGCGAAGGTCGATTGCGAAATGAGTATCTGAAAGAGATAAAAAAACTGGCAAAAGAAGAAGGAAAAAACTACTTACCGAAACCGCAAATTGTAAAATTTAATGGCAGAAACTACACCAATAACGGTGTTTCGGGAACTTATCGCGAAGAGAACACCATTTCCCAATACACTCTTTACGAGTGCGGCGTTTGGCTACTCGGGATGAACATGAAAATGCACGATGTGGATTCGGCTGATTTTGAAAAAATGACCGAAGAACTGACTCGACAATTCAATCCTTCTCGATATACGGCACTAAGTCCGTTAAACCTAAAATCTAACGTGGATTTTAACAAGGAAGCACTAAAAGACACGGTAGTAACTTCTGCATTGGTAAGTTCGGCTTTTGCAAAAATGAACTGGGCTACTGAAAACATAAGTTCTCGCGAGCGTCATTCCGGATTTCCGGATCTCTATTTAATGATGCATATTGCAGCTTTTGAAGAGTATTTAAAAATTCAAGGACGCAAAAAAAGTTTAAACGCCAGTCCTGCCGCAAAGGAATTTTATTATGATATTTTAGCCTTAAGAAATGCGGGATTTCTTGCCGAATATATTATGGAACAATATGAAGAAGTGATGATTGTTCCGCCGTACCTCAAACTGAATTTCGACGCATACAGGCAGTGGCGAAGCAGAATAGACATTCAGACAAAACTAAATCAAAACAGATACACAATTGTGTATAGAAATGTACCCTATTAAAGGTTTTTTGGAAAAAATAGTAAAAAGTTTATCGAAGAAATTTGATAAACTTTTTTCTTTTTCTTAACTATCCAAGGACTGGCTCCAAGCCTATCTTTAGGTTTTCATGAGATGAAAAATCAATTTTTCCTGTATTTAAGCCACAAAATATTGCTTATCCTAAATATTATTTCTTATTTTTGTACAAATTCGACTCTAATACGACATGAAAGCAATGATTTTTGCGGCCGGACTTGGCACACGACTGAAACCTCTGACAGACACTGTTCCAAAAGCATTAATTCCTATTGATGGAAAGCCTTTGCTGGAACATGTGATAAACAAATTAAAACAAGCCGAAATTACTGAAATCATTGTTAATGTTCATCACCACCCGGGTCAAATTATTGATTTCCTAAAAAAGAAAAATCACTTTGATATTCGAATTGAAATTTCTGACGAGCGCGAAATGTTGCTGGACACAGGCGGTGGCATCAAGAAAGCTGCTTCATTTTTTGATGATGGCAAACCTTTTCTTATTCACAATGTTGATATTATTTCCAACCTAGATATAAGAACTCTCTATGCCAAGCACTTACAAGACGAAACACGATTGGCTACATTAACTGTTAGCTACCGAAACACCAGTCGCTATTTGCTATTTAGTAAAGAAAATCAACTACATGGTTGGATAAATATAAAGACTGGCGAAACCAAACCGAATGCGATGATAGATACCGATATGTTTCAAAAATTTGCTTTTGCTGGTATTCAGGTTGTTTCGCCGAAGATTTTTAAATTAATGGAAAAAGAGAGTAATAAGTTTCCGATTGTTGATTTTTATTTAAGAAATTGTGAAAATCACAAAATTGTAGGATTTGTACCGGAAAATTTCCAAATGATTGATGTCGGGAAACTCGACTCACTGAAAAAAGCAGAGGAACTAGCTCGAAACCTTGATTCTATATAATCCTGAAAATAAAAAACTAAAATTATCCCATGAACAAATCAAAATTAATTCTTCCTTTAGGCATAGCACCTTTTGTGGGTTTAGTGGCTCAAAATCAAGACAAACCAAACATTGTGCTGATTTATGCCGATGATATCGGTTACGGCGATTTATCCTGTTACGGCGCAACACATGTGCAAACACCTAATACGGATGCTTTGGCAAATGACGGTATCCGTTTTTTGAATGCACATTCAGCAGCTGCAACCAGCACACCTTCTCGCTACGGACTTTTCACGGGCGAATATCCATGGCGCAGAAAAGGCACGGGTGTAACAAACGGCGATGCTGCCATGATTATTAAACCGCAGAAATATACGGTTGCTAAACTGATGCAGGAAGCAGGCTACGTTACAGCAGCGGTGGGAAAATGGCATTTAGGACTGGGCGACAAAGCTCGTGAGCAAAATTGGAACGGACATATCAGTCCCGGACCAAAAGAAATCGGCTTTGACTACTCGTACATTATGGCTGCTACAGGCGATAGAGTTCCTTGTGTCTATATTGAAAATCAACGCGTTGTCAATCTTGACCAGAAAGACCCAATCCAGGTAAGTTACACCAAAAACTTCCCCGGCGAACCGACCGGAAAAGACAATCCGGAACTGCTTACCAAACAAAAACCAAGTCCGAATCACGGACACGACCAAAGCATTGTGAACGGTATTTCCCGAATCGGCTATATGAAAGGTGGAAAATCGGCACTTTGGGAAGATGAAAATATCGCCGACAGCATCACCGCACATGCGGTTCGATTTATTGAAAGAAATAAAGACAAACCTTTCTTTCTCTATTTTGGGACAAACAGCATTCACGTGCCACGCTATCCGCACGCTCGATTTGTCGGGAAATCCGGCTTAGGACTGCGTGGGGATGCTATTTTGGAATTTGACTGGTCGGTGGGTGAAGTGGTAAAAGCACTGGAAAAAGCTGGCATACGAGAAAACACGCTGATAATTATTTCCAGCGACAACGGTCCGGTAGTGGATGACGGCTATCAAGACCAATCGGTAGAAAATCTGAAAAATCACAAACCGTGGGGACCTTTTCGTGGCGGAAAATACAGCACTTTTGAAGCAGGAACTCGTGTGCCGTTTATTGTGAATTGGCACGGTAAAGTAAGTGCGCAAAAATCGGAAGCACTGGTTTCGCAAGTAGATATGTTGGCTACATTTGCGGAATTATTTAATATCAACATTTCTCAAAAAGAAAATATAGACAGCCAGCCACAGCTAAAAGCTTGGATGGGAAAAGACCAAAAAGGACGTGAATATGTGATTGGCAGCGGACATTCGCTCTCAGTTCTTACGCATCAATGGAAATATATTGAACCTAATCAAGGAAGAGCATACAGTTCGTTGACCAATATTGAATATGGCAATAACCCGAAAGACCAGCTTTACAATATGCAGATTGATAGAGGCGAATACGATAACGTGGCTGATGAAAACCCGGCGATGCTTCGCTTTATGAAGTCTATTTTAGAAGAAGAAAAAGCAAAAGGTGTAGGGTTGGAGCTGTAGAGATTTTTCAACATTAAGAAGTTAAGACTAAGTTAAGGTTTTATTAAATCAATTGCCACAGCTTGTCCCAAAATTCAAAACAAATTATGGATTAATTAAGTTTGGGGATTTTCGTTTTCAGTTGGGGCTTTCGGCTTCCAGCCGAAAGATAGAGATGCCTTTTTAATGTTCGGCTGTCCCGACAACTCGGGAGAACCACCCTACTGCTAAGTTACTTTTCAGTGATAACTTTTTTCATTTCCCTATTTTGAATTGAACTAAATTCATTTACGCACAATGTGACTTTTATAACCGCGATGTGCATAACAAAAAATCCCGCAAGTACAGACTCACGGGATTTTTTATTATTGATATTTATTCAATTCTTATTTTGCAAAAGCGTGACGATAGCCTTTTGTGGTATTCCAGTAACCACGAGTAAAGTCCGGAATAGCAACAGGTGCAGAGTTATTTTCCAAAGAAATTCGTGTAAGTTCCGCTAAGCAGCTCCACTCTGCTAAGTCATACACATCCATATCAAGCGGTAGTCCGTTTTGCAAGCAGTACACCAAGCGATAGTCCATGATAAAGTCCATACCACCGTGTCCGCCTACTTTTTTAGCTTGTTCTTCCAGTTCCACGTGAATTGGATGTTTGTATTTTTTCATCAAGCTTTCTCTTACCTCTCTTGATACGAATGAGTGCGCATTCAAGTCTTCGTGATTTGGTGTAACAGTCGCATCCAGTTGTTCGCCTTGTACAGCGTAGTTTTGCACCGGATATTTTGAAGCGTAACCTTTTGTTCCGGCAACATTATACAAACGAGAATAAGGTCTTGGTGTAGCTACGTCGTGTTGAATTTGGATAGTTCTGCCTTTTTCCGTACGAATCATAGTCATGGTAAGCTGTCCGTTTTGGAAGTCGGTAACCTTCTCACCGGTTGTTCTTTCAATAAAAGCAGGAATGCTTATCGGTTTGCTGTCCATAGCTACCAAGTAATTCATTTTATCGCCACGGTGAATATCCAAAGCTTGACAAGCAGGTCCCATACCGTGAGTTGCATATACATCGCCGCGGAATTCACGGTTATACTTCAAGCGCCAATCCGCTTCGTAAGCACCCCAAAAATCTTCCAATTGGTGGATATAAGCTCCTTCAGCATAAAGCACTTCGCCAAACACGCCTTTTTGAAGCATATTAAGTGTAGTCAGTTCAAAGAAGTCATACACGCAGTTTTCAAGCATCATACAGTGTTTTTGAGTTCTTTCGGCTGTATTGATAATATTCCAGATTTCATCCAAAGTCATAGCACCAGGAACTTCTACAGCTACGTGTTTGCCATGTTCCATAGCGTAGATAGCCATTGGTGCGTGGCGTTTCCAGTCAGTTACGATATAGATTAAGTCAATATCGTCTCGCTCACACATTGCTTTCCATGCATCTTCGCTACCAGAATAACCTGTTGCACGTGGGAAATTGTTTCTTTCCAAGATTTTTTGAGTTTTTTCTACTCTTTCAGGATGAAGATCACAAAGTGCTTTGATTTCTACTCCCGGAATGTGAGTAAAACGATCCACTGCACCCGGTCCACGCATTCCTAAACCGATAAAACCAACTCGAACTACATCCATTTTCGGAGTGGTAAGTCCAAGTACATGTTTTTGTCCGGCAGGACGAACCGGAACTTCTGTTTCGATGGGCTGCAATACACCATCTTTAACTTTCACCAGACTTTTTGGCGAACTACATGCTGTAAGTGCAAAAACTGCAATCAGCATAAAACTGAATAATTTTTTCATTGAAATAGAGTTTTTTAGTGTTGTTTTTTCAAACTGCAAAAATAGGCATTTTATAAATAACTTCCTAAGGGTAGAGTATTAAAAGATTTAAATAAAAATCTTCATCAAAATCTTTTCGTTCATCTTTGCTTCTCGTTTTCCCTTAAAAATAAGAAGTAATTTATTTTGTTTCTTGTTTTTTGCTATCAAAGCATTTTGTTTCTTGTTTTTTTACATTTCCTGTAATCAAAACGTTTTGTTTCTCAATTTCTATATACAAAGAGTTTTGTGTATATTATAATTGATTATTTCGTAATCAAACTTGTTTGTCTAAAATATTTTATATATTTGCAAGAAATAAAATATAAATTATGGACTATAACTTTAATGATGCGGTCAATTATCATTACAATAAATTTCCGCCAACTGATATTCAGTACAACTTGTTTATTAAAGAACTGTTAGCTGCTACCGATGCTTTGGCTCGCTATGATCAGATGCTAAAAAACCTGCATAATTCAGAAATTTTATTGACTCCACTACGTAATCAAGAAGCCGTTATTTCTTCAAGAATAGAAGGAACAATCAGCACGATGGATGAAATATTGCAATATGAAGCAGATGAGAGTGATAACAAAAATAAATCGAACGCAAGAGCTGACGTTATTGAAACCATTTTATATCAGCGAACATTAAAAAATGCTCAAAAAGCATTAGAAAGCGGATATACATTTTCCCCCAATTTTATTAGGCAAATGCATCAACAGTTGTTGTCATTTGGACGTGGTGCAAAAAAAATGCCGGGTGAATTTAAAAGCGAGCAAAATTACTTGGTTGATAAATCGGCTCGTAAGATCCAATTTATACCTATTAGTCCGGAAAAGCTACAAGATGGTTTGGAAGATTTGTTTAATTTTATTCAAAACAATCAAGAACCAATACTTGTACGCACAGCTATTTCGCATTTAGAATTTGAAGCTCTACATCCTTTTCAGGATGGAAACGGACGTATAGGACGTATGCTTATTACGCTTTTGTTGTGGCAATCAGGCATATTGACCCAACCGCATTTTTATATCAGTGGTTACTTTGAAGCTCATAAAGACGAATATATAGAGGCAATGCGAAATGTTTCAAAAACAGATAATTGGAATATCTGGATTAAGTTTTTCTTAACAGCTGTGGAACAACAAGCTATCAGTAATCTTGAAATTTCTGAAAAAATAAAGAACCTTTACGAGAATATGAAAGTGAATTTTTCAGAAATATTATCATCAAAATGGAGTTTAACCATTTTAGATTTTGTGTTTACCAATCCTGTTTTTAGAAATAATAAATTAGTGTCGGATACAAAAATCCCCGTACCAACAGCTGCTGCAATGGTTAAAAGATTAGTCGAAAACGGTTATTTGTATCTAAAGGAAGAAGCTGCCGGCAGGCGTCCGGCACTTTATTCCTTTGAGCCATTGATGGAATTGGTTAGAGTTTAGGGAAATTTTGTAAAAGAAATTTTATTTTTCTATAATGATTGTTTTTAAAGATTACAGTGTAAATGAAATAAGTGATTGACCAACACCAAAAACATAAAAAGATATTAAGGTGAGGATTATCCTGCTTTTTAAGTTACAAAAGAAATACTGATTTGTTAAAAAGGAAATTGTATCTTTGGAGTAAATTTTAAGGATTATCACAAATTAGGACAATAATTAACAAGTTATGGATATTTGGAATTTTGAAAATAAAAGCTCGATGCAAATCCTTGAATTTTTTGGGAATTTATTTGACTCGTATTTTTCGAATAAAAATTTAACAAAACTACTTGATTCTATTCAGCTTACAAATAATATAAACATAGATACTTTTGACAACCATTCATTAGCAATATTGAATTATTTTTTGGGTAATGCTTGGTCTTATGTTGCTAAATTGAAAAATCCAATACCAAATTTTGATTTTGAAGTAGAAGAAATTGACAAAGAAATTACTTTTTATAGAAAAGCATTTGAACTAATACAAGGCTATGATGACAAATTTATTTCTTGTCAAATACTAACGAATTTAGGAAATCTATTTAGTCATATTGGACGATTTGTTGAAGCACAAGAATATTATAATTTATGCTTAGATATAGACGATAAGTTTGGTATGGCTATTGGAAATAAAGGCTTTAGCTTATTTCATTATGCAAGAGAAGTGTTTGACCCGTATCACCAATTTATTTTTATTCAATACGCGAGAAGATATTTGAAAGATTCATTAAAATTTTCAGATGTATATGTTGAGGCAAAAAAAGACTTTTCTTCTATTGTTAAACAGATAGAAGATAAATACCCCATTTCAATCTTGGATGATTTAAAAAAATATGATAATTATTACAATACATTAGAGAAAGAAGAAGTTGAATATAGAACATGGTGTGCTGAAAATAGACTTTTTCTTAATCCTTTGAATGATGTATTGACAGATAGTGTTGTTGCTACTGATTATTTATTTATCCCCTCAATGGTTCTTAGCGTTTATGAAAAGCCAATTTTTCATACAATGTATAATCAACTAAAGCAGGAATTTGTTAGTAGCCGTTATCTATTTTATGAGTCACTCCTTTATAATGGGACTCACTTTTCAGATAAGAATGTAACGTTAATGGATACGTTGGATTATTCAGCATACTCTTTTAGAATTGAAAAGACGAAAATTGCTTTTCGAGTATGTTACTCTATTTTTGATAAAATCGCTTATTTTTTAAATTTATATTTCAAGTTGGGGAATAAATCAGATAAAGTAACATTTAGAAATATTTGGTACGTAAATTTAAAGAAAGATCATGGGTTAAATAACAAGTTAGCAAAAGCAGAAAATTGGGCATTGCGAGGTTTGTATTGGTTAAGTAAAGATTTATATGAAAAGGAATTTGATATAACTATAGAACCACAAGCAAAAGAAATTGCAAAAATCAGAAATTACATCGAACATAAATCATTTAAAGTAATTGAAACGCTAAATTTTAGGCATGCTGAAGAAGCTGAAACTTACGAAATTAACAGAGATTTATTTATTGAGAAGACTCTAAAAGTAATAAAATTAAGTCGTTCTGCATTGATGTATTTGGCATATTCCATTTATGAAGAAGAAAGTAAAAGAGATAAATTTAGAAATAGAGCGACTATAATGCCTGTCAATTTTATTAATTTGGATGATGAACTTAAAACTTAAAAATAGGCAAATTTTTTAACTATAATTTTGATTTTGAGGAAAATATGAACACATTACAAGATTATTACGATTATATAAATGAAGGCACTTTTGATTGCAAATCCAAATCAGAATTAGGTAAAGCCTTAAAAAAAATTGGCGACATTTTACTAGAAAAGAAAGACCAGAAGAATCTAATGTTGTGTAATTTAGAAAATCAAGTCTTATACATAAATAAATCGTTCGAATATAAGTTAGATAGAGAAAAAGGTACCATAAACGGGTTATCTTGGATGTTTTCAGGTACTCAAACATTAGAAGATGGCTCTATAATTCCCATTTATGCACCAGATGTATCAAAACTTTCAAAATCTGATTTTGAATATTATGAACAACGTTATAAGGATTGCAAAAATCTGTATATGAAAACTGAATACGGAATGATGACATATTTCGGTCAACAAACTGTTTACTCAAAACGCAATGATTTTAAACAGCAACTATGCATTGACTTGATAATGCTTTCAAAATCGTATTTAGAAAAAGCCAAGCAAGTCGATGAAAAAAATTATTATTCGATAGATTTTTTTCAAACGCTAAAATTGGCGTGGAATATCGCACTGAACTCGAAATTAACAACAGAAACAAATAGTTTAATTACGTTTATTTTTACAACGCACCAAAATTGGGATATTACTAAAGATGGCACATTGAGAATAATATATGATTTATCTTCTGTGATGTCAGAAAATTATAGATTATTTAAAGATAAGATTGATTTAATCAAAGTAATATCAAAAAATAAAGAAGTAGCAAAAGAAATTGAAAAAAACAGTCTGTTTAATGCAATAGGTATTATTGACAATGTTTTGAGAATCGAGCAACAATTATGTATTTCACAAGAAAGCTCATTGCGATATAAAGCAGAAATCTATGAAAAATTAATGATAGATGGTGAAGAAAACAGACAAAATGCTCTCGTTGCAGTCAAATTTGCGGAAGATGCCTTAAGAATATATAAGTCATTAAATGATCAAGCAAAAATAATCGAATTAGAAACAAAATATAATCAATTAAGGGGTAAAATACAATTGACAGAACATTTTTTAGAATTTCCAAAAGAACATATAGAACAAATAACAAAACAAATAAATTCAACTATTGCAGAAGCAACAGAAAATGAAATCATATATCATTTCATCATAACCCCATGGTATTTAAATATTAATGACATTCAAAATATAGCAGTAAAAAACAGCAAGAATGCTGTTTTATACTCTATGATACCAAAATCCATAATGGATAAATTTGGTAATACAATAGAAATATTTAGTACAGAAGAAGAAATTGAAGAATATAATTTTTGGAACACATATGATTTTAATCGACAAATTGGATTGAGAACAATGCATCAATTTTTCATTGAATCATATAAGGCTAAAAAATTGAATTACAAATCAGTTATTGATTATTTAGAAACAACTTGGTTTAACGACCCAATAGTCAGAATGTATCATTCGACTATAGTTGAAATCAAGCCTTTAGACACTTTAAGACCGTCTCTCAAAAAATTGTTTGCAGAGTTAGATTTGTTTTTTACAAATAACGTTCATCAGTATGATTTTGTTACAATAACAGACAGCTTGACACTTAAAGTTGAACAAATATTAAGAAATTTTTGCGAGAAGATTGGTATACCAACTTTTAAATTAAAGGATAAACAAGGTAATAAAATTGTGATGGAAAAATTATTAGATGACATTCTAGTTTGTTTGAAGCATACAAACGAAAATCCTACAAATTTTGATGAAGAGGATAGAATATTTATTAAATATGTACTAAGCGAGAAAACCGGAATCAATCTACGTAATAGAATTGCTCATGGCTTAATGGATATTAACGAATATACTTTTGACAATATTGTATTATTATTCTGTATTGTGATGAAATTGAGCAAGTATAAATTCTCACCGATTTCTTGATATGTTGAATATCATTACACAAAAAACTTCCCGACTAAAATCTCTTCAATCGGGAAGCTCCATACTGACAATCTAGGGTTTGGTTCAAAGTCACGACAATATATCTTCCGGCAATAAAAGAAAAATGTGCTTTGTAAAAGTTTATAAAACTCAGCTAATTAAACTCAAAATAAATTTCCTTATTCCCTTATTTTTCTTATATTTACCACATAGCATATTTATATCAATCGATTTATTTTACAAATATGAAGACATTAATTTTATCATTATTTTTATTCTTTTTGGGATGTAGTATGAACGCACAAGAAATTAAATTACCCGCTCCCGATAAAAGCGGCGGGAAACCTTTAATGGAATCACTTAAAGAAAGAAAATCTACTCGGTCTTTTTCTGATAAAGAGCTGACTAAACAGCAATTATCTGATTTATTATGGGCTGCTAACGGCTTTAATAGAGATGACAAACGAACAGTTCCTACAGCACTCAATCGTCAGGAACTGGAGCTTTATGTAATATTAAAAAAAGGCATCTATTTTTATAATGCAAAAGAGCACAAACTAACACTTATAACTAAAGGTGATTATAGAAAATGTGCCGGAAAGCAAGACTTTGTAGCTGATGCACCGCTTAATATAATGTTTGTTTGCGATAAGACAAAGGCTGCTAAAATGGAATTTTCCTATGCTAATTGCGGATTTATTTCGCAAAATATATATTTATATTGTGCTTCGGAAGGATTGGGAACAGTGGTGAGAGGTTCATTCGATAAAGAAGAGCTTCACGAATTGTTAAAATTATCTTCAACACAAGAAGTGTTGCTGGCACAAACCGTTGGTTATGAGAAAGAATAATCTTTAGAAATATTCCATAAATTGGATATTAAGGGCAAGATTGATAAAAATTTCAGTCTTGCTTTTATTTTTTTGAAAACAAAAACTTCCCGACTGAAATCTCTTCAATCGGGAAGTCTATTTATCTATTAGTCTGACATCTAAGAGTCTATCAGTCTAACATCTTACAGTCTATTTAACTTCTTCAAAATCCACATCTGTTACGTCACCTTCTTGGCTTCCGCCTTGGTCGCCACTCTGTTGTTGCTGGCCACCGAAGTCTTGCGGACCGGTTTGTGCATTTTGAGCGTTGTACATATCTTGACTTGCTGCTTGGAATGCAGTATTTAAGTCATTGGTAGCTGCATCAATTCCGGCAAGGTCTTGTGCTTTGTGAGCCTCTTTCAGACGAGCAAGAGCACTTTCTATTTGACCTTTTTTGTCAGCAGGAAGTTTATCGCCAATCTCTTTCAACTGTTTTTCTGTGTTGAAAATCAAGCTGTCGGCGTGATTTAGTTTATCCACACGTTCTCTTTCGTTGGCATCGGCAGCAGCGTTTGCGGCAGCCTCTTCCTTCATTCGTTTGATTTCCTCATCGCTAAGTCCGGATGAAGCTTCAATACGAATTTGCTGTTGTTTTCCGGTCGCTTTATCTTTTGCCGATACGTTCAAAATACCGTTGGCATCAATATCAAACGTAACCTCGATTTGCGGCACACCGCGCATAGCCGGCATAATTCCGTCCAAGTGGAAACGTCCAAGCGATTTGTTGTGTGCAGCCATCGGACGCTCACCTTGCAACACGTGAATTTCCACGGAAGGCTGATTGTCGGCAGCCGTAGTAAAGGTTTCCGATTTTTTGGTCGGGATGGTGGTGTTCGCCTCAATCAGCTTAGTCATTACGCCACCCATTGTTTCGATACCCAAAGAAAGCGGAGTAACGTCAAGCAGCAGAATATCTTTCACATCACCGCTCAATACGCCGCCTTGAATAGCAGCACCAATAGCAACTACCTCATCCGGGTTTACGCCTTTTGAAGGAGCTTTTCCGAAGAATTTCTCCACAGCCGCCTGAATAGCCGGAATACGGGTAGAACCACCTACAAGGATTACTTCGTCGATATCGTTTACTGTCAAATTGGCATTTTGCAGAGCCGTGCGACATGGTTCAATAGTACGCTGTACCAAATCATCTACCAATTGCTCAAACTTAGCGCGTGTCAATGTGCGAACCAAGTGGCGTGGCACACCGTCAACCGGCATAATGTAAGGCAAGTTGATTTCAGTAGAAGTGGTGTTTGAAAGTTCGATTTTCGCTTTTTCGGCAGCTTCTTTTAAGCGTTGTAGCGCCATCGGGTCTTTGCTTAAATCAATACCGCTGTTGTCGTTTTTAAATTCCTGAACCAGCCACTCGATAATACGTTGGTCAAAGTCATCACCACCCAAGTGCGTATCACCGTCTGTTGACTTTACTTCAAATACGCCATCACCAAGCTCAAGAATAGAAACGTCGTGTGTACCGCCACCGCAGTCGAACACGGCAATTTTCATATCCTTATTGGCTTTATCCAGTCCGTATGCCAAAGCCGCAGCCGTAGGCTCGTTGATAATACGTTTTACTTCCAGTCCGGCAATTTCTCCGGCTTCTTTTGTAGCTTGACGCTGACTATCGTTAAAGTAAGCAGGAACTGTAATAACCGCTTCTGTTACCTCTGTTCCCAAGTAATCTTCGGCTGTTTTCTTCATTTTTTGAAGAACGATTGCAGAAATTTCTTGCGGAGTATAAAGACGTCCGTCAATGTCCACACGTGGAGTATTATTATCACCTTTTACCACTTTAAAAGGCACACGTTTAATTTCATTAGTTAATCTGTCATACGTTTCACCCATAAAACGCTTGATGGATGATACCGTATTTACAGGGTTTGTAATAGCTTGACGCTTAGCAGGATCACCCACCTTACGTTCGCCACCTTCTACAAAACCCACCACAGAAGGAGTTGTACGTTTTCCTTCGTTGTTGGTAATAACGATAGGTTCGTTACCTTCCATTACGGATACACAAGAGTTTGTAGTACCTAAGTCAATTCCAATTATTTTTCCCATTTTCTAAAATATGTTTTTATAGTTATTAATCAAATTTAATGCGTGTTTGCACCCTATTATTTTACAAATGATATGCCAGCGAAAAAAAACAAAAGAAATAATGAAATTTGGCAGAAAATCGGAAAAAATGAATATGGTAGTCAGCAAAAAGACTGACAAAACGGCAGAAGAGGTTTTAAAATGAATATCCAAAAGACAATCCAGCCCAAGGTACAGAACCGATGACACCGCCGATAGCTGGCGTAAAACCCGCACGAAATAGGAAACCGCTTTTATTAGATTGGTAGCGATAGCCTAGCCTAAACATAGTTTGATTAACAAGCAACATATAGCTTAATCCTGCTTCAAAAAAGTGTGATTTTCTGCCAAATAATAGATTTGCAGCCGGAGTAACCACAAGTAAATGACTGTATTTTGTACCTGTACCATCTACATTTGCACCTGTTGGATAATAACTAAAACCGGAACCAAGAGTAAATGTAGTATTTGCCATTGATGGAAATTTATACTCGTAGTTAAGAGAATAAAGACCAGCATTTCCACCCAATTCTAAAAAAACCGAATGGTGCCTGATTTTTGGAAGAGTATCGACTTCATTTGTTTGAGCTTTAATAAAACCAAAGCTAATCAGTGTAAAGAAAAAGATAAATAATGTTTTTTGCATAATGATTGAAAAATACATTTTTAGACTATGAAGTTATCTTGACTTTTTCAAAACACTAGCAAACATAGAAAAAAACGTGCATATTCTCGTGATTTCGGAAACAATAGCGAAAAAAATCTTTGATTTTTTTACTATGTTCTCGAAAAATAATAAAAAATGATCATATATTTAACTATCGTTCTCTATGTTTTAAAAGTCGAGACGAGTTCTATATATATGATTGAAAAAAGAGGTAAAACGCTACATTGTGCCTAATAATTTAACTTAAATTCACAAACAATTATTATGTTATCCGTAAAGTTAAAAATTTTAAAGTAGTAAGCGGTACTATTCGTTAACTTATCAACATGTTTACTCATTTTCATCTTCCGTTTTACTTTTTTCACTATACTAAGGTTGAAATACTTCAATAATTTATTTACTTTTGTATTCACATAGAAATAGGCTTAAATTAATCCATATAATTTATGAAGAAAAAGAGTGATTTCTGGGATAAAACATTTTTAGGCTATATCCTAAAAAACATCGGCATTGCAATTGCTGCCATGCTGGGAATAGCCTTAGTTGCTTTATTCCTAATCAATATTTACACCAAACACGGAAAGTCCGAAGCAGTTCCCAACTTAAAAGGACTTAGCATAGAAGAGGCGGACGCCATGCTTCGTAAGCAGAAATTAAAATTTGAAATAATTGACTCGGTTTTTATGCGAGACAAAAAACTGGGTACTGTCATTGAACAAAATCCGGTAGCAAACTCCATCGTAAAACCCGGACGTAAAATTTACCTGATTATCAATTCCAAAGCAGTACGACAAGTTAAATTCCCTAACGTTACCGATATTTCGGTACG
This sequence comes from Bacteroidales bacterium, assembly GCA_012837935.1. GTDB lineage: Bacteria > Bacteroidota > Bacteroidia > Bacteroidales > Paludibacteraceae > UPXZ01. The sequence goes on from DUQG01000016.1 coordinate 54,923, forward strand.
TCAAGCCGAAGCAATGATAAAATCATTAAGAATAAACATTGCTAATATTCAGTACGCACCATCGGCATACCGTGACCTGGTGCTGGAAGCCAAATATAACGGAAAAACGCTTACACAAGGCGACAAAGTTCCCGAAGGTGCTTCGATAGTACTCGTTGTAGGTGATGGATATGGTGGATATGATGGCATAAGCTCAGGTGCACCTTCATTGATTGGTCTGGATCTTTATTCGGCAACAGAAACAATCAACACTTCTTCTTTTTTAATTGGCTATCTTACTTACGACGTAGAACCCAATGGCGACGAAAGTTCTTACGTGGTTTATCGTCAACGACCGGAACCGGGCGAACCCATTGATGCAGGAAGCACCATTGATTTGTTCCTTACAAAAGACAGAAGCAAATTAGATGTACCAACAAGTCAAGTTCCCGTTACAAATCAACATACTATTTCGGTAGAAAAGAAAGAGAAAAAAGAAAAAGTAAAAGATATTGAAGAATTCTTTTAGCTTGTAAATAACGTGAGAGAAGAGTATATAGAAGAATTTGAAGAAGACGATGATATAGACAATACATCCGTTTCGCAAGAAATGTATGAGCACCATCGTTTTGAGGTGGACAAAGGTCAATCCCAAATGCGAATCGATAAATATTTGGTTAATTTTATGCCAAATGTTTCCAGAAATCGGATTCAAGATGCGGCGACAGCAGGGAATATTTTAGTGAATGAGAAACCTGTTAAATCCAACTACAAGGTTAAACCTTTGGACTCAATCTCTATCGTACTGGCTTATCCACCGAGTAATTTTGAGATTATTCCACAAGAGATACCGCTTAATATTGTTTATGAAGACGATGATATTATTTTGGTAAATAAACAACCGAATTTAGTGGTTCATCCCGGATTTGGAAATTTTGACGGAACTCTGCTCAACGGCATTGCTTGGCATTTAAAAGATATGCCGGGATTTGATGCCAATGACTCCCGACTGGGATTGGTTCATCGGATTGATAAAGATACATCGGGACTGATTATCGTAGCGAAAACGGCAGAAGCAAAAACAAACTTAGGAAAGCAATTCTTTGATAAAACTACCAAACGCACCTACAATGCTTTGGTGTGGGGAAATGTGAAAGATGACGAAGGTACAGTCGTAGGTGCTTTGGCACGCGACCCTCGTGATAGAATGCTTTTTACAGTATTTCCCGAAGGGGAAAATCCGCTGGCAAAACACGCTGTAACGCACTACAAAGTGCTGGAACGATTTGGCTATGCCACATTGGTAGAATGCCGACTGGAAACGGGTCGCACACACCAAATCCGAGTGCATATGAAGCATATCGGACACACGCTTTTCAACGATGACCGCTACGGCGGTAATGAAGTGCTGAAAGGGAACCGAACGGCTAAATATCAACAGTTTGTCAGAAATTGTTTTGAAATTTGTCCACGTCAAGCACTTCATGCAAAAACATTGGGATTTACTCATCCCACTACTGGTGAGGAAATGTTTTTTGATAGTGAACTGCCTGACGACCTGACACAAGTGATTGAAAAATGGCGTAGATACTATTCACAAATGACACAAATATAAGTAACATGAAACAATTATTGCCATGTTTTAAGATTTTTTTCTTTGTTCTATATAGTAGTTCTTTTGAGCGTATTTTGTCCTTTATTTCGGTTGTTTAGCCCGCTAAACGCCCTCAATAAAAAACAAAATCCATCTCAAAAGAGCTACAAAAACTATATCAATAATTATTTCAAATTACTTAACAGAAACTATATGACTAAAAAAAATATTGCTATCATAGCCGGAGGCGACAGTTCGGAAAGCGTAGTTTCGCTGAAAAGTGCAGCCGGAATCTATTCTTTTATTGACAAAGAAAAATACAATTGCCATATCGTTACCATCAAAGGTACGGATTGGCATGTACAACTTAGTGAAAATGAGATTTTGTCTATCGACAAAAATGATTTTAGTTTTACAAAAAACGATGTAAAAACTAAATTCGATTTTGCTTACATAACCATTCACGGCACACCCGGCGAAAACGGTATTCTGCAAGGCTACTTCGAACTGTTACGTATTCCCTACTCTACTTGTAACGTGCTGACAGCGGCACTTACGTTCGATAAGTTTACGTGTAACAACTTCCTGAAAAGTTTCGGTATTCGGGTGGCAGACAGCATTTTGCTCCGTGCCGGACAAAGCATAAGCGATGAAGAGGTTTTAGAAAAAATAGGACTTCCTTGCTTTATTAAACCCAATGTGGGTGGCAGTAGTTTTGGAACAACAAAAGTAAAAGAAGCCTATCAAATCCAAGCTGCCATCAAAGCTGCATTTGCCGAAGGCAAAGAGGTTCTGATTGAGCAATTTGTTGAAGGCAATGAATTTACCTGCGGGATGTACAAAACAAGCCAAAAAACAGTCGTACTCCCTGTTACGGAAATCATCAGCAAAAACGAGTTTTTTGATTACGGCGCTAAATACAATCGCGAATCGGAGGAAATTACCCCGGCAAGAATTTCAAAAGAGTTGACTGAAAGAATTCAAAAACTAACTGTTGCTATTTATGATATTCTCGGTTGTAAAGGCATTATTCGTGCGGATTATATTATTAAGGACGGCGTTATCAATCTGTTGGAAGTAAACACCACTCCCGGTATGACTGCTACCAGCTTTATTCCGCAACAAGTAGCCGCTGCCGGAATGGATATAAAAGATGTAATGACAGATATTATTGAAGGGAGTAATTAGTATGTAGTTTGTAGTCGGTAGATAGTAGTCGGTAGATGGAAGATGGTAGCCAGAAGTTGTTGGGAGCGTTGGCTTCCAGCCAACGATTAGATAGAAAGATAACAAATAAACATATAAACAACCGAACATATAAACAACCGAACATATAAACAACTGAACAAACATCAAGCATCCAACATCATACATCAAACAAATAAAAACAATGAAAACATTTGACGAAATACTTCAACTAATCAACACAGAGTTAGACAAAATCAATTGGAGCAAAGAACCCAAAGGTCTTTACGAACCAATCGGTTATATTTTATCACTTGGCGGAAAGCGCGTGCGCCCGGCAGTTACTTTGATGGCTTGCAATCTCTACACCGATGACGTAACAAAAGCTATGAAAGCAGCAATCGGTTTGGAAATTTTCCACAATTTTACCCTGCTTCACGATGACATTATGGATAAAGCGGACGTAAGACGTGGCAAACCTACCGTGCATAAAAAGTGGGACGATAACACCGCCATTCTTTCCGGTGATGTAATGCAAATAGAAGCTTACAAATGGATGGCTGAAGTGCCTGAGACGCACCTAAAACCTGTTTTAGACATTTTTTCTAAACTGGCTGCTGAAATTTGTGAAGGTCAGCAATATGATATGGAGTTTGAAAGTCGTGAGCAAGTAAGCCCCGATGAATATTTGGAAATGATACGACTAAAAACTGCCGTACTAATGGCAGGTGGGTGCCAGATTGGCGCATTGGTAGGTGGTGCTAACGATAAAGATGCTAAAAACCTATACGAGTTTGGAAATAATATCGGTTTGGCATTTCAACTGAAAGATGACTTGCTGGACGTGTATGGCGATGAAGCGAGTTTTGGAAAAAGAATCGGTGGCGATATTCTTTGCAATAAAAAGACCTACTTACTAATCAACGCACTTGAAAAAGCAAAATCAACTGATAAGGAAAAACTTGAATTTTGGCTTAACAACAACAATCCGGAGCAAGAAACTGAAAAAATTCAGGCAGTTACTGCACTTTACAACAAGTTAGACGTAAAAAAAATCTGCGAAGATAAGATGCAGTTTTACCTTGACAAAGCCATTGTACACTTAGACCGTGTGCAAGTAGAAGAGCACAAAAAACTTGAATTACAGAAATTAGCTGAAAAATTAATGTCAAGAGACGATTAAAATTTGTATTTTTGTAAAAATTTACCTGTAATTAATTCTTTAACACCATATTTTTAAGTTCAAACTATGCCCTACCGCCGATTGCCAAATACAGATCAAGCCCGACTTCGGGCTCTTCGAGCTGCAATAAAAGCAGCCAGGCAACAATTTTTCGGTGAACAGGTTATCTCTTTCAAATCGTTACATGAAGCTGAAAGTTTTCTTATGGTTTTTGAGAAGCAGATGATTCTATACAAACAAACACTTGAAAATCAGGTAAATGCCAACAAACAATATCAGCAAGTTCTCTACAATGCTCGGATGTACATTTCACACTTTATCCAAGTTTTCAACTTGGCTGTTATTCGTGGCGATATAAGGAAAGAACACAAACTCTACTACAATATGGATACAGAAGTCCATAATGTGCCGGATCTTTCTACCGAAGCCGCTATACAAGAATGGGGACAAAACATCATTGATGGTGAAAATGAGCGGGTTAGAGGTGGCGGATCACCTATCTACAATCCTACCATAGCCAAAGTACAAGTACATTACGAGGTTTTCAAGGAATATAAATCTAACCAACGACTTTACCAAGCCACGACAAATAGAAATTGGGAAGAGTTGGTGAAATTACGTGAGGAGGGCGATGCTATTATTCTTGATATTTGGAATCAAGTAGAAGAATTCTACAAAAATGAAACGCCTTACAATAAACTTCAAAAATGCCAAAATTACGGATTGGTTTATTATTATAGGAAAAACGAAAAAATCTTAACTCCGGATAGCTAATTATATCTTTCTTTTTGCCGAACTTTATAACTGTCCGGCATCCACAAGTGTAACTACTCGCTCTACGATACGATCTTTGTCCGTAGCATCGTACTCAGCTTTCAAATCTGAACCAAAAAATCTGGCAATGGTATTCCAAAACACAGCCGGCATAGATCCTTTATAGGCTTTTATTAAGTCAAAAGTATTCATATCGTGCTCACGGTCAATCAATTTTACCAGCATTTTACCCTGATTTATCGTAAGTTTACGAAGAGGTTTTTCATATTCCCTGAAAATTCGTTTCTGGAACTGACTGATATGTTTTTTCCGTGCAACATCATTGGGAAGTAAAAAAAGCTCTTTATTCAGCTTGTTTATCTCCATCGAAGCAAGTCGCGCATAAGGCAAAGCTTTTTTCACATCGCGAACGGTACGCCAATAAAATCTCTCTTGACGTTTATTTTTGAATACCAAAGGCGGATATACATAAACAGTACGCAAAGTTTTCAAATAAATCGTTTCGCCATCCTCAATCACCTTTTCCATCAAGACATAACTTTCCTCCTGCGAACCAGTTGTAGTCACATCTATTTGTGCAATAACATCTGAAAAACAGACACTTACACAAACTAAAAACAGTATAAAAATTATTTTTCTCATTTTACAATCCGAAGACAAAAATAATCAATCTTTGCTATCTAACAATATTACAGCAAGATTTATTCCAATTTTTTTAGGAAATTATCGCTAAATTCAATATATTTGAAAAAGTATATCTATCCTTATAATTAAACATCTGTAAATGAGACCTATTTTTACAATATTTTCGGACATTATCCCGCTTAGCAATCGGATAAAAAACCAAAATTGGAGTTGTTGTTTTTCAAAAAAACGCTGCTTAGTCTTCCTCCTATTTATCAATTCTATTGGCTGTTTTTCACAGATTGCTCCTGTAGTTCCATCGCCTACATCCATTGCCAACACCTCTGTTGCTGAATTGGACGAATGGAATGCATTTCACAATCTTCCCGCTTTGGCACATATCGAAAAAATGGAATTTGCTATGCAGTACGAAAATCGCTATATGTTAAACGAACTCAACACCAAGAGCGTACAAGCTGGTTTCAATGCCAATTTTATAAATGTGGGGATTGGTTTTTCTCATCACGGCTATTCCATTTACCACGAAATGCTTGCCGGACTGGGCATTGCTCGAAATTTTGGCGATAAATTCTCTATGGGCGTGCAGTTTGACTACTACACAGCTTACTTCCATGCCGCAGATGAGAGTAGATACCGTGGCACCGTATTGGCACAATTTGGCATTGCATCTACCATTTTCCCAAAACTGACCGTAGGATTCCACACTTTTAATCCTTTTCAAACCAGCATTAAAACCGAATATACCGAAAAGCGTATTCCTTCTATTTTCAGCATCGGTGCCAACTATGCTTTTGCGGAAAATCTAAAATGGCTCACGCAAATTGACAAAGAAGTGAGTAGCAATTATCGTTTTGCTACCGGATTTGAATATAGAATGATTAAAGAATTGACTGTAAAATTAGGCGCTTACGGCAGCGACTATTTAGTTCCGGCATTAGGATTGGGCTTGCATTTGGGTGGATTTCATTTTAATCTAAATGGCGAACTACATCCAATCCTCGGACTAAACACCATCGCCAACTTAAAGTATAAATTTTAAAAACTGATTTTTCTGTATAGAAAGCTACAAATATGAGATTTCTCAAAAACATAATATTTCTTATTATCCTTATCCTTTTCCCGCTAAAAATCACGGCACAAGATGCCAATCTGTCTGCCGAGCAGATTATTGCCGACATTTACGAACAACTTGCGGAAGAAGCCGAAATGGAAATTGATTTTACAAGTTTTTACGATGACCTGATGGCTCTAGCAGAAAACCCAATTAATCTAAACAACACCAACAAAGACGAACTGGATAAGCTGGCTTTCCTTTCCGATGTTCAAATTGACAACATCCTTCATTATCTTTATCGAAACACACCCGTACAAACTATCTACGAACTGCAACTTATCGACGGTTTGGATATGACGGATATACAACGGATATTGCATTTCGTACATTTAGGCGACGCTATCCAGAAAAAAGAAAAATTGGATATAAAGCAGATTTTCAAATACGGTAAAAATGAACTGCATTTTCGCTTAGACCGAGGTTTGGAATTACGAGAAGGCTATCGTTTTTTACCCGAAACAGACGAAAAAGCCGTTGAGGCAAATTCCAAGAAATACCTTGGCGACCCTTTTTACAATCATCTAAAATATCGATTTAGGTATCGCGACAAAGTGCAGTTTGGCATTACGACAGAAAAAGACCCCGGTGAGCAGTTTTGGGGTAAGCATAATAAAGGCTACGATTTTTATTCGGCTTTCTTTGAATTGAAAAATGTCGGTAGATTGAAAACGCTAGTTCTAGGAGATTTTAGAGCCAATTTTGGGCAAGGCTTAGTTGTGCGCACCGACTTTTCAATGGGAAAATCGGCATACGTTATGCAAGTTACACCACGCTCCACCGGATTGAAAAAATTTAGCTCCACTGCTGAATACGATATTTTTAGAGGTGCAGGCGCTACGATTAATCTTGGCAAACTGGATGTAACTGCATTTTATTCTCGTAAAAGAATAGACGCTGATACCGATACTATCAACGGCACTTTCTCATCGCTTACGCAAACAGGCATTCATCGTACGCTCAAAGACTTAGAAAAGAAAAACACCGTACTACAACAGGCCATTGGTGGAAATGCCACTTTCACACATCAATGGTTTCAAGTAGGTACAACTGCATTTTATAATCACTTTGACCACAGTCTTCAACCTCGTTCAGCAAACTACAATCAGTTCTATTTCTGCGGACAAGAACAGTGGGCAGCAAGCGTAAACTATCGTGCACGATGGCAAAAGATAAATTTCTTTGGTGAGACAGCCATAACTGATAAGTCTGCTCTGGCTACACTTAATGGAATGAATTTCAATCCGACATCTCGCGTAAGTCTTGTGGCATTGCATCGCTATTTCTCCAAAGAATACGACGTACTATTTGCTCGCACTTTCTCTGAATCGTCCCGTGTGAATAACGAAACCGGATTTTATCTCGGCGCAGAAGTTCGTCCTATTAAATACTGGAAAATATCGGCATACGTGGATAGTTATCGATTTCCATGGGCAAAATTTGGCATTGATGTTCCATCCATTGGTAAAGATTATTTGGTGCAAGTTGATTATTTTCCGAAACGTAACATTAATATGTATTGGCGGTTTAAGTTGGAAGAAAAAGCTCGCAATTTCACCGACACCGTGAGCACGATGTCCGTCGTTACCAATCAAACCAAGTGGCAAGCACGCTACTTACTCAACTACACATTTGGCAGATTTAGCTTCAGAAATCAGTTGGACGCCAACGGTTTTCAGCACACACCCAAGCAAGCCACCTACGGATTTTCTGCTTTGCAAGACGTAGCTTATGATTTTAAGAAATTTCCTCTTAGCATCAACGCTCGCTTCCAAGTTTTTGATGCACAAAACTACAACAATCGCATTTACGTCTATGAGCGAGATGTACTTTACGCCTTCTCCGTCCCGATGAATTACGGTCTGGGAAGTCGTTACTATCTAAATTTACGTTACGACTTGGGAGAAAGTCTCTCTTTTTGGCTAAAATTCGCACAAACAGTTTATGCTGACGGACGTACATCTCAAAGTAGCGGAAACGAAGAAATACCCGGAAACAGAAAAACGGATTTTAGATTTTTGCTACGATGGAAATTTTAATTCTTGTCTTGTTTTAAACTTTTTACACATTGTCTTGTCCTATTTGTACTTTTACAGATTATTACACACAACATATTTCTACCATTAATAATCAATGAGAACAAAACCAATTGCTGCATCCGCTTATTCGGACAGCAAACCGCATTACGAAATTCTTAACGGTCTGCGTGGTGTTGCTGCTTTGATGGTGATATTCTACCATATTTTCGAAGCTTTTGCCACGAGTCCTTTCGACCAAAAATTCAATCACGGTTACTTAGCCGTTGATTTTTTCTTTGTCCTTTCCGGATTTGTTATTGCCTATGCGTATGACGACCGTTGGGGTAAAATGAGTACAAAAGACTTTTTCAAACGCCGACTTATCCGCCTTCATCCGCTGATTGTGATTGGCTTCGTTTTCGGTGCCATTACATTTCTTATTCAAGGCAGCGTAAAGTGGAACGGTTCGCCTACACCACTTTCCATGGTTATGCTTGCTACGTTACTTAGTCTTTTCTTGATTCCGGCATATCCGGGTGCAGGCTATGAAGTTCGTGGCAATGCAGAAATGTTCCCGTTAAATGGTCCTACGTGGTCGCTGTTTTTTGAGTATATCGGCAATATTCTTTACGCTATTATGCTACGTCGAATAAACACCAAAGCACTTGCTACACTCGTTCTTGTAAGTGGCGTTGGACTTGCCTATTTCTCTATTTCTGGAATGTCTGGTTACGGACATTTGGGCGTAGGTTGGTCTTTGGCTGATAATAATTTTCTAGGCGGAATGCTCAGAGTAATATTCTCTTTCTCTATTGGACAGCTACTATCAAGAACATTTAAGCCTATAAAAATCCGTGGTGCATTTTGGTTTACTAGTTTGGTTATCGTGGTGCTACTGGCTATGCCTTACGTTACAGGTGAAGCCACCATGTGGATAAATGGAATTTACGACGCCGTAGTTGTTATCTTCGTTTTTCCATTTCTGGTTTTTCTGGGTGCTTCCGGCAAAACTACCGATAAGTTTACCACAAAAATGTGTAAGTTTATGGGTGATATCTCCTATCCGCTGTACATTGTGCACTACCCTTTTATGTATCTTTTCTATGCTTGGATTTGGAAAAACGGATACACCTTTGCACAGACTTGGCACGTAGCAGTTCTTCTGATAATTAGCTGTATTCTACTAGCTTATTTAGTGTTAAAACTCTATGATATTCCTGTTCGTAGATATCTGACTAAAAAGTTTATGAAGAAATAATGTCAGATTGTTTGGGGTGCAACAGCTCTCAGCCGTTCCATTTAATATTGTCGGCTTCCAGCCGACAAACCCCAAACAAACTCTCACTCAACAAAAAAATCCCGCTTCTCATTTGAGAGCGGGATTTTCTATCTAATTTATTATCAAATTACAATTTCGGTCCAGCAGCAACCAATGCTTTGCCTGCTTCGTTTCCTGTAAACTTCTTGAAGTTATTGATGAAACGTCCTGCAAGATCTTGAGCTTTTTCGTCCCAAACTTTAGCATCAGCATAAGTGTCGCGCGGGTCAAGGATAGCTGGATCTACACCCGGAAGTGCTGTTGGAACTTTGAAGCCAAAGTATGGAATTTCTTTAGTTTCAGCTTTGTCAATAGAACCGTCAAAGATAGCGTCAATAATACCGCGAGTATCTTTAATAGAGATACGTTTTCCTGTTCCGTTCCATCCTGTGTTCACCAAGTAAGCTTTCGCCCCTGATTTTTTCATTTTCTTCACTAACTCTTCAGCATATTTTGTTGGGTGCAATGACAAGAAAGCAGCACCAAAACAAGCTGAGAAAGTAGGAGTCGGTTCAGTAATACCACGCTCTGTACCGGCTAATTTTGCAGTAAATCCAGACAAGAAGTAGTATTGAGTTTGAGCTGCATCTAAGATAGATACCGGAGGAAGCACACCAAATGCATCAGCAGACAAGAAAATAACTTTTTCTGCAGCAGGTCCTTTTGATTTTGGCTTAACGATATTTTCAATGTGATAAATCGGGTAAGAAACACGTGTGTTTTCGGTTACCGATTTATCAGTGAAATCAATTTTACCATTTTCGTCAACCGCTACGTTTTCAAGTAATGCGTCACGCTTAATAGCATTGTAAATATCAGGCTCAGATTCTTTGTCAAGGTTAATAACTTTAGCATAGCAACCGCCTTCAAAGTTAAATACGCCTTCGTCATCCCATCCGTGCTCATCGTCACCGATTAGCAAACGTTTCGGGTCTGTAGAAAGAGTGGTTTTTCCGGTTCCTGACAGTCCAAAGAAAATAGCTGTGTTTTTTCCTTCAAGGTCTGTGTTGGCAGAACAGTGCATAGAAGCCATGCCTTTTAATGGAAGCAGATAGTTCATATAAGAGAACATACCTTTTTTCATCTCACCACCGTACCAACTACTGCCTATAACTTGCATTTTTTCTGTCAAGTTGAAAACAGTAAATGTTTTTGAATTCAATCCAAGTTCTTTCCAGTTTTCACCTGCATCGGTTTTTGAAGCGTTAAGAATCACGAAATCCGGTTCGCCGTAGTTAGCTAGTTCCTCTTCCGTTGGACGGATAAACATGTTTTTCACAAAGTGAGCTTGCCATGCAACTTCCATGATAAAACGGAATTTTTGACGCGAGTTTTCGTTGGTTCCGCAGAAAGTATCAACAACAAATAATCTTTTGTTAGACAATTGCTTGGTAGCAATTTTCTTCAATTCCACCCAAGTAGATTGAGGAAGCGGTTTGTTGTCATTTTTATATTCATCGGAAGTCCACCAAATAGTATCTCTTGAAACATCATCCATGATAAAGAATTTATCTTTTGGAGAACGTCCTGTGTAAACGCCTGTCATTACGTTAACAGCGCCTAATTCAGTAACTTGACCTTTTTCAAAACCTTCTAATTCCGGTTTTGTTTCTTCAGCAAAAAGCTGATCGTATGACGGGTTGTGTACAATTTCAGTTGTACCTGTAATGCCATACTTTGTTAAATCTAAATTTGCCATTTGAAAAAATTTAATTGATTTATTTTTTGTTTTTATCTCCTAGTTTTTCAGGGTATAAAAATACGATAATATTTCGACACTCAAAAACAATTAAAGAAATTTTTCTTTAATTGTTTTGCTTTTTAGATTCTTAACAAGTCTGAAGCATTAGTTAATCAAGCTCTTTCGTTATTTCCATACTATAATATTAATTTTCCATTACAAAAAAAGGCAAAAACCAGCCTAGTGATTTTACCGATAATTCACTGTGTTTCTTTGAGTTATACACCTATATATCTTTTGGCACGGAAATTGTTTTTTAATCAGTACTCGAGCAAAGTAAAAAGTAATTAAAATAAATTATTCACACACTTTTAAATACATACAACTATGAAAACAAAAATTACAAGCATGTTGGCATTCGTAGTTTCAGCCTTTTTTATCACATCATGCACCACTTACGCACAGTCATCATACGGCTACGACGATGATTATTATGGAAGAAGAAGCAGCAACAACACTCGTTACTCCACCAGAAATGTAACCGTGCAAGCTGAAAATTCAGATATTAGCTACAACCTTGACTTACGTGCAGTTGCCAATGTTTTTGCCGACTCTCGTGACTTGGAAGAGTTTGAAATGCGTATTAACGATTATGATACCGGAATTAACAACCTTGACTTGAATATGGATGGACAAGTTGATTACCTTCGTGTAATTGAAACATCAAAAGGTAATACCCACTTGGTAGTTCTTCAAGCAGTGGTTGGTTACGATACATATCAAGATGTGGCTTCCATCGTAGTAGAACGAAGAGGTAGTCGCAGACATTATGTGCAAGTAATTGGCGACCCGTACATCTACGGTCCATATTACATTATTGAGCCGATTTACGTGTACAATCCGCCAATCTTCTCGTTCTTCTGGGGACCACGCTACTACAGATGGCATTCACCTTACTACTGGGGATATTATCCATCCTACTGGCACTATTGGCATCCACGTCCGGTAAATGTATATGTTACAAATATCAATATATACAATAACAACTACAACCATACTTACAACTACTCAAATCGTATCAGAAGTAATTACTACAACGATATGCGTAGTCAAGTAAGCAGAAATGATTATTCAAGAGCTAATCCGGAACGTTCGTTTGCAAGTAGAAATGCTTCAAGAAGTAATGTGAATAACCACAGAGATTTGGTTCGCAATTCAAATAGTCGTTCAGCTATTAACAGCAGAACAAACTCTAGAACAAATTCGCAAGTACGTGGAACTACTCCCGATAGAAACAACAATGCAGTAAGAAGTGGTTCTAGCACTAGAGGAACTGATGCAGGAGTACGTAGTAACACTAATAGTAGAATTAGCACTAGAAACTCAACCGGTGCTGTAAGAAATAACCAAGAATGGAACAACCAACGCTCTTCTCAGACTCGCTCGCAAGATGCTTCAAGAAATAGCTCAGGTGTTCGTTCCGGCTCTTCAAATAATGAAAGAGGTTCAATAAATACGCCAAATAGAGGTACTTACGAACAATCCGGCAGAACAAACAATGGTTCAAGCAACAATAGAGAAGTAGTTCCTAGAACTAACCAGCAAAGACCTTCTACTTACAACAACTCAAGTAGTCAGTCGAGCAGAAACTCTAACGTAGCACCTCGCAGCACTCAAACCAATAGAAGTAGTGGCTCTGTAAGTACGCCGAACAGAAGTTCTAGTTCACGTAGCGGAAGTGTTAGTACTCCAAGCAGAAGCAGTTCCAGTTCAAGAAGTAGCGGTAGTTATAGCACACCAAGTAGAAGTTCATCTTCCTCATCAGGAACTACGAGCAGTGGAAGAAACAGTAGCAGAAGTTCTAGAAGATAATTAAGCTAAAAAAACAATTGAGATAGTATGATTAGTTAATATGGTTTTGATTTCAGTTTGTTTATGTTTATGGTGATTTTTTGAAAACGGCGAAGTGAAACTATTCACTTCGCCGTTGTTATTTTGTCAATTAGCGAGAACGAGGCAGATGGAAAGATTATCCATTTTCTTACACCGAGTACATTGCATTTAGTGATGTATTCGTTTTTTATGAGACCATTAATGTAATAATGATGTATTATTGAAATCAAAAAAATAAAATTTCAACTTAAAGTCAAAGTTTTTTCTAAATCTTCCACGGAAACTGATTGTTACTTAACAATAAGGGTGTATATTTGCGGCGAACATTTTCTACTTAGAAAAGTATTTTATAAATCACTTCTAATTTCTTAAGAACAATGAAACACAAATTATTAATTCTAATCTTCTACCTTATTGGAAGTATGATTGCTTTTGGACAAGCATCCCTAAAACTTACCAAAGAGAGTAATTATTATCAAGCAGGCGACAGCCTATACAAGTATCAAGTAGTATATAAAGACCCGGGTAGCAGCGGGCAAGAACTGGAATGGGACTTTAGTCATTTGCAAACCATCAATGAGAATTACCAGCTTAAATACTCGTATGCCGACAGCTTGGACACAAGTCTGATATGTGGCACAGAGCATCGTACACGCTACTATTTCCGCCAACATGCAGATAGCGTTTGGGCTACAGGGTTTGAAAACTACACCACTAAGATGGATTATACCACACCCGAATTACGTATGGTTTTTCCATTTAGCTATTCGGATACGCTCTTTAGTCGGTTTGAAGGAGAAGGGATTTATAGCAATATGCTTACACTAAAACTAAAAGGCTACACACGCACTGTGGCAGATGCAAGCGGCAAACTGATATTACCCGACTTAAAAGTTAACAACGCACTGCGCGTTCACAGCTCACGACACTATACCGAAACGGGAAAAGACAGCATGGAAATGACATTGGATACCTACAGTTGGTATGCTAAAGACATCCGTTATCCTGTTTTTGAAAGTATTAAAACAACTATCCACCGACAGGGTCAAGATACTACCGTTTTCCGTACATCTTTCTACTACACACCGGAAGAGCTACAGTATGGCGGTAGCTATGACGACTCAGAAGAAGTGCTACCGGAGATAGAAAAAATCTTTACCGAAGCTACGCTTTACCCTAATCCCGTAGTAAATGATTTAAGAATTGACTACAAACTTACCCGTAATGCCACTATCTGGTTTTCCATTCACAATAATATAGGACAACCCATGAGCAGAACCATACAGCGAAAACAATCCAAAGGATGGAATAGTGAGATAATTCACATGGGACATCTTCTACAAGGAACCTATACACTCTATGTGCATGTGGATGATATGGTGATGAGTAGAGTGGTAGTGAAGAAGTAGAAAACATACGAAAAAATAATCAAAAAATGAATTGTATAAACTTTATAATTAATTTAGTATGAAGATAGTTTATTGGCCTATAGTTTTATTTTTTTGTCTTTTATCATTAGAGATAGTCAACGCACAAATAAAAGACGAATGGATAAGTCCACAAACACCTAACACTGCAAGTCTTGGTACCTATGGTGCAATACCTGTATCTTTATATACCGGCACTCCAACCATATCAATACCATTGACTGAGTTAAAAGGTGAAAATTTGACAATTCCCATCAATATTTGTTATCATTCAGGAAATATTAAGCCAAACCAACGAAGTGGTTGGGTTGGGAATGGCTGGACTATTCCAATCGGCACGATTTATCGAGAAGTGAGAGGCCTTCCTGATGAGATGTACAATGACCTACTTAAGGGTACAGGATATTATTTTAGAAGAAATTTTGTGAACTCGGACTGGGATAAGTTCGGAGAAGCACCAAACCTTTCTAGAAAAAATAGAATAGATTTTCATCGTGAATTAGCATATTATAAAGATTTGGAACCAGATATTTTTCATTTTAATATAAACGGATTGCAAGGTTGTTTTTTTCTAGATCAAAATGGAAAATGGTGTGTTCAAAGTGATTATTTTGTAAGCATACAATTGGATTCGAATGAACCTCTTGGCTATTCTGTATTTACATATTCTTTCTCACAGCCTTCTTATGCATCTAAAATTTTCAAGAAGTTTATACTAACTGACAACATTGGTAACAAATATACATTTGGTGGCGAAGAATCTTCGATTGAATACAGCTTTGTAATTAACAGTGGGAGTATTATGTTTACTGCAAACTCGTGGCATATCAAAGAAATTCAGATAAACGGTAGTGAAGAAAAAGTGTTATTTGAATATGAAAGAGGTCCTTTTACATCAAGTTTATACAAGTATTCATGTGGCAATAATACTTATAAAAATGAAGGATGCAATTCTTCTGGATATAAGGGATGGGAGATGGGCGGCACCCTATTGTTACCTGTTTACTTGAAAAAGATAAAATACAATGCTCAAGAACTATCATTCGCCTTTTCAAAGTCAGATGAATTAAATTATAATAGAAACGACTATTATTGGGATACCAATATCATTGGAAATTTAAATGAATTTATCGGTAGAGCAAGACACAATATACCGTTTTATAGAAGTCAATATGCATCTGATTTTTATGATCACATTACATGGGTAAAATTAGACAATATTGAACTAAGAGTAAATGGTACTGTTAGAAATCGGATAAATTTTGGGTATAATAACTCAAACACAGAGAGACTATTTCTTGAATCAATTTCGATTAAAGGCGAAATGTTATATCAAGATCAAGATATACAGAAATTTTCTTTCAAATATAGGAATACACATTTATTGCCAAAATATTTAGAATGCATAACCGACCATATGGGATATTATAATGGGAACTCATTCTCATCTTTTAATGGTGGGAATATTTTTTATCTACGCCAAACAAATGAAAATTTAATCACAACAGGTATATTGGAAGAAATAAAATATCCTACAGGAGGAAAAACAGTATTTGAATATGAAGCAGGTCAATACTCTAAAATAATTGATGGTAATGATAGGAAACATTTGATTGATGAAATAGGGTATGCAGGCATTAGAATAAAGAAGATAACTTCTTATTCTGAAGATTATTCAGTTGCATGGAGTAAAGAATATAACTATAACAAAAATGCCGTTTTAGGAGGAGATGTTTCATCCGGAATCTTAACAAATAAACCGATATACTACATTGGTAATGGCAGTGCGATTGATATGTCAGGAGGTACATTTTCTTTTTCATCTACCAATAGCAGCTCCCTTACAAATATTATAGATGACAATGGTGTCTTAATAGGATATAGTGAAGTGACAGAGGTCGTTTCTGCTAATAATTCAAAAACCTATATTACTAAAAAATTCACTAATCATGATAATGGATACACCGATGACAACCCTACTTATACTTTCAAAGCAGATTTATTGATGAATAAAAAATTTTCATCAAGAGCTTATGAGAGAGGGAGAGAGAAAGAGATTATTTACTATAATTCGGATAAAAAAATCGTCAAATCTATTGTCAACCACTGGGGAGCTAAATTCTCACAAGAAAAGTCATCTCGAGCTCTTATGTATAATTATTTAGATGTAGCGTATTGGTGTAATCATGAGTATTATTATCCCTCATCTGTTGCATACTTAAATTATTATTATCCGGTTTTTCTTGATTCCACTATAGAAACACAGTTTGGAACGAATGGTAGCAACGACTCTATTGTTACAAAATCAAAGTATAAATACCACGAAACAACTAAATTGTTGAAAGAAAAAGAGATTACAGATAGTAATGGAGATATTTATATGACTAAAATAACATATCCCTTTGATTATCTTACTCTCAATTTTCCGACACACATAAACTCTCAAATGATTTTATCGAATATGCTTAATTATCCGCTTGAAGAAAAAATGTTCAAAAATGGAAAAATTATTAGTGCAACTGGACAAACATATACTCAAGTGTCGCCAAACTTTATCATAAAGCCCGCGGATAAGTATATTCTGAATGTTACATCACCTATAGATGATGAGAATTTTGTATTTCCTGTAATTAGCACAGAACTATACGGCATTAATGCTAAAATAAGTAAAAATATTTCACTGACTTATCATGAGAATGGAACTGGAAAAATTAAAGAGATTATTAATGCACAAACAAGTGTTTGCACCACTTATCTTTGGAGCTACAACCATCAACATCCAATTGCAGAAATAAAAAATGCCTCTTATTCTGAAGTAGAGAATTTGGCAAAACAAATTTTTTCTGTAACAAGCTATGATGATTTATCATCACAAACAACACCAAATGAAAGCAAACTAAGAGACGGTAGTTTACAACGTGCTCTTCCTCATGCTCAAGTTACCACTTACACTTACAAGCCTCTTGTAGGTATGATTTCTAAAACTGACCCACGTGGCGTAACAACTTATTATAAGTATGATGGTTTTGGACGACTTATTGAGATTAGAGAAAACAATGAAAATGGAAGAATAATTCAGCGTTTTGACTATCATTATAAAAGCAACTTTATCCCGATAATATTATGAAACGAATACTATTCTTAATATTTTTTGCAGTTATTGGTTGGATACAAAGTTTCTCTCAAACATTCGATCAAAACTACATAATGTCTTGTGTATATAATTATAACACATCAAACGGCACAGATTCTATTAAATCCATCCAATACTATGACGGATTGGGGCGTCCTGTTCAAACCGTACAAAAAGGTATAACCCCGCAAGGTGATGACCTTGTAACCCTGACCGAATATGACGAAGTAGGACGTGAATACAAACATTGGCTACCTAAAACCAACAACGGTAGCGGTGCTTTTGTTCCTGTAGGTACTTTTAAAGACATAGGCGAGCCTCTGTATAACGGCGACAGCCGTCCCTTTTCTGAAACTATCTATGAGCCTTCAGCACTTAATAGAGTTACTGCTCAGAAAGGACCTGGCGCCGCCTGGGAAAGCCACCCTATAACCACAAGCTACCAGACCAATGCGGGCAATGAAGTAAAGCAGTTTGTTCTTAGTGGCACCAAGTCTATAAGTTACACGGGTTATTACTCCGCTGCTACTCTCTACAAAACGGAAACTGCCGACGAAGACGGTAAAACCACCACAGAATACAAAGATAAACTGGGGCGAGTAGTAATGCAACGGCAAAGTAGCAACGTGGACACCTACTATATCTATAACGACCTGGGTCAGCTTGCTATCGTATTGCCACCCTTAGCCGCAGATGCCAACGGAAGCAACGATGCCATAAATAAATATGCTTATGTATATCAGTACGACGAACGAGGCAACTGTATTTATAAAAAACTACCCGGATGTGAGCCTATTTGGATGGTCTATGATAAGGCAGACAGATTGGTGCTTAGTCAGGACGGTAATCAACGTCCCAAAGGAAACTGGATAGTCAACAAATACGATATGCTGGGACGAGTGCTCTATACCTCAGAGGTTACAGCCGGAGGCGATTTGTTAGGTATGGTCAATGCGTTCAAAAACTGGATAATACTGGAAACTTTTTCCACCGGAGGACAAGTCTATCCGCAAGAAGATACGGGATACTCCAAAGGATGGTACCATGAGGCACCTACCAAGCTGCTTACCGTAAATTATTACGACGATTATCGGTTTCTTGAGCTTCCGGCAATGGCACCTCATAAAGCCAAACTCACTTACCAAGCCAAAGACGGCTACAGCAAGCAATACAGCTCTGCCAAAGGCTTACTTACAGGCACACGCACTTACCTGCTGGACAATAGCGGAACATACACCACTACCGCTTACTACTACGATGAGCGGGGCAATATAGTGCAAGAACGCTCTACCAACTACTTAGGCGGTTACGATATTACCTATCACAATCTGGATTTTACGGGTAACCCTAAAGAAACGCTAATTGAACACAATGTACCCGGTGTATCTTCTAACGAACTCTATAAATACACCTATGACCATGCAGGCAGACTCACTACCACTACTTATAAACTGGATAATGCAGATGAAATAGCACTTTCCACCGTAAGTTACGACGAACTGGGCAGAGCCGTACAAAAACTTCGACACAACGGTACCGATACCGAAAAGTACAAGTATAATATACGCGGATGGACTACCGAGATAGAGAGCGGCAGCTTCTCCCAATCCTTATTTTATAACGGCTCACTGCCACCTGCTACAGAAGCTTGCTACAATGGTAATATAGCTTATATGCAGTGGAATTATGGAGATAAGCATTACAGCTATCGTTACCGTTACGATGAACTTAACCGCCTTAAAGAGGCTATAACAAGTGTAACAATTAGCAATCCAAGAGATAGAACTAATGCGGAATACTTCTCTTATGATAAACACGGAAATATTGAGCATATTTTTCGATTCCGAACCCAAGGGATGGTATTGGATAATCTGTATTTCAACTATAATAACAGTAATCAAGTACAAAGCATAGACGACTACTCCTCCGGTCAATATCAATACGGACTAAAAGAATACCAAAACTTGGCAAACTTCGAACAAGAAATGCGTTACGATGCCAATGGAAATTTAATTATGGATTTAGATCGTGATATTCTTACTATTCAATATAATTTACTAAATTTGCCTGATGTTATACTATTTAGGAACGGCAACCAGATACGTAATCTATACGATGCATCCGGCACTAAGCTGCGTAGCATGACACTTATTAATCCTCTTCCTACACAAGCACCTATATTTCTTACCGAAGAACAATTTCAAGAGGCTTGCGGTTGGCTGCAAGCTACAGGATATATTAAGAACAGGGAATACACGCTGTTTAATTGGGGCGGAGAGTTTACCTGGGGAATGGACAACCGATTAGTAAAAACCTATAATCCCGAAGGCTACAAAGCAGGCAGAGGTATGCACTACTACCGCCGCGACCACCTGGGCAGCATTCGTGAAGTATGGCGAACAGCTTATACGGTAGGCAGCACCACCTATCCCGATACTACCCTGCAACGCACCCAATACTATCCATCAGGCTTACCCTGGGCAGAAGGCGAAGGCAGCAATGAGCAACAACGCAAATACAACGGCAAAGAATGGATAGAGGCACATGGGCTGGATGAGTATGACTACCACGCACGTGGATATTATCCGGCTATTTTGCGTTTTACTACGATGGATCCGCTGGCGGAGAAAAAGCCGTGGCTTACGCCTTATCATTATTGTGGTAATAATCCTATCATGAGGGTAGATCCGACTGGAATGGATTGGGTAGAAAATAATGAAACAGGCAATATAACATGGAATAAAAATGCTACATCAGCCGACAATACTCCTGAAGGTTTTACTTATCGAGGAATAACTTATGCACGAGAAAAGGAGTGGAATAATAACAAATATGTAGGAAAAGTTGTAGAAGTGTACCGTCCCGATGGCTCTGGATTAGACTATTATACACCCAATGAATATGGGATGTATCGGGTACCTGAATCTGGGAGGGGATTTGAAAGATACATGAAGTCCGATGGAACTTCAAGTGGAAATAATGAAAATTATACTGTAAATGGAAAACTACATACAGGAGACAACTACGCCTCTTCGGCTACTTTTGTCAGTTTTTATAACACTATTCAAGATTTTCACAGTGAAACAGGTGTTACTATTCACTATGGGGATATTTCCGCTTATGACCCGTCTATAAATTTAGGACATTCAACTCATTATACAGGCAATTCTATTGATATTCATTATTTTGGGTCGAAAGGAGAAGAACTTAGAGGAGCTAATGCTTATATGAAAGCAGATGTTTCTCTTACTAATACTTTTTTTGAACATGCTCAAAATAATGGTTTTTCTAAAAACTATTCTTTTGGTAATAGATTTACACATAAAGGGAACAATAATCAGAAACTACACAAAGACCATTTACATATAGGAAGATGAAAAAAATAAGTTTACTATTATTGCTATTACATTGTTTTATATTGGGGAGTTGCCAAGGTAAACAGCATTCTAAAAATGTAAAATTGGCATCTTGCTATTATGAAAATAATGTTATTGATTTAGGAGTGGGTATAGCTATGTGGAATTATGATTGCGATAAAAACATAATTATTTTTAGTGACTCTCTATTAAAAAATGAAGTTTATAATTTTAATATTTGTAATAATGCAATAAACGAAATTTGTCCATTTTTTTATAAACCTGACTATGGTATTTATCATTTCGTTGTAACAAGACTCTCAGATGAATGGTATGAGATACTATATAATAATGACAAAAAGGGATATATACAAGCAAATCTTATTTTTAAGTTTGTATATTGGGATACTTTACTAAAAGATTATTCAACAGGGATAAGAGAAAAAAAGACAGGGATAATCTACTCCGTAAAAAAAGTGAGTGAAGACACCCTTTTGGTAGTAGAAAAAGATAATAACATCGAAAGAGTAATAAAGTGGAGGAATAAGAATCAACTTTTAATAGATATTGCCTTATTAGAATAGCTTCTTGGAAATAACTTTGACCCGTCCCAAGGGATATGCAGAACGATCAAGAAAGTAGTTGCGTCGTTGGTTGGCGGGATTTGTAATCCCGCCTTGTATACTATAAGAATTTCTAATTCGAATTACAAATCCCTGTCTGCGATAGGTAGGCTGATAATAATAGAAGCTGGGATTATAAATCCCGGCGACGTAATGCACAAAATTCTTATGATTAAGAAAAATATCCGAAAGGGCGAGGCTAGCTAAAAGCCAGTCCCTCACAAAATCAATGTTTTAATTTCCTTTATTTTCTATTATCCAATTCTTCCTGTGTTTTCTGTCTGAGTCCCGGATTTTCTTTAATCATCTCACGCTTAACTGCTTCCGGATATCCTGCACGAATTATTGAAGCCGGACCACCGTACTCGTTTTTAAGGAAAACACCATTTTCTTCTCGCTTAATATTTCCATCCAAGAACTTAACCAACAAAAACTCACCCAGTTTTTTCCATTCCGTATGAACATATTCTGATGTGTTTACACTATAATCCGTCAAGAAATCACATGCCTGCTCTTCGTCCATAGCCATGGCTTTAGCTTCTATATCGGGTAATTCTTGTTCAAACTCCGACTCTAATTCTGATTGTCTTTTCTTAATGTCTTTCATCATCAGTGCGTATTTGCCATAAGCATAATTGGCCACAAAGTTAAAACTCCAAAACGCCGATGTAGAAGAATAATCAAGTAAGCTACCGTTATTTTCGTCAAAACACCAAGGCACTTCACTCGTAGTACAGAAAATAGGCACATACACCGTACTGGCAGCATCATCCATTCCAAACCAAAGGATTCCACCCACATGATTCGGTATCCAGCTACGCATCTGAGCAACAAACGAAAATCCGGTTTGCTGTGTAGCAATGGGACGTTCATGACCATATTCCACACCATCTACTTTAAAAGTCAACGGACTATGACGAAGTTTACTACCAAAATTGCCTGCTCCAACACCTTTGGTCATATCAAACTCTGTTCCTTCATACATATCACGCATCAATGCTTTCAAATCATTTACGTTCAGCTTTCTATCCGGTTTAATCCATAGTGGCATACGCTCTTTTGTTTCTCCTTTTACATAGGAAATATAATCGTCCATTTCGCTATTTACACTTTTGAAAAACGACCAAACACGTGCTTCACAAATACGCAATCCGGAATAATCAAGCGGATTATAGACATCTGAAAAACTAAACTCACTATCTTCACCCGTAAAATATCCTTTCTCGCGTGCAAAAGAAATCACATCGGGTGAATAGATACAGTTTTCTTTATCATCAAATGGAATAGTTGTAATCCGTGCCTGATTCGCATGAGCTGAGACACAGTCATCAGGTACACGTAGAGCAACCCATACAGCACCTTTTCTACCCGAACCTTTCCCTATCATTTCCAATATCCAAACTTCATTGGGATCTGCTATAGAAAAGGACTCGCCAGAACTGCGGTAGCCATATTCTCCCACCAAGTCTGTAATGGTTTTTATAGCTTCACGAGCTGTTCGTGAACGTTGGAGTGCGATATACATAAGGCT
Organism: Bacteroidales bacterium; assembly: GCA_012837935.1. Classification (GTDB taxonomy): domain Bacteria; phylum Bacteroidota; class Bacteroidia; order Bacteroidales; family Paludibacteraceae; genus UPXZ01. The sequence goes on from DUQG01000016.1 coordinate 78,374, forward strand.
TCCATAATCCAAAATGCCTGTTGTATCTACCAACTCAGAATGTCCGCCAAAAGTAGTTTCTCCAATGGCAAGTTGATGCTCGTTTATATTCCCAATCACATTATAAGTTCTGGATGCTTCTTTAATCTGACCAAGATATTTTCCGCTATCCCATTCATAAATATCCCGCATAGTTCCTTCGGGATGATTTTCTGCTGGATAATGATACAATGCTCCGAACAAATAGTACGAGTCAGCAGAATAAGATATAAAGGTAGAGCCGTCAGTTGTGGCTTTTTTACCTACTAAGAAATTGGTACACGCCCAAGCCGGAGCTACAAGTAGCATAAGCGCAAGGACTACAAATGAAGTTTTTTTAGACATAATCGTAGTTTTTATTTTGAGTTATTTTTCTTGCTTGACCCAAGTATAATATCCAAAGACTGGCTTAGAGCCAGTTCTTGAGTAAATTATCCAAGGATAAATCTTTTTCTGAACAACAAAAATAAATAATAACTTACTAACTACCAAAACAAATAATTTACTATCTTTGATTTTCAGAGTATCCGGAGTTTGGCTTAGAGCCAGACTCCAAATTTTTAAACCAATTCACATCTTCGATTGTTTATATTTTAATATCAAACATTATTAACTTAAATAAACAACTTAATATGGGATTTTTCGGATCAATTATTATTGGAATTCTTGCCGGATTTATTGCCGGAAAAATTATGAAGGGCGGCGGATTTGGACTACTTATCAATCTGTTTGTAGGTTTAATCGGTAGCATGCTGGGTGGCTGGCTATTTCGCTTGCTAAGCATAAGCTCAAGTGATAACTTTCTGGGACAATTGGTAACTGCTACCGTTGGGGCAATTGTTTTTCTTTGGATTTTATCGCTTTTTTAAAAATAGTTAATTATAAAAACACCTATAGCCTGACTTTGAGTCAGACTATGAGTAAAGATAGTTTCAAAAAAGGATATTCAATGCGAATATCCTTTTCCGTTTTACACTTATCTTGATAATTGATATTTTATAGAATCTCTATTTCCTCTTCTTCAATTTTAAATGTGTTTCCCATAACTACCTCAGTTGTCATAATACTGTAAATAGGCCAACCACTTGAACCGTGTATTTGCGAAGCAACTCGAGTCTGATTGATTGCCTTGGGTAAGCCTTCGAAAATATCATTATCTTCAATACCAAGCTCTTTGTTCACATTGCGTAATAACTGAAAAACAGCATCAGTCAACTGCTTTTCATCTACATTTTGCCACATACGCATAATATAAAGGTCATTTTCTACATCAATATTATCAAGCAACACGGTCATATGTGCATCGAAAGGTTCACCACCCAACATATTTGACTGCTTAACTACAGCATTTACCTCTTCTCCAAGCTTATATTTTACTCCATGAAACATATGAAATTGATTAATAAGTTTGCCTACAGACCCTCTAATTATCTCATCTGTCATAACACTTCGCTCTATTGCATTAATCACTAAATCCATACCCTCAACATCCTTAAAACTCTCCTTTATAACACCGAAAGCCTTCTCATACTCTTTCTTAATATCTTCCAAATTCAAAATCTCAATAAACTCACCCAACTCTGTTATTTTAAAAATAACCTCTGAACTCGAAGTAGCTTCAATTGCTTTTTTCATTATCTCATTCTCAATACCCTCTATTACAGCATCATAACTAGTCCATTTAATTGTGTAGGAATTTGCGGTTGAGTCCACTACTTCCACATCAACCTTATAAGTAATCATCTCATTTTCAACGGTATCAACATCGTTCTCCACCTTAATTGACGTGCTAGTAATAAGATAAGTATGTTTTTCATTTTTATCCCAATAACTTATTACCTGAACTGTAGAATCAGCTTCATTTATTTGAGCAAAAAGACTGATGCTAAAGCAAATAAACAATAAACTTACTATATTTCTTATCATGGTTGATTTGATTTTTTAGCATACCGGAGGCTGGCTAAAGCCAGACTCTAGTAACTCTATAATTTAACGACATAAAGGTAGTATTTTTATTTAAACTAAAAAAGCTCAAAATACCGCATTGGGAAAGTTCCACAAATCAACTGTCTTTGCGAAAAGTTAATAAATTATCACCAAATTTCAGAACATAATAAAAATCGCTTTGTAAATTTACAAAGCGATTTTTATTAGTTTTTCTAAGAAATATTATTTCTTCTCTTTTAGCAAGTCTCTAATTTCCCCAAGCAACGTTTTTTCGTTAGATGGTACTGCAGGTGCTTCAGGCACAACTGATTCTTCTGCTTTTTTCAGTTTGTTAATAGCTTTTACCATCCAAAAAATAACCAAAGCTAACAATAAGAAGTTAATCGCTACGGTAACAAAGTTACCCCAAGCAAAGATTGTTGTATCTGCAATCTTACGTGCTTCTTCCAACGGTGTTCCTGCAGGAACAGTTCCTTTTAACACTAAGTACAAGCTACTAAAATCAGGCTTACCGATAATAGCACCTACAAGTGGCATAATTAAGTCATCAATTACGCTGGTTACTATTTTACCAAAAGCTCCACCAATGATAACACCGACAGCTAGATCAACTGCATTGCCCTTAACAGCAAATTCTTTAAATTCTTTTACGAATCCCATAATTAAATGTATTTTAAATTAATAATACACAAAAATATAATTTTAGAAAATAACATTCAAATTTTAATCTAAATAATTTCATTTCCCATTAAAAATAAAAGTTCCTGTTAACCGGGACTGTAGAAATTCTTTTTATACAAAAAACCTTGCAATGCGATTCATTGCAAGGTTTTAAGGCTTTATAAAAAATACGAATTACTATCTATACCATTATTTTCTAGCAGCTGCAAGTTCCAGTTTCTTTTGCTTGTGCGCTCTTTCTTTAATAATGAAGTCATAAGCAATCGGCACTGCTACAAAGAGTGTTGAGTAAACCCCAAAGATTGTACCGAGCAACATAGCAAAGATAAATCCGCGGATAGTATCACCACCGAAGAAGAAAATAGCAATCAACACCACCATAACACTCGCCGATGTACTAAATGTACGGCTCAGCGTATCGTTAAGAGCTTCGTTGATAATATCTTTTTCATCTCGTTTCGGATACAGACGTTTATTCTCACGGATACGGTCAAAAATAACAACCGTATCGTTCGTAGAGAAACCTACATAAGTCAGCAAGGCTGCAATAAACGACTGGTCAACCTCCATTGAGAACGGTAAAATACCCCACAACAAGGCAAACGTTCCAATAATCAACACTACGTCGTGTGCCAAAGAAGCAAGTGCTCCCAACGAGAAACCTAAGTCATTAAATCGGATAAAGATATAAAGTGCTACAAGAGCTAACGATATTAACACAGCCCAAATAGACGAAACTTTAATGTCGTCAGCTACAGTTGGTCCCACTTTCTGTGAGTTAATCAAGTTTACAGTTGTAAATTGAGTTAAATCCACATTATCTCCTAATACAGGTTTTAAGCCTTCGTAAAGTCTCTCCGTTGCTCTTAAGTCTGCATCTTCAGAAGTATCTTCAATCAGATATTTAGTGGAAATTCTCACCTTATCTTTGTTTGTACCAATGCTGATAACTTGTGCTGCCGCATCATCAAAGTTGCCCTCCAAGAGTTGTCTGACTTCCTCTGTATCCACCTCTTTATCGAATTGAACAATGTAGTTTCGTCCACCGCTAAAGTCAATACCATAGCTCATACCTCTTATTCCAAAACCGGCAACACATATTACAATCAAAGCTAATGAAATGATATAAGCTTTTTTGCGGATTCCTATAAAATCAATTTTCATGTTTTGGAACCATGCTTGAGTAACTTTTGTAGTAAATGGAAGTTGTTTTGCATTTTCACGGTTTGCATACATTTCAAGCATCATACGTGTCAGGAACACAGAAGTAACGAATGAAGTTACAATACCGATAATCAATGTAGTAGCAAAACCTTGAATAGGTCCTTGTCCAAAAATATAAAGTACAATACCCGTAATCATAGAAGTGGCGTTGGCGTCAATAATTGCCGAAATAGCATGATTGAAACCATCATGAACCGCTTTCTTCATATTTTTACCGGCATCAATCTCTTCACGCACACGCTCATAGATAAGTACGTTACCATCCACCGCCATACCAAGCGTGAGCACAATACCCGCAATACCAGGTAAAGTAAGCACCGCACCGAAGGAGGCGAGAATACCCATTAGGAAGAATACGTTCACAAACAGTGCCAAGTCGGCAATAAGCCCCGGTATTAATCCATAATAGAATATCATGTAAAGCATTACCAACAAGAACGCCACCAAGAATGACCACATACCACTGCTAATAGCCTCTTCACCAAGAGATGGTCCTACCACGTCTTCTTGAACAATACGTGCAGGCGCAGGCATCTTACCTGATTTCAGTACGTTTGCCAAGTCTTTTGCCATTTCCGGTGTAAAACGACCGGAAATTGAAGATTGACCTCCGGTAATTTCACTATTAACGGTAGGGAAAGAATAAATATAACCATCTAGCGCAATAGCAATACATTTTCCGATATTTTCTTTTGTCATTCTTGCCCAAACTTTTGAACCTTCCGCATTCATCGTCATGCTTACTTCAGCATAAGATGAATGTTGACCAAATTGGTCTCTGGCATCTGTAATTACGCTACCTGTAAGCGGCGCACGACCATCACGACTGGTAACTTTGATAGCAATCAACTGATAATATCTATCGTTTTCATCTACGGCGTTTACACTCCAGCGTAGTGCCAAGTCACGTGGCAATACTTCTTTTACTTGTTTTAGTCCAAAATAGTGATTAATAAGTGCAGTATCTTTGCTTTCTGCCATACCAATCACGGGGCCGACACCCACTTGTCCTCCATGTGCATTTACGGCTAGTACTGCAAACAAAGGATTAGCCTTTCTGTCTTGCTCTACTTGACGTAAAGAGTCTGCTGCCGTTTGAGTTTTAGATGCTAAGGTAGCTTTCAAGCTATCCATTGCTGAGGTTACTGTTGTAGTATCTACCGCCGCAGGCTCAACCTCTAGTGCAGTCTGTGCTATTAGAGTACTATCAGTCGATAAAACACCTGATTCATTCAGTTTTGCAATAACAGAATTTGCTTCTACAATACTATTGATAATCTCACTCAACTCGTAAGTTGGCCAGAACTCCAAATTAGCAGAACCTTGAAGCAATTTACGAACACGCTCCGGTTCTTTTACACCCGGAAGTTCAACCAGAATACGTCCTGAGTTCTCTAGTTTTTGAATGTTTGGTTGAATTACCCCAAAGCGGTCAATACGAGTACGTAGCACGTTGAAAGAGTTGCTGATGGCAGCATCAATTTCTGCTTTCAAAACAGCGTACACTTCGTCATTAGTGCTACTTAAAGAAATTTGGTCTTTCAAATCAAATGTACTAAAGATAGTAGCTAGTTTTACTTGAGGGTCAATCTCTTTATAAGCTTCAACGAACAAATCTAGAAACTGCTTACCGGTAGTTGATTTCTGACGCTCGGTAGCCATTTGAATAGCTTGATTGAAGTTTGGCGAAGTGTTATAGTTGGACAACGCACGGATAATATCCGGAACAGAGATTTCCAAAGTTACGTTCATACCACCTTTCAAGTCAAGACCTAAATTCACACCTTTTTGACGTGCTTCTTTTAGAGTATAACCTAAATAAACTTTCTGTTTCCCAACCGAATCTAAATAGCTATAGTAAGCCTTGTTACCTATACTATCCAATTGAGAGCTTTTTTCTTTTGCTGATAGATTTGCAAATGCAGCGCTTTTTTCAAATTCACTTTTTGCTAAAGCTGCTACTGCTTCCGCCTTGTTCTCGTAGTGCATTGTCACCAAGTTAAATGACAAATAAAACATACAAATTAGCGCAAGTGCAATTCCAAGAATTCTTATAAGTCCTTTGTTTTGCATGGAAAAATTGTTATAATTATAAATGATTAAATAAATACAGTATTTTAAAACAGGTGCAAATATACGACTTTTTTTTTATTTAGGCATAAAAAAATGATAATCAGCGCACCAAAACTTTAATATTATTGTAAAAATGATGTTTTTCTCACTTTTTCGCAAGTGATTAATGTCGTTTTTTCAACTTGTCGAAAAAAATAAGCCGTCACAATTTTGGCAAATCGAAAAAAAGTTGTATCTTTGCAGTCGCAAACACATCGCGGAGTGGAGCAGTGGTAGCTCGTTGGGCTCATAACCCAAAGGTCGTTGGTTCGAATCCGGCCTCCGCAACTATCGGAGAGGAACTTTTTCAGTTCCTCTTTTTTGTTTTCTCTCTTAGTAGCTGGTTGGTGCATATCCGTTAGCTAACTTTAGGCTAATCAGACCTTTAAAACTATATAAGACAAATTTATTTTCACTTCTTCTTTATGAATCTCTCAACACATGTTTACAGTTTATGTCCTTTACAGCAAGAGTTTCGACAAAATTTACATCGGCTACACTTCCAATATGGAGGCAAGGTTAATTGCACACAATCATCCTAAAAATAAAGGATGGACTAAAAGATATATGCCGTGGGAGCTTATCTATAAAGAAACCTTTGAAACTAAAGCGGAAGCTATGAAACGAGAAAAGGAAATGAAATCTTTTCGTTTCAGACAATTTATTAGAAACGAAATCCTTCCTAACCTAACTTGACCGTTCTTTCCAATTTAGCTCATTGGGCTCATATCCGCTAACTAGCGGACGTTGGTTCGAATCCGGCCTCCGCAACTATCGGAGAGGAACTTTTTCAGTTCCTCTTTTTTGTTTCTATTAGTAGCTTGTATGGCTCACATCTGTTAGCTAACGGACGTTCAGTTCGAATCCAAAAAACTAAGGGTTAACTTATTAAAAAGGACTCAAAACTAGTTTTGAGTCCTTTTCATTTTAAACGGTTTTGTCAGCTAGCTCAACCCAACTATCTCACCATCAACCAAGTCAATATGTTTCGCTTGCGGCTCTTTAGGCAACCCCGGCATACGCATCATGTTTCCTGCTATTGCCACAATAAATTCTGAACCGTTGTTAAGCACCAAATCACTTACGTTTAAGGTAAAGTCTTTTGGAACACCATGCAACTTAGGATCATCCGAAAACGAATACTGCGTCTTAGCAATACATACCGGATAGTGACTAGCACCTAATTCCTCGATTTTTGAAATCATTTTTTTAGCCTTGTCTGATAGTTCTACTTTTTGAGCTCCATAGAGATTTATCGCGATCTTCTCGATTTTCTGCTGTATCGTATCTTCGTCTTTATAGGTAAGCTTCAATTCTTTGCTAGTTTTGTTTTCGGTCATCTCAACTACCTTTTGAGCCAATTCTACAGCACCTTTACCACCTTCTGCAAAAGCATTATTTACAGCAAACTCTACCCCCATCTCCTTGCAGTGCATACGAAGCATTTCAATTTCCTCGTCTGTATCAAATCCGTATTTATTAAATGCTACCAACACATTTTGACCGAAAGATTTTAGATTTTCAATATGTTTATCCATATTCTCAAATCCTTTTTTCAGACCCTCTGCATTTGGCGCCTTAATATCTTTCACATCTACTCCACCGTGTAATTTCAAGGCCTGAGTTGTAACCACCAAAACAGATAAAGCAGGCTGAAGTCCGGACTTTCTACATTTAATATTAATGAATTTTTCCGCACCAAGGTCAGCACCGAATCCCGCCTCTGTAACAGTAAATTCAGAGTAATTCATTGCGGTTTTTGTTGCTATCACTGAGTTACAGCCATGAGCAATATTTGCAAAAGGACCACCATGAATAAACGCAGGTGTGCCTTCAGTGGTTTGAACCAAATTAGGACGCAAAGCATCTTTAAGCAATACAACAATAGAACCTGCTACACCCAAATCTTTTACTGTAAAAGGTTTTCCGGAATGGGTAAATCCAAGAATTATTTTTTCAATTCTGCGTCTTAAGTCCGCTTCATCTACAGCCAGACAGAGAATGGCCATAATTTCCGATGCAGGTGTAATATCAAATCCGGCTTCAGTAGGCACACCGTCCGTATAGGCTCCAAGACCGGAAACAATATTTCTTAAACTTCTGTCGTTTACATCCAACACCCTACGCCAAAGCACTTGTTTGATTCCATCAGCTTCGTGCTGATTTTGATACCTATAATTATCAAAAAGTGCTGCAATCATATTATTTGCCGAAGTGATAGCATGAAAATCACCTGTAAAATGAAGATTAATTTTTTCCATCGGTAACACCTGAGCATAACCGCCACCGGCAGCACCACCCTTTATTCCAAAACATGGACCCAGCGAAGGTTCACGCAAAGCAACCACCGCCTTACGACCTATTTTATTCAGTCCGAGCGCCAATCCAATCGAAACCGTTGTCTTTCCAATTCCGGCTTTTGTTGGTGTTATGGCAGTTACTAAAACCAATTTGTTGTCTTTTTGTATTGATTCTCTCGACTTTGGCGTAACCACCTTAGCCATATGCCTACCATAAGATTCGAGGTTTTCCTCCTTAATACCAATTTCTGCTGCCACATCGGCAATGTCTCTCAATTTAATTTCTTGTGCAATTTCAATATCAGATTTCATTGTTATTTTATTTTTTAATTAGATAAATTAAACTAAAACTTATTATTTTATAGATTCTCTATTTTTGTATTCAGAGGTAATATTATTAAGAACAGTTGTTGTTCTAATCGCTGAAGTTCCTCTACTTGGACAAACAGAACTTCCCCCTATCAGTTCATCAATAATACTCTCAATCAATGGTTGCTGAATATGCTGAGGATGCTCAATTTCTATCACCTCGGTTCCTTTTTCTGTTTTCATATCAATAACCATCGGACTACCAAAGGTATTAAAAACAATATGTCCTTTACTTCCAAGAATGGTTATCATCTCCTTTTCCGAAGAAGCATGAGCCGTAAAACACCAAACGCCTGCCCCCACTATCCCACTTTCAAATTCAAATGAAGCAGTTACAATATCTTCTGCCGGATACAACCCTGCTTGATTGACAGCAACTCCTTTTGACTTTGTGATTTTCCCAAACAAATAATCCAAAAAATCCAGCTGATGCGATGCCAAATCGTGAAAATGTCCACCACCCGAAATCTCTGGAAAGACACGCCAGTTATTTTCCGGATTTAAATCATAAGAACGAGGCACACGATACATTTCAATATTCACAAAGCGCACATCACCAATTATACCACTTTCAATCAGCTCTTTTAATCTCAAAAATCCCGGTAACTTTCTTCTATAATACGCCACAAACAGCGGTACATTTGCCTTTTCGCAAGCCTCTATCATCCGCTCACACTCTTCCACAGTATTCGCCATAGGCTTTTCCACATAGACAGCTTTGCCTGTTGTCGCAGCTCTAAGCGTATATTCACAATGCGTATTAGGCGGTGTAGCTACATAAACAATATCAATCTCGGGGTCAAAGAATATATCATCAGCGTTATTAGTAACAAAAGGAATACTGTGTCTCTGCGCATAATCTTCAGCTTTGTCAAGATTACGACGCATAATAGTCTTAACCTCAGAACATGCTGTTTTATACATCCCAGGTACGCTTTTCACTTCACAAACATTTCCGGCACCAATTACACCCCAAACAATTTTATCTTTTTTTCCCATAGAGTTCAGCTTCTGAATCGTCTAATTTTATCAAAAAAACTTCGGATTGCAAGTTAGCTAAATTCTTTCTCGTTATAAAATATTTCACAAACTATTTCTAAGTATAGAACAAAAAAAGGCTGTCGCAATGACAGCCTTTCTATTTTTTATTAATAAAATTAAATTATTTAATAACTTCAAACTCTACGCGACGGTTAACTTTACGACCTTCAGCAGTATTGTTAGTAGCGATTGGTTGGCTTTCACCATAACCTTCAGTTGAAACTGCAGACTCAGCAACACCTTGAGATACTAAGTAATCTTTTACTGATTGTGCACGTCTTTCAGACAATGTTTGATTGTAAGCTTCTGGACCTGTGCTATCTGTGTGACCTTTAATTTTCAAAGTTCCCCAAGTTGGGTTGTCTTTAAGAATGGTAGCAACTTGATTCAAAGTAGGATAAGAATCTTCTGTCAACTCAGAAGAGTCAAATTTGAACTCAATGTTATCGAAAGATACAGTAACTACACCGGTAGGTCTGTTTTTAAGATCTCTTACGTCTTGCTCTAGTTTGCTCAAACGATTTTGAATATCTTGATTTTGTCTATCAAGATTATCCAAACGATTGATAATTTGAGAGTCATCATAAGCGTTTGCTACTTGTTGAACAACTGGTTCAATAGCTGGATAGTACTCACCCATTGTCATATTGCGCACATGATCTGCACCAAGTTTAAAACGCAATGAAAGCATAGCAGTAAGAGCATCGTCCTGACGATCTTTGGAAAATTGACCTCCTAAAAGTTCCATTGTATAGTAACGATATCCAATCTCAGCACCCAATGCAACAGTTTTACCTAGACTTACTTCCGGATGTATAGCAGCTGTGAAAACAGGCATAACACCTTTTTCTGCAGGTTTACCATTAAATTTGTTGGTTACAACAGGATTGTCATTACTCCAAATTGCAGCACCACCACCAAATTTAGTGTAAAAATTCCAATTAGCAAATTGGCGATGCGGGAAAAGTAGATTAGAAAGATTGATAGATGCAAACAATGTTGGATCAATAGTTTTCCCTTTATAACCACCTTCAATGGGATAGTTTAAATAATTAACGTCTAATCCCATACCAAATAAAGGACTGGCTGTACGTTCAACTGTTAAACCGGCACCCCAACTAAGTAGGTCAATAGGATTAGTAGTAACTACTTGCGGAGCAATACGATAATAAGTAGCACCGCCTTTTAGACCAATAGACCATTTAGATGCTTCAGGTGAATCACCAACAGCTGCACTTTGAGCTGATGTGAAAGTGATAGCACTAGCTACCATCAATACACTTAAAAATAGTTTTTTCATTTTCATTTTTTTTAAATTTTATATTAGCAGTTAAATAATTCAAGTCAATTGCATTGACATTTAGATATTTTTTACAAAAATAACACTTTATTTTTAAAAAGAAAGAGTTTTGTGAAAATATTTGACTTTATACCGTTTTTTGACCGTTCCAATCAAAAATTAGGTCTTGTCAATCATGAAAGATATCATTAATCTTTACCATCAATTTTAGTGCCAAAGTTAAAGAATCAAAAGAAAATTATTACAACAACAGCAAATTGTCTTCTTTTTACTTTTTTCATCTTTATTTTCGAGCAAACTATCTTCTACATTACTCTTCATTCATATAAACAAATCTAAACCTTGTACTAATTTTAAACACATAAAACACGAAAAATGTTTACAAAACATAAAAAACATTCAATATAATATTAATTGTATAGAGTATATTTCAGAATAACTAGAAAAATAGGTATCTTTGAAGACAAATAATTTTAAGATTAACATCATGAACAACTACCTAACAAACAGACATTTAGGCATCACCGAAAAAGACAGAGATTTCATGTTGAAAAAAATTGGTGTAAATAGCCTAGACGACTTAATTAAAGAAACTATCCCTTCAAACATTTTGTTGGATGAAAAAATCCAACTTCCGGCACCTTTAACTGAGCGACAATATGCAGAGCACATTGCGGCTATAGGTGCTAAAAACAAACTTTTCACTTCGTATATCGGACAAGGATGGTATGACACCTGTACTCCGGCAGTAATTCTAAGGAATGTATTCGAGAACCCGTCTTGGTACACTTCTTATACGCCTTATCAAGCTGAGATTTCACAAGGACGATTAGAAGCGTTACTAAATTTCCAAACCGCAGTTGCCGATTTTACGGGACTTCCACTGGCGAACGCATCTTTACTGGATGAAGCTACTGCAGGTGCAGAAGCTGCTACAATGATGCACAACCTTCGTAGCCGCGACAAGGTGAAAGCAGGTGCGAATATAATTTTCGTAGATGAGAATATTTTCCCACAAACTTTAGCAGTAATCAAAACCAGAACATTTGTTCAAGGTATTGAGTTGGAAATTGGCGATTTCACAACTGCCAAATTAACAGAAAATCATTTTGGTGCGATTGTTCAATACCCTAATTCAAACGGGAACATCGAAGATTATGCGGATTTTATAAAACAAGCACACGAAAAAGGATGTAAAGTAGCAGTTGCAGCTGATATCCTCAGCTTAGCTCTTCTAACTCCTCCGGGCGAATGGGGTGCTGACATTGTATTTGGTTCCACACAACGCTGGGGAATTCCTATGTATTTTGGTGGTCCATCTGCTGCTTATTTTGCTACTCGCGAAGAATTCAAACGTGAAATCCCAGGCAGAATCATTGGAATAAGTAAGGATGCTAATGGCAAATATGCTCTTAGAATGGCACTACAGACACGCGAACAACACATTAAACGTGAAAGAGCCACATCTAATATTTGTACTGCTCAAGCGCTACTTGCTACTATGGCAGGATTTTACACCGTATATCATGGTGCAGAAGGAATCCGCAATATTGCACAACGCATACACTCAATTACTAGTTATATCAATGAAGTTTTAGAAGTTTATGGATTTTCGCAAGAAAATGAAAACTTCTTCGATACACTGAAAATCACCCTGCCTGAAAATGTGAAATTAGAAGATTTCAGAAAGCTAGCTTTAGAAAACGAAGTAAACTTCCGCTATTTTGAGACTGGTGAAATTGGTTTAAGCATTGATGAGACGACAGATATCGACGACGTAAATACTTTAATTGAGATATTTGCAAATGTGGTAGGCAACAATCCTGTTTATCCTGAAGAAAATGCAATATTTGGACTAAAAACATTTGATGAAAGTTTTGAAAGAAAGTCCGAATACCTTACTCATGATGTGTTTAAGCTGTATCATACCGAAACGGAAATGATGCGTTACATAAAAAAACTGGAACGCAGAGATATTTCACTTACTCACTCCATGATTTCACTAGGTTCTTGCACCATGAAATTGAATGCTGCTTCTGAAATGCTACCGATTAGTCGTCCGGAATTTACCGGAATTCATCCACTTGTGCCACAAGACCAAGCAGAAGGCTATCTTGAAATGATACACGAACTGGAAGACCTGCTTAGCGAAATTACGGGACTGGACGCTTGCAGCTTGCAACCTAACTCAGGTGCAGCAGGTGAATTTACCGGACTTTTGGTTATAAAATCCTATTTGCTTTCAAAAGGTGAAGACCAACGAAATATTATTTTAATTCCGGCTTCCTCGCACGGAACAAACCCGGCAAGTGCCGTTCAGTGTGGATTTACGCCTGTAGTAGTGAAAAGTGACGAGCGCGGTAACGTGGATTTAAACGATTGGTATGAAAAAATAAAAAAACATGCCGATACGCTTGCCGGATGTATGATTACTTATCCTTCCACACACGGAATTTTTGAAACTGATATTAAAGAAATGTGCGACAGCATCCATGCGCACGGCGGACAAGTATATATGGACGGTGCGAATATGAATGCACAAGTAGGTTTGACACATCCGGGTATTATCGGTGCAGACGTATGTCACTTGAACTTGCACAAAACATTTGCTATTCCTCACGGTGGTGGTGGTCCGGGTGTAGGTCCTATCTGCGTGAGAAAACATTTGGAAGAGTTCTTACCTGACAAAAACATGGGTAGAAACACCGTTTCATCTGCACCTTACGGCAGTGCCGGTGTACAAGCGATTACCTACGGATATATCAGAATGATGGGTGCAGAAGGTTTGACCCTAGCTACACAGTACGCTATTCTTAACGCAAACTACTTGGCTACATTGCTTAAAGATAGTTATGGAATTGTTTACACAGGTGAAAATGGACGAGTTGGACACGAACTTATCCTGGAATGCAGGAATTTCAAAAGCACATCCGGCGTAACTGAAACTGACATTGCAAAGCGCCTGATGGACTACGGTTATCATGCTCCTACTCTATCATTCCCTGTACATGGAACGCTAATGGTTGAGCCGACAGAAAGTGAATCTCTCGCTGAATTGAATAAATTTGCAGATGCTATGCTGAAAATCTATGCTGAAATTAAAGAGATAGAAGAAGGCAAAGCTGATAAAGATAACAACGTGTTGGTAAATTCTCCGCATCCGGAATACGCGATTGTAGGCGATGAATGGAACTTCCCATACAGTCGTAAGAAAGCGGCTTATCCGGCTGAATGGGTGGCTGAAAATAAATTCTGGATAAATGTAGCTCGCGTGGATAATGCATTTGGTGATAGAAATCTGGTTTGTACTTGTCAGCCTACAACTGATTGGCTTGAAATAAGCTAGAATAATAACTACAAACACACAATAGAAAAGCCGATTTGACACTTATCAAATCGGCTTTTTTCAAACAATTATCCCAAAAATTATCTTATGGTAATCGCTGAAGCTCTTGAAACGCTTTGTTTCACGCTTTTTGGACTTCCGTTACATACTAGTTTCGATGCACCTTTTAAGTCGGCATCAATTTCTTCCGTGGCATGAACCTCTGCTCGTCCTGCACCGCTTAATTCGACTTTTACAGTTTTTGCTTTCAGGTTTTTTCCATCCAAAGAACAAGCACCATGCACCCCAACAGTCAACTTATTCGTTGAACCGACTACATCCATCTTAGAAGCTCCCGTAAGCGATACGTTTAATTCTTTAGCTATTTCCACGTTCAAATTAACTTTTGAAGCATCGCCAATACTCATATAGAGTGTTTGCAGCTTGAGTTTTCCATTCGTTTCAAGCGTGGTAGCTCCGGCAATATTTATAATATTAATGTTCGTTACGCCAATATGAATTTCGATTGGCTGACGAATCAGGTAATCGTTGTATTTTGTTTTTAAGCCGTCAATAATTCCTTGTTCATCACTTTTGTCTTTCATATTAACCCTCAAGACACCATTTGCAGATGTGGTTTCCACATTTTCGATAAACCTTGCAGCCGTAATTACCGAAACTTCCGATTTCTGACTCGCATAAAGTTTTACCAAAAATCGACCGCTAATATCAATAGATTGAAAATCTGAAACTTCTCTATTTTGAGATACAACCGTAAACTCCGTTGTACTCTCATTGTTATTCTGAGCAAATACCGTTGCTGAAAACATAATAAGCAGGCTTAAAGCCAACATCATTTTTTTTCTCATAATTTATTCCTTAAAAATTTCTGACATAAATTAATCGTCGTACCTGATGGACGATCCGCCACTTGTCGAATTACTTCGTTTTGCCGGATTGCCGGAAACTTCTATACGACTAGCTCCGCTTACCGAACCTTGAAACTCTTCCGTAGTGTGAACATCAGCACTTGAAGCACCGGATAAATCTACGACAGAAACTTTGGTTCGCAAATCGTCTGCATCAACTTTTGACGCCCCGGTACTGTTTAACAAAAGTGTATCCGCTACACCTTGCGCTTCCAGTTTACTAGCTCCGGATACTTTTACGTCCAATTTCTGTGCCGAATTTAATTTCAACTCCGTTTTACTGGCACCACTTATGTCAATATTTAATTTTTTAACATTAAAGTTATCTAAAAATGCTACTTTCGATGCACCTGAAACTTTAAGATAGGCAATGCTGTCTAAGCCAATTTGCACTTTTACCGAAGGACGAATCAGTGTGTTGGAAGAGTAGATTTTCAGCACGCCGTTTACCACTTCTGTTTTGATATTTTCTTGATAATCTACCAAAGTTCGTACTGAAAGCGATTGTTCTACTTGATTTCTCAATTCCACATTGATGGCTGAACTTACCTCTATTGCGTGAAAAGCTGGTACTTCTCTTTCTTGTGTTAGGAAATCTGCCGTAGTTTCATCCCATTTCCTGCTTTTTACCATGTCATTATCCCAAAACCAAATGGTTCCATGTTCATCAATCTGATGTTTTATCAATTTTCTGAGAGTTCCGGCTCCGGTTGCCACAAAAAGAATAATTCCTACCAACCACAAACCCAAAGAAATCCAAAGTCCCGTGTGGTATTTGTTTTTTCTATCTTTAGAAATTGTATTTAAACTCCAGTAGATAAGTGCAAAAACAGGCGTTCCAATAATAAGTACCAAAGAAATAACGAATAATATAACCTTATCCGGCGATGTAGAGCCAAACACCGCAAAAAACTCAGGGAATAAAGCAGCGATGGCTTCCGGTTCGAGTAGGAAAATAATCAATCCGATAATCAGCGCTACAACAGCAATTACACCAACAATTCCAACAACAGCACCTACGAATGTCAGCACAACTTTTACCAAAGTAGTAAGAATTTCTACAAAGCGATTTCCTATACTGTTCGCACTTTCTTTGAATTTATCGCTTTCCACATATTCTTTGGCATCTACTATGATATTTTTAATGGTTTCGATATTCACATCTTCTCCTTTCATCTCCAACTTTTGTGCAGCAGTAACTGCTTTAGGGACAATTATCCACATAAGCAGATAGATAAGAACAAAGGTACCGGATGTTATGAAAGCCAACACCAAGAAAATCACTCGCACAAGTGCTATGTCCCAATTCAGGTAAGCAGCTAAACCTGAAGCAACACCACCCAAAAGTCGATTGTCAACATCGCGATAGTATTTTTTTGATCCGGTTTTGGCTTGTTCATTATCGGCACTTGCGCTTTCTGAACTATAAGATGATTCTTCCTCATCAGTATCTACAAACTGACTCGGCTTACCCATAATGGTAATAATGGCATCCACATCTTCAATGGTAATCACATTCTTCTGCCTATCCATTCTCTCTGTGAAAAGCTCTGCAATGCGAGCTTCGATATCGTTCATGATATCTGCTTTTTCACTTTCCGACTTTAAATGATTTCCAACTTCTGCCAGATAGGATTGCAGTAGTTCATACGCATCATCGTCAATATGAAAAACAATATTGTTTAAGTTTATCGTAAAAGTCTTTTTCATTTTTATAAATATTTGTTCCGCTTATTCGGCGAAGGGTTGTTTGTTTTAATTATTAATTAAGAATTTATTACAGCTTGTTTTAAGCTGTTTACCGTGTTGTTCAGTTCTTGCCAAACATTGTCCAGTTCAATTAAAAACTTCTCACCTTTGGCAGTAACTTCATAATACTTCCGTGGCGGACCAAGTGGACTTTCTTCCCACTTATAATCGAGTAAATCACTGTTTTTCAACCGATTAAGAAGCGGATACATTGTTCCCTCCACCACAATCAACTTAGCGTCTTTCAGCTCCGATATAATATCCGAAGCATAAGCAGGTTTCTTTTTGAGAATAAGCAAAATGCAATATTCCAAAAAGCCTTTACGCATTTGGGATTTTATATTTTCTACATTCATTTCTCTTTATTTTTATAGTTAAAAGTTCGAAGTACGAAGTGGTGTATAATATAAAGTTTATGGTCTAAAAAAAATGACAAATGCAATATAACAAATGAAATTATAAACCTATAAACAACCAAACATCTGAACAACTTCCTACTACCATCTCCCGTCTTCCGACTTCTTATTATTTCATTAATTCCAACATTTTCAACCTAAACACATATTCATACTTCGACTGAGTTTGTTCTGAAATAGCTTGCGCCAGGTTGTTTTTAGCCTGATTTACTTCGTATTGACTTGCTCTACCCACTTCGAATTTTTCGTTGGCAAAGCGGTAGGCTTCTTCATTGGCTTTTACTAATTTTTCACTCGCATCCCATCTGTTTTTTGCTCCAATGGCGTTGTAATACGCTTGTTGGATGCTTTTGTGAAGTTCTTTTTTTACATTTTCAATTTCTAACTTGGATGATTCTACGCTAAGTTGTGCACTTGCCACCTGACTTTTCGTTTCCATGCGATTGAAAATCGGGATTGACAAGCTCAGTCCCACGCCTGTACTCATATTGTTTTTGAATTGGTCGGCAAAAGGTGTGTTTTGGGGTACGTTGCTCATGTTGTAATAGCCTGTTCCCCAGGAAGCTCCTGCCGAGAGTGACGGCATATATCCGGATTTTGCTATTTCTACATTTTTCTCGTTGCTTTGCAGACGATATTCAGCCGATTTTATCTCCGGTCGGGATTGCAGTGCACTTTTATACACTTCATCAGCACTAAGCAGAGACAATTCATTTGCCAAAAGATTGTTTGGCACCACTACATCCAATCCGCCGACCTCTTCCAAATCCATAACCAATGCCAAATCGAGTAGTGATAGCTCCAAATTGTTTTTTGCCTGTAAGAGTGCATTTTCCTCTTTTGCCAGCTGGGATTGCAGTTCGTATATTTCGCCTTCGGCTAATTTTCCCTCTTTTATAAGTTCTTTACGGCGAGTGATGTTTTCTTGCGTAATGGCAAGCAGATTTTCGGCATTCGCCAAAAGTTCCTTGTTTTGAAGCACTTGCAGAAAAACAGTGGAAACATTCATCACAATGTCTTTCTCTATTTTTTGCAAATCGGCTCCCGAAGCCAGCAACTCCGCACGGCGTGCATCAATGGTGTTTTTTACCCGAAATCCGCTGAACAGATTCAAACCGCTCGAAATACTGAAATTTGTAGTTTGCGAGTTTGAATTTTGATAGGTATTGTCTATTGCCAGCGAGCGTCCGAAGTTAAAATTTTGTCCCACGGAAGCGTTCAAATTCGGTAGCTGAGCATATCTTGATTGTTGATAAGCAATGTTTCGTGAATCGTAGGTAAGGCGTTGCAACTTCATATTTCGGTTGTTTGCCAACGCCGTATCGATGCACTGTTTGAGCGTCCAAACCCGCTGAGCTTGTGCCGATGCCGTCAGGACAAACACCGCAATTATTCCTATAATGATTGATTTAGTTCTCATCGTATTTACCCTTCTTTTTCAACGGTTACTTTTTTACTTTCAATAATTTCTGCTCCGCGAATTTCCTGTCCTTTTTTCAATCCTTCTTTTATCTCGATATTGATACCGTCTGAAAGACCGATTTTAACAGGTGTTTTCTTAAATTCTTGCGGTTCTTTTTTGGTTAACACCTGCACGAAAGCACTGTCGCCACTAAATTCCACGCAACTTTCGGGTACGGTCAGTACATCTGCCGCTTGTTGCAGTAGAATTTCGGCATTGGCGCTGTATCCGGCTCGAATAAATACGCCAGACGGCACTTTTACGCGTGCTTTCATCTCAAACATAACGGCTCCGCTCTCTTCTTTTCCCTTCGGGGAAATGTATTCCAATTCAGCCGTCAGTTTAAAGTCCTGCAATGCTCCAATCGTAATGTTCATCGGCATTCCGTTGTGGATACGACCGATTTCCGTTTCGTCCAATTTTCCGATAAAAAGCATATCGTTCATATTGGCAACAGTAGCAATGGTGGTTCCGTCGTTGAAGTTATTGGACTGAATAACCGAATTTCCCACTTTTATAGGCACATCCAGAATTGTTCCCGTAACGGTAGAGCGAACCAGCGTATTACTGTACGATGCTGTACGGCTCGAAATTCCGTCACGAACAAGGCTTAGATTGTCCTCTGCCGATTTCAATTCTTCTTTGTTGTTGTTCATTTGTAGCGTTGATTTTTCAAATTCCTCTTTGGAAATCACTTTTTTCTCAAAGAGTTCTTTGTCGCGGTTATACACGTTGAGTGCCTGCTCGTAACTAAGTTTTGCCAACTGTACACGCGATTCAGCCGAGTTTAAGTTAACCAAATCGGGTATTACCTTGATTTTTGCAATTACATCGCCTGCCTTTACTTGGTCGCCGGCTTCGCGATAAACTTCGGAAATAATTCCCGACATCTGCGGTTTAATCAAAATTTCGTTGCGTGGTTCTACTTTTCCGGTTGCAACGGTGCGTTTTTCAATAGTTCCGACAGCTACTTGCTCAATTTTGTAGGTCGTAACTTTGGGTTTCGACTTTTGATACAAAAAGTACAGGGTGGCAATAAACACCAAGCCGAGAATAACCCATAAGGAAATTTTTAGAATCTTTTTCATTTGATTATAAGTGAATTGTTAAAAATATTTTTGTTTTTATTTATATTTAGTCGCACCCCGAGTATAAGGCGTTTCTTTGATGTCTAATTTATTTTTTCTCATTATGCCGTGAAAAGTTCGACTCGGGGTGCGACTAAAAACATCCAACACCCCACATCTGGCATCCAGCATCCATCAATTCTCATCTCTAATTGCTTCGATGGCTTTAATATCCACCGCTCTTTTTGCCGGAATAAGTCCTGCTAATGTTCCAATTATCAGAATAACCATAAGTCCGCCAACTGCCACACTAAAACTGATTTGCGGGTTTTTAAGGAAAAAATCGGTGTCGCGGGTTACAATTTCGATAATTTGCAAAATTCCAACGCCTAACAACATGCCGAAAACTCCGGCTATTAAAGTCAAAATCACACTTTCCGTCATAATCTGTCGCATGATATTGCCCGGTGTGGCTCCCAAAGCCCGTTTAATACCAATCTCTTTGGTTCGCTCCCGAACGGTTACCAGCATAATATTGCTCACACCGATTCCGCCCGCCATCAATGTGCCTAAGCCCACAATCCAAATTAAAATGCTGATTCCCAAGCCTAAATAAAGAAACATGGTAAACATATCTTCCATATTCATAGAAAAAACAGCTGTTTTGTCGGTAGGCGAAATATCGTGAAGTTTTTTCAACTCGTCTTGCACTGCTTTTTCTACCGTGCTTACTTTTACACCCGGATTGGCTGTGATAGCTAAAAAGTGAACAATATTTCCCTGATTAAAAGCCTGTTGCATGGTTGAGAAAGGTAGTATAATGGTCTCTTCCGCCCTTCCACCGATATTAATATTCGATGAATTTCCGGTAACTCCTACCACCTGAAAATAGATTCCGTTCAGTCGTATGGTTTTTCCCAGCGGATTTTCGCCGTTGTTAAAAAGCACTTCATAAACCCGTTTTCCGATTACACACACTTTTCGTTTTTCGGCTATGTCAATATCGTTGATAAATCTACCGTAAGTCATTTTGTTTCGGTCAATTTCATTGTAGTTCGGAAAAACTCCTTTTGAGTTGAAAGAACCTGATTTTTCGCCCCGAATTACATTTGAACGGTTGCCGAAAAGCACGGGGGAAAGGTATTGCATTTCCGGAATTTTTTGTTCCAAAATAGGTAAATCCGAGTTTACAATATCCCACGAACGTCCTTTTTTGAAACCTTTGTAGGGTTCGGAAGTGGTAGCTGTACCTACAAAACATGAGTTGGTAGCAAATCCTTCAATTTCCTGTTGCATCCCTTTTTGCAGCGAATCGCCGGCGCCCACCATAATCACAAGCATAAACATTCCCCAAAACACACCAAATGCAGTCAGTATGCTTCTCGATTTGTTTTGCGTGATAGCTTGCCAAATCTCCTGCCATCGGTCGATGTCAAAAATGCCTGCACCTCTAACTTTCTCCCAAAATGTGCTTTTTCGTGAAATTTGTTGTTGTCTTTCAAAAGAATTATTATCCTTTGCTTTCATTATTTTATATGATTTATCGTATTTTACCATTAAGAGATTAAGATTTTTCATTAAGTTTGTCTTAATGCCTCTAAACTCCTTAAAAATCTCAATGGTTTTCTATCTTTTTCAAAACTCGTAACCTGAAACACGAAACCCGAACCTGAAACACGAAACGTGAAACATGGAACGTGAAACTTATTCTTCTCTCATTGCTTCAATCGGTTTAATCCGCGTGGCTCTGCGTGCCGGCATATAACCTGCAATCACACCCGAAATAATCAAAACAACAGTAGAAAAGACCACATAGCTTAGCTGTACAGTAGGATTTTTAAAAATAGACATATTGTCAGCCGGATTAGTACTATCCACATTTTGTGAAGCACCTTGTTCCATAATAAAATTGACGACTTCTGTCAGCCCAATCCCGAGTATCATCCCAATGTAACCGAATAGTGCTGTGATAAGGATTGACTCGATAACGATGGAACGAAGTATGCTTGCAGGCGGTGCACCAATGGCTTTGCGGATGCCTATTTCGCGAGTTCGTTCCTTGACAGAAACAAGCATAATATTGCTTACTCCCACTATTCCGGCTATTAGTGTAAAAATTCCCACAATGGTAACGAAAAGATTCAGTCCGTTGAAAATTTTCATGGTTTGAAGGTAGTCTTCCTGTGAATTGCTAATCCAGAGTGCTCGTTTGTCTTCCGGATCAAACTGCATAGTTTGCGACATATTCTGTCTCAACTTTTCGTTGAATTTTTCATTTTCCTGCTTGGTATCCAATCCCTTTGTGGTAAAAGCAATAGATTCGAATTTTTTATTCGGATTGTAAATGGTTTGTGCCGTTGTGAATGGGATATAGCTCTGAGAACCACCCCAATCTTCTTTTTGGGTGTTTACCCCGATAACTTTGAACATAATGGAACCAACTTTTACATATTCGCCCAGCGGATTTTGCTTTTTGAAAAGTGTTTCGGCTATTTTTCTGTCCAATACAATGACTTTATCACTGCTTTTTATATCTAAATTATTGATAAACCGTCCGTTGCCCGGCTTAAACTCCAAATTAAAAACCTGCTCGTAAGCCGGATGTACTCCTTTTATTGTATAAGAACCGTACTCTTGTTTGTAGGTTATAATGGAAGTTTTATTGATAATTCCGGTTTGGTCTTCTTTTTCGTGAATTGACTCATCGATACTGTTTAATTCTCGTTCAGAAAATGAGAGCGAACGGTTAGATTTCAATCCTTTAAAGGGTTTGGAAGTAGTTCCGGACCACATTTGTATGGTATTGATGGCTCTTCGCCCGAAATTGGAAGTAACTCCATTTTTCAGCCCATTTCCCGCTCCCAAAAGCACGATAAGGATAAATATTCCCCACGAAACAGAGAGTCCGGTCAACGTAGTGCGAAGTTTGTTCTGCTTTAACGCCGAAAATATCTCTTGCAAAAGTTCGCCGAAATTGCTTAAAGGAAATTTTCTTTTTACTGAGCCGTTTTTAATATTTTTGAATTTAGCTGACATAAAATAGACATTTAGACTATTAGATATTAGACTGTTAGACTACTCAATCATACCATCCTTTATCCGAATAATTCGGTCGGTGCTATCTGCTACGGACTGTTCATGCGTAACGATAATGGTGGTAATTCCGGTTTGGTTTAGTTCTTTCAGTACATTCATTACTTCTGCCGAAGTTTTACTGTCAAGCGCTCCGGTGGGTTCATCGGCAAGCAAAACTTGCGGTTGGGAAATAATAGCACGAGCTATTGCCACACGCTGTTTCTGTCCGCCCGACATTTCATTCGGATAGTGCGTAGCCCAATCTTTCAATCCCATCATATCCAGATACTCCAAGGCAATGGCGTTCCGTTTTTTCCGATTAATATTTTTGTAGTAAAGCGGAAGTGCTACGTTTTCCATTGCATTTTTGTAGTTGATCAGGTTAAATGATTGGAACACAAACCCTATCATCTCATTGCGATAAAGTGCCGCCTGTTTTTCCGAAAGGTCTTTTATCAACTTTCCGTTTAGCAGATACGAGCCTTCATCGTAGGAATCCAAAATCCCGAGAATATTCAGTAAAGTTGACTTTCCCGAACCCGATGCTCCCATAATAGATACATACTCTCCGGCTTCTATGGTCAGGTCTATTCCTTTCAATACATGAAGCGATGTAGCTTCGGTGTAATAGGATTTGTGTATGTTTTTTAAATTTATCATTGTTTTTACTTCATGTTATTTGGACTTCGTCCGTTATTTAGCTTCGCTGTTATTTGTCCGACTTCGTCGGACGTTATTTGCTACGCGTTATTTAGTTGTTATTAACTGTACAACACAATTATTATTGAATAACGCCGAAGGCAAATAACCATTAATAACAGCGTCAGCACATTGCTACTTTGTTTTAAAAAAACGAATGCTTAAAGGATAGTTCCATACTTCACCGTTACTAGCTTTAATTGCACCGATAATGGTAAAGATAAAACCAAGAACTCCAAGTAGAATAAGCGGGGTTATAAGTATACCCAAAGTTCCTAAAAAGCGGAAGACCATAAACGGACTTTCATCTACAAATCCATCAAAAGTGCCATTTTCATACGCAAGTCCCGACATTGCCATTGAGCCACCAAAAACTAAAATCGCAGCTACAAGAAGCATAACCAGGATTATAACATAAATAAATACACTGATAGTCCAGTTTAGAATAATTTTACCGTTCTTATCCACACTTTCACTTTCATCTCTTCGGGTTGCCCACATTACGATGGGAACAATGATACCCAAAAAGGGAAACAAATAGCCGGAAAATCGCGACAAGTGCATTATTGCATTGTAACTGCGATTGTCGTCGGCTACACCAGTTTGCACGTTCTTATTATTTCCGAGCGTGTCATTGAAAATTTTCTCTTTTTCTGCCTGAAATTCGGCTTCTGTGATAATACCTTTTGCGTAAAGGTCTCTCAATTTTTCTAAATCGTCGTATTTGCTTGACATAGCTTATAAAGTTTAATGGGTTAGTTGTAAAAAAAACACAGTTCCTTGTACGGCACAAAAGTATGTAAAACTATAATACCATGCAATACATAGTACTGTATTTAAAATAAAAATATTTGATGTTAAAATCATAATAACTTAAATATCAATCTATTACATATTAATAAAAAATCAAACTTTAACTTATTTTAACTTTATGAATTTCAAATATATTACAAAAAAAGCGAAAGGCAAGGAATGTATCCCTGCCTTTTTGGCTTTTCGCTGCTATTGCTGGCTGACGTTCTTATTTAGTCGTGAATGAGATATCTTTACCTTCGGCTCGTGCTTGCTTTATCATTTGTTGATATTCCTCAGGTAATGAATCCAGCGGAACAATAAATCCGTCAACCATTACAAGATTTGCGAAAGGGTCGCTATCCTGCATGTTCTTGGTTGAAAACTCATTATTCCAATAGCTAAGTTTTAGTAAATCCCGAATTTGTTTTGATTTGTTTCCGGTTGTTGATTTTTTTGTTCCGAAATAATCATTGATGTCATCTAATGAAAGATAAGGCTCAAAGGATTTGTCAAACAAAAAATTAATAGTCCCAAGTGCGTGAATGATTGCTGCCGCCCAAATTTCCGGTTTCCCTGTTACGAAAGGAACATCTCGTTTGCGTCCAAGTTTTTGTACCATCCGTTCAGACAATTCAAAATATTCTTGATTAAGTTTTTCTTCGCAAAACTCTCTAAGAAGGTCAAGAATTTTTTGCTTTTGTTGTTCTACTTTTTGTTTGTCCATAAGATTTTTGTATTTGAGTTGGGAATGTTTTTTGCGTATGAAGTAGTTACCGAGAATTCTTCGGTAACTGAATTATTGGCTATGCTGTTTCGTATTTGTAGTTTTTTCTTTTTATCCATTTTTCAATATTTTGTACGGATAGAAAGTTGCTAATATTCAGATAGTTTTTGGCATTTGTTTAATGGGATGTTAGGTAACGTGGTTATTCATTTAGTTTTATCATTTCAACAAAATTCAATGGTTTAGCAATTACTTGAACATTGTCAGAAGTCTTAGATGTTTCAAAAATAGTTTTCCAATAATCATAATTGTTCTTGCCCGAAAATATTGTACTTGCCATACTTCTATCTTTCCACAATGGAAGATTTTTCAAATTAATCAGGAAATTTCTGATATTATTCCAAAGTTGGTCAGGAAATTGAAATTGAAAAAGCTTATTACTTTCATATATCTTCCCTGTATTTATAAAGTAATTCTCAATTACCTTTCTCAAATAAATCAACCAATTATACATAATTTCCTCTTTACTGATTCTATATGCGACTAAATGGTCATCTGTAATGTCTATGTCTTTTTTATCAATGATTTTTTGTTCAATTCTGTAAACACCAATTTCAGGATTAAACTTATTAATGTATATTTCTTCAGCGATAATGTTCAGCAATCTAACTATTTGGCTAATTTCCAATTCTCTTGGATTTAATCCTTCGTCAGATTTATAGCTAATATTTGTTTTCAAGATTAATTTTGAGTCTATAAATACTGAAAGGAAAGTCTTATCGAAAGCACTGTAAGATATTGGAAGTCCTTTAGCCTTTCCTTCAAAATCAATGTAATCTTTAAGTTTATTATCTTTTGAATAAGTAATTGAGTGTTTTATGCTATCAATAATATATTTTTTTATGTTTACATTTTCTCCTTTAAAATATTCGACCAATTGCTCTTCTGAGAAATCAAAACAATCTTCTTGCAATGTGTGGTCTGTTTGATATTTCCTTACTCGTTCAAAATAAAGTGTGTTATTTAACTGCCTCATAATTGATTTGTCAAAAGCAATCTGTCTAAGTGAGCTACCAGCATTTGTATTAGTTTCTGTTAGCCTATCAATATTAGGGTCTATGAACAAACGGACTAAAAGTTTTTTTGACCCAAGTAATATTTGGGCAACAGCCTTATGTTGTCCATCAAATACTTTTATTTTACCATCATCAATCCTTGCTAATGTTAAATGTAATTGTGGATTCCCTTTATAAAATTCTTTAACTAACAAATTTATGCTACTATTAATTCCGCGCGGATTTATCAATTCATCATGAAATAAAAATTCTATTGGAACTTCAATAAAACAAGATGTTTCATCGGATAATAAATCTTTAAATAGAGCTGATTTATAAATTTTTGTATCCCCATTTTTATCAAACGAATATTCGATGCTTTCTCCATTTAGATTGTATTGAAAATTAAATTTAGAACCGCCATAATTATTAAGCACATCCTTTAACGAGGCTGCTCGTGTCTCTTTAGAATTAATATCTTCTTGGATATGTTTTAGCCTATGTAAAACCCTTGCAATTGTAAGATTTGCATCTTGTTTTGATTTATTGCATGTTTCATGTGTCAGAGCAAAATTATCCTCACTATCTTTTCCTTTATTTGCAAGAGGAATTATATGGTCGATGTTTGTATTTTGTATTTGTAAATCAATCTCTTGCTGACAGATATAACAAATCCCATTTTGGATATTAAATAATTTGGTTGTCAAATCTTTATATTCTTGGTCTGTCAATGATTTTAAGAATTTTGATGCCATATTTTTGTAATTAATTGTCTGTTTGTGTCTTTACCATGTTGCCTAACGTATAATTTACATAATAAACTTTCGTAAAATATCTCCAAATCAATAGGTGTTTACGAAAATTTTACGCTCTACAAATGTATTAATATTTAGTCAATTACTAAAATTTTATAAATAAGTCATCTTTATTGTTTATTCGGGATTTTATTCTTTTTTCCTAAATTTTAGGATATGTTTTTCTCAATTTTGATTAAGTTTTTCAGGATTTTTCTACATTTTTTTCAGAATTTCCATTGTATGCGGGATTACAAATCCCGCTATCCAGCGACAATTTTCTCGCTTACTCCAATCCCGACTTCACTATCTCTTGCGTATCTCTTACCAGTGCAGATGATTCATCCTGTCCATACTGCTTAACATCTATCGGTTGATGCACAGTCATAGTAATAGTGCCGGGATTTACCATCAAGCTACGAATTTTCAATCGTTCGAAACCACCTTTTAGTGTAATGGGTACAATGGGCAAACTTAATTCCATAGCCAACAAAAAGGCTCCACGCTTAAATTTATTGACTCTTCCGGTTTTGGTGCGTGTTCCTTCAGGAAAAATAACCACAGAATTACCTTTTGTCAATTGCTCACCTGCTTTGAGTAAACTATTTTTGGCTGCAATAGGATTGCTTCTGTCAATAAAAATATGTCCGGCAGAAACACAAGCCGGACCGACCATAGGAATTTTTTTCAGTTCGTACTTCATTACCCATTTAAAAATAAACGGAATCCAGCCATACACCACAAAAATATCGAACATGCTCTGGTGATTGGACACAAAAACATAGGATTGATTTTTGTCCAGATGGTCAAAACCGTTTGTTTTCACTCGAATAAAGAAAATCCAACACATCAACTTGCCCCACCAACGTGCCGGAAAGTAAGAAATCGGATGATTGGGCAGAATAGGCGACAAAATCATTGTAAACAAAGCTGTCAACAAAGTTAACACTATGCCAATAGGATAGGCAATTAACCAATGATAAATAAAATAAAAAGGATACCAAGCTTTCATTGTATTCTATATTTAATGTATTGAATGAAGTTGTATTTTTAAAACATCTGCTAAATGTCAGAAACAGAAATAAAAAGTAGTCTTACTATGGATACTATTAACAACTCTAGATAATATCACAAAAATAGTCATTTATATAACTACGAACCCCGATAATTATCGGGGCGAATTGCACGAATAAATTCGTGTTATTCGTGAAATTCGTAGTTTTATTAAAAAAACGAGTAGTTTATCTATTAAGTTTCTTGTTACGAAATAGTTTCCTCTGTCTTGACTTTTTTCTGACTGAAAAAAACTCCCACCACTACTACTAAAACACCCATCCACTGCAATAAGTTTAATATTTCTTTGAATAAAACCCATGAAAACAGAGCAGTAAAAACCGGAATAAGATTGGTGAAAACTTGCGATTTAGCAATACCAATTTTACGAACCGCATCGGCAAAAAGCACAAAAGCAATTACGGATGCGAAAATCGTCAACATCAAAACAGCTGCCACAGCTTCACCGTAAATCTGAATATGCGGCAATTTTACTCTATCTATCAGCAAAACAGATGGAACAAAATAAATCAGTCCAAGCAAACTTTGATAATAAATAATAGTAGTGGCTGAATATTTAGCCGGAATTTTACGCAAAATTAGTCCATAAACTATTGCCGAGAAAGCCGCCAACAAGAGCAATAAAACACCTTTCAAAGATGTAGAACTACTATCTGAACCTTGACTTACAATTAGATAAACACCCAGTACCGATATAATAATTCCGATAAAATTAGCTAACGAAAGTTTTTCTTTCAGAAATGCGAATGCAAAAAATGGCGCAAAAACCGGAATCAACGCAACAATCACCGAAGCAAGTGTCGGCATAACCATTGTTAAGCCGTAAGTTTCACCAATATAATAAAGAAAAGGCTCAAAAAAAGCCAGTAACAAGAAAAGTTTCAGGTCGCCTTTTTCAATTCTTTGCAACTTTCCCGTTGTTTTCAAAAATAAAAACAGAAAAAAGGAAGCAAGTGTCAAACGCAGTGTGATTAACGTAACAGGCGGAAAAGAAACTAAAGCTATTTTTGTCCAAATAAGTGAAAATGACCAGCACAACATAGCGATGACCATGAGAATATATAGTTTCAGTGTGCCAGTCTGTTGTTGCATCATATAAACTCTCTAAGTTTTATTAAGCGATTTTTACAATCTTATCTATCTTATCAGCAATCTCTTTCCATGTTTTATCCGACATTTGAGTTCCTATCACTTCCACCACTTTGGATGAAACAAGTGAGCCAATCTGTCCGCAAATATCAAGTCCGTATCCTTTTGCCAAACCATACAGAAAACCTGCCCGTAAAAATCGCCGGCACCGGTTGTATCTATACTTGCTACTGGATGCGGTTCTATCACATGCAACTCATCGCCGGACTGGATATAAGAGCCATCTTTACCAATCTTCACAACGGCAATTTTACAGATTTTGGCAATTTCAGCCACGGCTTCGAGCGGTTCTTTTCCTGTAAAACCTTGCGCCTCTTCCTCGTTAGCAAAAGTTATATCTACGTATTTCTCTGTAATTTCATGTAAAAACTCAAGATTATCTTGTACCACGGTAAAACTTGCCAAATCAATAGAAGTAGTCAAACCTGCCTCTTTCGCCATTTTTAAAGCCGTACGAATTAAATCATGATTCTGAACCAAATAACCTTCGATATGGAAATAATCATAACCATTAAATACTTCCGGCGTCAAATCTTCCGCGTAAAGTTCACTGGCTGCACCCAAAAAAGTACAAAGTGTGCGTTCGCTATCCGGCGATACAAGCACAGTACAGTGTCCTGAAGGCGTTTCGCTTAATTGCATATACGGCGTTACGCCGTTTTCAAGACTATGAGCTGAAAAGAAACGACCAATTTCATCATCACCCACCTTACCGATAAATCCGGTTTTCAAACCAAGCTTGGCAACTGCGTTAATCGTATTGGAAGCTGAACCACCGGTTGCCATGATTGCACTTGATGAATCAAAGTGCGATTTAATCATTTCCGACTGACCGTTTTGTATCAATTGCATCCCGCCTTTTAATAAATCTAACTCTTGAAGTATCTCGTCATTTTCTATTTTAAATAAAATATCTGTTAGAGCATTGCCCATTCCTAAAACTTTTTTCATATTTTGCAGTTTACTCTTAAGCACTATATATCAATAAATTATCTGTTGTTTTTTTAAATTCACAAAAAAATAAATTTAATTTTTTGACAAATTTATTGCAAAGATATTGCATATTTCAAAATAAACCACTATTTTTGCAACGCATTTGAAAAAAATGCACAAAATTCTTCCTTAGCTCAGTTGGTTAGAGCACCTGACTGTTAATCAGGGGGTCCTTGGTTCAAGTCCAAGAGGGAGAGCGAAGAGTTACTTTCGAGTAACTCTTTTTTTGTTTAAATAAGTTTTACTGTCAGAAAAAGAAAAGAGAATACATTTAATGCATTCTCTTTCTCATATATTCTAAATTCAGAAAAACTTAATTAACTTCTCAACTTCGCATCTAATTTAGTTTCGATATTTTTCTGAATTTTCTGCATCACTTTATCAATTGCTGCATCGGTAAGCGTTTTGCTCTCGTCTTGCAAGGTAAAACTTACAGCGTAAGATTTTTTGCCTGCTTCGATATTTTTACCTTCGTAAACATCAAACAAGCTAACATCTTTCAAAAGGTTACGCTCACTTTCAAATGCAATTTTCTCTATTTCAGCAAATTGTATATTCTTATCAAGTAAGAACGCTAAATCACGATAAACTTCCGGATATTTCGGCAGTTCTTTATATTGTACGGCAGCAGTATCCAGCACGCTAAGAATATTCGTCCAGTTTAAGTCTGCATAATAAACCTCTGCATCCACATCGGTCATTTTTTTCACCACATCGCTTACAATTCCAAAAGTAGCCAGCAAGCGTTTATTGGGTGATTTTATGCACATGGCTTCCGAATAAATATCGCTTTCGTGCTCTTCCATACGCAGTTTTCGCAAGTCAAATCCCAGACGCACCAAGATATTTTGCAAATAGGCTTTTAATTCATAAACAGTTGATTTTTGTGTACCGGAAGTCCAGGAATTTTCAAATTTATTTCCGGTTACCCACA
Organism: Bacteroidales bacterium; assembly: GCA_012837935.1. Taxonomy (GTDB): domain Bacteria; phylum Bacteroidota; class Bacteroidia; order Bacteroidales; family Paludibacteraceae; genus UPXZ01. Next base: position 109,606 of record DUQG01000016.1, read on the forward strand.
ATCCCAAGTGATACTCTTCAGAAAATTCTGCCAAATTTTCGCCTTCTTTTTTGTTTTCAGCCGTGTATTGATAGCAATTTCCAAATTCATACAGACGCAAATCGGCATTTCTATGGTTGATATTGCGTGCAATATTTTCCATTCCGCCGAAAAGTAAGGTTTGACGCATCACGCCTAAATCATTGCTTAGTGGATTCATAATGCGAACTGAATTTGCATCGGAATAGGAAGTCAAGTCAGCATAGTAGCTCACTTTTGTCAGTGAGTTATTTAGCACTTCGTTGAAACCTTGTGCGGTCAGTTGTTCTGAAATCAGCACTTGCAATTTATGGCTATCCGGTTTTTTCACAAAACTCAACGTAGAAATCAGGTTGTGACCAATTTCCACATTATTATAACCGTAAATACGTAAAATATCCTCAATCACATCCACATCGCGTTGCACATCTACACGGTAAGCAGGCACTTTCAATTCGTATTGCTCGTCGTTTTCAAAAACGATTTCCATTTCCAAACCGTTTAGGATTTTCACAATTTCCTCCCTGCTTATCTCTTTTCCAATCAGCGTATTAATTTTCTTTTTGGAAAGTGTAACCTCAAAAGGCTTAATCGGTGTAGGATATCTATCTACAATTTCACTTGAAATAGTTCCTCCGGCTACTTCTTGAATTAAAAGTGCAGCACGTTTTAGTGCATAAATCGTTATTTCCGGATCGCATCCACGCTCAAAACGGAATGATGCATCGGTGTTCAATCCGTGACGACGAGCTGTTTTGCGAATGCTCACAGGATTAAAATAAGCACTTTCCAAGAAAACATTTTTAGTAGTTTCGGTCACACCCGAAGTCAATCCGCCAAAAACGCCTCCGATACACATCGGTTCATCGCCGTTACAAATCATCAAATCAGCCGGATGTAGTTTTCTTTCTACTTCATCCAAAGTAACAAACGGTGTGTTTTCCGGCAAATTTTTCACACGTACTTCGCCTGAAATGATTTTATCCGCATCAAAAGCATGAAGCGGTTGTCCAAGTTCGTGAAGCACGAAGTTCGTAATATCTACAATATTATTAATAGGTCTTTGACCGATATTTAATAAGTGCTCTTTCAGCCACTTGGGTGACTCCGTAACGGTAACTCCCGAAATAGTTAGTGCCGAATAACGTGGACAGGCATCCGTATTTTCAACAATTACGGGAATAGGGAGATTGCTATTATCCACTTTGAAAGCATCCACAGATGGTTTTTTCAACTTTACATTTTCATCATGCAAAGCGAAATAAGCTGCCAAATCGCGCGCTACACCGTAGTGCGACGCAGCATCAGCACGGTTGGGTGTGATGTCAATTTCAATTTGCACATCGTCTTTGATTTCGTAATAATCTTTTGCCAACGTACCCACTTTCACTTCTTCCGGTAGCACGATTATACCTTCGTGGCTTGTTCCAATCCCGATTTCATCCTCAGCACATATCATTCCATTAGATTCTACGCCACGGATTTTTGTCTTTTTTATGGTAAAACTTTCCTCACCGGAATAAAGCACAGTACCCAAAGTTGCCACCACAACCTTCTGTCCGGCAGCTACATTCGGTGCGCCACATACAATTTGCTGCGGCTCGCCTGTACCCAGATTAACGGTAGTAACGCTTAGTTTGTCAGCGTTTTCGTGTTTTTCACAAGTCAACACTTCGCCGATTACCAAACCTTCCATACCTCCTTTTATGGTTTGGACTTTTTCTACTGTCCCCACTTCAAGACCGATAGATGTAAGAATTTGAGATAATTTTTCAGGTGATACATTAATATTAATGTACTCTTTCAACCAATTGTAAGAAATATTCATTTTACAGATTTATTTTTTGGGAAAGACTTTTAGATTGATAGACCGCTGCGCTGTGAGACTGACAGACCGCTTGCGCTTTTTGACATTTAGAGTTATATAATAATGTAGCCTAAAAAATTTATAATGTAGTTTCACAAAGTCTTTTATCTGAAAGTCTAATGTCTAACAGTCTATTACCTATATCTTCCTATTTTTATTTTTTGAAATAATTTGCAAAGTTACTGAATTTTTCTTGTATCGGCGATTGTTCGTAATTTTAAAATGAACTATTTTCATTAAAAATATTGCACATTTTTGTTGGATTTGTGTAATTTTTGTATTTTTGCCGAAAATATTTTTAAAAAACATTTAAGAAATAATGATTAAAGAGAATTTTATTCGCCTGTTCGAAGACAGTTTTAGAAGTAACTGGGACTTAAATGCATACACCAATTATGGTGAAGGTCTTACTTTGACTTATGGACAAGTAGCAGAAGAGGTAGCGAAACTTCATTTGCTATTTGAGCAAGCTGAAATAAAACAGAATGATAAAATTGCCTTGATTGGAAGAAATAATGCCAATTGGGCAATAACCTATATTGCAACAGTAACTTATGGTGCTGTAATTGTTCCAATCTTGCAGGACTTCAATCCGACAGATGTTCATCACATCATTAATCATTCAGGCTCAAAAGCCTTGTTTGTGAGCGACCATATCTGGGAAAATCTGGATGACAGTAGTCTGCACCACATTAAGGCTGTGTTTTCACTCAACTCGTTTGAGTTAATTACACTTGTAAATCAACCCATACCACAGCTTTTGGAAGAGATGGAAAACCCAGATGATGTGGAAATTCCGCTTGATTCTCAAAAACTTACCAAAAATTGTATCGACAGATTGTTTAATGAGAAATTTGACAGCGACTTTCACAAAGACGATGTAAGATATGTGGATAAGCCAAACTCTGAACTTGTGTGCATCAGCTATACTTCCGGAACTACCGGATTCAGCAAAGGTGTGATGCTTACAGGAAACAACTTTGCCGGAAACATTACATTCGGTATTCGTACCGGACTGCTGGCACCGGGATATAATGTGGTAGCATTTTTACCTTTGGCACACGCATACGGCTGTGCTTTTGACTTCCTGACCGCTACTTGTACCGGAAGCCACGTTCACTTTATCGGACGTACACCGTCTGCACGTATTCTACTTAATGCTTTTGCTGAAGTAAAGCCAAACGTGATTTTCTGTGTACCATTAATAATAGAGAAAATTTACAAAAAACAAATTCAACCTATTCTTGGAAAATCTGCCGTTCGCTGGGTATTGAAAGTGCCATTTTTAGACCAAACCATCCTTAGCCAAATCCGAAAAAGATTGGTTGATGCTTTTGGAGGTAATTTCTCACAGGTTGTAGTAGGTGGCGCACCACTTAACGCCGAAGTGGAAGATTTTTTCCATAAAATCAAGTTCCCGTTTACCGTTGGATATGGTATGACTGAGTGCGCTCCGCTAATCAGTTATTCACATACAGATGATTTTATTCCAAAATCATCCGGTAAAATTCTGGATATTATGGAAGCAAAAATTGACAATCCGGATCCGAAAACAGGAATTGGGGAAATTTTTGTACGTGGTGAAAACGTGATGACAGGCTACTATAAAAACGAGGAAGCTACTCAAGAAGTTCTTGACGATGAAGGCTGGCTGCATACCGGCGACTTAGGCACAATTGACGAAAATGGCAATATATTTATCCGTGGACGCAACAAAACGATGCTTTTAAGTGCAAACGGACAAAATATTTATCCGGAAGAAATTGAAGCCAAGTTAAACAATATGCCTTATGTACTTGAAAGTTTGGTGGTTGAAAACAACGGAAGATTAGTTGCACTAGTATATCCGGATTATGACACGATGGATGCTGATGGAGTATCGCATGACCAACTCGATGAGATAATGGAAGAGAACAAAAAACAGTTGAATGAAGTTGTAGCCGCCTATGAGAATATAGCGAGAATTCAGCTTTATCCTCACGAGTTTGAGAAAACACCGAAAAAAAGCATCAAGCGATACCTTTATAGTACAGTTGCCGGTAATTAAATATTTTCAATCTAAAATGTCACAGTTTTTTAACAAAAACACAAACATTTGACATTTAGGCTATTAGGAAAACATTTTTAGATTTAACAACATTTTTTTGAAAATAGTTGGCAAATAATTTGCAAATGACGATATAATTGTATTAACTTTGCACTGTTTTTAACTTCAATTGTAAAAAATGTTAAAAGAAGTTTTGCTTTTTTACTTTTACAGAAAAACAAAAACAAAATCTAAGCGTTTTATTTTTAGAGGATTAAGCGTAACCAACTTGAAAACGCACACAAAGACTTAATTTAATTTTTTTCATATAACATCTTATAATAAAGGGATAGAAAGAAAAAATTTTAAGGTTTTTTTGTGGTTTAATAGTTAAAGCTAAAAATAAAATAAAAAAAAATGAGAAATATTAACGCAATATCAAAATATTGATGTATCTTTGCAAAGATTTTGAATTGAACAAAATATATAACATGTTAAATTTTTAAAGGATTAAAACAAAATGAAAAAAGTATTTGCAATCGTTGCTATCGCTGCTATGTTCGTAGCTTGCAACAAACCTGCTCAAACCGAAGAAGGAACTGTTGACTCTGTAGCTACAGAAGTAGTAGAAACTGTTGACTCTGCTGCTCTAGACTCTACTGTTGTTGCTGCTGCTGACTCTCTAGCTGCTGTTAACTAATTGAGTTAAGCAATCAATTATTACAAAGCCCGTTATTCGTAACGGGCTTTCTTTTTTTCAATTTATTTGTTTAATTTTGCAAGTTAATCAACGAAAATAACATGTTACGAATTGCGATACAAACAAAAGGGCGCCTAAACGAAGATACGATGCGCCTAATTCAAGAAACAGGCATCAAACTTGAATTCGGAAGACGACAACTACTGCAAGCTGCTAAAAACTTCCCTTTGGAAGTTCTTTTTTTACGTGATGACGACATTCCTCAATCCGTAGCTGACGGTGTATCTGATATAGGAATAGTAGGCGAAAACGAATTTGCCGAAAAGAAAAAAAACGTAGAAATAATCAAACGACTCGGTTTTAGTAAGTGCAGACTCTCACTCGCCATCCCAAGAGCCACAGAATACACCGGACTGGAATGGTTCAACGGCAAAATAATAGCCACCTCCTACCCTGTAATTTTAGAAGATTTCCTGAAATCAAAGAATATTCAAGCTGAAATTCATGTAATCAGCGGCTCTGTAGAAATTGCGCCCGGCATTGGACTGTCTGATGCGATATTTGACATTGTAAGCTCAGGTAGCACATTGGTTACCAATCACTTGAAAGAAGTAGAAGTGATAATGCACTCAGAAGCTGTGCTAATCGGCAACAAAAACTTAAGCAACGAAAAAAGGGCTGTTTTAGATGAGTTTTTGTTTAGAATAGAAGCTGTACAATTAGCAGAAGATAAAAAATACGTTTTGATGAACGTACCTACCGACAAAATAGAAAAAATAGTAGAAGTTATACCCGGAATGAAAAGCCCAACGATAATGCCTTTGGCAAAAGAAGGCTGGAGTTCGTTGCACGCGGTAATTAGCGAGAAAAGTTTTTGGGATATTATCGGTAAGCTTAAAAACCTGGGGGCTGAGGGTATTTTAGTCATTCCAATAGAGAAAATGATTCCTTAAAATCAGTGCAATTGCTTGATTTTACGGTTATTTTGCAGAAAAGAAGGTGTTGTTTCAGTTTTTTTAACGGTGAGAACAAATTTTCATTTTCAAATGAAAATTAAATGTGCCATCTTTGCATATTCAAATTTAATACTCAGTTTTGGGTAATTCAAGACAAATATTAATGCAATACAGAAAATTATTTTTCGCAGCAATTTTGCTGATTTTTTCAGCGCAGTTTGCTGCCAGTCAAAACAATACAAACTCTCCATACACTCGTTTCGGATATGGGGATATTACAGAATGTACAGCTACCGAATTACGTGGAATGGGTGGAATTTCCATCGCTAACCGCTCGCTAAACACCATAAATAGCGTAAACCCTGCATCGTATAGTAGTGTGGATAGCTTGACATTTATGTTTGACCTTGGAGCATCTGCCAGATTTTCCCGCTTTTCAGATAAGAACAATGCCAGTAGCACGTTCAATGGAAACTTGGACTATCTTACCATGCGTTTCCCTGTTACAAAATGGCTTGGATTTAGTGCCGGAATGCAACCTTTTTCGCTAGTCGGTTACAACTTTAGTCAAAAAGGCTCGCTATCAATCCCTGAAACAAATAAAAAAATAGGTTATCAGCAAAGCTTTAACGGTTCTGGCGGAATTTCGCAAGTTTATGCCGGACTCTCAGTTAATTTACTAAATCACGTTTCTCTGGGTGCAAATGCATACTATATCTTTGGGGATGCGAACCATTATGCCATACAAAGCTTTGACAACACAAACGGCTTTAACCCATCCTATTACAACAAAAGAATAAAAGTTAATGACTTTAAACTTCGCTATGGTGTGCAAGTTTATAATACGTTTGCCGATAAACATAATGTAACGCTTGGATTAATTTACGAAAACAAAAACAGGCTAAACGGTGAATTTACCGCTACGCTCAATAATGACACCATAAACAACATTAGTGGCTTTGAACTTCCCGGTACGTTTGGTGCAGGTATTACTTACACATACAATAAAAAACTGACCGTAGGTTTTGATTATGTACAGCAAGGTTGGAATGATGCACTCTTTTTTGGAAAAACAGATACGTTAGTGAACACCTCAAAATACGCTGTTGGACTGGAATATATCCCGAATCCAACAAGTCTGAAATACTCTGATCTAATCCGTTATAGAGTTGGTTTCTGCACTTCCAATCAGTATTACAAAGTGGACAACGTATTACAACCCAGAAATTTCATCGTTTCTGCAGGTATTGGTTTCCCTACACGCACAGGAAAAAGCATACTTAATTTTGCTTTGGAGTATGGAAAAATTGGGTCAGTTAACAGACTTCGTGAGGATTATCTGAAACTAACTTTCAGCACCTCAATCAATGAGTTCTGGTTCTTTAAGCCAAAATTGTAATCTTTCTTTATTCAAAAATAATTTTGCGCTAAAACAACTTATACTAAATGCATCGCTATATAAAAGAAATATCCAAACAACTAACAACCGCCTTCTTGGTGGTTGTTCTGTTAGTGACCCTATCTTGCTCAAAAGACGAGAAAGAAAAAATCGATGCAGTAGAGGACAGACAAGCTTTACCCGGATTGTCGGTTACCAAAATTACCACAGTAATTTCCGACTCAGGAATTACGCGCTACCGAATTGCAACCGATAAAATGGATGTTTTCGATAAAGCCAATGAACCATATTGGGATTTTCCAAAAGGAATTTACTTTGAACGATTTGCCGAAAATCTTGCTGTTGACGCCAATTTTAGAAGCAACAAAGCCAGGTACTACGAACGAAAAAAACTTTGGGAATTCCAAGGCAAAGTGAAGGCTATCAACCTGGAAGGCGATATGTTTGAAACTGATTTACTTTACTGGGACGAAGCCAATGGTCGTATTTACTCTGATAAGTTTATCCGCATAACCGAGGAAAGGGGAATTTACACCGGCGTAGGATTCGAGTCGGATGAGACGATGACAAGATGGCATATCAAACAATTGGAAGCCGACGTATATTATAAAGAGGAAGAAGAGTAAATCTTTATTGTATGATGCGAGATGTATAATGTGAGATATTACAAATATTTAAAATACACTTTATAAACCATGAAAAAACTATTTATTCCAATATTTTTATTGTTGACAATCGGTATTTCTACCTCCAAAGCCGATGTAAACTCAGAAATTGAGCTAAGCGTCCAAACTACAGAAAAATGTGATGCAACAAAGCTGGAGTCACAACGTCCTGTGGTAAGTGAACGACTTTTTAAATCCGATGCGGTAGAGAAAAAAATCCAATGGGTAGTGAACCAACTAAAAAATCCCCACTTAGCTTGGATGTTTGAAAACTGCTTTCCAAACACGCTGGACACCACTGTACATTACAGAGTAATTGATGGAGAAGATGACACATTCGTTTACACAGGGGACATTCACGCTATGTGGCTACGTGATTCTGCTGCTCAAGTTTATCCCTATATTCAGCTTGCCAATGAAGATGAAGCGTTGAAAAAAATGCTTCGCGGTGTTATTTTGCGTCAGCAGAAACTGATAATCATTGACCCTTACGCCAATGCTTTTAATGATGGTCCAACAGGAGGACATTGGCAAAGCGACAATACCGACATGAAACTTGAAGTGCACGAACGGAAATGGGAAATAGACTCGCTCTGCTACCCTATTCGACTTGCATACCAATATTGGATTACAACGAGGGACAGCAGCGTTTTTGGAAAAAATTGGGAGGAGGCTATTCGCTTGACTGTACAAACTTTCAGAGAGCAACAACGCAAAAATGGAAACGGGCCTTATCGTTTTCTGCGTGTAACGGATAGGCAGCACGACACCCTTTCAAATGTAGGTTGGGGTTCGCCTATAAATCCGGTGGGCTTGATTGTTTCTTCGTTCCGTCCTTCGGATGACTCTACTATTTTCCAATTTCTTATTCCATCCAATTTTTTCGCGGTAACCTCGCTCCGCAAAGCCGCTCATGTGCTTAAAGAGGTAAATAAGAATGAAAAACTTGCCAATGAATGTTTGAGCTTGGCAAAAGAAGTGGAAACTGCTCTGAAAAAATACGCGATACACAAACATCCTAAATACGGTAAAATTTATGCTTACGAAGTAGATGGATTTGGCAACCAACTACTTACAGACGATGCTAACGTACCTAGTTTGCTTAGCTTGGCGTATCTCGGCGATGTGGATGTAAAAGATAAAATTTATCAAAATACCCGTCGATTTGTTTGGAGTAAAGACAATCCTTACTTTTTCAGCGGAAAAGCAGGAGAAGGAATTGGCGGACCACACATTGGCTATGATATGGTGTGGCCAATGAGCATTATGATGAGGGCATTTACAAGCAATAAGGATGCAGAAATAAAGGAATGTGTGGAAATGCTGATGAAAACAGATGCAGGAACCGGATTTATGCACGAATCGTTTAATAAAGACGACGACAGCAAATTCACACGTGAATGGTTTGCTTGGCAAAATACGCTTTTCGGTGAATTAATTATCAAGCTAATTGACGATGGAAAATTGGATTTACTTAACAGCATTGAATATCAAGGTAAAAAATAATAAACTAATTTTCAATAATAAACATTAAAAAAAGCAATAAGTAGTCCTGTAATTTTACTTATTGCTTTTTTTATTTTTAACCTAAGTTTTTTTAGTTTAATTCAAAAAAAATGAGTAATTTTGAAACCCGTTAGCATTAAACAAAAAAAGATTAACGGGACATGAAATACTATTCACAAATCGGTTTTGACAACGACAAATACTTACACGAGCAGTCAGAAGCTATCCTCAAACGTGTAAGTCGCTTCAACGACAAATTATACTTGGAAATGGGTGGTAAAATTCTCTACGATTACCACGCAGCTCGCGTTTTGCCCGGTTTTGACCCGAATGCAAAAATCCGTTTACTTCAAAAATTAAAAGATAAAATTGACGTAATTCTCTGTGTCCATGCCGGCGACTTAGAGCGCAACAAGGTACGTGCAGATTTCGGAATTACCTATGACGTAGATGCTTTTAAAAGCATTGACGATATGAAATGGTTTGGTATTCACGTAGCTGCCGTAGTAATTACGCGTTTCAAAAACCAACCAGCCGCCATTACTTTTCAAAATAAATTGGAGCTAAAAGGGATTAAAGTCTATCGTCATTTCCTAACAAAAGGTTACCCGCTTGATGTAGAAACCATAGTAAGTCAGGAGGGCTACGGCGCTAATGAATATATCGAAACCACAAGACCCATTGTAGTAGTTACCGGACCCGGTCCGGGAAGTGGAAAGCTAGCTACTTCTTTGTGTAACATGTATCATGACCACAAAAAAGGAATAAAGGCGGGTTATGCAAAATTCGAAACATTTCCTGTTTGGGACTTACCACTTAATCATCCTGTAAACGTAGCGTATGAAGCTGCTACCGCCGACTTGCGCGACAAAAACATGATTGACCCCTACCACTTGGAAGCATATGACGTTGAAGCTGTTAATTACAACCGTGATATTGAAGCATTCTCGCTTTTGGAACGCATTATTGAGAAAATTACAGGTGGAAAAGGTACTTACAAGTCGCCTACTGATATGGGTGTTAATAGAATCAGTTCCGGAATTGTTGACGAGAAGGTAGTTAAAGAAGCTGCAAATCAAGAAGTTATTCGTCGTTATTTTAGAAGTTCGGTAGAATATATCATGGGAGTGACTAGCAAAACTACTTTGGAACGTTCCTCTGAAATTATGCGCCGAGCCGGTGTCAGTGAAAATGACCGTAAAGTAGTAGCTGCTGCTCGAAAAGCTGCCAAAGAGGCTGAGAAAAAGAGGAAAGGCTATGGTGGAATTTACAGCGGCGCAGCCATTGAACTACGTGACGGTACGATTATTACAGGTAAAAGTTCGCCACTGTTTCACTCTTCGTCCGCTATGATTTTGAATGCTACGAAACACCTTGCCGGACTGCCTGATAATATGTTTTTACTTCCTGAAAGCATTATTGATTCTGTAACGCATTTGAAAAAAGATATTTTGAATGGTAAGCAGGTAAGTCTGGATGTAGAAGAAACGCTTATTGCACTAGCCATAAGTGCCACATCCAATCCGGCTGCAAAAATGGCGCTCGAAAAACTTACGGAATTGTACGGTTGCGAAATGCACTCAACTCACATTCCTACTCCGGGCGACGAAGCGGGTTGCAGAAAGCTAAAAGTGAATTTAACTTGCGACCCTGTCTTTTCAAGTAAAAGGCTGTTTGTCAGCGAGTAAACATAAAGAAGCAACGAATAATTCGTTGCTTTTTCTTTATACATCTATTAAATTGTATCTTTTGCCTATCTCTGCTTGCGCCGACATCATTTCCTGAAAGGTGGGATACTTAATCTTATAGTTCGTTTCCTCACCATTCTCATCGGGTGCAGTATATTCAAAGTACCCATCATCACCTTTTTTCATGCTTTTCCATCCTGTACTTTCACTGTGCCAATATTCGCAGTAGTGAAAAAGTATTTCAAAACGATAAAGCTCGAAAACCACTCGTACTTTGCGGTCGTTTGGACGTTCAAATTCTATATAATCGGTATGTTCTTCCATTTTTACAAAATACCTTTAATAAGAATAACGCTAAAAACGAGTTTTAGTTTAATGTTTAGCAAAAACATTTATCGAATTCCTTTTGCGTAATACATTACATTTGCCGGAGGACGTTTATTGTGCAATTCATTTGCCATAAATTCCATATAGGGCAATGCGTGTTTAAAAAACGCCTTAAAACCTGCACAAAGATAATTTAATCCCAGTTCACCGTCAGCTGTTTTGGCAATGCGATTTTTCGGACATTCACCATGGCAGAATTTCAGCACTTCACACTCTTGACATTGGCGTGGTAGTTTATCTTTTTTGTCCGAACCAAATCGAAGCTGTTTTTCCAAAAACATCATCTCAAAAATGGTCTGATTCCGCACATTTCCGAGTTTATATTCCGGAAATACAAAATGGTCGCAAGCATATACATCGCCATTGAATTCCATTGCTACGGCATGTCCGCATTTCTCAGCAAAAATACAAACACCCGGCTGCGCACCGACCATATTGGCAAGCATGGCATCAAACATTTGCACAAAATAGACACCTACATCATTTCGTACCCACTCATCAAAAATCTTGATGTAAAACTGTCCGAATTTCTTTGGGTCAACCGACCAAGAAGCTAATTTTCCATCAACCTTATCATTAGGCGGCAATAGCGTTAAACCATCGGCACGTTCATCGGAAACTCGCTCTACAACAGGCGCAAACTGCATAAACTGACTGCCAATTTCTTTGAAAAACCGATAGACATCCAACGGAAATTGAGAGTTGTAATCATTGATTACAGAAAGCGTATTAAATTCTACTTGGTGCTTTTGAAGCAGCTCAATTCCTCGCATTACTTGCTTAAAAGTAGGTCGTCCGCCTTTATTCGTCCGATAAACATCGTGACAATGCTCCGGTCCATCAATGGAAATTCCAATCAGAAAATTATTATCTTTGAAAAATCGACACCATTCATCACTAAGCAAAGTTCCGTTGGTCTGCAACACATTATCAATCTGCCTGCCGCGACCGTATTTTTTCTGCAACTGCAACGCCTTTCTGTAAAAAGAAATATCTCGCAAAGTTGTTTCACCACCGTGCCAAGTGAAAAGCACCTCTTTTACAGGCTGAGCTTCGATGTAGCTTTTCGTGAAAATCTCCAACAATCCATCGCTCATTTCCATCTTTTTGCGATTTTGGTAAAGTTTCTCCTTTTCCAAGTAGTAACAATACTTACAATCCAAATTACAGAGTGAGCCTATCGGTTTTGCCATCACGTAAGAAGGTAGCGCAAGCGGATTAAATGCAATAGTTTTTGACATGCTGTATGTTTTTTTTGAGAATGTAAAGTTACATTATTTTTTGAAAATAAAAGAGAAGTAATGAAAAGACGTGGATAACTTAGAGATTTCAGTGATATTGAAGTTGTTTTGATTAAGAAATATCTTGACTTTCATAAAAACACAAAGATATTCGTTCTATTAACTACGAATACCACAAATTGCACGAATTTTATTCGTGTAATTCGTAAAATTCGTAGTTTAATTCAAGATAGTGTTTCTTTGGCATTAGGTAGTCTAGATTTTCATTAAGCAATTCCTAATCATTTTTCAGAAATTGTAGTTAGTTGTTTAGCTTTTTTTGTTAATTTTGTAAGGATTAGTTATTTGCTTGAAACATTATATACAAATCACTACAAACAAGTAGCTTTTTCGATTAATTCCTACGAAATTAATTTTAAGAATCCATATAAATTTTATTCCCATGAAAAAAATTATTTTTATTTTTACCGTTGTTGCTTTACTTGTTACAGGCTGTAAATCAACAAAATCCGACCTTCCACGTGTAGCCATAGCCGGAATTGCCATCGAGTGTAGTACATTTTCTCCTGCTATTTCTGATTCGGCAGCATTTCCACTACGTATTGGTGATAGTATTTTTTCTTATTACAATTTCTTTGTTCCCGACTCGGGTGTAGTCCAACGTGCCGAATGGGTGCCAACGCTTCGCACTCACGCTATGCCGGGCGGAATTGTAAAACGAGATGTGTATGAAAATATGGTAAACAAAACTCTGAAAATGCTAAAAGAATCACTGCCGATTGATGGACTGTTTTTTGATATTCACGGTGCTATGAGTGTACAAGGTTTGGAAGACCCAGAAGGTGATTTTATCGTTCGCATTCGTGAAGTGATTGGTGATGAAGTGCTTATTTCTACTTCGATGGACTTGCACGGCAGCGTTTCGCCACGCTTGATTAAAAACACCGACTTGATAACTTGCTACCGATTAGCACCGCACGAAGATGCTATGATTTCTAAAAAACGTGCTTTAACTAATCTGCTGGACAGATTGGAAAACGGAAAAGACAAACCCGCTTACAAAGCTTGGATACCTGTTCCGATTTTATTACCCGGCGAGAAAACAAGTACTCGCATTGAACCCGGGAAAACACTTTACGAACAAATACCAACAGTTATTGATGGTGATAATGTAATTGATGCTTCCATCTGGATGTCGTATCCGTGGGCAGATGAGCTAAGAAATCACGGTGTGGTGGTGGCTTACGGCGACGATAAAGAAGCTGTGGGAAAAGCCGCAGAGAAACTCGCAAAACATTTCTGGGATGTGCGTGATAAATTTGAGTTTGTGGCGCCTACTGATTATTTGCCGGCTTGTATTGATTTGGCACTAAAAAGTACTGAAAAGCCTTTTATTATCAGCGATATGGGCGATAACCCAACAGCAGGTGGTGCCGGGGATGTTACTTGGACATTGACCGAATTGCTTAAACGTCCGGAATTTAAAAACGAAAATGGGAAAAGTGTGATTTATGCTTCTTTGCCAGATGCTGAATTTGTGGAAAAAGCCAAAGCAATAGGTGTTGGCGGCAAAATTGATGCTACCGCCGGTGCTCGTGTGGATAACCGCTACGCTCCGCCCGTTCGTCTAAACGGAACCATCATAAACATTGCTGATGACGATACAGAAAACACGCTTGTAACCGTAAAAGTAGGAAGTATTTCTGTGATTGTTACCGCAAAACGCAAGGCTTTCCACTACGAAAAATGGTTCACTTTGGCAGGATTACAACCGAGAGAAACGGATATTTTGGTGGTAAAAATCGGTTATCTTGTTCCTGAACTTTACGATATGCGAAAAGGTTGGATTATGGCACTTACACCGGGTGGTGTTGACCAAGATTTGTTGCGCTTGCCTTATAAAAATCTTAATCGTCCAATTTATCCGCTTGATAAAGATATGGCGAATCCGGATTTAAGTGCACAGTTTATTCCGTTGGCGAATGAAAAGTAGTACTTAATTTGCTTTCTATAATAACATGGCGGTAAATTGGTAGTTCAATTTACCGCCAAAATTTATCTTTATTTTCAACCAACTTAGTTTATGTTTATCAAAGAAGAAATAATTGATCTTTTTCGCTTTTTAAGAAAGCCAAAAGATGCAGCTTTAAGAGATGCACCCACTTCTAAAAAATGGAAACTCTGGACAACAACTTTACTTCTAGAACTTGTTTTTAGCACTATTATAGTCGTCTTGCTTGCTTTGCTGGATAGTTTTGTCGTGCCATTAGATTATACAGATTCACTTTTAGAAGAGCATATAATCGTAGTTTTCTTAGCAATGTGTGTTTTTGCACCACTTATTGAAGAATTTATTTTCAGGCTTCCGCTTAGGTATCGCAACAATTATATTTTCCAACTTATTGATAAGTTTACAAAAAGAAGACTTGTCCGATTTTGGTATAAGCATTACGGGGTTTTCTTTTATGCTTTTGCCATAGCTTTTGGACTTATTCATATTACTAATTACAACAACAACTCATTCATCTTTTATGCTTTTGCTCCAATCATAGTAGGTTCTCAGATTTTTGATGGTTTAGTCATGGGTTACACACGTGTAAGATTAGGATTTTGGTGGGGTGTTCTCCAACATAGTGCTTTTAATTTTATGCTGTTTCTACTGCCCCTGACATTATTCAACACAGACACAAAAATTGACATACAGAACAAAGGTAGAATTGAAAGTTTAAAATTGGAAGAAGTTGAGTTTAGAACGGGAAGCAAAGAAAAAGATATTCGTTTACATTCTTATATGCTTATAGAAAAAAAAGGTGATAGCTTCTATACTTTTGATAGTTTGCAATACCATGAAATAAAAATAAAATATATGTCATTAAAAAGGCTTATTGACGAAATTGCCAATCAGCCAATAAATATAGCAAAAGACAGCCTTTCTTACTATGCAAAACCAGAAAATGGACACAAATATCAGCTTTTGGATAATAATGTCTTGGTTAATTTTCACTTAAAAGCCAAAGAACCGATTTTGGTAGATGAGATAATGGATATTATTGCCAAAGAATATGATATTGAGATTGTGAAAGACACGGCTCGAATTGGTGAGTAGTGTTAATATTAGTCGCACCCCGAATAATGCTTTTATCAAAAGTAAAAAGTAGGACGAAACTACTTAACCTGATAAGCAAATCAACTCGGGGTGCGACTATTTATAACGGAACAATTACTTCAATAATTCCGTCCATTCTTCTTCTTTGAAACCCACTAAAACCCTATCGCCTGCAAGCAATACCGGACGTTTTACAAACATTCCATCCGAAGTCAAAATTTCAAGCAATTCGTTTTCTGGCAAGGTTTTTACTTTCTCTTTTATATTATTTTCCCTATACAGCAATCCGCTTGTATTGAACCACTTATTAATGGGAAGTCCACTCTTTTCTTTCCAAAGTTTCAACTCGTTGAAACTTGGATTTTCTTCTTTAATCGGACGATAAGTATATTCTATCCCATTTTCTTTAAGCCATTTTTCGGCTTTACGGCAAGTTCCGCATTTGGTATAACAAAGAATTGTGATCATATCTTATAAACATAATATTTTAACACTCAAATATTTAGCTTTTACAAACATTATATAAGAACTACGAATTTTACGAATTACACGAATAATTATTCGTGCAATTTGTGTAATTTGTAGTTTTAAAAGTATCCATATTTATTTAAACGCTCTAAAAATATCATTCCCGATAGCATATACAAAAAGTAACATCAGCAAGCCCATGCCTACCATTTGCGCCACCTCCATAAATCGGTCGCTCGGTTTGCGTCTTGTAATCATTTCGTAAATCAAGAACATAATGTAGCCACCATCAAGTCCGGGTATAGGCAGAAAATTCATAAACGCCAAAATAAGCGAAATCAGTGCTGTCATTTCCCAAAAACTTAGCCAATCCCAGGTAGGTGGAAACAGTTGCCCGAGCGCACCAAAACTACCAATCGACTTAGCTCCTTCTTTGGTAAATACGAGTTTGAATTGTTTTACATAGCCCACTAGACGGTCAACTCCCATTTTTATTCCCGCCGGAATAGCTTCCAAAAATCCGTACTCTTCACGCTCAATTTTAAAATAATTTTTCCAACCAACTCCCAATTTTCCGTCCTCACCTAACTTCATTTTAGCACGATAAAGTATGCCATCACGGTAGTAGTCTAATGAGATATTTTGTCCTTTCATGTCGGCAAGTTCTCTGACCACTTCTTGCTGCATATTTATTTGTTTGTCATTGATTGCTACCAAGCTGTCGCCGACACGCAGGTTTGCCTTGGCAGCCAACGAGCCGCTTATCACCGTATCAATCACAAAAGGCATTCGGTAGGATATAGCAGCTTTTTGCGAAGCCAATACTTTCTGCGTCAAATCCGTAGGCAATTCAATGTTTATCGGCGTTCCGTTACGCTCTACTTTAACCACTTCAGCCTTATCAATCAGTATCATCTCCACCGCATCGCCAAGCTGAACAGGCACACGACCATCTATATCGATGATTTTGTCGCCATCACGGAATCCGGCATCAATCATAGTTTGAGAGAAGTTAAGACCGTATTTCAGATTTTCAAGCGGTAAGTAACTGCGTCCCCAAGTAAACAGAATAGCCGCATAAATTACCAACGCCAACAAGAAATTGACAATTACACCTCCGGAAATAATCCAAAAACGCTTCCAAACCGATTGCGTTCTAAATTCCCAAGGCTGCGGCTCTTGCGCAAGTTGAGTAGTGTCCATGCTTTCGTCCACCATTCCGGCTATTTTACAATAACCTCCCAGCGGCAACCAACCAATTCCCCACTCGGTGCTTTCGGGGTATCGTCGCCAATCGCCTTCCGGTAACTCACTTAAAGGCACTTGCTCCATTACATGATGTTTGCCGTCCATCATCGGATTACCATCGGCATCCAGTTTTATACGTTCGTTGGGTGGCACGTTAGGTGCAAAAAACTTCACCTGCCATTTTCCGTTAATTTTTTTTGCTCTTATTAAAGATCTTTTGGGATTGAAAAATACATAAAATTTATCTACACGTACTTTGAAAAGACGTGAAAATCCAAAGTGTCCCAATTCGTGCAGCACAACCAAAATTGATAAACTCAAAATAAGTTGAGCTGCTCTAATAAAAAAAGTTTCCATTTAATTTATTGTCTGTTTATTATTCTCTTATACTGCTGATGCACTAATTTGTTAATGATTTTAACTAAAATAATAATTGTTCTTTGAAATTTTGATTTTGCTTGAATTGAATCTCTTCGTCAGGATTTAGCAGTTCTTTTAATGGTGTTTTGTCA
>DUQG01000085.1 GCA_012837935.1 Bacteroidales bacterium
ATAACAAAAAAAAGAAGAACATTTTTAGTTCTTCCGGATCGGTGTGCTTTGTTGTCAAATTTTCAGTATAAAAAATCGAAATATACCGACGAAAAGAAAATATCACCAAAAAAAATAAAAGAGCAAGGCTGAAATAGTTATCAATCTTGCTCTAAAATTTGAATTTAACGAATATCCCAAAATACTTCAACAAAAAAGGAGCGAATTCGCTCCTTTTTTTATTTCATAATCAACATCTGCTGTCTTACACTTTCTTCGTGAATAGCCATCAATACGGTTTTCATAAATTCGCCGCTCATTCCCATTTTTTCAGCCATGGCAATACGATCTTTCAAAATTTCATCATAACGCTGTGCTTGTAGGATTGGCATATTATGCTCTTTTTTGTAGGTTCCTATCTCTTGAGATACTCGCATTCGTTTAGCCAGAAGTTCCAATAAATCATTATCTAACCCATCAATTTGTCGGCGTAGTGCGGTCAAACTTTCGGTGGTTTGATTTGTTTCGCGGATAACTAAGTTGTCAAGAATTAGTGTTAAAACTTCCGGCGTAATTTGCTGTGCAGCATCGCTCCAAGCTTTATCCGGATTGCAGTGTGATTCAATAATTAATCCGTCAAAATTCAAGTCCATAGCTTGTTGGCAAATAGGTGCAATCAACTCACGACGACCACCAATATGCGATGGGTCGCAAATAATCGGCAGATTGGGAATTTGACGATGAAGTTCAATTGGAATATGCCAGTGGGGTAGGTTGCGATAGATTTTTTTATCAGCCGAACTAAAACCACGATGGATAGCACCGATACGGCGAATCCCTGATTGGTGAATTCGTTCGATGGCACCAATCCAAAGGTTTACATCCGGATTAATAGGGTTTTTTATAAGAACCGGAATATCTGTTCCTTCCAGCGCATCGGCAATTTCCTGTACGGAAAACGGATTAGCTGTAGTACGAGCCCCAATCCAAAGAATGTCCACATCATTTGCGAGCGCTTCACGCACGTGTTTTACGTTAGCCACTTCCACGGCAACGTACATTCCGAGCTCTTCTTTTACACGTTTTAGCCAAGGGAATGCTTTACTTCCATGTCCTTCAAAACCACCCGGCTTTGTACGTGGTTTCCACACACCCGCTCGAAATATCTTTACGCCTGCTTCTTTCAAAGCTTTGGCGGTATTTATAACTTGTTCTTCTGTTTCCGCACTACACGGTCCACTGATTACTAGCGGTCGTTTCGGGTCAATTCCCGGTAGAATGATTGATTGTAGTTCCATATTTTTAGTTAAAAGTTTTAAAGTTTATAAAGTTGAAAGTTTGTAAAGTTGAAAGTTTGTAATGAGTTAGTGATTTGTATATTTTCATATTAACTCATTAAACGTCAAACGTCAAACGTCAAACATTTAAACGTCCAAACGTCTTAGTGCTTCTTCCAGCATACTTTCCGGACTGCAAAGCGAAATTCTCAAATATCTTTCGCCGTTGCTTCCAAAAATAAATCCGGGTGTGATAAATACATTATTTTCATAGAGAATTTTATCGGCAAGTTCGCCCGCATCTTTCCACTTATTGGGAATTTTTGCCCAAATAAACATCCCAACTTGATTTTTATCGTATTTACATTCCAATTTATCCATTATTCGATAAGCTAATTCTCGTCGATTAGCATAGACTTTATTCATTTCATCATGCCACTTATCCGAGTTTTTCAGCGCTTCTGCAGCCGCAGTCATCATGGGTTTATACATGCCGCTGTCCACGTTGGATTTTACATTCAGAATCCATTTTATAAATTGTGCATTACTTGCCAGCATCGCCATACGCCATCCCGCCATATTGTGCGATTTGCTCATTGAGTTGAGTTCTATGCAAATATCTTTCGCACCATCCACAGATAGAATGCTCATTTTGTTTTTATTCAGAATAAAGCTGTAAGGATTATCATTACATATCACTATTCCGTGCTTTTTTCCGAAAGCAACCAATTTTTCAAACAATTCTTTCGTGGCATTTGTTCCCGTCGGCATATTCGGATAGTTTGTCCACATCAATTTTACGTTGGATAAATCCATTTTTTCCAATGCTTCAAAGTCAGGCTGCCAGTCATTTTCTTCCACTAAATCATAGCTAATCACATTAGCTTCTGCCAATCGGCTAACCGATTGATAAGTTGGATAGCCGGGGTTTGGAACTAATATACTATCGCCGGGGTTAACAAAAGCTAGCGTAATATGTAAAATCCCTTCTTTTGAACCGATTAACGGTTGAATTTCAGTAATCGGATTCAATTCTACATTGTACCATCTTTTATACCATTTAGCAAAACCTTCTCTAAGTTCCGGAATGCCTACATAGCTTTGGTAACCGTGTACATTTGGCTTTTGAGCTTCGTTGCAAAGTGTTTTAATTGTTTCTGCCGAAGGTGGTAAATCAGGATTTCCGATGCCCAAATTTAATACGTTTTTCCCATTTGCATTCATTTCAGCTATTTCACGAAGTTTTGCAGAGAAATAGTATTCCGAAACGTTATTTAAACGATTAGCAGGTTTTATATCTAATGCTACTGTTGTGTTATTATTTAAAGTTTGAATCATAGCTTTATCTTTTTATGTGTTGTACGTTATTGAAATTACTACAAACTACCTGTTATCTTCTACATACTAATTATTCGGTGTTTTAGCTTCTCGATATTCGCCCAGATTTTGAAATTCGCTGGTAAGTGGTTTTATAGCATCTAATCCTTGTCGGTATCGCTCATAATTTTCAAAAGTTAGTGCTACATAGAATTGATATTCAAACTCACGACCAATGATTGGCAGTGATTGTATTTTGGTTAAATTTATATGGTAGAAAGATAAGATAGTCAGCACTTTGGAAAGGCTGCCTTCTTCGTGTGGAAGTGTGAAAACGATGGTGGATTTGTTTAGTTCCATACCACGGTTCATTCTGTATGCCATATCAGGTTTGGCTATAAGCAGAAAACGAGTAAAGTTTCGTTTGTTTGTTTCAATTCCGGCAGCCAAAATTTCCAAACCATATTCTTGAGCAGCTTCTTTGCTACAAATAGCAGCTCTACCTTTGATGTTTTTCTCTGCTATTTCCTTTGCAGAAGTGGCCGTATCATCACTTTCGATAGCAAGCATATGTTTATTTTCATCTAAGAAATCTTCACATTGCATCAAAGCAATCGGGTGGGAGTGTACTTCTTTGATATCTTCCATTTTCTGTCCGGGAAGCACTGCGAATTGATGCGAAATTCGCAATTTATATTCACCAATTATCAAACATCCACTTTCGCGGAGCAGATTGTGATTGGGTAGTAGACTTCCCGCTATGGTATTTTCAATGGCGATCAATCCCAGCAAAGTCTCATCCATTTCCATTTTTTTGAAAACATCTTTGAAGGTCTCGCACGGCACTATTTCCACATTTTCTTCGCAGAAATAGGCTTTTGCTGCTATTTCGTGATAAGAACCTAAACCGCCTTGTATAGCTATTCTTTTCATTGTTTTTAGTTTAATATTTTACAATAAAAAAATCCTACTCGTATGTTGAGCAGGATTTATCATATTATAGATTTATTATTGTCTTTATCAAAAATTTACATATTAATATCCTGCTCTTACCTGATGTAGTAAAAGTAAAAATAAAAATATGCAAATAAAGTTCTCATTAATCGTCTTTTTTCTTTTGGATTGCTACAAAAGTACTACTATTTTTTAAAATACCAAACAAAATGTTTTGTTTTTTATCAGAATAAAATCAAATTTGTAAAAAATCTGCTGCATATCATCCTATTTGCATTTAAAAGTGCAATAGTTTAACGGTTTAGAAAGGTTTATACTCACAATCTATCATTGAAATTCTAAAAAAATAGTAAAAAAGCATTTTTTGTGCTATCGAGAATGGATATATAATAAGATAATTTATTATCTTTGACGTTTGAAAAAAGAAACTAATCATTTACAACAATTTTAATAACTAAAAGTTTAATTTATGACAACTTCATCAACAACAAAACAATGGGGAGCTATCATTATAATGATTGCTCTTTTCGCAATGATTGCATTCGTAACCAATCTTTGCTCGCCTATGGCAATTATTGTGAAAAATCAATTTGGAGCATCAAACTTGCTCGCACAGATTGGTAATTACGGTAACTTTATTGCCTATCTTGTTATGGGTGTTCCATCGGGAATGCTTATCAAAAAAATCGGGTACAAAAAAACCGCTCTTCTTGCACTTGTAGTAGGTATAGTAGGTATCCTTGTACAGTGGATGAGTGGCTGGAATAGTATTCAAAGCTTTGGAGTGTACTTAATTGGCGCTTTCATTGCCGGTTTCTGTATGTGTATGTTGAATACAGTAGTTAACCCGATGCTTAACACACTAGGTGGTGGTGGCAATAAAGGTAACCAATTAATCCAAATTGGTGGTGTATTTAATAGTAGTGCAGCTGTTGCTGTCTATATTATCATGGGTGCGTTGATTGGTGATGCTACAAAAGCAAAAATTGCCGATGCAGAACCGGCTTTATTTATCGCACTTGGTATCTTTGTCGTAGCATTTATTGTACTATTCTTCTCAAAAATCGAAGAACCGGAACAACCTACTACTGAAACAAAAGCAGTTAAAGAAAAAGATAAATATAGTGCTTTCTCTTTCCGTCATTTTAACTTAGGTATTCTTGCTATTTTCCTTTATATGGGTATTGAAGTAGGTGTACCAACTTATGTTTTACAATATTTGACTTCAACCGCTGATGCGGCTACACCAGGATTAGGTATGGATGCCAGTATTGCAGGACTTATTGTAGCAGTATATTGGTTGATGATGCTTGTGGGACGTTTTATTGGAGGAACGATCGGAGGTAAAGTATCAAGTAGAGCTATGATTACTGTTGTTTCAATACTCTCAATTTTACTTGTTGGATTTGGAATGTTTGCACCTACTAATATTAGTGTAAACGTACCGGGAATTGACTGGGCAAACCTAAGTGTAATTTGGGCTGAAGTTCCGGTTGGAATTTTCGCTTTCCTTCTTGTAGGTCTTTGTACTTCAGTAATGTGGGGTGGTATCTTTAATATGGCTGTAGAAGGCTTAGGAAAATACACATCTATCGCATCCGGCGCATTTATGACTATGGTGTTTGGTTGTGCTGTGATGGTAGCTATTCAAGGTTGGTTGGCTGACGTAACCGGTAGCTTTATGACAAGTTATGTAGTTGTACTATTCTGTGCTGCTTACATTTTATTCTATGCCCTTGTTGGTTCTAAAAATGTAAACACAGATATTCCTGTTAAATAAATTATTATCAAAATACAAAATAACACGAATATGGAAAAACCTTATGTAATTGGAATAGACATGGGTGGAACCAATACTGCTTTTGGTATTGTAGATGCTCGTGGAAATGTAATTGCAAAAAGTGCAATACGCACTAACAATCCGGATATTAATGCTTATGTGAAGGAGTTAAAAGAAGAGTGCGATAAGCTTATTGAAAGTGTTGGTGGTATTGAAAAAATCAAAGGTATTGGCGCCGGTTGTCCAAATGGAAATCACTATACCGGGAATATTGAGTTTGCACCCAATCTACCTTGGCGAGGTGTAGTACCTTTTGCAAAAATGCTTGCTGAAGCTTTTGGTGTGCCTGCTTCTATTACTAATGATGCTAATGCGGCAGCAGTAGGAGAAATGACCTATGGTGTAGCAAAAGGAATGAAAAACTTCATTATGATTACTCTTGGAACGGGCGTAGGTAGTGGAATTGTAATTGACGGTAAAATTGTTTACGGTCATGATGGCTTTGCCGGTGAGCTTGGTCATACACGTATTGTTCGCAATAACGGTCGTAAATGTGGTTGTGGACGTGAAGGCTGTTTGGAGACCTACACATCAGCAACAGGTGTGGCACGTACCGCCAGAGAAATATTAGAGATTGGCGACAGAAAAAGTTCGTTACGTAACATTGAACTGAAAAGTATCACTTCAAAAGATGTGTATGATGCAGCTATAGAAGGTGATGAGGTTGCTTTAGAAGTGTTTGATTTTACCGGAAAAATTCTTGGTGATGCACTTGCCGATTTTGTAGCATTTAGTGCACCGGAAGCAATTATTCTCTTTGGTGGATTAGCTAAATCAGGTGATTTGATTATGAAACCTGTAGTGGAAAACATGGAGAAAAACCTTCTAAATATCTGGCAAGGCAAGGTGAAAGTCCTATTCTCAACTCTAAAAGATGCTGATGCTGCCGTACTTGGCGCAAGTGCATTGGCTTGGGAGTTGTAGTTTCGAACTTAAACTATATAGAAAAAGCTGGTTCAAATTTGAACCAGCTTTTTTTGTTTTGTGCGCGGGATGAGACTCGAACTCACACACCGTTACCGGCACTACCCCCTCAAAGTAGCGTGTCTACCAATTTCACCACCCGCGCCTTTGTATATTTAGTATATATATGTTTTACCTTACAAAAAGTGCCCAAAACAGGACTTCCCGATATTCATTTCGTTTCATCGGGATAAACTTCTCGTCCTTTTGAATACAATGTGAAAGTAAGTGCCCAAAACAGGACTCGAACCTGCACAGCGTTGCCGCCACTAGTCCCTGAAACTAGCGTGTCTACCAATTCCACCATTTGGGCTTCAATAATTGAGCGAAAAAAAGCGAAACGCACTTGTTTCGCCAACTGTTTAAAGAATTGAGCGGAAAACGGGACTCGAACCCGCGACCCCAACCTTGGCAAGGTTGTGCTCTACCAACTGAGCTATTTCCGCAGTTTTTACTTAAAAATCAAAAGATAAGCATCTTTATGCTTCCAAACGGATTGCAAAATTACAATAAATAATTAATTTGACAAAATAAATTAAAAATAATCAATCTCAAAACCAGAAAAATCACGGTTTAAATAATCTTCCTTGCCATGTGTCTCGTTCTTCTAATCTTTTCTCAATTTTATGCACAAACTCAAAGTTCTTTAATCCCCAATTGGGTGCGATAAGCAGTTGATCGGGTGATTGTGAAACAAAACGTTCGATAGCAATTTTTGGATTGAGAATTTCTAAAAAGTCAACAATTAACTCAATATATTCTTCTACACCCATCAAATGAAACCATTCCGGATATTCATTGAATTGACGAGCCATTTTTGTACCTTTAATAAGTTGAAGTTGATGCAGTTTTAAGATGGTTAAGGGTAGTTTAGATATTTTCTTAGCATGATTAAGAATTTGTTCACGACTCTCTTTCGGAAGTCCTAAAATTAAATGAGCACCAGTGCGAATGCCTTTGTCTGATGTCTTAATAATAGCTTCTTCGGCATCTTCATAAGTATGTCCGCGATTGATAAAATCAAGTGTAGAGTTTAGAGTGCTTTCAATACCGTACTCAATCATTACGTAGTATGATTTGTTAAGCTCAGCAAAATAATCAAGTAACTCATCATCCACACAATCCGGACGAGTGCCAACTACAATACCAACAACCTTGGGATGTTTCAATGCTTCTTCGTAAATCTCAATCAGATTTTCAATGCTGTCATATGTGTTTGTGTAGCTTTGAAAGTAGGCAAGGTATTTCTGAACTTTATATTTATGGTCAAAAAAATCAATTCCTTCTTTTACTTGTTCGTACACAGATTTGACAGGTTTAGCATATTCCGGAACAAAACTTTGGTTGTTGCAGTAGGTGCAACCGCCAGTGCCTTTGCTACCGTCACGGTTGGGACAGGTAAAACCGGCATTGATAGAAAGTTTCTGCACACGTTCAGAAAACTCATCACGAAGTAGGGTGTTGTAATTAAGGTAACGCAAAATCTATTTTTTTACTACGATTAAATGCTATAACTACGATATGTTTTTTCACAACTACGAATGGAACGAATGACACGAATATTTTTATCAAAACTGTTTATTCTTATTCGTGTAATTAGCGTAATTCGTAGTTAATTAAATCAATATTTTTGTGTTATTGTAAAATCAAGATGACTTAATTTAGTACAAATTTAAATATCTTTTATATGTTAATTTTTCTGCACCAAAATTAATCAAAATTCCAAGCTGAATATTACTTGCTTTCAAGTAATTAATAATTTGTGCCTCGTGATCAGGTGTAACTTTAGAAACAGCTTTAATTTCCACGATAATATCTTCATAGCAAAAGAAATCAGCGAAAAACTTTTTATCTAAGATAGTTCCTTTGTAATCTATTTCCAAGGGTGCTTCCGAAATAAAAGGTATCCCTCTACGTGTAAACTCAATTTTCAAAGCTTGATGATACACTTCTTCCACGAATCCTTGTCCCAATGTATTGTGAACTTCCATTGAAGCACCAATTATGGTGTAGCTTTCCTCTTTATACAGTATGTCTGTCATAATTGCAATAAATGTGTGCTTATTTCAAGTTATAATTTGAGTTTTTTGTATAAAAATACTATTCGTGCAATTTGTAAAATTCGTAGTTTATAATTACACTATAATTTGTTTTTAACCACGAATGGAACGAATTATACGAATATTATATTGTAAAGATTATTTATTCGTGTGTTTGTTTGACAAGATAAAAGCACATTACCGAATTATATTCAGTAATGTGCTTATAGTTAATATAATTAGCTTTTTGTACTATTTTCTTTTTAATACATAGAATTCGCTCATTTCGCCTTCAGTAAGAACGCCTAGACTGTCAGCTACAAGTGCAACGCCGCCTTCTACTGGTTTGTAGTAGGTTTTTTCATTTGTAGAAGGAGTTACTAACTCAATAACACCATTAGCAAGAATAGAATAAACACCACTTGTTTCGATAATGTTGTTTGGTTCTCTTTCCAAATACTCGCTACGAAGGTCATAGGTGCTGTCTTCACGAATGGTTAAATCGGTTTTAATTCCCGGACAATCTGCACAAGGCAATGTTCCTTCAAAAGAGCCAATATGGTTTGGAGTTACAACGGCTACTGAATCATTAGTTTGTGAGTCGTTTTGATTGTTAGCTTTTGGGTTACATCCTACCACACCAATAAAAAGTACTAAAGCTAAAAATAATTTACTTAGTTTCATAAATTTACTTGTTTTAATAAAATAAAAAATATTGTTTATACGCCTAAATCTTTGCGAACTGCATTGATTTTTTCATCGGCTTTTGCCTCTGCAGCAGCAAAATCTGCACGAGATTTCATTTTACCGCGAACTTCGATGTAGAATTTGATTTTAGGCTCAGTTCCTGATGGACGAACAGAAATCTTCGTGCCATCTTCTGTAAAGAATTGCAACACGTTTGAAGTAGCCGGCATATCCAAATCGGATATTTTTCCGCTAGCTACATCTGTCATTTTCAGTGTTTTATAATCTTTAATGATAGCTACTTTAGATCCGGCAATTTCTTTCGGTGGATTTGAACGATAGTCAGCCATTATTTTAGCAATTTCTTCTGCACCTGATTTTCCTTTGCGAACAATAGAAATTCCTTTTTCTTTACCGTAGCCATATTCTACATAGATGTCTTGTAGTAACTCATGTAGAGTGTTTCCTTTATCTTTTGCCCAAGCTGCAATTTCAGCCATCAAAGCACAAGCAGAAACAGCATCTTTATCGCGAACAAAATCTTCAGCCAAGAATCCGTAGCTTTCTTCACCACCACCGATATAAGTTTTTATACCTTCATTTTTACGCATCACATCAGCTATCCACTTGAAACCGGTAAAGCAGTCGTAATATTCCACATTGTTTTTACGTGCAATATCTGCCATAACTTCTGTAGATACGATGGTTTTCACTACATATTCTTTGCCTTTCAACTTGCCAAGTTCTTTCCAACGAGTAATAAGATAGTAAATAAATATAACAAGTATTTGGTTCCCATTAAGTAAAATCCACTCGCCATTTTCAGCTTTTACAGCCACACCAATACGGTCTGAATCAGGGTCAGTAGCCATTACAATGTCAGCATCGGTTTCTTTGGCTTTTTCTACAGCCATAGCAAGTGCTGCCGGTTCTTCCGGGTTTGGAGAAATTACAGTTGGGAAGTTACCACTGATTACATCTTGTTCGGGAACATTAATAATGTTGGTAAAACCAAAAGCACGCAATGCATCAGGAACAAGCTTAATTCCTGTACCGTGAATAGGGGTGTAAACGATTTTCAAATCTTTGTTGCGTTCGATGGCTTCGGGTGAAACGATAATGGATTTTATTCTTTCCAAATAAATATTGTCCATATCTTCACCAAGGATTTCAATCAAATCTTTGTTTCCCTCAAATTTGATGTCGTTTACGTCTTTAATTTCATTTACAGCATTAATCACGTTTACATCGTGCGGTGCAATCATTTGTGCACCATCATTCCAGTAGGCTTTGAAACCGTTATATTCTTTCGGATTGTGTGATGCAGTGATAATAACACCACTTTGACAACCTAAATAACGAATAGCAAATGAAATTTCAGGCGTAGGACGTAAGTCTTCAAACAAGTAAGCTTTAATTCCATTGGCTGAGAAAATATTAGCAACCATTTCTGCAAATTTCCGACTGTTATTTCGACAGTCATGACCAATCACAACACTAATTTGTGGCAAGTCTGGAAATTGTGAAATTAAGTAATTGCTTAATCCTTGCGTAGCTGAGCCAACAGTATAGATATTCATTTTATTGGTTCCAGCACCCATAATTCCGCGCAAGCCACCGGTTCCAAATTCAAGGTCTTTGTAAAAAGATTCAATAAGTTCTGTTTTGTCTTCTGCTTCCAACATTTTTTTTACTTCTGCTTTTGTTTCAGCATCGTAATTACCATCGAGCCACACTTGAGCCCGTTCGGTTACTTTTTTTAATAATTCATTTTGTGTCATATTTTTTAGTTTATTAAGTTTATTAAGTTTATAAAGTTCATAAAGTTTATTAAGTTTATAAAGTTCATAAAGTTTATAAAGTTTATAAAGTTCATAAAGTTTTAATTAAGCCTGAAAGCATTTTTGAAATTTCTTCACATAAAGCATATTGCTCTTTATAATCGGATTCTTTTATTTTGTTTAGTTCAAATGCTAAACAAAGCATAGAACGAACTTCGCCACAAGACCCTTTTGCAATAAATAAGAAATACTTAAATTCATTATTTGTTTTTCTTTCAAAGCCTTCTGCTATATTATTCATTATTGAGCAAGAAGCCTTTTGTATTTGGTCTTTAAATGAATAGTCCTTTGAGTCGCCAAAAAGCAGATAAATGTTTTTAGTTAAAAGTTTAGCTTTCTGCCAAGCTATAATATCTTCAAACCTTGAAATTTTCATCTTAACAAACTTTTGAACTTTCAACTTTATAAACTTTTAACTTTACAAACTTTCTACTTATTTCTTAATATTCGGTAGTTCTAATCCTAAATTCTTCTTTTTGTCCACTATTTTCAATATAAAACCTAATATAAAGGCTAATACACCAAGGAAAGCTAACATTATCAAAGGATTAGTGTAGTCATAAAGAACAGGTTTTAGCTTTTCGTCAATAGTTGGGTCGTTTATTAATGCTTGGTTAGACGATTGAAGTATTTTGCCGATAAGCATTGGGAAAAGCCATAAGCCAATGTTTTGAATCCAGAAAATCAGTGCATAAGCCGAACCTATTACTTTGCTATCTACTAGTTTTGGTACACTTGGCCACAAGGATGCGGGAACCAAAGAAAAAGATGAGCCAAGCACTAAAATAGTTATAAATGCAACGATAACACCGCCTATTTGATTTCCCTTGAAAGCCGGAAGCACAAAAGCAAATGTTAGATGACAGACAATTAACAAAATAGAACCCAGCATTAACATGGAAGCTGCCTTACCCTTATTATCAACATATTTTCCTAAGATAGGTGTAATGCCGACTGCAAGCAATGGGAATACAGCGAAAATAGATTCGGCTGATTGACGCTTGTAAGCAATGTAACAAAACGCAATAAGGAATATTACAGATATAGCAAGCAATATAATTTGCTTCGACTTCTTGCTGAAATTACTCATAAATGCCGTTCCTGCCACAATTAACATAATAGCATATTGGATAACAGCTATTGTATTCGAAGCCCAAATTGAATCGTCAGCCACAGGCGTAAAGGTAAGATTACATTGGAGCATATTAACAGCATACTTTTGGAAAGGGAATATAGCTGAATAATACAATACACAGAGTAACGCAACTAACCAGAAACCACTGCTTGAAAGAATTTTGCCGATGTCTTTAATCCTAAATGGATCATCTTTTTCTTCTGCTTCTCCCGTTTGTTCATCTAATTTTTTGTCCATAAAGAAATAAACAACAAACATAATTAATGCAATCAAAAGCAAAATAACACCAAAAGCAACCGGACGAGATACGTCTATTTTGCCACCCCATTTAGCAAACACTGGTGCAAAAATCATGCAGGTAGCCACTCCCAAACGAGCCAGAGCCATTTCAGAACCCATAGCTAATGCCAATTCCTTTCCTCTAAACCACTTAACTATTCCTCTTGAAACGGTGATTCCTGCCATTTCTACTCCACATCCAAATATCATAAAACCTACTGCTGATAACTTAGCAGATGCAGGCATACCTCTATAAAATGGCGAAACTCCCAATTCGTCAAATATCGGAATATAGTTTAAATTGTTGTTAAACCAATTTTCTAGCGAAGAACCCATAAACGTTTCTGTTACAGCATACCAGTTAATGATAGCTCCAAGCAACATAACTAATCCGGACAAAATAGCTGTAAATCTTACACCCATCTTATCCAAAATAATGCCCGCAAAAATTAAAAAGAAAATGAAAACATTTAAGAATGTTTCAGAACCCGCATAGGTACCAAAAGCTGTGGAATCCCAACCGCGAGTTGATTCTAATAGATCTTTAATTGGCGATAGAATATCCATGAAAATATAGGAACAAAACATTGCAAATGCCAATAATATTAATGCTAGCCAGCGTGCTTTTTTAGATTCACGAAGTGGCGTGATTATTTTTTCTGTCATATTAATTAAATAATTTGTTTATGGTAATTAAAGCACAAAGCTACTTATTTTTTTCAAAAAATAAGACATTCTACATCTAAAAAAAGGCAAAAGTAGGATGAAGTGCTGAAATTTTTCAAAAAATGATTACATTTGCAGCAAATAATAACTGTTTTAGATTTGACAAGTAGTAAGTTTTGTACTTCCTATAACCTGACTTTTTGAAAAATAGCATGGAATATACTACAATAATTAAACCTAAAAATAAGCTTTTTGAGGTTGATTTTAAAGAAATTTGGCAATATCGTGATTTGCTTTCTATGTTTGTAAAGCGTGATATTGTAACGCAATACAAGCAAACCATACTCGGTCCAACTTGGTATTTTATTCAGCCAGCTCTGACTACCGTGATGTATATGGTGGTTTTTGGTGGAATTGCCAAAATTAGTACAGACGGACTTCCTCAACCACTTTTTTATTTATCAGGAATTGTACTTTGGCAATATTTCTCTGATTGTCTGAATAAAACTTCTGCGACATTCACTGCCAACCAGCATATATTTGGAAAAGTTTATTTTCCTCGTCTGTTAGCACCTCTTTCTACGGTAACTTCCAACCTTTTACGTATGGGTATTCAGTTTTTGCTGTTCGTAATGGTTTATCTTTACTTTGTAATTATAAAAGGTGTTGATGTGTCCCCCAATTTATATGCACTTCTTATTCCTGTCTTTATTATTATGTTGGCAGGGCTATCGCTTGGTTTCGGAGTTATTATATCGTCCATGACAACAAAATACCGTGATTTGACCATACTTTTCACATTCGTAGTACAACTCTGGATGTACGCCACACCCGTTATTTACCCGATGAGTACAATCGAAAATGAAAAACTACGATTGTTAATGTCTCTTAATCCGCTCACTTCTATCTTCGAAGCATTTAAGTTTGGCACGATGGGTGTAGGGCAGTTTAGCTGGACACAACTTGCATATAGTTTTGGCTTTATGGTGGTACTGCTGGGCATTGGAATAGTAGTGTTTAATAAAGTGCAGAGAAGTTTTATGGATACCGTTTAAATGCGAATTACGCGAATTGAATGCGAATTACGCGAATTAGGTTTACCGCAAAAGAGTAAAGTGGTGTGTGTCGGATAATTGGGTGAACTGACATTCTTGTCTGTTTATATATATACTGTCAGTTGCTGTTCGGATGTTTGTCCTGATAGTATCTATAGGAGTAGAGTTTGGATGTTTAGGTATTAAGATGTGAGATGTAGTCGGAAGTGGGAAGACCAAAACACGAAAAATGGTTACGAAACCCATATTATGGATTTTATCTACATGTTGGGTTGAGAATAGGCACGGATACTGTAATTGCTGGATAAAATCAGCAGAAAACTCAGAAAACGCACTTTTAAATTAGCGAAATGCTTAATAGTATTTTTTGAATTAAAGACGATATTGAATACGGATATATGAATGAAGTGCCACTTTGGCATTTTGGGATGAATTATTGATGTGTATTCCATTGTTTTGTGCTATAGAATCACTGTACTGCATAAAAAAGTGTTTTTTTGTGTTGTACAAGTAAATAATGAATAAAAGTATTGTAACTGTTGAAAGATTAAAAAGAAACTAAACAACCAAACAGTTAAACAAATAAACGAATAAACGACTATTTAATGACCGCAATAGAATTTGAAAATATATCCAAACAATACCGTTTAGGTTTAGTATCTACGCGTACCATTAGCCACGACTTAAACCGCTGGTGGCAGATGAATATTCTCCGTAGAGAAGACCCTTATCTGAAAATAGGTGATGTTAACGATCGTGCCAGTAAAGGGGAAAGCGAATATGTTTGGGCACTGAAAGATATAAATTTTAAAGTAGAGCAGGGCGATGTGCTTGGAATTATCGGGAAAAACGGTGCGGGGAAAAGTACCTTGCTGAAAATCCTATCAAAAGTAACTTCTCCCACTACGGGAACGATTAAAGCACGTGGTAGAATAGCTTCTCTGCTTGAAGTGGGTACAGGCTTTCACCCCGAGATGACAGGCAGGGAAAATATCTATATGAACGGTGCAATAATGGGGATGACTAAAGCGGAAATTACCCGAAAACTGGATGAGATAGTAGATTTTGCCGGAGTGGAACGCTATATTGACACACCTGTGAAACGATACAGTAGTGGTATGACTGTTCGATTAGGATTTGCTATTGCTGCACATTTAGAACCTGAAATTCTGGTAGTGGATGAAGTGCTTGCTGTAGGTGATGCGGAATTTCAGAAAAAAGCTATCGGCAAAATGCAAGATGTTAGTAGGAGTGAGGGAAGGACGGTGTTGTTTGTGAGTCATAATATGGCGGCGGTGAAGAGTTTGTGTACAAAAGGATTGGTATTAGAAAATGGTACTTGCACTTTTAGAGGTGAGGTTGAAGAAGCCATTGATTATTATTTAACAGAAGACAGCGTAGAAAATTTTATTATAGATAAAATGGAAATATTAAATCCGGATTTAACTGTTAATAAAATAGTTGTAAATAATTTAGAAGGAAATAGAATTCAGATTAATGATAAAAATTCTAATGTAAAAATTCAAATAACCGGCGAATTGCGTAATGAATTAGCTATGGGATTGGAAATGTATTTGTTTGATTTACATGATTCTTTACTTGGTGTTTTTTCTCCTTCTCATAAATCGGGTGTTACGGAAGTTTATAAGCCGGGGAAATTTAATATTGAGCATGAATTCAATCTCCCTTCTAATTTATCCAAAGGAGAGTTTTATTTTGATATAGAGTTAAATCAAACTAATGTTTGCAGTTTAATGGTTGTTAGAAAAAACTTGTTCGTTGATTCTCAAGGTTACCCTTCAAAAACAGGTTTCGAGTTTGATTATTCAAAACGTGGGCTATTAGTGTTATAATAAAGTTTTACATTTATAAAAATTTACCATGGCTAAACCAACAATTATCTGTCTTACACCCGTAAAAAATGAAGCATGGATTTTAGATAACTTTCTAAAGTCAGCTAGTTTATGGGCAGACCATATTATTATTTCCGATCAAATGTCTACCGATGGGTCACGTGAAATAGCTAAAAAGTATCCAAAAGTTATTCTTATTGACAATAATCAGCAGAAAGATTTTAGCGAATATGGGTTAAGGAAACCTTTGATTGATGAGGCAAGAAAAATTTCCGGAAAAAGGTTACTGATTTCATTGGATGCGGATGAAATATTCACCCCTAACTTTCAGTCCAAAGAATGGATAGAAATGCAAAATTTGCCTGAAGGAGCTATAATAAAATTTCCTTGGATAAATATATATAAAAATTTTGAGAAATTTTGGGATTATTCATTTTCAATTCCTGTGGGTTACATGGACGATGGAGCAGAATTTAAGAGTGGTTTGATTCATGCAGCTAGATTGTTTGATCCAACTAAAACTACGAAAGTTGTTTATGAAGCTTCAGAAATAAAGATTCTTCATCTACAATATACCGACTGGGAAAGAATGAAAATGAAGCAAAGATGGTATCAGTGCTTCGAAAAAATTAATTATTCCCATAAACATTCAATAGATATATTTAGGCAGTATCATCACATGGAGAATTTAAAAAACAACGATTTGAAAGAAGTGCCGGATGAATGGATAAATATATATCGTCAAAATGGCATTGACCTTAATCATTTGTCAGTTAATCAAAATTATCATTGGGAATTGACTATACTTAATTACTTTGAAGAACATGGTACAAAATTCTTCAAAGAATTAAACATTTGGGATATAGATTGGGTTAAGAAAGCCAAATTTTATCAAATAAAAAATCCGGAAAGATTCAAGGATCCACGGACAATTGCTGATAAACTTATTCAAATATGGTTGTTGAAAACACAAAAAAACCATAACAATAGGATAGTTAGAAAAATAGATAAATTAATTAAAAAATTTTTAAGTTATTAAACAAATGATACTTCGGAAAATAAAGAAAATTGCCAACGAAAACCAATATAGCTTTGTTCTTTTATTGGGTAGCTGGATTTATTCTTTTTTGAGAGGAAATAAAAGTTTGATAGCTGCTCAAAATGTGATAATTAAAAATATTAAGAATATCAAGTCTGACGGATTGTTACTTATTGCGGTAAGTTACAATGGGTTTACTTGTAAAAAGGATTTAACCGTTTTAAATATTAGAGGAAAGTTAATAGTTAAAGGAGACTATTCGATTGGTAGAGGATGTCGTATTGATGTTGGACCGAAAGGATTAATTGAAATAGGTAAAGGTGGTTATGTAAATTCATTTACTAACTTTATAATTTCTCAAAAGCTTAAAATTGGAGATGGATGTGCCATTTCATGGAATTGTCAATTTTTGGATGAAGACTTCCATGACATTCAATATGAAGCAAAAAAAACAAATTAACTAATGAAATTACCATAGGAAATCATGTGTGGATTGGTTGTAATACTAAGATATACAAAGGCGTGAATATCCCCAACGGATGTATTGTTGCTTCTGATTCGGTGGTTAAGACTTCTTTTTATGAAGAGAATTTGTTAATTGGTGGAAATCCGGCAACTATTATTAAGAAAAATGTAACTTGGCAGTGAAAATTTCAATAATTACCATCAATCACAATAACGCTTCAGGTTTAGAGAAAACTATGCAGAGTGTTTTTGCTCAGACTTATAACAAGTTTGAATACATTGTGATAGATGGTAATTCATTCGATAATAGTGAGCAAATAATTCGGAATTTTGAAAATTTAGTTCCTTCTATTCAATTAAAATGGATTAGTGAACCGGATAATGGCATTTATAATGCGATGAATAAAGGTGTTGAAATGTCAACGGGTGATTTCCTACTTTTTTTTGAATAGTGGTGATATACTATTTGATGCCTTTGTTGTTGAAAACTGCGTTGAGCAGATTGATGAAAATTGTGATTTATGTTCGGGAATATTAATTTTGAAAGGGAAAACCGGTAGTGTTACATTATATCCACCAAAAGAACTTGGTCTTTATCAGTCTGTTTATAAACACCTTACTCATCCCAATACATTTATCAAAAAAACACTATTTGATAAGTTTGGTATGTATAATGAAGGTCATAAAATTGTATCAGACTGGGAATTCTTTTTTGTTGTAAGTGGGTTAAATAAATGTAAATATCAGTTACTTAATGTTCCGATTGCAATATTTTATGAAGATGGTATCTCGAGTGTTAATAAAGAATTACAAGAGAGGGAAAAGTCTATTGTATTAAAAAACAATTTATCAGACATAGTGCTTAAAGAATTGGAAGAAAGGCATTATTTGGAAAATTTATTGACTCAGTCTTGGGTTAAAAACATGAACCGATTAAAGAAGAATATGTTTTTGTTTAAGATAGCTAATAGATTCTTGAAGGTTTTAAACAAATTTGTTCGTTAAAATATGCAGCTTTCCATTATCATACCCACTTACAATCGAGCGGATGTAATTCTCCGCTCACTGGAAACTTGGACGAAACAAACCTTAGATGCGGATAAGTTTGAAGTGATAGTGGTGGATAATAATTCAACAGATGGAAGTGGTGAACTAATTCAAAACTTTATCAAAGATTACAAGAATTTTTATTATCTGCTTGAAACAAAACAAGGTTCAACAAACGCTCGTCACGCAGGCGCGAATAGGGCAAAAGCGGATATTTTGATGTTTTGTGATGATGACGGGCTGTTTAATCCGGAATGTGCGAGTGAAATTTTAAAGGTTTACGAAGGCAATCAGGAGGTAGTGGCTGTAACCGGAAAAATTTTAATTAAATGGGATAAAACCCCACCTGACTGGATAGAACCATACGAATTTATGCTCGGAAAGTTAGATTATGGTGATAAAGTAAAGTACGATACATCCTTCTATTTAAATGGTGGAGTTTTTTCGATTAAAAAGAAGATTTTTAATAATTTGGGAGGATTTAATCCCGATTTGATTGGTAACTATTTAGTGGGTGACGGTGATACAGGGCTGGTCATTAAATTACACAAAAAGAATCTATTAATAGGATATACGCCATTGGCAGTTATGGAACATTTACAGTTTGTTGATAAACAGGGCTCGGAAAAAGATATGGGGCGACGTTTTTATAATATTGGTATTAGTGGTTCTTACGGTTTTTTTTGTGAAAATGGATTTAAATTTAATTTGAAAGTATTTAAATTTATTGCAAAGTCATTTCTGTTTTATATGAAAAAAATGTTTGAAAAAGAGTTTGCTAATAACAATCGACAAAAAGCTTACTTTAGTTATATGCAACGAAAAGGCGAATTAGCTTTTTTTATGAATTTGAGAATAAAAGAAGTACGAAAAGAAATTTTGGAAATGAAAAATAAATGATTATCCGCAATGTGTCCTAATAACATTTATCAATTCTTGTAAAACAAGCGAACAAGTTCGAGCGACCACGAGTTTTAACTCGTGGGTAAAACGCGACTTTGAAATCGGGCTTTAGCCCAAGATTATTTAAATTTTGGCTAAAGCCGATTGAATTTCCAACTATCTATCCACGTCCGTCAGCTGACGGAATAGTGGCAATTGAATAGGAAGTTTTGCAGATAGTCATAAAATAATAATTTTTATGATACCAATTAAATTACGTATAATACGCGAAAAGAACAGAGCCTATCGTTTGCTTTTGAAGTTTTTGTCGGCTTTTACTCCCGATGCTCCCAAGGTATATGTTTTTCATGATATTCTGTCGGATATTTCGCAAGTGTCATCTAAGTTTCAGTTTTCTAAAAGTTCTTTTGAACGCTTTATTGAAATTCAGCTAAAAAGCGGTAATAAGGCAATGACTTTTCAGGAATTATCCGATATAATTTTGAAAGGGAAAAAAAGAAAAAACGTTTTTATAGTTACTTTTGATGATATAAATGAAAGTGTTTATACAGAAGCATTTCCAATTTTGACAAAGTACAATATTCCCTTTGTTTTGTTTGTTACCAAAGAGTTGATTGGAAAGCCGAATTTTATTTCAAAAGAACAGCTTATTGAACTTTCAAAAAATAATTTGTGTACAATAGGTTCTCATGGACTGACACACAGGATGTTTCGATACTTAGATGAAGGTGAAATGAAGCGTGAGTATGAAGATTCAAAATTGTTTTTAGAAGAACTGACCGGAAAAAAGGTTGAATGTTTTGCATTTCCATATGGTAGGGTAGTGGAATGCTCACGAAAAAATATAAATTATTTAAAGAATTCTGTTTATAAATTTGCATTTTCAGCAATTGATGGTACCTTAGCACAAAAATATATTTCTACAAAATTCTTTTTATCAAGAATAATTGTGGATGAAAGTAAAGCATGAAACTTTTAAGCTATGTTTGAAATTAGACCAACCGGAGGACTTTGTGATAGATTAGTAACTATTGAATCTTTTATTGCAGTAACCAAACAATTAAATATCTCAGATATTAAAATGATATGGTTACTCAATAATGAGTTGAACTGTAATTTTGAAGAGATATTACAACCTATTTCCGGAATAGTTGTTCAAAACAAATTAGATATTTCTTATAAAAGTGATGTTTTATCCAGAATCAAAAGAAAGACGATTAGCCTTTTTAATAATAAGATTCTCAATAAAAAACATATTGATTTATATTCATTATCCGTTTCAGATAAGTATCAATATGTAATTAGTTTGTTGAAATCTAATAAATCAAGATATTCTTTTTCCGGTCTTCTTCTGTCAGAAAAGACTAATGATTATTTCGATTGTTTTTTTTCCGACAGCAGAAATAACCTCGACTATTAATAGTTATTTGAAACATTTTTCCGACTCAACAATTGGGGTTCACATTAGAAGGACAGATAACGTATATGCCATTAAAAACTCACCATCTGAATTGTTCTATAAAAACATTGAGAAGGAAATAAAAGAAAATGATGATGTCAAATTTTACGTTGCAACCGACTCTGAAAGAGAGTTAAAAGAATTGATTAAGAGATACGGAGAAAAAATAATATATCAGACGGAGTGTGTTCGAAGTAGAGTTACCAGTGATGGAATAAAGAGTGCAATGATTGATTTGTTTTTACTTTCTAAAACCCAAAAAATTTTGGGCTCTGATTGGAGTGCATTCTCGGCAACTGCAGCTAAACTTGGTAGGATAGAACTGATAAAAATGTTAAAATGAAAATTGTCTCAGATAAAAAGCTAATCTATAATCCTCTTGTCTCGGTGTTTATTATCACCTACAATCAGGAGAACACCATTGCTCAAACCATAGAGAGTATTTTGATGCAAGAGGGAAACTTTACTTTGGAACTGGTTATAGGGGAAGATTGCAGTACTGATAAAACAGCCGAAATTTGTAAGGATTATCAGAAGAGATATCCTGAGAAAATAAAACTTCTACTTCAAGAAGAAAATCAGGGGATTCTGAAAAACTTTATTGATACGATTCGGCTTTGTAGAGGAAAATATATAGGTGTATGTGCGGGGGATGATTATTTGTGTGATAAGTATAAAATTCAAAAGCAACTTGATTTTTTTGAAAATAATCCTGATTTCGGAGTAGTAAGTACCGGTGGGTATCGGTTGTTGGTTAAAGAAAATAAATTGGTCGAAGGAATTGCACCCTTACATCCCGTGGCTGATGGTAATGTGTTTGATAAAACCTGGCGTGGTGGTTTGTATGCGATGCCTTTGTCTTTGTTGTTTAAAGCGGAACTTTTGCAATATTTAGATTTTGATGAGTTTATCAGAAGAAAGTTTATGGTCGAAGATGTTCCTTTACAGGCTATTCTGGCAAAGCACACTAAATTTGGTCATATACCTGATTTATGCGTTGTCTATCGAGTTTACAACACATCGCAGACTTTTACCAACTTTAATAGTAAAAAATACTTGGATTATCACGAGGGATTAGTTGCAATTCGTCGCTATTTATATGAACTATATCCGAACGAAGTAGATTTTTCAGAACAGTGGGCCTATGATTATATGGTTTACAGGCGTTTTTTGAAAGCTGTAAGTCAATGGAATTATGCAGCAGCAAAAAATGAATTGAACACGATACAAGTAAAAGGGAAAAAAGAGCAAAGAGCTGAAAAATGGATAAAAACCCGATTAGGCTTTTATTTGTTTGCATTAGGAAAAAAAATAAAATTAATGCAATATAAAACAGAATAGTTTAGTTAATCAAATAAACTCTTATTTACAATTGATGAAAAGAACTCCAAAAATAATTCAACTCCCCAAAATTGTTGAAACCAGAGGCAATTTGTCTTTTTTGGAAGGGATGAATCATATTCCATTTACCATTAAGAGAGCTTATTGGATATACGATGTTCCTGGAGGTGAAGTGCGTGGTGGTCATGCTTTTAAAGAGCAAGATGAGTTTATTATTGCACTTTCGGGAAGTTTTGATGTGGTGCTTGACAGCGGTAAACGAAAAAAGAGATTTCACTTAAACAGATCTTATTTTGGATTATTTGTTCCGGCAGGCATGTGGAGAAGTATGGATAATTTTTCAACTAATTCATTAGCACTTGTGCTCGCATCAACATATTTCGATGAAAATGACTATATTCGTGATTATCAGGAGTTTTTATTATTTGACACTTCCTTAATAAAAAACAAGAAAGAGAAATTGGATAAATATAAGACAGGAATAGATTTAAATGTGAGCTTTGAACAATCTACAGTGAACGATTGTACAATTACTGAATTAGAAAAAAACCACAGAGAAAAAGGTAATATTACAGTTGTCGAAAATCACGGTTTTGTGCCTTTTGACATCTCACGAGTTTACTATCTATACGATGTGCCAGGTGGAGAAGAGCGAGGCGGTCATGCTCACAAGGAACTTCATCAATTAATCATCGCAGCCAATGGTAGTTTTGACGTAGTGTTGGATGATGGAAAAAATAAAAGAATCGTTACTTTGAATCGGCCTTATCAAGGGTTGAAAATTGTACCCGGAATTTGGCGGGAATTAGTAAATTTTTCCTCCGGCTCCAATTGTTTGGTACTTGCTTCTCATCGGTATGAAGAAGATGATTATGTGAGGGACTATAAGGAGTTTAGGCGGATGAAGGACAATATAAACAGTTAAACAATTAAATAGCAAAAATATGATACATCCACTTTCTGATGTTCAAAATGTAAATATCCCTGAAAGTACCAGGGTTTGGCAATTTGTAGTTATACTACCTAAGGCTGAAATCGGAGAAAACTGCAACATTTGCAGTCTGTGTTTTATTGAAAACGACGTGAAAATAGGAAATAACGTAACTATCAAAAATGGTGTTTATCTTTGGGATGGCATAAAGATAGAAGATAATGTACAGATAGGTCCAAACGTTACATTTACCAATGATAATTTTCCGCGGGCAAAGCAGCCTTTTGAACTTCAACGTACTACAATCAAAAAGGGTGCATCTGTCGGTGCAGGTGCTGTAATCCTTGGAGGAATTACTATTGGTGAAAATGCCATGATAGGTGCGGGAAGCATTGTTACCAAAGATGTCCCTGAAAATGAATTATGGGTGGGAAGTCCGGCTAAATTTGTAAGAAAATTATGATAAAATTCCTGGAT
Source organism: Bacteroidales bacterium (assembly GCA_012837935.1). Classification (GTDB taxonomy): domain Bacteria; phylum Bacteroidota; class Bacteroidia; order Bacteroidales; family Paludibacteraceae; genus UPXZ01. The sequence goes on from DUQG01000085.1 coordinate 23,548, forward strand.
TTACAAAAAATTAATCTTACTTATCAGCAAGAAATTGAAGATAGATTATTAGCTGTTTTTCGTAGTGGCTGGTATCTGCTAGGTAATGAAGTAAAACGGTTTGAAGAAAACCTGAAAAATTACATCGGCTGTAATCATGCTGTTGGTGTAGCTAATGGATTGGATGCCTTGCGACTTATCTTACGTGCTTATATGGAGATGGGTGTCATGCAAAAGGGTGATGAAATCATTGTGCCTGCTAACACCTATATTGCCTCTATTCTAGCAATTTCTGATAATAGCTTAGTACCTGTTTTAGTAGAGCCGGATATTAATACCTATAATATTGATATTTCAAAGATTGAAGAAAAAATCACAGCCAAAACCAAAGGGATAATAATTGTACATTTGTATGGTCGAGTAGTGTTTTCAGAAGAATTAAAGGCTCTTGCTAAAAAATACAATCTGAAAATTATTGAGGATAATGCACAATCCATTGGTGCAGAATGGAACGGTATAAAAACCGGAAATTTGGGTGATGCAGCGGGATTTAGTTTCTATCCGGGTAAAAACTTGGGTGCATTGGGTGATGGTGGTGCAGTAACGTGCAAAAATGAAGAACTGGCGAAAACTGTTCGTGCTCTTGCTAATTATGGTTCCAATCAAAAATATGTAAATATCTATAAGGGATTAAATTCTCGTTTGGATGAAATACAAGCTGCTGTTTTGGATGTTAAATTACAATATATTGATAAAGATAATAGACGAAGACAAGAAATAGCTAAACGATATATTGCTGAAATTAGTAATCCAAAAATTGTTTTACCGGAAAATCCAACTGATGAAAACGAGCATGTATGGCATATATTCGTAGTACGAACAGCAGAACGAGATAAGTTGCAACAATATTTGAAAGACAACAATATTCAAACATTAATCCATTATCCTATTCCACCACATAAACAGGAGGCATATAAAGAATGGAACAATCTTTTATTTCCGATTACAGAACAAATACATAATGAAGTGTTAAGTTTGCCGATGAGTCCGGTGTTAGAAAAAGAAGAAGTAGATAGAATGATTGATGTATTAAATAAGTGGAAATGAATATTGTAAAAAGAATAATAAGAAAAATTCGTTCTAAGTTATTAACAAGGAAGTTTGTAAGCGGAACAGGAGAAATTCGCTTAGCTACACCTTTCTATAAAATTAAGATAATAAAAGAAGAAGATAGTGTTTTTGAACTTAGCGGTAAGTTAACCTTTATGAATTACTATAATGGTAATGCTCCGGTTTATATTCATTTAGGTAAAAATTCAAGATTGATAATAGATGGTGACTTTATTATAGGTGATGGAGTAAAAATAATAATAGATAATAATGCAGAATTAGTAATAGGGGGGGGGAAAAAAGAGACTGCTTCCGGAATAACTTCTAATACACTCATAATGGTATATAAAAGAGTTACCATCGGAAAGGATTTTATGTGTTCATGGAATGTATATATAACTGACTGTGATTGGCACAGTATTAATAACTCTCCTGTTCATGCTGATGTGAAAATTGGCGATCATGTTTGGGTAGGAAATAATTGCAGTATATTAAAAGGTAGTGTGATTGGAAATAATTCTATTGTTACAAGTTACTCAAAAGTAATAAATAAAACTTTTGAAGATAGTTTAATGATTGGTGGAATACCTGCTAAGGAATTAAAAAAAGATGTTTTTTGGAATAGAGATATTAAGTAAATACAGAATAAAATGAATAGACCGTTGTTAATTTGTTTAACTTCAACACGAAACTATAGTTGGGTTACAAATGCATTTTTGAAAGCAAACAGTTTGTGGGCTGACTATATTATTATGGTTGATCAAATGTCCACAGACGGAACTCGTGAAATGGCACTGGCAAATCCCAAAGTTATTTTGTTGGATAACGAAGACTTAACGTATAGCGAAACAAAAAGATCGGAAATGGCAATTAATCGGGCAAGAGAAATCAAAGGAGATAAAATTTTAATTTACTTGGCTATTGATGAAGTACTTCCTGCCAATATACAAGAAACAGAAGAATGGAAAATGATTTTAGAATCGAAACCAGGTGAAGTCTTTTGTTTTAAATGGGCAAATATTTTACCCGGTGGTAAGCGTTTTTTTGTATTTGAAGGCAACTCTTGGATGGCAAGAGGGTTTCATGACGATAATATTACGCCGTACAACAATCAGGGACTCGATATGCACACACATTGTATTCCCTATCCCGATAAACCCATTAAAGAAACTTTGGTAAATGACATTAAAATATTACATTTTGCTGTTTACAATGAGATATGGAACCAAGCGAAACAACGTTTTTATCAATTTGTGGATTTTGATAAAAACAAAAGAAGTTGTATTACTTTAAGTAGGATGTATAATAGAGAATTGATTCCTGATAAATCTCATCCTATACCCGATGAATGGATCCATACAAAAGATAAAAATGGATTTAATCTTTTTGATGAGGTTGATGACAAAGAACAACCTTTTTTTGATAATTATGTGCTTGACTTTATAAATGAAAAGGGAATTGAAAGATATGCACATCTTAATGTATGGGATAAAGAGTTTCTTAAAAGATTAAATATTAAAGATCCAAGAACTTTTGGAATAAAACTTATCCATTTTTATTTAAATAAAACTCAATCCTTCTATTCGTGTTTTTTTATAAGATTGATTGATAAAATTCTAAAAACATTTAACTTCTAATCGATTATATGAAATCTCACACACCATCCGCTATTTCGTATATTTGTGAAATTTGCAATAATGTAGAAAATAACAAAACTTATACGATAGAAGAAAAAATGTATAAAACCGGTGACAGTTTTATATATTTTAAATGTGCTAAGTGCGGTTGTTTACAAATAAGTGAATTTCCATCTGATATAGCAAAATTTTACGATTCAAGTAATTATTATTCTCTTCAACCTAAAAATAAGTATAGAAATTTGGTACTCATAAGAGATTGGTTAAAAAAACAACTATTTTCTTATTATATGGAGAATAAAAATGCCATAGGTTTTGTAATGAAGAAAATATATAATGATCCATATTATTGGTTTCCAAAAAAGAAATTAAACTTTAATTCTCGAATATTAGATGTTGGTTGTGGAAGTGGAGGTTTATTACGTCAAATGGCAGAAGGAGGTTTTCAAAACTTGTACGGTATTGAGCCATTTCTAGAAAATAATATACAGTATAAAACTGCAAAAGGTGTAATTGTAAATATCGAAAACAAACAACTATCAGAGATAAACCAAAAATATGATTTTATTATGTTGCATCATGTTTTTGAGCACATGCCTAATCCGCATGATGTAATAGAAAACCTAAAGAAATTAATGAGTGAAGATGCACAGATATTGATAAGAATACCGATTGTGGATAGTTATTTTTGGAGAAAATACAAATTAAATTGGTTTCAGATAGATGCACCCAGACATTTTTTCCTTCATTCACTTCAAAGTATTAGATATATTTTACAGACACATGGCTTGAAAATAGAGAATTTGCTGTATGATGGAATTTGGTCTACTTTTTATTTGTCTGAGAAATATCAAAGAGGTTTAAGTATGCTTTCTGAGAATTATAATTATACAAAAGAAGAAAAGAAAAAATATCAAAAGAAAATCAAACGTTTAAATTTGCAGGCTGATAGTGACCAAATATGTTTATTAATATCTAAAATTTAATTAATGACAGATCGACGTATTCCCATAAATAAGTGTAAATTGGTATCGGTTATAATTCCTTCTTACAACAGAAAAGACACAGTAAGCCAAACGATCAATTCTATTTTAAATCAAAAATGTGATTTTGATTTTGAAATTGTTATTGGAGATGATTGTAGCACCGATGGAGCACGTGAATTGTTAAAGGAATATCAGCAACAATTTCCTGATAAAATCAGATTAATTTTTCATGATAAAAACATCGGTTTAGCAGCAAATTGGGCTACATGTGTAAAGCATTGTGAAGGAAAGTATATTGCTAATTGTGATAATGATGACTATTGGCATAATGAAAACAAACTTCAAATGCAGGTGGATTTTATGGAACAAAATCCAAATGTAGGTATGTGTCATACAAACTACCGTGTACACGATAGAAAAAAGAATACAATCAAAGAAGTAGAAGCAAGTAAAGATACGAAGCACGGTGTAGCATTACAGAAAAAAGTTTTTGGTTCTGACTTTAAATGTTGTAATGCGTCAGTTCTATATCGGGCAGATATACTTAAAAAACACATCGATTTGGATGATTATATTAAGTATCAATTTACACTACAAGATTGGAATACTTGGATTATTTTGGCTGCTTATACCGATTTTTATTGTTTGCAAGAATCTACAGCTACTTTTGGTGTTGAGACTGTGTCTATAACTAGACCGGACTCATATGAGAAAGTTTTAAAAAGATTTGAAAAGGAAAGGGAGTGCTACAAGTATGTATGTGATATGTTTCCCGATGTTTTTCCATACAATAAGGAAGAATACGATGATTATATCAAAAAGGTTCTTTTTAATTTGGCAATAAAAAAAAATGATTTTAGTAAAGCCAAAGAATTATATAAAATCAATGAACTAAAAGGAGTAAAGAAATTGGCTATGTTGAATAAATTGTCGTTTTCACTATTCTCTGTACTAAAGAAACTAAAAAATAGGTAATGTTTTCAGTCATCATACCAACTGTATAACAAAGCATCCTATATAGAAAAAGCATTACGTTCCGTTCAAGCTCAAATATTCCGTGAGTTTGAGTATTTAACAAAAAGTCTGAATTTCGCACAATAAAAAGTCTATAATCTGCACAATAAAAATCCTAAAATTTGCACAATCGGTTTCTTTTTGTACCTTTGCATTGAAGAAAAGATAACTATTTATGACCTATATTAAACGAATAGTAGAAGAAGAATTGGCGGATAAACTGTCGGCATCGGGTGCCGTGCTGGTAAAAGGACCAAAATCATGCGGAAAAACTGAAACTTCCAAGCAGTTTGCAAAGAGCATGTTGGCAATGGATAGAGATACACAAGTACCTATTGTAATGGCAACAAATCCCAATTTGTTACTTGTCGGTGCAACACCCCGATTAGTAGATGAATGGCAGGAGCACCCCGAAATTTGGAATTATATTCGTCACGAAGTGGATGAACGTAAAGAAAAAGGACAATTTATTCTTACGGGCTCAGCCAATCCCAATGATAATGTCCGATTGCATAGTGGGGCAGGGCGTTTTACTATTGTGGAAATGGATACGATGACTTGGCAGGAGTTGGGATTTTCCGATGGAGCATTTAGTTTGGCAGACTTGTTAAAAGGTAAAAAAACAGATGCTTCTCATAATTCTGTTCCGCTCGAATTTATCATCGAACGATTGGTTATTGGCGGTTTCCCTACATTATTAAATGCAAATATAAAAGATGCTCAAAAAATAAACAATGGATATGTTGACTTACTTTGTGAAGTGGATATGAGCCGAGTTGGCGGAATTAAACGTGATCCGTTTAAAGTACGGGCTTTATTGCGTTCGCTCGCACGAAACACGGCAACAGTAGTGGATAATAAAACATTGGAATTAGATATGAAAATATCTGATAACAATGAAGTATCTCGTAATACAATAACAGATTATCTTGATGCGTTAAAGCGTTTGATGATTCTCTATGAACAGCCTGCATTCAGTCCCCATATTCGTTCTGTAGCCACGTTACGAAAATCGTCAAAAAGGCATTTGTGTGATCCGTCTTTGTCTGTAGCTGTATTGGGTTTAGATGCAGAAGCCTTGCTAAATGACCTGAAATATACAAGCTTTTTATTTGAATCCTTAGCTGTGCATGAGTTAAATGTTTATGCCAAAGCAAATGATGCCACCGTATTCCATTATCAAGATTCTTACGGTTTGGAAGTGGATGCGATAGTGCAAAAACGAAATGGAGATTATGCAGCATTTGAAATAAAACTTGGTGTAGGATTTATAGAAGAAGCTGCAGCAAATCTTAACAAATTTGTAGCAAATATAGATACGAGTAAAATGAAATTACCCAAATCACTGAATATTATTACCGGTACCGGAATGAGTTATTGTCGTCCGGATGGAATAAATGTAATATCGTTAGTAGCGTTGGGGAAATAGCTTTAGAAGTAAATAAGTTAATGTTATGTTTTCCATTATCATCCCCCTATACAACAAAGCACCTTATATCGAAAAGGCACTACGTTCCGTTCAAGCTCAAACATTTCGTGAGTTTGAAGTGATTATTATTGATGATGGAAGTACAGATAATTCCTTTGATATAGCAAACAAACTAATTGTAGAGTTCTTAAATAGCACGGACCAAAATCCCCCCTTGGGGGGACATAGGGGGGCTTCCCAGCCCAACCAAGGCGTTTCTACCGCTCGCAACAACGGCGTAAAACTTGCCAAATTTCCCTATATCTGTTTTTTGGATGCTGATGATTGGTGGGCGCCAACATTTTTAGAAGAGATAAAAAGATTAATTGAGGAATTTCCTGATGCAGGAATTTATGGCGCAAGCTATTACAAGGTAAAAGACGGTAAATATATTTCGGCAAATATAGGAGTTGATGAAGGTTTCCAACAGGGATATATCAATTACTGCCAAGTATATTCAAAAACTATGTGGATGCCATTAACTTCTATTTCTGTTTGTATTCCAAAAAAAGTTTTTGAGAGTGAAAATGGATTTAAGCCGAATCTAAAGTTAGGAGAAGACTTTGATTTATGGATACGAATAGCGATGAAATATTCGGTGGCATTTCTAAATAAACCTTTAGCATTTTATAATCAGGATATCAACATCGAAAATCGTGCAGTATCAAAAAAAGTATATAACCCATCTGAACACATGTTGTTTGAAGATTATACTTTATTTATGAAAAATGAAGAATTCAAATATCTATATGAAAGATTATTTCTTTATGCCTTTTTACAGTATTATATTTACGGAGTTAATAGTGGAGCTATTAAAAATAAATTAAAAACTATTCATTGGAAAAATCATAATTTTAAATACTATTTATTTTATAAAATAATACCAAAATATATATTAAAAGCAATTTTTAACACGAAAGCATTTATTTACAAAAAATTATATGATAATGTTTAACTTCAAGAACACAATTATTGACCCATTGCTGGATCAAATAAGAAACAACTCTCAAAACAAATCTTTCTGTATCAACAGGGAGTTTTTTACTTATAAGGAATTAGGTGAAAGCATTTCGAAAATAAGACAGTACATTATTGAAAAAAATATTGACGATAAGTTAATCGGACTCGTTGCAAATGATGACCTAGATACGTATGCATCAATATTTGCACTTTGGCTCGAAGGAAAAGCTTATGTGCCTTTACATCCTAATCAACCATTAGAAAGATGTATGAAGATTGTAGAACAAGTATCAATTAATTATATATTTGACTCATCACAAAAAACGAGATATACTGAAAATTTTGTTGTAAATACAAGAAGTTTACATTACACAAGGGAACTTTTGGAATATAAAGATGATATATTAGATTCTGAATTAGCATATATTCTTTTCACATCAGGCAGCACCGGTGATCCAAAAGGTGTAACAATGAGCCGTGAAAATATCAGTGCATTTATGGATTCTTTCTGGGATTCCGGAATAACTGTTAATAGCGATGACAAGTGTTTACAATGTTTTGATCTTACATTTGACGTTTCAATACAGTGTTATTTGTCTGCGCTGACTAAAGGTGCTTGTTGCTATACAGTACCACATGGAGAAATAAAATATTTGTACGTAAGTAATTTAATAGACGAACATAAATTGACAGTAGTGGTAATGGCACCTTCTATGTTACGATACATGGAACCCTATTTTAATGAAATTGATGTAAGTAGCATAAAATATTGTATTCTTACTGCTGAAGCTTGTCCATTAAATTTGATTGAAAAATGGTTTACTTATGCAAAAAATGTTCAAGTGTTTGATTTTTACGGTCCTACAGAAGCTACAATCTATTGTACATATTATAAGTTAAATAGAAATGCAAAAAATAAATCTGTAAATGGAATTGTTTCAATTGGCAATCCTATGAAAAATGTTCATGCAATTATAGTGAATGAAAATAACGAGATAGTTGATTTTGGAGAAAAAGGAGAATTATGCGTTGCAGGAGCTCAAATTACACCTGGATATTATCGCAACAAAGAAAGAAATGATACTTCTTTTTTTTATAAAAACGTTGATGGTAAGGATTGCAGATTTTATAGAACAGGCGATTTATGTTATCAAGAGCCTGAAGGTAATATTATGTATATAGGAAGAATTGACAATCAAGTAAAAATACAGGGATATCGGGTGGAACTTGGAGAAATAGAATTCTACGCACGTCAATATCTTGACAAAATAAACGCCGTTGCAATTGCTTTTGAAAATTCGGTTAGGACGATTGAAATATGTTTGTTTATTGAATCGAAGGAATTTGATAAAACAGAACTTTCAAAGCATCTATCAAATAATTTACCTGCATATATGTTGCCTAGTGTATATTATTTTTTAGAAAAACTACCGATAAACAATAGTGAAAAGATTGACAAAATAAAATTAAAGAAATTGATTGAAAATGCTTGATTATATAATCCGAAAAGCTACAAATAAAGACATCAATTTTATAATAGAAGCTATTATTGAAGCTGAAAAAAGTAATACGGATAAATTGCCTTTATCTACACTTTTTGATCTTACAGAAGAAGAAGTCAAAAAAATATTATTTTCAATTCTGAACGAAGATATTGATGGGTGCGAATTTTCATTAAGTAGTTTCATCGTGGCAGAGCATAATGGTAAGTGTGTGGCTGCAATCGGAGGTTGGGTAGAGGCAATGAAGGAACTTTCGTCTGCTGCAATCAAAGCAAATATATTCAATTACTTTATGCCTTCAAAAAACATACAGCATTTAAATAAACTACAGAATTTAATAAAAGATATTCAAATAGAACGTTTACCCGAAACTTATCAGTTAGAATATGTTTATGTCAAAAAAGAATATCGGGGCAATAATCTATTCACTATTCTGTTAAATTATCATATTGAAAAGAGCAATTCATTGGAAGTCTATATACAAGTGTTTGGTAATAACAAATTTGCAATAAAAAGTTATGAAAAATCCGGTTTTGAAATTTATCAAATCTATCATTCAAATAATAAAGAAATTAATAATTATCTCCCTGATGATACGAAAATTTTAATGAAATTAAATCGAAATAAAAAATGGAAAAAAGAATAATTACTGAAAAATTGACAACTATTTTTAGAGATGTATTTAAAGATAAATCAATGGTACTAAATGATGATTTATCTTCTAATTCTGTTGAAAAATGGAATTCCTTGACACACATGGTATTATTAAATAGTGTCGAAAACGAATTTGGCATAAAATTCAAATTGAAAGATTTGATGAAAATTAAAACAGTAGGTGATTTAATATCTATTATTTATAGTTATAAAAATGAAGAAAATAATTAAAAACTTTATAAGAAAACTTCGAGGAAAAATCAATATTAAAGAATTAGAAAAAAGAGGACTAAAGGTTGGAAAAAATTTGATAGTTAATGATAATTGTTTCATCGATCCTTCTCATTGCTGGCTTATTACTATTGGAGATGATGTAATTTTGGGTGATGGTGTGAAGATATACTCTCATGACGGTTCAACTCGAAATCTAAATTACACAAAAATAGCTTGTACTACGATTGGAAATAGGGTATATGTCAGTCCAAATGTAGTAATAATGCCCGGAGTAACAATTGGTAATGACGTTATCATCGGAATTGGAAGCATTGTTTTTGATGATATACCCGATAATAGTGTAGCTATGGGAAATCCTGCAAAAGTATTGTGTTCGTTAGACATGTATAACCTGATTGAACAAAGCAAAATGAATGACGAGAATTGTTTCGACGAATCGTTTACCCTGCGTAATAAGTATATAACACAGGAACAAAAAGACAATATGATAGACGTTTGTAAAAAACACGGTAGAGCATTTGTAAGATAAATTAATAAACTAACTGTTTGAAAAACAACTAATTATTATGAAATTACTGTTTGTTTTTGGAACGCGTCCTGAAGCCATAAAAATGGCACCATTAGTTCTTGAATTTAAAAACAATTCTGCTGAATTTGAAACCTTGGTGTGTGTAACGGGACAACATCGTGAAATGCTTGATCAAGTTTTGCAATTGTTTGAAATTAAACCCGATTTTGATTTAGATATTATGCAAACCAATCAAGATTTGTACGATATTACAAGTCGCATTCTTTTGGAATTACGTGGTGTTTTAAACGAAACAAAACCTGATTTTGTATTTGTACACGGGGATACAGCTACTTCTACTGCTGCAGCTTTAGCGGCATTTTACAAACAAATATCGGTTGTACATATCGAAGCGGGACTTCGCACGTATAATATTTACAGTCCATATCCGGAGGAGATGAATAGACAAATCACAGGACGTATTGCATCGTACCATATTGCCCCGACACAACTCTCAAAAGAAAATTTATTAAAAGAAAATATTTCGGAAGATAAAATTTTTATAACTGGAAATACAGTGATTGATGCTTTACAATGGGTTATTAAGAAAATTGAAAAAAATAAGACTACTGAAGCAAATACTATCCAAACATTAAATGATTTTGGTTATGATGTAGGTAGGATAAATAGAGATAGAAAACTGGTTCTAATTACAGGTCATAGGCGTGAAAATTTTGGTAGTGGCTTTATCAGTATTTGCGAAGCAATAAAAGAACTAGCTGACAAATATCCACAAGTAGATTTTGTCTATCCTATGCATTTAAACCCTAATGTTAGAAAACCTATTAATGAAATTTTCGAGTTAGACAAAAATAATTTAAGTAATAAAAATGTGTTCTTTATTGAGCCTCTTGATTATCTGCCTTTTGTTTACTTGATGAATAAATCTTATTTAGTGCTGACCGATAGCGGAGGAATTCAAGAAGAAGCACCAGGTTTAGGTAAGCCTGTTGTGGTAATGCGTGATACGACTGAACGACCAGAGGCAGTGGATGCTGGAACTGTGGTGTTAGTTGGAACGGATAAGCAAAAAATAATAAACACCGTTTCCAACTTGATTGAAAGTAAAAATCTATACAAAAAAATGGCTCAAGCGCAAAATCCTTATGGTGATGGAAAAGCTTGTGAGCGGATAGTAGAAATTTTCAAAAACAATTAAATGATACCTAAAACAATTCATTACTGCTGGTTTGGTAGAGGGCAAATGCCGGAATTGGCATTGAAATGTATCGCTTCATGGAAAAAATATTTGCCGGATTATAAGCTTAAACTTTGGAATGAAGATAATTTTGATGTTAGCTCAAATTCTTATGTAAAAGAGGCTTATGAGGCACGAAAATTTGCTTTTGTTACAGATTATGTAAGATTATATGCTCTTTATAATGAGGGTGGAATATATATGGATACAGACGTTGAAGTTTTGAAGTCATTAGATGATTTATTAACTTTACCTGCTTTTTCAGGTTATGAGAGCAATAAAACATCTATGTTTCCAACAGGACTGATGGCGAGTGCAAAGGGAGGTGTTTGGGTCAAAGAACAGTTAGATTATTACACTGACCGACATTTTTTAAAGCCAGATAACACCTATGATATGACTACAAACGTACAAATCATATCCGGGATTATGGCAAAAAGCGGCTTTGAATTTACAGGCGAATATCAGGTTTATAAAGATGATATGCATTGTTTCCCAAAAGATTACTTTTGTCCTAAAACGAGTACAGGAGTATTAAAACTTACAGAAAACAGCTATTGCATACATCATTTTGCAGGCTCATGGCATGAAAAAACAAAAATGGATAAATTAAAATTATTCCTATTTAGAAAGGTGTTAAATGCTTCTTTTACAGATAAACTGATTCAAATAAAAAGAAAAATAATGAAGTGATGCTTAACTATTTTCCAAAATTTTTTACCAATAAAGCAATTACATTGTATTTTATTACGCTCGCCGGTGTAACTCTTGTTTTTTTTAGAAACAGCATGAGTATATTGTGGATGATTTTTGGAGCTGTAGCAGTAGTTGGCTTTTTTTATTATGTCAATGTGTTAACTAAGAAGTGGTCAAGACTATCTCCTAAAATATTTGAAAAGCGACTATTTTACAATGCCATTGCTTTACGTCTTGCTTGGGTAGTGTTTAGTTACTTATTTTATCTTTATATGAACGGTGAACCCTATGAATTTGGATCTGCCGATTCACAAGCATACAACTATCTAGCTATAAAAGGAGCAACTGCTTTTCGAAATGGGAACTTTAATATTCCTAATATATTTGATGATTTACAGGTGGGAGATATGGGATACCCAACTTATCTTTCATTTGTTTATTTGTTGACAGGAAATAGTATATTTATCCCTCGATTATTAAAAGTTTTTTGGAGTGCATGGACAGTCATATTGCTTTATAAGTTAGCTGTTAGAACTTTTGGAGAAAGCACGGGACGGATTGCCGGTATTCTGGCTATGTTAATGCCTAATTTAATTTATTATTGTGGATTGCACTTGAAAGAGGTGGAAATGGTTTTTGTGACTATAGCATTTTTAGAGCGAGCAGATTATGCGATAAGATCCAATAAAATAAAGTTTACTCAGATTTTCGTTGTGCTTGTATTAGCTTTTATATTATTTACATTCAGAACCGTATTAGGTGCAGTAGCTATATTCGCGATAATTAGCTCGGTAATATTTGCTACAAAGAGTGTAGTTAAATGGCATAAAAGAGTTTTAGTTGGATTATGGGTGTTACTTGCTGTTGTGTTTTTTGCCGGAGGACAAATTGCCACAGAGGTAGAAGAAACTTGGGAAAATAGAAATATAAACCAACAACAAGGTATGGAGTGGCGAGCACAACGAGAAGGTGGAAATATTTTTGCTAAATATGGTAGCCGAACGATATTTGCACCTGCAATTTTTATTATTCCCATTCCTTCTATGATTAATATTTATGGACAAGAAAATCAGCAATTATTGCACGGAGGTAACTATGTGAAAAATATATTGGCGTTTTTTCTTATTTTGGCTTTTATATTGATATTAAAAGAGAAGAAATGGCGAGACTTTACACTGATAGAGGTCTATTTTTTTGGCTACTTAATGGTAATCGCTTTTTCAAATTTTGCTCAGTCGGAACGTTTCCATCTGCCGGCTTTGCCTATATATCTAATGTTTGCAGCTTACGGAATTACAAACGTTACAAATAACACAAAGAAATATTTTAATTGGTATATGCCATTATTATTCTTTATTATTTTAGTTTGGAATTATATCAAACTAGCCGGTCGTGGTATAGCATAATGATTTGTGTAAAATTAGTCCTAATTGACCGTTTAATTGCATATTCACAATGAAAATTTTAATCCTTTGCAGTAAAAATTCCGGATGTATAGCACCTTTTATAATTGAGCAAGTGGATGCTTTGCGTAAAGCCGGAGTACACTGTGAGTATTACACAGTAGAAGAAAAAGGTGTAAGTGGCTATTTGCGAAGTTACATTCCAATGAAGCGTAAGATTAAGGAGTACAAGCCAGACATCATTCACGCTCATTACGGGTTGTCGGGGTTGTTAGCCAATCTGCAACGAAAAATTCCCGTAATAACTACCTATCACGGTAGTGATATAAATAATAAAAAAGCATTTCGTTTCTCAAAATGGTCAATAAAACTATCAGCCTACAATATCTTTGTTTCCAACAGAAACAAGATAAAAGCACAAACTGCTAAAAAATCGGTTGTAATTCCTTGCGGTATTGATATACATTTGTTTCAGTCGATGGATAAAACAGATGTTATGCAAAAGCTTGGATTACCTGAAAATAAAAAGCTAATATTGTTTGCAGGTTCCTTTGATAATGAAGTGAAAAATCCCGCTTTAGCGAAAGCAGCTGTAGCATTATTGCCGAATGATGTAAATTTAATTGAGTTAAAAGGCTATTTGCGTAAGGAAGTTGCGATGTTAATGAATGCAGTAGATAGTTGCTTAATGGCAAGTCATTCAGAAGGTTCACCACAATTTATCAAGGAAGCAATGGCTTGTAATTGTCCAATTGTTTCGGTAGATGTAGGAGATGTTAAAGAGGTAGTTGATGGTGTCGAAAATTGTTATTTGGCAGATTACGATGCAAAAGATATAGCAGACAAACTATACAAGGTGTTAGAAAGTGGCAAAAGATCTAACGGGAGAGAAAAGATGTTGGAAATGGGCTTGGACGAGGAAAATATAGCAAAAAAAATAATTAGTGTTTATAAAAAAGTTATTAGATGATAGAAACTGTAACTGATATAAATAAAAACCAATGGGAGGAATTGCTTGCAAATTCACCTTATGCATCTGTTTTTCAAAGTATTTCTTTTTTTGATTTTTTAAATTCTTTATCATTTTTGAAAGGTTTTGTATTCGGAGTTCTTGAAAACGAAAAATTAGTAGGTGTAGTATCAGGTTACATTGTCAAAGAAGGCAATGAATTAAAGGGGTATTTTTCTCGTAGGGCTATTATTCATGGCGGATTGCTCTTGGCACCGGAATGTAGTGAGTTAGCATTAGAAACGCTACTTCAATTCACAATATCCCGACTACGTAAAAAAGTCATTTATGTTGAAATACGAAACTACCGTGATTATTCGAGATACAAAGATATTTTTGATAAAAACGGATTTTCTTATTTCGAACATTTGAATTTTCATATACAAACACCTGATAAAGATACTGTTTTTTCTCAACTAAACACAACAAAACGACGAGATGTGCGTATCTCTATAAAAAATGGTGCTGAATTGGTTGATAATCCTACTATTGAACAAATTAGAGAATACTATAGTTTGCTTGATGATTTGTATTCTACAAAGATAAAATTGCCACTTTTTCCTTTGGAGTTTTTTGAAAAATTGTATCTGACTGATTTTGGAAAGTTTTTTTTGTTAAGTTATCAAGAAAAAATAATTGGTGGAAGTGTATGTGTTGAACTTCAGAATGAAGTACTTTATGAAATGTTTGTTTGTGGTTTGGATAGAGAATATAAAAATATTTATGCATCCACATTAGCTACATGGTTTGCCATAGAATATGCATCTAATAATAAGATTAAACACTTTGATATGATGGGTGCAGGAAAACCGGATGAAGGTTATGGTGTCAGAGAGTTTAAGTCAAAATTTGGAGGCGAAGTAGTTGAATATGGACGGTTTAAATTCATTGTTAATTCTATTTTGTATAATATTGGAATTATTGGAGTTAAGTTTCTTAGAAGAAAATAGCAATATCTTTACGTGAAAAATAATTTAAAGCTAAAACAATGAAGATATTAATCCAAATAGGGCATCCTGCTCAATTCCATTTTTACAAAAATGCTGTTACTGAGTGGCAAAAACGAGGACATAAGGTGCGTTTATTAATTCGCAAAAAAGATGTCTTAGAAAAATTAGTGGCTACATCAGGATTCGACTATGTGAATATCGAAGGAAAAATTTATAACAAATCATCTAAAATTGAGCTTATTAAACTTATCTTTTCTAGGTTTTATCGTCTTTTATATCAAGTTATTTCTTTTCGTCCGCATGTAGTAATTAGCCCTGATCCTATACTTGCTAAAATCTGTCGTTTTTCCACAGCTAAATTCATCGCAGTATCTGAAGATGATTACAGTGTGATTAAAACATTGGCAGATTTACTTTTCCCGTCGTCAGATCATATATTAGCACCACAAGTTTGTGATTTCTCAAAATGGCAACATAAAAAAATAGGATATGCTGGCTATATGAAGTTGGCGTATCTTCATCCGAATAGATTTAGACCCCAAAAATCTTTTGTTGAAAATAATATTAATGCTGAAAAATATATACTTATTCGATTGGTTTCGCTTGTTGCTCATCATGACGAGGGTGTAAAGGGAATTAATAATAATCTGCTTGATAGACTTATTGAGATTTTTGAAAGCAAGGGGTATGTAGTTTTTATTTCATCGGAAAAAGAACTTCAGGACAAATACAAATGTTATAAATTGAATACGGCGGTAGAAGTTATTCATCATGTAATGGCTTTTGCATCGTTTGTTATATGTGACAGCCAAAGTATGGCAGTAGAAGCAGCTATGTTGGGTGTTCCATCCATTCGTTTTAATGATTTTGCAGGGAAAATAAGTGTGTTGGAAGAGCTGGAACATAAGCATGGACTAACTTATGGTATCCAAACAAGTGAGCCTGAAAAGCTTTATGAAAAGATAGAAGAATTACTTGCTATTCCGAATTTACAGGAAGAGTTTCAGGCTCGTCGTCAAAGAATGTTGGCGGATAAAATTGATGTTACGGCATTTTTGGTGTGGTTTATCGAAAATTATCCCAAAAGTGCCGAAATAATGCAGGAAACCCCCGACTATCAACTCAAATTCAAATGAGAGACTTTACGCTAAAAACATATAAACACTTACTTCAATCTTTTTTGTCAAGAAACTATAAGTTAATCAATTACTCTGCATACTGCAAGGGTGTTGATGCAGATAAGTTTTTGATATTACGCCATGATGTGGATGAGATAGCCGGAAATGCACTTAAAATGGCAAAATTAGAACACGAATTAGGTGTTTCAGCTACTTACTATTTCCGCATCGTACAACAAAGCAATAAACCTGAAATAATCAGAAAAATAGCTAGCTTAGGACACGAAATTGGTTATCATTATGAAGATTTGGCATTAGCCAAAGGCGATTTGCAGTTTGCAAAACAAACATTTGAAGAAAATTTAGCTTATTTTCGCACCTTTTATCCGGTTAAAACGGTTTGTATGCACGGCAGTTCAACGTCCAAATATGACAATCGAGAATTTTGGAAAAACTTTGAACTTAAAGATTTTGGGTTGATTGGCGAGCCTTATCTGACGACGAATTTTAATGAAGTGTATTATTTGACAGATACAGGTTATGCGTGGGATGGAGGGAAATTTGCTGTACGTGATATGGTGGAAAATTCATTTGACGTAACTTATCACTCGTCTGATGATATTATCAAAGTTGTCGAAGCAGGAACTTTTCCGGATAAATGTCTGATGTTGGCACATACATTGTGGACAGACGGCTATTTTCAATGGACAATGCTTCATATCCGTGAGTTCCTGCGTAATAACTTAAAATATGTAGCCCAGCGAAATAAATTAGCAAAAACTATTTACAGTAAATTGGTCAAAGCTTATTGGAAGTCTTGATTTAAAACAAATAAACATGAAAATACTAATAACTGGTGCATCTCGAGGTATTGGATTGGATTTATTAAGCCGATTTAAAGCCGAAGGATTTGCCGTGTACGGAACTTACAGTTCAACTTTACCCGATGAAAAACTGCAGGATTGTTTTACTCGTGTTGATGTAGGTAATACTGACGAGGTGCAAAACTGGGTAAATCAAAACGTTAGCGAAGAGGATGATATTGTGCTGATTAACTGTGCCGGAATTAATTACAATTCTCTTGCACGCCGTGCTTATGTGGATGATTGGATGAACGTGATTGATATAAATCTTGGAGGTACTTTTCGTGCTATTAATGCAGTGCTGCCTTTTATGTACAAAAAAGGCTTTGGACGGATTATCAACTTTTCATCCATCCTAGGGCAGAAAGGAGTAGTTGGAACAAGTGCTTATGCTGCTTCTAAATCAGCACTTTGGGGAATGAGCAAAGCAATTGCCGTAGAAAACGCAAAGAAAAACATTACAATAAACAATATCAATCTTGGCTATATAAATGCAGGAATGACACTAAGTGATGTGCCGGATAAACTACGCGAGAGCATTATACAACAAATTCCTTCCGGAAAATTTGGTGAGCTTGACGATGTTTATAAAACAGTCAAATATCTAATTGATAACGAGTATATTACAGGGTCAAATATTGATTTAAATGGAGGACTATACTAACAGCAGTAAGAGGTAAGGAGCAAGAGGTAAGTGATTTGTTCTTTACAACTTTATAAACTTTCAACTTTTAACTGAAATGAACTGAAATGAAAGATTATCTACCATTAGTAAAACAACCATTACCTAATCATGTGGAGCGTTCTTTTTATCAGGCGTGGAAGCGAACTACTAAGGAACATGGTTATACCGGTTTTATGGCAATGCCACGCTTTCTTTATCGTCGCATGATGGACCATTTTTGGCAAGTTGTATCCCGTGTAGTGCCATATAGTGGTATTCGTGTAAAATTACATCGCTGGCGTGGAGTAAAAATTGGTAAAGGCGTACATATTGGTCCGATGGTTACGATTGATGATGTTTATCCCAATTTTGTTATTATCGAAGACGGAGTTTCGCTGGCAGGACAAAATTTTATCTTGACTCATAACAAACCACTCGAATATCACAAACATATTTCAGAAGCCTATTTAGCACCTGTTATTATTAAAAAAAATGCTTGGATTGCTATTGGAGTTACCATTCTACCGGGCGTTACCATTGGCGAAGGTGCAGTAGTGGCATCCGGTGCGGTAGTTTCCAAAGATGTGCCGGCTAATACTCTTGTTGGTGGAGTCCCCGCAAAAGTGATAAGAGAGTTTGAAATGGAAAATGGAATTCCAATTGGCTTTAAGAAGTAGCTGAAAAGTCTAAAAGTCTAACAAATGAAACAATTAATTCGAAACGTAAAAATTATAGGTACAGGCTCTTACGTGCCGGAAACAATATATACGAATGAGTATTTAGAAACCATCGTACCCACTAATTCGCAGTGGATATATGAAAATGTGGGTATTCGTGCGCGACATATAGCAGCACCTAATCAAGCCACAAGCGACTTGGCAACGGAAGCGGGTAGGAGGGCAATTGAAGATGCTGGCTTAGCACCAACTGACATCGATTTGATTATTGTAGCTACTGCCACGCCTGACCGCAAAGCACCATCAACAGCGGCGTTTGTTCAGCACAAACTGAAAGCAACTAATGCAGCTGCGTTTGACTTGGCAGCAGTTTGCAGTGGTTTTTTATTTGCTATGTCAGTGGCATCACAATATATCGCTGCGGGAGTTTATAATAATATATTAGTTATTGGTGCAGATACATTTTCACGAATAACAGACTGGACACGCAGAGATGCTATTTTCTTTGGAGATGGGGCAGGAGCAGCAGTGTTGAGTTCGGCAAATGTTACCGAAGGCTTTTTGGCTTACAGACTTTATATAGACACCATCGAAAATATGCTCGGATTTACCGTTCCGGCAGGTGGTTCTGAAACTCCACTTACGGCTGATAACTTAAACGAACAATATTTTCAGATGGACGGAAAAGCTGTTTTTAAATCAGCCACTACAGTACTTCCCAAAGCCATCAATCAAGTACTTACCGATACCGGATTGACCGTAAATGATATTGACTTTATGATTCCGCACCAGCCGAGCATTCGTATTCTTCAAAAAACAGCAGAAATCATCGGACTTCCTTTTGAAAAAGTAATGACCAATATGGATAAATACGCCAATACTACTGGAGGAACTATTCCTATTTTGCTGGACGAAACAAGACGTACAGGCAAGCTTAAAAAAGGCGATATTGTACTCTTTGCTGCTGTGGGAAGTGGTTGGACCTATGGTGCAGCACTTATAAAATGGGCATTATAAAACTAATAAATAAATCAATTCAAAGAAAACTAAGGTTTTTTGGGAAAATGAACGAAAATAGCATGAAAAATATTTGCCTTCTTACCAACGATGTAGAAACGACTTCTATTGTCAATGGTGGATTACGCACCGAAACAGGAATTAAAGTTTGGAAAGAAGGCATGCCTCGATTGCTGGAACTTTACGCTAGATACGATGCGAAAGCTACTTTTTTCTTTATTGCCGATTTTGCCAAAGATTTTCCCGAAATAGTGAAAATGATACAGCCTTATGGGCACGAAGTAGCTTGCCACGGATACACTCACGACCATCGACAGGCTTTTGATGTAATGAGTTTAGAAGAGCAAGTCAAACATCTATCTGATGCGAAAAAGATTTTAGAGGATATTTCGGGGGAGGAAGTTATTTCTTTTCGTGCTCCGGCGCTTCGAGTAAATGAATTTACACCACAGGCTTTAGTTGAAACTGGTTTCAAAATTGACAGTTCCGTAGCACCTCAACGGATTGATATGTTTATGTCGCTCGGTAGTAAAAAGAAACTAGCTTGGCTCAAAGCACCGCGCACACCCTATTTTGTTGATGATGAAAACTTAGCCAGAAGAGGCGACCTGCAATTATTAGAAGTACCTGTATCTTCTTTTGCTGTGCCTTATATTGGAACTTTTATGCGCATTGCACCCTCAATTAACGCATTGACAAGACGCCTACTTTACCTCGAAACAAGAAACACAGTTAAACCCATCAACTTTCTAATTCATCCTAACGAGTTAATTGAAGAGGAAAATCTGCAATTAAAAACTGAAAGAAGAGCCGGAAACGTTGTTTCTTATCTCCTTTCAGATGTGCTTCGTCGTAGATTAAAACAAAAAAATCTCGGACTGAAAGCCCGAGACCTTTACGAAAAAGAAATTTTCTACTGGCGTCGAAAAAATTACAAATTTCAGACAATGAAAGATTTGTTGACTAATCAGTCTATTTTGTAATTTTTCTTATTAAGGATACATTTATCTACTTCCATCGTTCTCTATTACCCAAAGAAAAACTTATGAAGCTGACCATAATGGTTTTTGTACATTTTATAAGCATCGTCAATAATTTGTAAAGCCGTTTCTTTGTCGAAGATTTTCTCAATTACTACTGTTTTGTTTTCCAATTTGGTGTAATCCTCAAAGAAACTCATTATTTCCGTTACCATATGTGGTGGAACATCTGAAATGTCGTTGTAGTGGGTTACGCTTGGGTCGCCTGCTGCCACAGCCACAATTTTATCATCCGCTTCGCCATTATCCAACATCCGCATCACACCAATCACCTTAGCATCAACAATGCAGAGAGGCACATATTCAGACTGCGAAACAATCAAAATATCCAGCGGGTCTTGGTCGTCGCAAAAAGTTTGTGGAATAAATCCATAATTGTGAGGATAATACATAGACGAATAAAGTACACGGTCAAGACGAAGAAGTCCGCTATCTTTATCCAATTCGTATTTTGCTCTATTGCCTCTTGGAATTTCTACAATTCCTCTTACAACATCAGGTGTATCTGTTTGAGGTATTACTTGATGCCATGGGTTAAAATTGTTTCTCATATCTATTAAAACTTGAAAATAATATTTTGTTGTTAGTTGTTTTTGTTTCAATCAAAGTGAAAGAATTTGCTTTCCGTGTTCTTTCGTTTTTATTTCTTTAGGAGAAAATATTCGCTCAATTACACCATTTTCATCTATCAGAAACGTAGTTCTAAACATTCCCATATAGGTTCTACCGTACATTTTTTTCTCACCCCAAGTACCAAACTTTTCGGCAAGTAATTTATCCGTATCTGCAATTAAGTTAAATGGAAGTTCATGCTTTGCAATAAATTTTTGATGCGATGTGGCACTATCTACACTCACACCAAGCACTTCATAACCTTTTTCTCTCAGTTTTACATAATCATCACGCAAGCTACATGCTTGTGCTGTGCAACCCGGTGTGTTGTCTTTTGGATAAAAATAAAGTACTAATTTCTTTCCGGAAAAATCTGCCAATTTTATTTCATTACCATTCTGATCAAACCCCAATATCTCTGGTGCTTTATCACCTGTTTTCAATGCCATACCTACCATTATTTTAATTTCTTTCAAAGTTAATATAAAATAGTCAAATAAAAGCATTTTTCATATTAAAAATCATTGTTGACCGACTAAATAATTGTCCGTAGGACAAATCCATAAATAATCCGCCAAAGGACGGACAGGCTCCCCAGATTTATCTGGGGGATTAGGAAATATAACTTAAGTATTCCCCCAATTAAAATTGGGGGTTATGCAAAGGCAACTTCTACGAAGTTCAAAAAGCAACTATACAAGTTGGCAAAACACTTCAAATGGCTTGTTATAAACGATTTGCATTACAAAAAAATATTTTAGTCGGTCAGTAGTGATTAAAAATGTTGCACATTATCTGTCCGACACTTTTAATCTATCATAAAGTCATAATGACTTCTTAGTAAACTGACTAATTCTCAGAAAACTATAATAAAAATGCTTGGTTTTTTTAGAGAATGCCTTGCGCCATCATCGCTCTGGCTACTTTCATAAAACCTGCTATATTAGCACCTTTCACATAGTTTACATATCCATCCGACTCTGTTCCATATTTCACACAAGCTGCATGAATATCACCCATAATGCGATGTAATTTCTCATCCACTTCTTCACGTGTCCAGCTAAGACGCATAGAGTTTTGAGTCATTTCAAGTCCGGAAGTAGAAACACCACCTGCATTAGCCGCTTTACCCGGTGCGTATAGAATTTTATTTTTTAGGAAAATCTCTACTGCTTTAGGTGTGGAAGGCATATTGGCACCTTCTGACACCGCAAAACAACCATTATCAATAAGCATTTGTGCATCATCGCCGTTTAATTCGTTTTGTGTGGCAGAAGGTAAGGCAATGGTACATTTTTCACCCCACGGACGACCGCCTTCTACATATTTGCAACCGTATTTTTCAGCATATTCGCGGATACGTCCACGATATACATTTTTTAATTCAAAGATAAAATCTAATTTCTCTCTGTCAATGCCGTCCGGATCATAAATATAACCGTCACTGTCAGACATGGTTACCACTTTACCACCCATTTCAAGGACTTTTTCGGCAGTATAGGTTGCCACATTTCCTGAGCCGGAAATAGCCACAACCTGACCTTCTAAGTCTGTTATTCCTCTGCTTTTCAGCATATTCAGCAAGAAATAGATATTGCCGTATCCGGTAGCTTGTGGACGAATCAGTGAACCGCCAAATTCAAGACCTTTTCCGGTAAAAGTTCCGGTGTTTTCGCGAGCTAATTTTTTGTACATTCCATACATATAAGCCACTTCGCGAGCACCCACACCTATATCACCTGCAGGCACATCGGTATCAGGACCAATATTTCGCCAAAGTTCTGTCATCAATGCTTGGCAAAAACGCATAATTTCGCCGTCTGATTTTCCTCTCGGGCTAAAATCAGAACCACCTTTAGCACCACCCATTGGCAAAGTAGTAAGTGCATTTTTGAAAGTCTGCTCGAAAGCTAAGAACTTCATAATAGAAAGAGAAACGGATGCGTGAAAACGCATTCCGCCTTTATAAGGACCTATGGCATTATTGTGCTGAACGCGATAAGCCATATTGGTTTGTACGTTGCCCTTATCGTCAGTCCAAGTTACTCGAAACGTGAAAATACGATCAGGAATACATATTCTCTCTATCAGATTTTGCTTTTCAAACTCAGGATGAGCGTTGTACACATCTTCGATGGTTTCTAATACTTCTTGAACTGCTTGATGATACTCGGGTTCATTCGGGAACCGTCTTTTCAAATCATTTAAAACTGCTTCGGTTTTCATTGATTAAATATTTAAAAAATTTTGTTGTAAACAATTACGGCGCAAAATTACATAAATTTATTATTTTGCAAAATAAATTGACAAATTATTTTAATATTCTACAAAAAACTTACATATTTTACATAACGGTCGCATAAAAATAACTTTAAGACAATATTGAATTACACGATAAATCTGTTGCGACATAAAAATAAATAACTTAAATTTGCAGTCTAAAATAGGAAATCTGCCGGAGTGGTCGAACGGGCCGCACTCGAAATGCGGTGTACGGGTAACTGTACCGGGGGTTCGAATCCCTCGATTTCCGCAAATAACCTATTAAAGTCCCGAAGCACAAACCAGTTTTGGGACTTTATTTTATTTTTAAGCATGTCTAAGAATAAACTTTGCCCACAATGTAAAATTCGTCGTTTTCAAGTGAAAAATGAAAAGGGTGAAACCATTGTTGTCGTAGTTGACAGGGACAATAATATAATTCCTACCCATGAAGGAACTTTACTTGAAGGCTTTGATTTAGAAATATTGTATTGCCTCGGCTGTTCATGGAAGGGTGGAGTAGGGAAATTAGTCTGATTTTATTTCAGTTTTACTAATTAATCTTAAAATTTTTTATTCTGATACGTAATTAGACTTACTTTGTTTGTATTATAATTTGGTAACGCTCTGTTGCCATACATTTAAATATTAAATCTAATTTGATTATCATGCAAATTCCTTTCGAACCGCGTCCTGCCGGATGCACAGATGTTATGTGGCGCTACAGCCAAAACCCCGTTATCGACCGTTATGCTATTCCATCGTCCAACAGCGTATTTAATAGTGCTGTTGTGCCGTTTGAAAATGGGTTTGCCGGAGTATTCCGTTGCGATAATAAAGCCGTACAAATGAATATCTTTGCCGGATTTAGCAAAGACGGTATCAACTGGGACATCGAACACGAACCGATTAAATGGAAAGCCGGAAATACTGAAATGATTGAAAGTGAGTATAAATACGACCCACGTGTGGTGTGGATTGAAGACCGTTATTGGATTACCTGGTGCAACGGCTATCACGGACCAACAATCGGTATCGGTTATACTTTCGATTTCAAGGAGTTTTTCCAATGTGAAAACGCTTTCCTACCATTCAACAGAAACGGAGTTTTATTTCCCGAAAAAATCAACGGAAAATATGCCATGCTTAGCCGTCCGAGCGACAACGGACATACACCTTTCGGCGACATCTATATAAGTTACAGTCCGGATATGAAATATTGGGGTGAACATCGCTGTGTGATGAAAGTAACACCGTTCCCGGAAAGTGCTTGGCAGTGCACTAAAATCGGTGCAGGTCCAATCCCAATCTTGACCGATGAAGGTTGGTTGATGATTTATCACGGCGTAATTACCACTTGCAACGGTTTCCGTTATGCAATGGGAGCTGCATTACTGGATAAAAACAATCCTGAAAAAGTGCTTTATCGTACTCGCGAATATTTACTAAGTCCAGCTGCACCTTACGAACTTGCAGGCGATGTGCCAAACGTGATTTTCCCATGTGCCGCCCTTACCGAAGATGATAAAATTGCAGTATATTACGGTGCTGCCGATACTGTTGTAGGTATGGCATTCGGTTATATTAGCGAGATAATTGATTTTATCAAAAAGCAAGATTACAGATAAGGCACGAACGGTGATTTTGATGATTGGTTTGAATTTAATGATATTTTCATGTTGAAGTTTTTGGGATATCGGATGTTTTGCCTAACACTAAATTTCTCTTAAAAGCATAGAAAACCATTAAGATTGTTTAAGAAGTTTAGATACATTAAGCCATGTTTAATAGAGTTTATATAGTTTAGTTGATTATGAGATTGATATATAAGCAGATAATAATCTAAGTTATATAATGTCTAATGAAAACATTAATTAAATCTTAATGCCTTAATGTTTTGAAAAACAAGTTATAGGTAAAGAATGCAATAATCATAAATTTTTTATCAACCACATCATACATTAAACAATCTAATAGTCTAACTGTCTAACTGTCTAACAGTCTAAAAGTCTTATAATCATGAAAAACTTCCTATTTATTCTTTCGTTTCTTTTTGCATCGCAATTTGCTTTTGCAGAAAAAGTAACCGATTACGTTAATCCGTTTATCGGGACAACAAATTACGGTACAACCAATCCCGGTGCCATTGTGCCTCACGGTATGGTTACAGTTGCGCCTTTTAATGTGATGGGTTCTGAAATCAATAAATACGACAAAGACAGCCAATGGTTTTCTACCGGATTTGAATATACAAACAGCTACTTTACAGGCTTGTCGCACAATAGTTTAAGCGGTGTAGGATGTCCTGAATTGGGCAGCTTGCTGTTGATGCCTACCACAGGAAAACTGGAAGTGGATTACACCAAATATGGTAGCAAAGCAAGCAATTTGAAATCCGTTCCGGGAAAATTTTCCTGTCGGTTCGACAAATATAATGTAACATCTGTAAGTTCTGCTACTGTTCGCACAGGAATTACAGAGTTTACATTTCCTGAAGGAGAAAGCAATATTCTGTTCAATCTCGGCGAAGGACTTACCAACGAAAGCGGCTCCTACACACGATTTGTAAGCGACACGGAAATTGAAGGGATAAAGTTGCAGGGAACTTTCTGCTACAATCCGGAAGCTGTTTTCCCTGTTTATTTTGTGCTTCGAGTGAGCAAAGCACCCGAAACTTCCGGTTATTGGAAAAAACAACGCCCGATGACTGCCGAAGCTGCTTGGGACGCAACAGCAGGAAAATATAAACTTTATGAAAGATACCGTCGTGATATTGCAGGTGATGATATAGGTGTGTATTTTAGATATAATACGGCGAAAAACGAAAAAATCATCGTTAAAGTGGGAATTTCCTACGTGAGTATCGCGAATGCACGTGAAAATCTGGATAAAGAACAACCCGATTTCAATTTGGAAAGAACAGCTAAAAGCGCAAGTGAAGAGTGGGAAAAGAATCTTTCACGCGTAAAAGTGGAAGGTGGCACTTACGACCAAAAAGTGGTGTTCTACACGGCTCTTTATCACGCTCTTATTCACCCGAATATCCTGAATGATGTAAACGGCGAATATCCGGCAATGGAAACAGGAATTACAATGAAAACAAATTCTACACGTTATACCGTTTTTTCACTTTGGGACACTTATCGTAATGTGCATCAATTGCTTACACTGCTTTATCCCGAAAAACAACTCGATATGGTTCGGACTATGGTTGATATGTACAAAGAGAGCGGCTGGCTGCCGAAATGGGAACTTTTCGGACGTGAAACGCTTACGATGGAAGGCGATCCGGCAATTCCGGTAATTGTGGACAGTTGGATGAAAGGTTTGCGCGATTTTGATGTAAATACGGCTTACGAAGCAATATATAAATCGGCTACAACATTACCCGGAAAAGACAATTTCTTACGTCCCGATAACGACGATTATTGGCAATTGGGTTATGTGCCACTTCGTGAAAAATACGACAACTCTGTTTCACACGCATTGGAGTATTACATTGCCGATAATGCATTGGCGAAATTTGCAAATGCGCTGGGCAAAAAAGAAGATGCTACTCGTTTCCACGCTCAATCATTGAATTACAAATACTAGTGATGCATTAATTTTTTAAATTTCTTTATATAGTGCTGATTTTCACTCAGCTACAGGCGTTCTTTGATTTTACGACTTGATTTGAAAATAGATAATTTTGCAGTTATTTAATAAAAT